>JAZURE010000023.1:0-26043 GCA_045606045.1 Clostridia bacterium | reverse complement strand
AAGAAGAATGATAGTAGCACAAATAAGCTTGTCCATATGTATTACCTCCGTAATTTAATTATTTCCGTGTCCTACAACACGGTCCCATTTATCATGCACATACGAGTTTTCCTTGAGGTCTTTTTCGTAATGGTCGTATATTTCGTGTGCAAGTTTCCACTGCACCTCGTCTTTGTCTACTCCCTGCTCCACATCACAGAGAAAGCCTACAAGAAATATTCTGCATTGTCTTACATCATTTTTCCGCAAGTCCCTTTTTATTGGCTTGAGTACAAAGTTCATTGCTACTGTGAAAACCCCTATAATCACGCTAAGAGCCGTTATGAGCGAGCCTATAAGAATTATTTTGGAAATAAGGTCAGATACCAGCATCTCCTGCCACCTCCACAATATCATCTTCCCACTCTTTGAAATAACCCTCTTTTGCTTTTTCATAAATTTGCTTATGCAGAGGCTGTTCCTTGTCAATGTCGCAACTGAAAGGAACAAGGGCAAGAGTCTTTTTTGTTCCGACATCCTCTCTGCTCTGCTGAATTTCGAACATTGCATTAGCCACGCCATCTACATCCACATTAATCTTTGTTATTCTTGCGTAAGCTTCGGGAATTGTTATCCCATAAGCCTTTGCTTCATAGTTTGTTGTTTTGAATCCCATTTTTAATACACTCCTTTATTTATAATTTAGCTCCATGGTGTAGCTTTCAAGTTTCCGTCACTTCCTATTGTTACATTATAAAGTTTCCCGTCTTCGCCTTTCATTCGCATAGATGGAATACCACCATATCTAATATAATTTTTTACAGCCAGTGCAGAAACAACTCGATTGTCATGAGAATCATCATCAGGTATAACATGTGATATACTCTCGCTGTTAAGCACACCAAAAAGGTTTATACATTCATAACTGTCAATCGTGCCATTTGTAACGCTGATTTGGTAAATACTATAAGCCGTGTCCTGATAGAACAGAGATACGGTGTTTTCACCACTTAATACGTGACAAAGGACTGGCATATAATTACTAAACGCAAGAATACCTGTAGATGTTACAAAATCACCTTCTAACACATAAACTCCTGTATCAAGGTTTTCTATAACGAATGTGCCGTCACTCTTAATATGTGGAACCGTATACTCACCGATGTTGCTTGTTGTTATCGTGCTTAGAGGTAGATTATTTTCCCCCAACCGCCATGACAGATTAGTAACCCTAACTCTGTAGGCATCCTCTAAACTTGCGCCCATAGCAAATGCTACAAAATAATCCCCGCTACCACCTACATACATACCACAATTAAATTCTGCTTCAAACTCAGGAAAACCACCGACATACGATGAATCTACAGTGAATTCTCTGGACTCTGACACTCCCGTTGCTCCGCACATTGCTTCAACTCTAAAAGTGTCGCCTATAGCAAATGCTAAGTCAGGACAATCTGTAGAGTAGGTTATATCGAGCCGTATTCTATCTCCATCATATACAGTAAGTGCCTTTTCTATAAATGGATATTCTTTTTTTACAACACTCTCAGGCAAGAATTTTTCGTCCATGGGTACTATTGTCGGTTTGGAGATTCTTACATGCCCCACTATTGCATAACCGTTAGTGAAGACTGAAACAGTTCCATTTACCGCTACCTCAACCCAGTCTATAAAATACTCACCAACAACATTGCTACTGAACACATTTGGTCTACCATATTCGTCCACACTTTCCACAACAATTTTCTGTGAGACTGTTTCTCCCGTGTCTGAAGGAGTTATTTCGATTACGAATTCATCACCTTTTGTAAGCTCATTTATACCCGAACAAGGAATAAACCAACCGCTCTCGTCATCCGTAATATCCATATCAGTTATTACTTCTTCATACTCATAAAACGGTCTTCCCTTAATATAATCAGGTTGTGTTGGGTCGTTTTGGTTGTAGTCGGGGTTTTTTATCTTCGCAAGCAGTTCAGCCTTTTCTTCCTCAGACATGCCGACAGTCTGCCAAGTGTATACACCTTTGCTTTCGCCAATACACTTGTAAATTAATCCCGTGGTCGTATCCATATACAATTCTCCGACTGTTCCTTTTGTTGATGTAGTCGGCTCGCCATTACCTTTTAAACAAGGTCTTTGTCTTGCTTGCAAGCCAAATACATCCAAACTTTCCATGTAATCCATAATTATCACACTCCTTGTTTTTTTATTATTAATACATCATTTGATATTGTCGCTGACAACAATGTGGATTTTATTGTCAAAACATCATTTGCAAGTATCGCTGAGGCTGCATTTAGATCCGCTGTTCTTGCGATGGTGTCGGGGATAAACTTTTCGTCAAGCTTTTCTACTATCTCTTTAGATACTTTTATTGTTGCACCCGAATAATCGGAATCTGCTAAAACTGTTACTCCGTTAGGTGTAATTTTGTTTATAGCAAAACCATTTACGCCATACTTGCTATCTATTGTGACAAGCATTGATTCGCCTTTTGATGAATCAACATTATTAACATCAAAAGGCATCTCTTCCGGCATTGATGCAGGGTCAAAATAAACCATAAAGTCATCCGGAGCCACACCGCAGATAGTTGCACTTACAGATTTTACTTCGCCCGCATTGGGTGAGGGATTTAAAATCTGCACTGTCTTTCCTAACATTTCTCTTCCATTACTTGTATCCAAAGCAAACTTTGCCACTGCGCCAACATTGGATGGGCGCCCTGCAGAGCAAGTCAGTTCAGTTGCATCCATGGTTAACGGTCCAAAAGCAACAGACATTACTTCGCCGTAAAGATAAGGGCTATCTGAGCTGATTTCAATTTTTGTTTCTGCGACCAACCCATTGTTGTATATTTCAACAGATATCGTATCGCCGTCATGAACTTCTGTCCCTTCATTGAAACCGACACTACAAGCAAGAGGATTACCCGATGTGACTATTTCCTGCTGTGCCAGTATTTCTACATCTGTGTAAAATGGTCTATTCTTGATGTAATCTGCTTTCGTCACATCATTTTGTAAGTAGTTGTTTTGCATGTCTTCGGGTAATATGTATTTCGGCAATGGTTTTAGGACGGGATGCTTACCTTTGCCAGTTACGGTGATTTCTATTTTCTCAAAATTGGGGCAGTTATCCTCGATTTCATCAGAGAAAATTTCACAATAAGCACCGAATATCTCGTATGGGTCATTAGCGCCAATCTCTCCTGTGCTACCATGTTCAAGATTGTATATAACGCAATCCCTGCACTCGAAAGTAATGGGGAAATTAGCGGTTCGATTCGTATAGAAGTTTACATTTCCTGCACCTTCTCTCGTAGTTACCGTGAATACCTCAGAAGCAGTCACTTCAGAATTCTCGTATATATTAGCCGTAACCTCATACACATTTCCAGCTATCAAACCAAGTAGTTTTTCATCCGAACAATATCCTCCCCATTCCTCGTCATATCCGTCGGGTGTAATAGTGAAGGTCTCATTAATAACCTCTTCCCACTCTACGGCATAATGCATGTCGGGCACATATCTAGGGTCAACTTTGACGTCGTGACTTGGATTTACTATTTGAAAAGGTTTGCCTTCTTCTAAATACTCCGTAACACTTTCAATGGTGCACCCATCAGAATATAGTGTATATTTACCATAACCGGTTGTTATTGTTTTTGGAAACTCTGTTATTTCAAACATACGATCATCATAAAGACACGATTCGTCATATTCGTCAAACATACATACTACTCTGTCGCCTATTTGAAGACCACCATTTTCATATGGTTGCTTAACGCCTACAACATCAGTAACATTGGGTATGTTCAAAACTGTAATTGTATCAGTTGTGTAAAATGGTCTATTTTTAATATGACCAATTTGTGTCTCGTCATTTTGATTCCAGTCGTGTTGATTATTTTTCAGAAACTCATTGACACTACCACCATCTTCAAGACTCTCGGCTATCTTTTCTGACATAGCCTCTTTGCCTATGTCACTGTACACATACTTCATTCCATATTGCTTGGCATATTCTTCAGCATATGAACCTTGCTCTACATATAAAATAACATCTGGATTACAATTGTAATCCTTATGCCAAATTGCATCCTCTGCAATATTTACCACAGATGAGGGCATGACAACTCTTTTCAAACAATCACAAACTAAAAATGCCCCTTTGTGGATTTCAGTTACCCCGCTTCCAATCACTACGCTTCGCAGGCTGAGACATCCATGAAATGCGCGGATTCCAATAAGCGTTACACTATCTGGGATTTCTACAATTTCAAGGTTAATGCATCCATCAAATGCAGAATCCCTTATCTCTGTTACACTATTGGGAATTCTTACGCTGCGTATGCTACTTTTATAGAATAGCGCCTCGCCAATATACTCAATGCCGTATGGCAAATCTATATATTCGATACCCGCTTGTCTAAACACATCGCATTGTATTTCTTTTACAGTGTCAGGAATATTAATATGGACAAGACTTGTACAGTCTTCAAACAAGGAATCAGACAACACTTTAATATTTTTTGGAAGTACCACTTTGTTAAGGCTTATACACCCTTGAAATGCTTTTGCTTTGACACTTGTTACCGTGTTTGGTATTACAATACTTGTTATGTTTTCTTTACCCGCAAATCCGCTTTCGGAAACCGTAACAACAGGAAGACCCTCATATTCATAAGGTAATACAATTTCTGTTTTCTCTGTGTCCGCACTATCAAAGTTTGCTTTTACACTATATCCTGTGACGTCTGCATTAAGAGTAAATGTAAACCATTCTTTTGGAGAAGGGATAACATCGTTCCTTCCATAATACAATGCCTTATCTACATTTTCAGCAGATTTTTCAACACTATCATAGCACGCGTTAACCATCTTGTTTAATGTTTCAATTATGTCCGGGTATTTCTCCATGACAATCTTCATATTATCCTTACCCGGGAATACAGGTATGCCTCCGGACGAGAGAGAATTCCATTCAAAAGTTTTTGTACCATCTTCTGCAAAACACAGGAATTTAATTGAAAAACCCAAAGCCCCCCAAAGCTGAGTGGTATCTTCTTCTATGCGCCATGAAAAAGCAACTTTCCCATCACCCTGCATCAAATCATCTACAACATATACTCCCTCATTTTTTTCGTCTGTTTCCGGATTAAAGTTCGTAAAATGGATTTCGCATCTGTCGGACTTAGACATATCATGCCCCTCAATTTCAAGGGCATTGAGTTCAAAGCGTATGCGCTCACAATTATGGTCGCCCTGCACCACCTTTGGTATATCCTTCGGTTTAGAAATCGTTCTTGTGACAGCGTCAATTATAAATGCATTTCCGTTATCAACGATATTATGTTCGTGTGACATCTTAAGCACCTCCCATTATATTATCAATAATAAAATTAAATTGGTCTCTCAAATTTGTGAAAATGTTCGCGGACAAATAAGTGTTTTCGTCAATTTCGCCTATATCGTATTTCCAATATGTAGAATAACTCAAACATTGTAACGCTCTTGCAACTTCATTATACAATTCAACTGTAAAATCGCTGTTTTCATTTACTGTATTAAAAACTGTGGGGATATCTTCAAGCTTACTTTTCGCTTCTTGAGACAAGTCCATATCATACATATATGCCTTGAGTTCTTGTATGCGCGAGATAAAATTTTTCCATTCTGTAGCCGTTACGGGATAAAAAACTTTGTTAGAATATGGTATTATACTTGACTTGCTTATTTTGGTTGTCCACTGCCAGTAATTTACCGGGAGCTCGTACTCCTCTACAGTAAACTCCATACTTTTATCAGCAATATAAATCCAGCTATGTTCATCTTCGATATAATCTTCTTCTGTTTCATATACCCGTATATTGACAGTCACATAATACTCGCCGGGTGGTAGGTATTCACTAAACATAATAAGAGGCTCATTGGCATTTCTGAGTTCACCCTGATATAATATGTTTTGCACATACCAAGTGTCAGTATCTACATTAATCACAGTGCAATTAAAGCTTGCAACACAATCTTGCTTTAAATATGCATCTATATTAACGACATACTCTCCATCGCTACTCATATTTGGATTTTGCTCGACTGTTATTTTTTCTATCGGCTGGAAGTACACAACTACACCAGTAACAATTTCTTCTTTCACTCGACTACCTGCGGTTATTACAAGACGAAAATCATAGCTTTTCGAAGGAACATCTTTTTCGTTATACAACGCAACTGTAAAACTTCCTTTTACACTGTCTCCTTCTTCCTTAATTGACGATTTATACAAATTGTCTCCTTCTTTTATCCACCAATACTCAGTTCCTGTCTGCCTTGCATAAATAGCATACTCTGTCTTGCCTTCAGAAATGTTTGTAGCTCCAAAGCGACACCAAGCTCTTAGTTTTCCATCTTCAAGCGGTACTTCTCCAAAACAATCAAAATACTCAATTATCGGATTGGGGTCTGTAGTCGAAATTGTTTTTGTGTATGTCTGATCCTGGCATCTGCCACCTATCCAGCTTATTACTACCTTAATCTCATATCTTGTGCTTGAATTCAAAGAATCAAATTTATGTTCTCCTGTTTCACCTATCATTCCAGGAATCTCATATAAAACATCGTCTGACTCGTATTGAGATGTTCCTTCTTCTCTGATGAAGAACTCCAAAACCCTGTCATCGTATTTATAAGTTTCATGTAATCCTGTAAGCCAAACTGTAATACTGTGTTCACTGCGTCTCGACTGTATAGAGATTGCCATGTTTACACCTCTTATCCAAACTTAACTTTTAAACCATTTATGGTGGCATCATCAAAATTCCATTCACCGGTTGCAGTTACATCTGATATATCCAGAATGGCCCCACCAACCGGACGAATGCGGCTACCGCCGGGCGGAAGCGTAACCGCCCATACGCCAACAACTGCACCACCCAGAACGAGTTCCAGTCGTTGTGTTTCGCTATTTAACCTCACTCCATCGCCAAATTGATTTGGATTTGTTCCTACCGTTATTCCAAATATACTTCCCTCTGTAATAAGGTCACCACTTATTTTTACATTTCCTCTCATTTTAAAACCATCAGTAGTTTGCTCAAATACTGAGTAAATGCAACCTCCGTCGCTCAACTGCTCCCAGTCTTCAGAAATGCTATTATAGTAATAATATGTTTCCGATGTAATGGTTGTATCGTCGTCATCGTACTTTCTTATAACATATATTTTTTCTGTATTTCGGAATTTTGATGTTGATGTTACCTCTATTGCACCACTCAAATCCGAAGTCTTTGCTACATATGTTCGTATTTTATTTTCATTAATGGCAATTTCGCTTTTAAGTGTTTTCTCTATATTTGCCACCTCTGTCAATATTTCTGATGCGTTTTGCGTTATGGCAGACTCCATATCTCCATTGGAAACTTTTGTCGCAATCTCTCCTGCAATAGCCTTAATCTGCGTCTTGAGCTTGCCGTTTTCCAATTTCAATGTTTTTCCCAAAGCGGAGTTTTCTGCATCTTCAAGATACAAATCAAGAAGTTTTTTGTACTTGGTAAGCTCTGCACGCATATCCGATACTGTTTGCCGAAGCTCATCAAAATTCATATCTTCAATATTTTTTTGATTATGTAGTGACATTTATCTCGCCTCCGTCCTCATAGATTAACTCCAGATTATGGAAACGTACATATCCGCAACCCTCAAACCTGAGCTTAATACCATATGCTGCCGTTTTTCTTAGCACAAACCGAGCTACAATATCGCCGCTTCTGTTTTCGGAATCAAATACCTTTTGCATAGTTCCGTCCGATAAAATAGCCTTTATTGTATATTTTGCACCATCATCTATGTATGTACGAAGCTGGACTTTTTTGAGATGCTTTATATCGTATTCCTTATTTGTCATAAGGTCGGTTTCAAAATACCATGTATCTGATTTTGTCACATCACCAAGTGTCAATAAACTTCCGTGTTCGATAGCATCTTCGTCATAAACGCTGCGAAGGAAAAACACGCCGTTTTTATTTGTTGCAATGCCTACAGGATGTGCTTTTATACCATCTTGGCTATTATCAACAAGCACCGACCATTGACCGCAGAACGTATCGTATACATATATTGTTTCTCTGTCGATTCTTTCCATGTTGTCCCATCTCGAAATCCACAGATAATAATTTCTGCCGTCTGTTCCGCTAACGATTACATCGTCTCTCTCGTCTTCCTCCATAAATACATCTATACCGAGGTCGTAGCTTATATCCTTAAGAGATGATGTATTGTATGCATGTACTGATCCCTTTGATACGAAAAACAGAATACCGCCTACTTCTTGGATGGTTCTGTTGTCTATTGTGCCGTCACCATATATGTCGAGCACTCTAAAAGGATTTTTTGTGTTGTATATTTCATATGCAACATCTTTTGTGAGTGCAAGAACATGACCTTGGTATGAAGTTATTCCTGTAAAATCACCATCATCCTTGGTATTTGCCTGTGCACTTGAACACCATGCGTTACTATCGTTGTATTCATCTGCAGTATCAAAAGTCCAGTTAGAATAATCATTGAAGCCACTTGCATATATCCTGCCCCTGCCAACACCAAACAACCTTCCGTGGCTTACTGTAGCAAAATCCAAATCAGGAAATAAAGGAACCTCGCAGACTTGCCATTGAGCTATATCTGCCTCTGTATCTCTATACCATTCGTAGCAAATACCCGTTTCTTTGTTTTGATATATATGCTGTCTGTTTGCTTTTTCAATAGTTTTAAGGTATTCAGGGTCACTTAATTCATCATCTGTGTTTTCAAAAGTGATGGTATTGACAACCAAGTCCGCTATTACCAATTCATCATCTTCGTTAAGGCTTTCTTCGTTTATTTTGAAGTCAATGGTTTTTTTATCGGGTAAGATAATAAGCTTCTTTGTAACACCGCTTCCCACAGGGTCAAGAATATCATCAAGCACATTAAACTGTACAACACATCTTTGCCTGCTGTCATCATCGACATCCTGTTTTATAACTCCGCTATATATATTTCCATCTCCGTCAATATAATCAAGCATGATTTTATCCGAAGATTTATATATAACAACAAGGAAATCGTCAAAACCAAATATACCAAGCGCTTCTCGATAATTCTCTTCCTCGCTTATATATGGCGGCCACTTTATTTTTTTGTGTTCTTTTAAAACCTTGGACGGTACGAGATGCGGATATTCTTTCGTGCTCATACCTGCCATGTCCGACAATCCTCCGCTGTCAGTAGTAAGTCTGCGGTTAAGACCTTCCCATGTAGACTTTACCGTTCTATATCGTTTGCGGCTGTTGGGAATAGGCATCTGCCCGAAAAACCTCTGCTGTTCTTTCTTTTTCTTTGCCATATGACACCTCACATCCCGATATCTGCAGTTTTGGAAGCACACCAGGCCACAAAGTCCTGCAGATGAGCATTGTAATCATTGAGCCATTTGGCAGCGATAGAATCTTCGTTTGCAAGCTTGTATGCCTCTCCTCTTATCTTGGAGGATATAAGCTCCATAAACTCAACAGGCAGCTTAATCGTCTCATCGGCATAATTAGCTTTGGTTTTTACTACAGGCTTTCGACAGTATACAATATCCGTACTGTCATGCGGAAATGACGCCCTCGTGTACAATGAACCATGCAACACATAGTACACATCCTCGAATGTAACCGAATTTGCAGCGGATACATGCATAAGCTGCACCCGGCGTACAGGACTCAAAACTGCATATACAGCAGTTATATCTTGCTCTTCTACTCTTGCTTCTTCATCAGTATTTACAGAAATCGGCAGGTCAAGTACATCACCTGCAAATGTATATATTCCTTCCTCTTTAACTATAGAGCCATATATAAATTGCTCCACTGCATTAATCCAGGCAAGATAAGTCTCATCGGATATAGGCAGCGCTACATCAACCTCGCTCCGTATATTTTCAATGAATGTTTTTGCACTTATTTCCGAGTCAAACACATCTACCACCCTGCCCTTTTTATTCTTTTGCCTTTTGCATCGTCGTGCCAGTATTTGTTGTAAGCAAGGCGTGCCTTCCGCAATGCCTCACTCTTGTAGTGCTCTCCTGCTCCGGCAAGAAACAGCACATTATCAGCAAGAACACCATGATATAGCTTACGCACAGGCAGAGAGTCGCTCAAAGCATGGGGTGTTCTGTACTGTGTACCTTCCTCATACAGAAACTTTCCGTATACCGCTTCAAGCTCCGTTATACTGTCGTCTATGTAATTTAAAAAGGCTCTTTCTGTTATCTTGGTTACAAAATTAACCTTTTCATATATCTTTTTATAGTCCAATTAAACCAACTCCTTATTGAACAATAAATCAGCAAGTGCCGACGGCACATTTTTCAAAAAAGGGCAATCACTTGTAAATGTCTCTCTTTTATTCATTTGCGCAAACATTACATGAAGTGATTACCCTTTTTGAACAAATTAGTATGAATTTACTCAGTAGGAGCTACATTGTAAATTCTAATGCAAGCACCGGGATTCTTGCATACGAGGTCACCGTAATTAGCAAGAAGTGCTCTGTGGTTGCTTGTACCGGGTACAAGATTAAAAGTAGCACCCTCTCTGTCTCTCGCAAAATCCCATCCGGATGTCTGGAGCTCAAGAGACTTGCAGTCAACACCCCAGATTTCGTTTTCGGGAACAAAGCTCTCATTGATAACATCAATTTCTCTGTTACCAAAGTCGTAGCTTATAGCTTTGAAACCGCCCTTAAGGGTCTTGGTCTCTACTCTGATATTGTTGGTTCTGAGATATGCAACATAAGTGTCATAAGCCTTGTCGCCAAATACCAGTGTATCTACCGCACCGCCGTGATAGTTGTCGGATGCGCGGAGAGCTTCCGTAATAATACCATCGTGGATGTCGCCGCCTGCATCGTACACAGATGGCTTAAGGAAGGGGTTGTCCGCCTTGGATAAGCCGTAAATATGTGTGATGTTATCGTCAAAGATTGTACCGATACCGGTAATCTCCCTGTCATAGGAGTTCTGTACGGTGATAAAGCCCTCGCCTACAGTAACAGGCTCGTAAAGCTTAATCTTCTTTCCTACGCGGTCTACAGCCTTAATTCTTACCGTTGCCTTGGTAGGAGTATCTTCAGCCTTTGCATCTTTTGCATAAAAATCTACTATGAGACCTTCCTTGAGGAATTTAGTGTCGGTTACAGACACAATATCTGTGTTATTGGCAGCCGCACAAGTGGTAAGTTTACCTGTACCGTTACCATAGATAGAACGACCCACATTCCACTTTGCAGTTGCATAACCCGCCTTAACTTCTGCGTCAAGAGCATTGACAAGAGCGCCCTTTGCGGTTGTACCGAGTCTAAGAGCCTTTTCAGAAATCTCAATGTTAACATAGAGGTCTCTTGATGCGGTTTTGAACTTCTCGTATCTCTGTGCTCCGGAAACAGGTGTAGCACTACCTTCTGCACCGTAACCGAAACCACCGGATAGACCGATAGGCGCTGTGGTCTCTACATAGTGACCCTGGAGCTGTGTCTGCTCAATCTTACCCAAAATCGCAGCAGGCTCTATACCGAGCTGATTTTTGAGCGCAGGTAAATATGCGACTCTCAGCGCATTTTCCAATGTTTTTAAATTCTGTACCATAAATCATATCTCCCTTCGTTTTTTAGGCACGGAGCATGTTCTTAAATAGCTCCGTAGCTTCTTCAAGATTTTTTGGTTCATTTTGTATTGTAGGTGCTGCGTTAACCGCCCCGCTGCTGGCAGATAACGGAGGCACTTGCTGACCGCTTTGTACTGCCGCTATCTTTTCCATAGCAAGCATTTCGGCAAATTCCTTGTTGTTTCTTGCATATTCCATAAGTTCCTGTGCCGTAGGCTCCTTGGGAGGCTCAGGTACTGCGGGCGGATTGTTAACCGCGTCCACACCTCTTGCGAGCATATATGCCATTATGTACTTTTCTTCCATTGGCTTGTCCGAGCCGGAAAGGAACGGGTTCTGTTCTATTATTGTGTCCAATAGCCCTACCTTGCTGTCAATGTCACTCATTTCCGGCACAGATTCTTTTATTGCTTTTAGAGCATCAGCCTTGTCTCTGGCCTCCATGCCCTGCCGTGCAAATTCCATTATGGGAGCAAACTCTGCTTCCATATCCTTGCGAATCATTGCCTTGTTATATTCGTTGAGCTTATTTTGATATTCAGTCAACGCCTTTGCCTGGCTTTGTGCATCCCCATAGAGAATTTTCTCTGCGTCGAATACCGGAGGCTCAAGTATCTGCTCTGCAATAGCTTCCTCTTGCACCTGTGACATCTGTTCGATGGTGCTCTTTAATTCCTCGTTCTGTCGTGATATTTCGGCAAGCTGCCTTGTCACCTGCGATAGCTCGTCATCCTTCTGCTGTGCAGTCTGTACTGCAATTTCTGCAGAAGTTATGGCTTCTTCCGCCATCTGTGCAGGCACGCTTTCAAGTACCGTAGGCTCCGTATTCTCTGTCGCAGACTCTGTAGTCTCTGCAGGCGCCGTCTCTTCTGCGACTGTTGTCGGCTCCTCTGCCGGGGTACTCTGTACTCCCTCGTCATTGAACATCTCCTCTGCCAATGTTCTGGCTTCATATAAATCGTTCATAGTTAGTCTCCCTTCCGTATTACATCAAATTCTCAATCACTTACGAATTTGCATTGAATTCTGCATTTCTTCCGCTTCCTTCTGTGCCTTTGCAACCCTGTGCTCTTCGATATGCCTCTCTAATGCCACAGCATACTCCGGCTTTCTCTGCCGAAGCACCTGGAACCGCATCTGCAACACATATCTCATGTGCTCCTCAATGTGTATGTCGTGATCATCAAGATTGCTTGCTTTTGGAATTACACCCTTTTCAAAGAAGGTGTTTTCCCTCTGCGCCGCCTGCATCTGGAGCTGATTAATGTTCATTAGCTCCGTGTACTTGCCAAGCTTCATATATTCAAGCCCCATTTGCTTTACTCTCTGAGGTACATTACCGTTTTCATCGGTATAAAAGCCCATGTTATATGCATTGAAGAAATTTTCTCGCTGCATATCCTCGCTCATAAGAAGCTCATTTTCCGTGGTGAATTCCACATCGTATGAGTTAATATCTTCGCCACACCACACTATTGCATGACCTATACTGTTAAGCCCTGCGCAATCGAGAACACGCTCACATGTTGCATACCGCTTGGCAATCTTAAGAAGCAGCTTAGATAGGTCTCTTACTGAGTTTCGTATGTAATCACCTGTAAGCGATAGTCTTGTATTATCAATCTCCATAAGATTGTTAATTGCGGTACCGCTGGTTACACCCGATGGCACATTTCCGCTTACCATAAGCTGAGATGTACCGGCAATATACTCCATGTCTGTCTTGAGGTTATGTCTTTCTGCCATTAGTTCGGCAGGTAACTGACCGTTTGACATAGGTTCAGGTGGTGTTGTCCCCTGACGATATGTAAGTATTCCTCCGGGAGCTACGCCGTTCTCCTCATACTCATCTATGTCTATGGAGCCGTCCTCGGCTATGTACCTCCCTATAGCGACAGTTTTAATGTACTCATGGATTCTATTAAGACAACCGTTATATGCCACCTGTCTGGGTATAAGGTCCTCAATGGCAGATTTACCGAAGAATTGTCCAGCTACCTCTCTGCACAGACATTGCACAATAGGTATTTCATCATAGGGCAGGTCGCCGTAGTATACAATCTCATCGCCGATTAGTATAATCATCCTGCCATGAGGTCTTTTTCGTCCCGGCTTTTCGAAATATGTAATAACCTTTTCAGCGCCCTTGACAGTAGTTTTGTACAAACCTAACTTGGTAGACTCATACCCATATCCTCCCCCGGACACTACGGGTGTCAATTGGAATGTCTCAACTTCCTGACCCTCTACATCTATACCATATAGATTGTATATCTCTTCGACAGTCTTGACCTGCTCCAATATGATAGAGTTTTGTCCTTCTACCCCCTGCCGGAATATGCTCTCCGGGAATACTTCATACGGAGTAACAAGACCGTACTTAACATCGCCCTCGTAGTACGCTCTCTCGGTCTTATTTTCTATCCCATCCTCAGAAATTTCGATTTCTTCAACACTTCCCACATATTCGCCTGCAGTAGCATCCCACCAGGCTATCCAGTAGCAGCTTCCGCATAACTCATTCCACAGTATCATGGTGTTCTTTTGCTTCTCAAAATCGCTTACCTTCTGTATGTACTGCAATATGGTCGTGGATACATCCGCCTTGGCATAATCCTCCAACTCGTTGGTTCTGGGATTAACCTTCATCATGTAGTTGATTTTCTTAAGGTTTGCAATTCTTGTTTCAACAAGCGGCGAAATCTGGTTAAATGTACCTCTCTCAAGCCAATCGAATACAGGTTCTAACTGTTCAATTTCTCCTCTGTAAGGATTAATCTCACAGTACTGATTGCCGGCTAAGAAGTTTGCGTTAAGGTTCCACTGGTTCTCCAAAGGAAGCTTCTCTGCCCTTCTTCTCTCAAGCTCCTCATTAACAAAGGCTATGATATCTTCCTTGTAGAGTTTTTCGCCATCATCAAAATCAATTACATCCTTATCGCCAAGCTCTTTCATGCCTTTGTCGGAAATTTTAAAAAGTTCCTTGAGACTTCTTGTTATGCTCACTTACTGTCACTTCCTTTCCGCCACCTCTCAAGCACTTTGTCATGTGCACTCTTGGGTTGTTTGGGAACAGATGCATCATCTCTGTTGTACTCGGCAAGGCTTTTACTCATAATTCTTGTGTACAGGTCCTTGCGCTCCATGTGTTGTACAAATATCATTGCTATAACCAGGATATACAGAAGGGCAAGCATTACAGCCATAATTACAAGAACTATGCTCATACTTAACATTTACCCTTCCCCCTTACTTATTTTTGTTCTTTTTTGGTGCTTTTGGCTTTGCATCCTCGGGCTCTCCATCCTCTTTGGACTCATCCTCAGCCTTCACCTCGTCGGGTTCTTTGGTCGGTTCTGAGAAGAACAGAGGCGGCGGAGGCACGGGTGCGCCCTTCTTGGGTTCCTTAACATTGTCCGACTCCGCAGCGAATGCCTTGAGACACTCTTTACAGATTATTACCGAGTTGCCCAGCTCCCTTGTCTTACTCACAGCAAACGAGTCTGTATTCCTACAACCTCTTACCTCACATTTCTTTTTTACTCTTCTTAAATAGTATGCCATTAAAAACTCCTCCTTTTTTTATTTTTACCAAGTGCTCTTGATTTGTATCTGTCAAGCTCCGTCTCTTGCTTCTTCGCTGGCTTTGAAGGAAGCATGTACTGTATGCAGAAATATCTTAGTGCATCCGGCAAGTGTGTTATGTCATGCGGTTCTGTCATGCAGTCAGTAGGATGCTTGGCGTCTCTCTGCAACGCAGGCAGATATTCAAGAAGCCTTGTGCATGTATTAAATATCTTAAGGCGGCTATCCTTACCTTCATCTGTATCATATACCTTTAGCAAATCCTTAATCGCAAGCCACCCTGTTTCTCTGTCCCGATTGCTCTCTGTAAGTAACAGACCATTCTCCCGAAATAAATCTGCCTTTGTTTTGCCCGACTCTTGACTTCGGCTCATAAGGTCCGACGGAGCATAGGTGGATGTTATATTTTCTCCTTCGCTCAGAGCAACAATATCTTCGCTTCCCTCAGAGATTATCTTGTCAGGTTCAGCGTATTCGCGGTAAGCATAGAAGTTGCCTAACTCATCTACCGCCACCCATATGCACGCAAGACAGTCCAGACCGTAGTCAATAGTTCTGTACCTCTTCCAGTGTTCCGGAATGCGAAAGGGTTCAATTGCGTGAACGGTTCTGTCAAACTCTGTAAAATACTGTCCCGCAAGCATATCCCAATTGCCATCACGCCAAGCTTGGCGGAGACTTTCGCTTAGATTGTTAAGCATGTCTACATATCCCGGGTCTTTTTCCATAAGTACTTTATTATCAAAAACAGTTGCAGCTATAAAATTATATTCAGCCGAATTTTCCGTAGGCTTGTACTTCCGCGTGATGAATCTTCTTTTAACCCACTCATGCCCTACACCGCCCGGATTGCATGTAAGGTAGAACCTCTTGGGGAAGTCATTTGCACCTCTCAAACACGCAGTTAGGGTTTCAAACTGATATTCGGTAAACTGTGTTGCCTCATCCATGCAGATAATATCATACTCTGTGCCCTGGTATTGAAGAACATCCCTCTCGTTGTCACAATAACCCAACTTGATGCTGCTACCATTGGAAAAAGTAAACACCTTTTCGCTATCCTTGTACCTTGCCAAGCCTTTTAGTTCAACAAGCAGGGTGTTTATATGATTTTCTCTAAGCTCCGGAAAAGTTCTTCTGAGAAGCAATATTCTTATTCCGGAATAATTTAAAGCGAGAAGAGTAATTTTTTTACGAAGAGCCCACGATTTGCCTCCTCCTCTTGCACCCCCGTAAGCGATGTATCTTTCCCTTGCCTTGAAGAAAGCCGCCTGTTTTGGTTGAGTGGTGCTTAAATCAACTTTAATCGGCAAAAGCTTTCACTTCCTTTGGAAGTTCAAAGACTATCTTTGTATTTTCAGTTGCCTCTCCTCGTGCAAGCGCTCGCTTATCATATAATTGACTAAGGGCTGATGATAGCTGATTAAGAGGGATGGGATATTCGGGATTGTCTATTGTTTCTTCTATGCGATCCATAATCTTTTTTATAAGGGTCGTAGCTCTGCTCTCAAAATTTCCTCTTATACCCTCGCATAATTTCGCATACTCTTCTTTATCCTTGTTCTCTTTTACGAGCTTTTCAACAGTTCGCTGAGGCATTTTTAATTTTCGTGCTGTCTCTGAGTAATTGTTCGTGATAGACCACATAGCCATAACCGCATATATCTTCTCAGGCGGCGTCTGTCGTCCCTTCATATCCACCCCTCCTTTCTATAATCGGTGTTTGATACATTGTAAACCCAAAGCATCGTCTGTTATCGGACAATTTAATTTTATTGTGAAGACAAATTGTGACAAAAAAACTCTTGCGTAACCACGAATTCCGTGGTATTATTTATGCAAATAACAACTAATTTTGTTGTTAAATATCACAAACCAAGGAGGAAACACAAATTATGAAGCTTTTTACTGGAGTAATCCCAAACTACCCTGTAACCGAGGACTTTTATGTAGTAATCAAACGACTTCCTGCAGGAAATGGCAAATGGATGTACAAATTCCTTGCAACAAATGGTTATTCTTACAAAACAGAAATTGAATCCATTTTTCTTGACACTTCCGAATACCCTGAGGCAGTAAAGAATATTTTATTAAATATCAAACGCTCATATTTGGATAAAACAAACGGCGAAGAAGACGCACCGGAAATTCCAGATAGCGAATTTCGTATAGAGAATATTATGGAAATTGTGTTATGATTTCATAAGAAATGTGAACCCCTCGGATATTTTCCGAGGGGTTCTTCTACCATAACTCATAAAATTTTCTTCGAAGCTTATATAGTAACTTATCACTTACATAATACTTCATAACAATACCTGTAGCTCCAACATACTGATTTGTAACGAATTCAAGCAGGGCTTTTTCATAAATCTCTGCTTCTTCGCATAAAGCACAAACTTCTTTGCAAAGATTTCGTATTTTTTCTTTGGTTGTTTCCGGAAGATTTTTGTAATTCATACAAGTGAAATATATAACTCCCTGCTCGATGTATGATAACCTTACTCCCCTCAATTTACGAAACATCTTCATCACCTTAACTTTCAATACGGAAGCTCATCATCTGGCATAGGAAGAATATCGTCTGCAGGTGTATCTGCACCCTTGTCCGATTTCTTTCCGCCCACGAAGTTTACTTCCTCAACTACTACCTCGGTTATGTATGTCTTATTGCCGTCCTTTTCGTATGTCCTTGTCTGCAGGTTTCCTACTATGCCAAACATATCGCCCTTTTTAAACTGCTTGGATATGAATTCTGCCTGTGCTCTCCATGCCACGCAGTTTATAAAGTCTGCATCGTAGTTACCGTCTGCGTTCTTAAATCGTCTGTTTACGGCAAGGGTGAAGCTACATACGCTTGTGCCGTTGCCTGTGGTTTTTAGTTCTGCATCTCTGGTTAGTCTGCCGACTCCTATAAATTTGTTAAGCATTCCTTTTTTCCTCCCATCTTATTTTCATATGATGTCTCATGTGCTCTGACTTCGTCATCAACTGTAAATTCTCTATCCTGTTGTCATTTCTTTTCCCATTCTTGTGGTGTACACATTCTTCACCGTGCAATCGCCTACCAACTACGCATTCCATAACGAGAATATGCTCCATCACATATCCGTCTTTAGAACTATTAGGATGGTCGGGAAAATAAATAGCAACATACCCGTCACTTCTTTTCTTTTTATGTCCTATCCCACCTTTTTTTGCAGAAGCGGACATGCGTTGTTTCGTTTCTTGACTGAATTTTCTGCCTTTGTTTCTTTTTGATATAGCCATACACTGTTCCTGTGATAATCGGTGGCCTTGCATAGTAAAAGTTGATTTTTGGTCTCTTGTGGGGATGTTATATTTTTTGATATAATTAAAAACTTTCCCAACAGACATACCCAATTCTTTTGCAATTTTGTGTATGGGTTTGTTTTCGTCAATATATTTTTTTTGCAAGACCTCTTTTGAAGGTATCGCCTTGTTCATAGGTTTTCTCCTTTCAAGCTAAAAGCTCATCTATACTGCATCCGAACATTGTTGCAAATCTTTGCAATGCCTTTATGCGAGGCATACGCTTACCGTTTATGTATAGAGATATTTCTGTCTCTGTGCATTGACTTCGAATAGCAACCTCTTTTTGCTTAAGTCCATTTTCTTTTATTAATCGCTTTAGATTATCACAGAACATTTTGTATTCCTTTCTTTTCATCCTTTTTGAAATCATTACACGATTTTTCTACTCCATGCTGATAAACCAACTCCATATCTTTGTCTACTGTAAACAGAAGTTTATCACGCTTTTTACAGCTTTCATGGTTGTTACAATCTCTGCAAGTTGCCATCACCGCTCACCGCCTTTCAATTTTTTATTGAGCAACAAGATTTTTCTCAATATTTCTTGCGTATCGTCTGTAATGTCATCATCCCTTGATGTGGTTCTGCATAATTGGGAATGTATATCTGCAATCAATTCATAAGCAACTTCAAGTCTATGTATTGATTTTGCTATATTCAGCATCATTCCGCACCGCCTTTCATCTTCCTCTTGCTTCACTTTCGATTTGGTCGATATATTTACGCAATGCCTTTTTTACAACCTCTTTTTCTTCTTCATACATAAGCATAGGAACTTTGACATTGTTAATAGCACCTATAACGGCATTTGCAAAATACAATTCTTTTTCTTGTTCTTTTGAATATCCCATTATTCAACACCGCCTTTCTCGGTTGGGTGGTCTACATAGCACCAACTTTGCGGAGGTCTTTCTATAACCTTTGCTCTACAATCGGTTAATTCTTCTACGCATCTTCTTGTGCCTTTTTTATCGCAATTACCGCAAGGCTTAAAGAAATGGTGCAACCCTTTCGGCTCGTCATAGATTACAAGGTTGGATATGTGCCAGCCGTAAAGATATTTCCCGTTTGCATAATTATATAAATCTCTCATATTAACATCAGATTCATCAACCATTTGGAAATGTCGGGAATTAAGTTCCTTCAAGTCCAATGTCGGCTGAAATCCCGTTATTTTATCGCACACAAATTCGCCTATAACTTTGCCTTTTTTTAATGCCATTTCGCTTCTGTTCCATTCGGCAATATCGCCTTTACAATCTTCTTTGAAAAACTCATTACTTCCCGATAGCGTGCAATAGATATAACACTTAAAAGGCGTTCCAAGCTTCGGTTTTGTTTTCCTTACCTCAACAGTTTTCTTGCCTGATGCTATAAGTTCACACCATTTCGGTTGTATGCTTATCAATACTGATTTCACTTATCTTCCCCCTTCAAAGCCTTCTCTGCATCTTCTCTTGATGTGAATACTGTTTTGCCTATTTCGCTTTCGGGGAATAATTCGCCTGTGTGTATAATCCCCGAAATTAAATCTGTATGCAAAACCAAATTCCCACAAGTAGCAATTTCAATAAATCGCACTCTAAACTCCGATATAAAATCTCTTGTGACTTGATATACTGTCTGCCCCACCTTAACAGGCGGTCTCATCCAGCCATCATCAAGAATGTGGTCGGCTTTCTGTTCTAAAACGCACTGGGTACAACTTTTTTCTAATCCTGTACAATTTTCGGGGCAAGTTCTCTCAAATTGTGAAAGCAACTCCACCAACCTCTTACGCTCTGATTCTCTGTTCATTCTGCAAGCCTCGCTTTCCTCTCAGCCATAAGGCATCTTTCGTCTTTTAACACATTTCCATTACTGTCGGTTTCCAAAAAAGGATAAAACACTTCACAGTATGGTTTATTGTTTTGAAAATTCAGCCTCGGACATTTATTGCTTGCATTTTTCATACAATAAAATCCTTTTGGACACATCAAATCTACCTTTGCTTCTATCTTCATTCGTTATCACCTCGGTTTTATACAATTCTTTCGTGTTCTTTCACAGCCGACACAACAATAGTGAATTTGGTTTGGTTTATAGAAAATGTCTAACAATCTATATATCCAACAACCTCGTTTTTTGTTGAATTTCTTACGGCACTTTTCACTACAAAAATTCATTCTGTTGCCCTCCCGTTCCATAAATCTTCCGCTTCGCTTTTTAGTTCAAAGCCTCTTGTGTTTCTTCCCATACAACTTGATATGGTACATCTTGGAACATACAACTTTTTTCTATAAACATAATACTTTTTTCGTTCAGGATATTTTTTCTCGCAAATCAACTTCGCTGTTTTTGGAATTTCGCTTTTATAATTTGCGATACTATCAAAGCTATCATATCTTGTGTGCATTTCTGCCTCACTCCCGCAAAAAGGGCAAGGTTTTAATTCAGCCATCTGTTTCACTCCTTTGAATTGCGATTTTATTGACTTTAGACTTTGTGCAAGCACTGAACGGGTATTTCACAACATAAATCAACTGTTGCATATTCTTGACCGCTTTCTTCATCTGCCCATAGTTGAAATATTTTTTGCTTTGTTCCTACAAAACGCTCTGCCATACCCTCTGCGGTAATATCATCAAATGTCAATTTAATAAGTTCTTGTTTCAAGTTGTCCTTTACAATAACAACATCTCCTACTTTTACTTTCATATTCACTATTTATTCCTCCTGTTAAAATCGTTCATTCATTGCTTTCCGTAAACTCTACTACATAGTCAGGGGAATATCCATTGCATAGATAATTCCATTTTCCGCTTTATCTACAACCATATGAGCAAACTCCCTGTATGCTTCGGATTTGGCTTGTGCAACATCCTTTTCAAGCAATTTGATTGAATGTAAATACCTCTCAATCTCTGCTTTTTGGCGGTTGGCAAGGTCAAGCAACTCTTCAATATCCTCAAATGCTTTTGTGCAACGCTTTAATATATCGTTATCTGGCATAATCAACACCTTCTTCATCATTCGAGTCGTCGTATGTCATAAGAATATAATCAGCCACCGTTGCTATAAACTCGCTGTTTGTTGGTTTTCCTTTGTCTGCAGATATGCTATATCCGAACAGCTTTATTACCATATCTACATTCGCTCTATTCCAACCTGTTTCTATTGCGTGTCTTATAGCCCGTTCAGCCTTGGGAGCAGTTGTATTGAATTCTTTTGCCACTGTTGGATATAAACCTTTTGTGATTCTATCGATAACAGTAATGTCATTTACAACAACTTCAATCGCATAACGAATGAAATAATAACCTTTTAAATCAGCGGGTATGCCTAGTTCTTTTATAATGTTTGTTATGATTTTCTTACAATCTTTCATTTTGTTTTACCTCCATTTTCGCTTATGTATGCCGCTTCCAATCTCTCTATGTTATACAGTCCCACAAGCGTATCCCCAAGGAATACGCTCAGGTACTTATCATCACAGTCAAGTCGGTCTGCTACAAGATTGCAATAGCCTCCGTCAAGGAATTTTATAATTGCTTTTTTCACAACTTCACTCTCCTATAAAATCAAACATAGTTATCTGATTGTCTTTATTTTCCTCTGCCTGTAAATAGGCAACACCGTCACGGAAGTAATCGGGATTAAGCTCCGAGGCATATCCTCTGCGGTTCATTTTAAGAGCCACAAGCGGTACCGTCATAAGTCCGCCAAACGGGTCATACACCAAATCACCCTCATTGGAATAACGCCCGATAATCCTCTCCACTATATCCAACTGCAAAGGACATACATGCATTTGTTGATTCTTTTGGCTTTGAGTAGTGTTTAATGTCCTCATGCGGTTTATATCATCCCATATACTATCGGACCATGACCCGGGAGCAACTACCATAAAAGTTGCAGGGAGCTTATCATCTTTATCCAGTTCTTTTGCAAGTTGTACATGCTCATCATAACTGTATACATTGTCTCTGCTGTACTTCCTGTACACCTTCTGCAAATCGCTCACAGGGAAGTTTTTCAACTCTTCTTTGCTTATAAGCCTATCTCCGCTACTGCGATAAAATGCGTGTGCATCTATCTGCCATTGTGCTCTTGTGTAATCATCTTTGGATTTACTTACAGGCTCATCTGCATATGCTTTGCTATGGTCCGTGGGTAACTTACGGAAGAGAAGTATATATTCGGGACATCCCACACCCATCTTGGTACCATCCTTGCACTGTTCAGACCATCCAAGGCGGTATGTTTGGTTGTTTTCTCTTACAACATCTGTAAGTACTATAATCCTTCCCATATACTTAAATCCGTGCTTTAGGTAATGAAATACTGTCATTTCGGAAAATGGATCTATTGTCGGCATACCGTCACCTGTGGCATTACCAAATAATACTCTGTCCTTTACATGTATAGCAGCTACCCTGCCGGGTTTTAAAACCCGGAGCAATTCCGGTGTAAGATAATCCATCTGTTCAAAGAACCTGTTATTATCTTCGTTATGCCCGAAATCATTGTAGCTTGGTGTATATTCATAGTGATTTGAGAATGGTATTGATGTGTGTATTAAATCAACCGAATCACTTTCCATCCCCAAAGTCTCTGCTACACAATCATTAAGACACGCTGTAAATCTCTTACCTTGTACTTTCACTCTTTCCACTCCTATCGAACGGCTCATCTTCTGAGCCAGGCTTTTATTTGACAATCCGTTTTTAATTACAAGCTGTTGCATCTTCTCGCACTGATAGTCAAACCGTTTCCACTTTGCCATAAGCTCATCTAACACATTCTGTTCTTTTTCTGTGTATATGATGTCAATTATGACCTCTTTGGTCTGCAAAAACCTGTATATACGGTGTACAGCCTGTATAAAATCATTAAACTTATAATCTATGCCAAGAAATATAGCTCTGTGGCAATGCTTTTGGAAGTTACAGCCTTGACCGCTTATTTGCTTTTTCGTAGCAAGAAGCCTTGTTTTTCCCTCTGCAAAATCTATAATCCTCTGCTCTCTTATATCCAAATCAAGAGAACCATACACCTCCGATGCTTCGGGAAGAGCTTTCTTTATAGCGTGTCTTTCACTTTCCAAATCGTGCCAAAGAATGAAATGCTCTCTCGGGTGAGCATTTACTATCTTAACCATAGCATCAATTCTATCATCGAGGCTCTCCCTCTTTTCCTTGGCTTCAGATGCTAAGCCCTCTGCTACAGATAAATCAAACTGTATCTGCCCTGTTTTCTTATCCTCTGCTATATGGTTTCTCATATTGAGCTTGTGATAATTGATTACAAGCTCCGGAAGCTCATATCCTTCATCCTCGTATCCTAAATCAGATGGCTTTGACAAAAACAATGCCCA
Organism: Clostridia bacterium; assembly: GCA_045606045.1. GTDB lineage: Bacteria > Bacillota > Clostridia > UMGS1810 > UMGS1810 > RGIG8748. The sequence goes on along the minus strand of JAZURE010000023.1, from coordinate 2,095 downwards.
ACTTGATACCCACAGCCAGAATTCCTCTTCTTTGTGAGGATATAATGTGAGGTTATTTGCCTTTGTGCTATCTCTTTTAAAAAATCGTGTAAGAGCCTGCCCTGTATCCATAACCTCGAGAAAGCCTGCATAATGAATAATCTCTTTGTATTTGTTGGGATCGGGTGTTGCAGTTGCCACAAGCTTATATTTTATTCCCTTAAATTTATCAAGAAAGGTCTGATATGTCTTGCTGCCAAAGGAACGAAGCACCGATGCTTCATCAAGACTTACGGCCGTAAAGTATGTGGGGTCAATGTCCCCGTCTCTTACTCTCTCATAGTTTGTGAGCATAATGTCAGCTGTACTTGCCTTTATTTCCTCCATGTTTCGTACATATTGGGGTTTTTCCATTCCCAAAAGCTCTACAGCATCATGTGTAAACTCTTGTCTTACACCAAGAGGGAGAATTATAAGAGCTTGTCCGCCCTCATGTTTTACTGCCTGCCAACAGAATTCAAGCTCCTGTACGGTCTTACCCAGACCGAATTTTTCAAACAGAGCACGCCTACCACCCTTTAACGCCCACTTAACTGCATCTTTCTGATGAGGCTTAAGAGCAGGATTTAAATCCGCAACATCTATCTCAAAACCGCTATCGGGAGCTATGCATACTTTTGTGTGTAAAAAATCTATGTAGTTCATCATTCTCATACCTCCTTCACCCTTACTCCATGCACCTTGAGCATAAGTTTGCGTTTTATCACATAATCCTTAGTCCTTACACCCTTAGTGTCCTCTACAATCTTTATTCCGTCTTGTATGTACTCAAAGTCTGCCACATAGTAGCAGGGCTTCTCTATAACCTTTCCAGGCTTAAACTGACCTTTTTTCTCTCCTCGCGTATATACCTCTGTAGAAGTTTCTCTCTGCGAAGGTATAAGCTCATAGCGTACCTGTCTTTTGAGTTCTGATATACGCCCCGACTTTTCAAGCAGTTTAAGCTCTGCATATCGCATTGCTTCTTTTTGCGAGTCAAAGGTCTCTCCGTTCCAAGTAACTTTCCTACTGTGATACTTATTTTCTTTTGGAATTCTTAATGTTCTTTTCATATCCTTACCTCATACCCCATACTTAGCAACATATTGCCCGTAGTTCATTCCCTCTGCTCTTGCAAGCTCATTAATTTGTGCAAGGCTTAAATTTGGTTTCTTCCTCGGCTTTGGTTTTGCCGTAATTCTCCCGTAGGCTATCAACCTACATTTCTCGCTGCAATATTTTTGCCTCTTATCCGATATGAAAGCATCACCGCAACGAGCACAGGTGAATTCCCTGATTTTATTTTTTTCTCGCTTTTTCTTAGCGAACATTCCTCGGCGGCATCTTTCACTGCAATAAACCTGCGCGTTCTGATCTGTAAAAAATTCAGTTTGGCAAAAAGGACATATTTTTGTTTTCCCTGTCATTTCGCATCTCCTACTCTTTGTCTAATTAGTTGTGCTTCAAAATCGCTTATTTCATCGTCATAATCCTGAAAGAAGTTTTTCTTATCACTTCCCCGGGGTTGCTTTTGACCTTGCGAAGTGGTTGTATTGTTTCTGTGCTCAGCGATAGCATGCATGGCACCGTTTACATCTTTGATACCTAAAGAATCCCATTTACGGAATATAGCCTCTATGTATTTAACGCTATGGGCATTTGCCTTTGCGGCTTCTTTTATGGCAAGCTCCAACAGGTCGGCACTGTGTGAACTAAGAAGGTCTGCAAGTACATCTCTCGTTATAGGAGACGGCACTCCTATGTTCTGCTCATAGAGATTTATTACCTTGGCTACTCCCTCGCGTGCGCGCACGCGCACGGCTTCTTCTATATATAATTCTTTATTTATATTATTCTTATATTCTTTAGGTGTGGTTAGTTGTTGGTTAGTTGTTGGTTGATTGTTGGTTAGTTGTTGGTTAGTTGTTGGTTGGCTATCCTCTGCCGATACTTGATAATTGCAGTAATTAAGCACCTTTACGACAGTATATTTGTTGGTTGATTTTTTAAGAATTGTCTTTGTGTTCTCCAATTTCCGCAGAGCAGTTCTTACATTTTGCTCTGAAACACCAACCGC
>JAZURE010000022.1:0-22535 GCA_045606045.1 Clostridia bacterium | reverse complement strand
GCTGATGTCAAGAAATGGGCAGCAGGAAAATCTACAACAGAGAAAAGGCTCGAAAATCTTAAGCAAAGCATTTCGGATACAGAGCTTGAAATCCAGAAAATCCTTATGGAAAGGATTGAGGATAAACAGAATGCTGATATGTATGACAAGATGATTGAGACAAGGCGAAATGACATTGAGAACTTTAAAAAGGAAGTTTATGAGATAGAAAACCTTGATAAAACAATCAAGGATAGAAAATCTACTCTCAAACATTCCATAGAGTTACTCGATGATATCATAGCCGAAAACAACATCAGTAATGCAAACCTGCACCTGATGTTTGACAAAATCATCATTGAAGAAACGGGCGAAGGATTAAATCTTGACCTGAGATTAAAATCCCCGTTTATCAGCAAAGCAAAAGAGTTATTACTCAAGAAATATATGATAGTAGATAACCAAGTTTTACAGGAAGGAGCGTGAGAATATGACAAGAAGAAATGATATGAAATCAATAATTATTGAGATGGCAGACAAGCTGTATCGTGAAGATATTAGCAGAAAAATCAAGCCGAGCAAAAAAGCGAACAAAAAATAATTGTTCGCATAGCGATACATAAACACCTGAAACAACAAAACACTTATAGGGAAATCCTATAAGTGTTTTGGGTGGTGCGGCTGAAGGGACTTGAACCCCCACGTCATTGACACTAGATCCTAAGTCTAGCGCGTCTGCCAATTCCGCCACAGCCGCATATTAAGTTTTACCTCTTGATTTTTACACGAGAGAGGCTACCCGAGGAGGAGCAAAATTGCTTAATCCTCATCTATGAAAACGGAAAAACCGTAATCACCAATAAATTCACCGAGGTGGATGAAGCAAAATCTGGCGCGTCTGCCAATTCCGCCACATCCGCATATGTAAATTAGCACATGAAATATTTTATCACAAACACATTATTTTGTCAATCAAATAAATAGCTTGAATTTCCTTTTTTAATAAAATTAATAGGCTGCAAAAACTTGGTTTTGCAGCCCATCATTATTTTACTTAAAATACTTAACACAAGCATCAAATATGCCCATATCGTAATTGCCCTCTACATTCTTGTAAAGTCCCTTGGTATATCTCTCGGTATGACCCATCTTACCGAGTACTCTGCCATCGGGTGATGTGATACCCTCTACTGCGAGTACAGAGCCGTTGGGATTGTACTGAATATCGTAGGTCGGGTTGCCGCTTAAATCAGCATACTGAGTTACTATCTGACCGTTTGCAGCAAGCTCTCTTATAAGCTCTTCCGTTGCAAGGAATCTACCCTCACCGTGGGATATCGGCACATTGTAAACCTCGCCAGGCTTTGTATTTGCAAGCCATGGGGATTTGTTGGATGCAATCCTTGTTCTTACAATCTTGGACTGGTGGCGTCCTATTGTGTTGAATGTAAGTGTGGGGCAGTTTTCATCGGTATCTATAATCTTACCGTATGGAACAAGTCCGAGCTTAATAAGTGCCTGGAAGCCATTGCAGATACCGCACATAAGACCGTCACGGTTTTCAAGAAGGTCTGTTACAGCTTCTTTGATTTCATCATTTCTGAAAAATGCTGTTATAAGCTTTGCAGAGCCTTCGGGCTCATCGCCGCCCGAGAAACCGCCCGGAATAAAGATTACCTGAGAGTTTCTTATGCCCTCGGCAAACTTCTTAACGGAGTCTGATATTGCAGAAGCGCTTAAGTTATTTATAACAAATATTTCACTCTCTGCGCCTGCATCATTCATTGCTCCTGCAGAATCGTATTCACAGTTTGTACCGGGGAACACGGGTATAAGCACTCTTGGCTTTGCTGTCTTTATAGCAGGGCTCTTTCTTTCATCTGCCATATAGTTAAATGCCTCTACTTCCTTTTCGTCGGAAGCTATATTGCACTTATAAACCTTTTCGAGCTTGTCCTCGTAGATTTTGTTTATTTCGTTTGCACAAACCTCTTCCAAGCCGTACTTAAACGAAATTTTCTCTGTAACAGTACCTACACAAATCGCTCCGTCTATATCTTCGGCTGATTCTACGACAAAGGCACCGTAGTTGTATCCAAAAATATCATTAATTGAAATTTCATCGGAGAACTCAAATCCAAATCCGTTACCCATAGCCATCTTAAGTACTGCCTCGGCAATACCGCCATATGTTATGGTGTATATGGACTGTGCTTTGCCCTCTCTTGCAAGAGAAGTAACCTTACTGAACACAGACTTTAAGGATGCTGTGTCGGGAAGAAGCTCATTATACTCAGGTTTAATAAGATAGAGCTTATTTCCTGCTTTTTTGAATTCATTGGACACGATATTGGGTATCTTGCCGCATGTAACGGCAAAGGATACAAGTGTGGGCGGTACATCTATATTTTCAAACGAACCACTCATAGAATCCTTACCGCCGATTGAGCCGATTTCAAGCTCCATCTGTGCCTTGAAAGCACCGAGAATAGCCGCCATGGGCTTGCCCCATCTCTTAGGGTCGGTCTTGGGCTTTTCAAAATACTCCTGGAATGTGAGGTACACATCCTCAAAAGAAGCACCTGTTGCTACAAGCTTACATACAGATTCAACTACCGCAAGATATGCACCGTGGTATGGGCTCTTTTCTGTAATAAAGGGATTGTATCCCCATGACATTACAGAGCAATCATCTGTGTGCTTATCCTCGGAGGAGATTTTGTTTACCATTGCCTGTATGGGTGTCTTCTGATGCTTACCGCCAAAGGGCATAAGAACAGTACCCTTGCCAATGGTGGAGTCAAAGCGCTCGCTTAAGCCCCTCTTGGAACAAACATTGAGGTCGCCTGCAAGAAGTCTGAAATTGTCGGCAAAATTGCCATCCACAGTCTTTGCAAAGTCCTCACCTTTTGATACTACTACATCTATGTGCTTTTGCGCACCGTTGGAATTTAAGAATTCTCTGGAAAGGTTTACAATTTTCTTACCGTTCCAGTTCATTACAAAATAAGGTGTTTCCTGAACTACAGCCACCTTGGTAGCCTCTAAGTTTTCGCCCTTGGCAAGCTCTATGAATTTATCGGCATCCTTTGCTTCTACTACAACTGCCATTCTCTCCTGAGATTCGGATATTGCAAGCTCTGTGCCGTCAAGACCCTCGTACTTTTTGGGTACTGCATTAAGGTCCACAACAAGTCCGTCTGCAAGCTCACCTATGGCAACAGACACACCGCCTGCACCAAAGTCGTTGCAACGCTTTATAAGCTTGGAAGCTACAGGATTTCTGAAAAGTCTCTGAAGCTTTCTTTCTTCGGGCGCATTACCTTTCTGTACTTCAGCGCCGCAGCTTTCAAGTGATTCCAATGTGTGAGATTTGGAAGAGCCTGTAGCACCGCCGCAACCATCTCTGCCTGTTTTTCCGCCAAGGAGAATTATGATATCTCCTGCTTCAGGTCTTTCACGGCGTACATTTTCTGCGGGTGCTGCTGCTATAACCGCACCGATTTCCATTCTCTTTGCTACATATCCGTCATGATATATTTCGTCTACCATGCCTGTAGCAAGACCTATCTGATTGCCATAGGAAGAATAACCGTTTGCCGCAGTTGTAACTATCTTACGCTGAGGAAGCTTGCCCTCCATGGTTTCCGATACGGGCTTTGTAGGATCTGCCGCACCTGTAACACGCATAGCGGCATATACATACGAACGGCCTGAAAGCGGGTCACGGATTGCACCGCCTATACAGGTAGCCGCACCGCCGAAAGGCTCAATTTCTGTAGGATGGTTGTGTGTTTCATTCTTGAAGAGAAGAAGCCACTTTTCCGGTTTGCCGTCCATTTCCACATCTATCTTAACGGTACATGCATTTATTTCCTCTGATTCATCTAATTTATCAAGCTTGCCGCTTGCACGAAGATGCTTAACCGCAAGAGTAGCCATATCCATGAGATTTATGGGCTTTGTTCTCTTTAAAGTATCTCTTACGGCAATGTACTCATCGTATGCGGCCTTTACATTTTCGTCGTCTATCTTAACAGAATCAATCGTTGTAAGAAATGTTGTGTGTCGGCAATGATCGGACCAATAGGTATCTATCATCTTGATTTCGGTAATTGTGGGGTCACGCTTTTCCGAAATGAAATACTGCTGACAAAAAGCAAGGTCATCTATATCCATTGCAAGACCGTTTTCGTTAAGAAAGGCTTTGAGACCGTCTCTGTCCAAATCTATAAAGCCATCGAGGGTTTTAACCTCGGAAGGCACCTCGTACTTCATTACAAGAGTATCATACCCTGAGAGTGATGCCTCTCTTGATTCTACAGGGTTTATAACATATTTTTTGATTTCTTCTATCTCAGCTTCTGTAAGACTTCCCTTTAATACATATACCTTTGCGGTTTTAACAAGGGGTCTTTCACCCTGAGATATAAGCTGAATACATTCCGAAGCAGAATTTGCTCTCTGGTCGAACTGACCGGGGAGAAACTCAACTGCAAAAACGATTTCTCCGTCCTTTGTGTCTAAATTATCATACACATCATCAAGCTGAGGCTCGGAAAAAACGGTGTTTTTGCAATAATCAAAAAGCTCCTTTGTTATATTTTCAACATCATAGCGGTTTATAATTCTTACATCCTCTATACCGCTTATGCTTAAAAAATTCTTTATGTCGCCTTTTAATGAGGCTGCTTCGTGAGCAAGAGCTTTTTTCTTTTCTACATATACTCTGTAAACCATTTATTTAATACCCTCCAATGCTCTTTTGCCTATGTCTTTGCGGTAGTATGCGTTACTAAAGCTTACTGTTTTTACAGTTTCGTATGCTTTGTCTATAGCATCCTTAAGTGTGGGGGCAGTTTCAGTAACACCAAGAACTCTGCCTCCTGATGTTACAAGAGTGCCGTCCTTTATATTAGCTCCTGCTACATATATATTCTTATCCTTGGGCATATCTATCTCAAAGCCTGTTTCATACTTTCCGGGATAACCGTCCGATGCCATAACTACACAGCATGCACTCTCGCCGCTGAACACTACATCCATATCCGAAAGCGTTCCGTCTGCAACAGCTATCATAACATCAAGAAGGTCACTTTCCAAAAGAGGAAGTACTACCTGTGTCTCGGGGTCACCGAAACGACAGTTGTATTCTATAACCTTAGGTCCCTTGGGAGTAAGCATGAGTCCAAAGTAGAGACATCCCGCAAAGGTTCTTCCCTCACTGTTCATTGCCTCCATGGTGGGAATAAATATCTTTTCCATACACTCTTTGGCAACCTCATCGGTATAATAAGGATTGGGAGCAATCGTACCCATACCGCCTGTGTTTAATCCCTCGTCGTTGTCCTTTGCTCTCTTATGGTCCATGGAGGAAACCATAGGCACCATTGTCTTACCATCGGTAAAGCTAAGTACTGACACCTCAGGTCCTGTTAAAAATTCTTCTATTACGACATTACTTCCGCTTTCGCCGAAGACCTTGTCGAGCATCATGGATCTAACTGCTTCCTTGGCTTCCTCTCTGGTGGTTGCTATTATTACACCCTTGCCAAGTGCAAGACCATCTGCCTTTACAACAACGGGAATGGATGCAGTATCAAGATACGAAAGTGCACTTTCCATATCGGAGAAAACCTCGTACTCTGCCGTGGGAATACCATATTTTTTCATGAGATTTTTGGAAAATACCTTGCTTCCCTCTATGATAGCAGCATTTGCCTTGGGGCCGAAACACTTGATACCAGCCTCATTTAATGCATCTACCGCACCTAATACAAGCGGGTCATCGGGTGCTACCACTGCAAAATCTATATTGTTTTCTACGGCAAATTTAACTATAGCATCTATATCCTTTGCACCGATATCTACACACTTGGCATCTGCAGCTATACCGCCGTTGCCGGGAAGTGCATATATCATTTCTGCTTTTGGATTTTGTTTGATTTTTTTTATGATGGCGTGCTCTCTGCCGCCACCGCCTACAACCATAATATTCATATGTTACCTCGCACTGTAAAAAATTGAATTTTAGTGATGGAAAAGTCTCATTCCTGTCATAGCCATTGCTATGCCTCTCTTATTGCATTCCTCTATAACATTATCGTCACGAATGGAGCCGCCGGGCTGTGCAACATAGCTTACACCGCTTTTTGCAGCTCTTATGATATTGTCGCCAAACGGGAAGAATGCATCGGAGCCTAAAGCTACGCCTTTTATTGTATCAAGGTATGCTCTCTTTTCTTCCTTGGTAAACTCCTCAGGCTTTGTCTTAAAGAGCTTCTGCCACTGCCCGTCTATAAGTAAATCTTCGCTCTCATCAGAGATGTACACATCTATTGCGTTATCCCTGTCGGGTCTTTTAACAGTATCTAAGAAAGGAAGATTAAGAACCTTATCGCTCTGACGAAGATGCCAGTTGTCCGCTTTGCCTCCTGCAAGTCTTGTACAATGAATTCTCGACTGCTGACCTGCACCTACACCTATTGCCTGTCCGTCCTTGGCATAGCATACCGAGTTGGACTGGGTGTACTTTAAGGTGATAAGCGCTATTATAAGGTCTCTTTTTGCATCTTCTGGGAACTCTTTGTTGTCTGTAACAAGATTTGTAAGGATGGATTCATCTATCTTGTAGTTGTTTCTGCCCTGCTCAAAAGTGATACCGAACACATCCTTGTGTTCTATCTCCTCGGGAACATAGTCGGGGTCTATCTTAACAACATTGTAAGCACCCTTTTTCTTATTTTTAAGTATTTCAAGTGCCTCGGGCTCGTAGTCAGGTGCTATAACACCGTCGGAAACCTCACGGGCAATGAGCTTTGCAGTCATTACATCGCACTTGTCGGAGAGTGCTATCCAGTCACCGAAAGAGGACATTCTGTCTGTTCCTCTTGCTCTTGCATATGCGGTAGCAAGCGGAGATTCGTCAATTCCGGGCATATCGTCTACAAAACATGCCTTCTTTAACTTTTCGTCCATTTTAATTCCAACTGCCGCAGATGTAGGACTTACATGCTTAAAGGATGTAGCCGCACACATACCGAGTGCTTCCTTGATTTCCTTAACAAGCTGCCAACTGTTGAAAGCATCGAGGAAATTGATATAACCCGGTCTTCCGTTTAATATTTCGATAGGAAGGTCTGCACTGTTTGACATAAAAATCTTAGACGGTTTCTGATTTGGATTGCATCCGTATTTTAATTCAAATTCTTTCATTGCGCCTGCTCCTCACTTTTGATTTTTGTTTATCATTCTATAGTCGGTCTTGCCGTCTTTAAGGTTTACATATCGTACATAAAGAGATATTTTGTTATCCTCATTTAAGCTGTGCCAGATATCATTTGTAAATGCATCAATATCGTTTGGTATCTCAACCCTTTCAGGCTCACCTGTAAAGGTGGGTATGGGATTTCCGTCACAGTTGTATGTATGGATAAAATGTCCAAGTCCCTTAAGTGCCTTGTAGGAGAATGTGAATCTGTTGCACTCGCTGCCCTCTGCATCGGCGCTTTTTAATATACTCATCTTGTATGAAAAATCGCCTTGGGCAAAGTTTAATATACCGCTTATTCTGGGTGTCCAGTTGGGAGCGTCAGGCTCAAATTCTCTTGTTTCGAGAGCCGCCTCGAAAGTTTTTCCATCCTTTATAAAATCGTATACCGTATCGGTCTGGTCACCGTTTGTTACTATGATACTGTCTCCAATCTTGCGAACGGGAGAGTAGATAATAAGGGAGGGGTCTTCTACCTTGGAAGCATCAAAGGGATATATGGTAACATCCTCACCTTCTACAGTAAATATTCTGTTACGGCTGTTTTCACTTCTGCCCATGATGAAATAAGCAAAAACCGCATTTTCTCCATCGGTGCTTTTTCCGATAACAATGCCCCTGCCTACATATGAATTGTCCTTGACAAGTGAGCCGATACTGTTTGTTTCGTATACATTCATGATTTTATCTCCTATTAATAATTTCTTTTGCCACTTTTTCTACAGCTTCGGGGAGTATAATCCACTCTGCCTGTTCCATTACTCTCCTCTGAAGTATTTCTGGAGTGTCTCCATCCTCTATGGCAACCGCCTTTTGCATAATTATTCTGCCGCCGTCGGGAATTTCATTTACAAAGTGTACTGTAGCGCCTGTTACCTTGACACCATAGCCAAGTGCCGCCTCGTGCACTTTAAGACCGTAAAAACCTTTTCCACAGAAAGACGGAATAAGTGACGGGTGCACATTTATTATCCTTTCGGGGTATCTCTTGGTAAAATTCTCTGAAAGTATGCACATAAAGCCTGCAAGAACTATAATATCAGCCTCGTATCGTTCTATAGTCTCTATGAGCTTTTGTTCAAATGCGTCCTGCGAGGGCATTTCTTTCTTATAAACAACTTCTGCGGGGATGCCGCTCACCTTTGCCCTTTCCAGAGCATAAGCACTCGGGTTTGAGGCTATGACTGCTGAAATTTCTGCAGAAGATATTTTGCCGGACCCTACCGCATCTATTATTGCCTGAAGATTGGTACCGCCTCCGGACACAAGGACGCAAACCTTAGCCTTTAGCATAATACTACGCTCTCCTCACCCTCTACGATTTCTCCGATTATGTATGCATCCTCACCATTTGCTTTGAGAACGGAAAGCGCCTTTTCGACATCGTTTTTGTCTACTACTATGCTCATACCTACACCCATGTTGAAGGTATTGAACATATCTCTTTCGGGGATACCGCCCTTTTTCATGATAAGGTCAAATATGGGGAGTATCTTAACTGCGCTCTTATCTATCTTGGCAGTAAAGCCCTCGGGAATGCTTCTTGGAATATTCTCGTAGAAACCGCCGCCTGTGATGTGGGATACCGCCTTAACGGTAACCTCTTCAAAAAGCGCACACATGGGTTTAACATATATCTTTGTGGGTGTAAGAAGAGTTTCGCCTACAGACTTTCCGCCAAGCTCTGCCACGGTAGTCTTGATATCTGCATTTTCTACATCAAATACTTTACGAACAAGGGAGAAACCATTGGAGTGAACACCGCTGGAGGGAAGCGCTATTATAACATCGCCTTCCTTTATGGTCTTATTGTTTAATACCTTATCCTTATCTACAATACCTACAGAGAAACCTGCAAGGTCGTATTCATCCTCAGGATAGAAACCGGGCATCTCTGCCGTTTCGCCGCCTATAAGAGCCGCACCCGACTGCACACAGCCGTCGGCAATACCCTTAACTATATCGGCAATTCTCTCGGGAACATTCTTTCCGCAAGCAATATAGTCGAGGAAGAAAAGAGGCTTTGCTCCGCAGCAAATGATATCATTTACACACATTGCCACACAGTCTATACCTACAGTATCATGCTTGTCCATTATAAAGGCAAGCTTGAGCTTTGTGCCTACGCCGTCTGTACCGCTTACAAGAACAGGCTTATGTATCCCTGTCATATCAAGCTCAAAAAGGCCGCCAAAACCGCCTATATCGGACATAGAGCCTTTTGTCATGGTCGTAGCAATATGCTTTTTCATAAGTTCTACCGCGCGATATCCTGCTGTGATATCAACTCCGGCTGCTTTGTAACTGTCACTGTAACTTTTCAATTTATTCAACCTCTTTCTCTGAAAGTTTTTTGTTGTATTTACGCTCTTCTCTCGCGGGAGGAACTTCTGTGGGATAATTGTTTGTAAAGCAAGCATCGCAGTACCCGCATCTATCGGGAACATCTATGAGCTTGCAAAGATTGTCCACACTAAGGAAGCCAAGAGAATCTACACCTATTATCTTTTCCATTTCGCTATGAGTGTAGTTGCATGCTATAAGGACATCTCTTGATGCGATATCCGTGCCGTAGTAGCAGGGATTCATAAATGCAGGTGCAGATGAACGCAGGTGAACTTCCTTTGCGCCCGCCTCTCTGAGAAGCCTTACTATTATAGCGCTTGTTGTTCCTCTTACTATAGAGTCGTCTACAAGTACAACTCTTTTATCCTTTACGGTATCTGCTATTACATTTAATTTGATTTTAACCTTGTCCTCACGGACATCCTGACCGGGAACAATGAATGTTCTGCCTATATATTTATTCTTAACAAAACCTATACCATAAGGTATGCCCGACTGCCTTGCGTAGCCCATTGCGGCATCGAGTCCCGAATCGGGAACGCCTATTACAACATCCGCCTCTACGGGATGCTCCATGGCAAGATACTTACCTGCGTTTAATTTTGCCTTATGAACACTCTTGCCCTCTATAACAGAGTCAGGTCTTGCAAAGTAGATGTATTCAAATATGCAAAGTGCCTTGTCGCATTTATTGCAATGTGTTTTGTTTTCTTTCATTCCGTCTTTGTCAAAGACAACGATTTCGCCGGGTTCAAGCTCGCGTATAAGGTTTGCACTTACGGAATCAAGAGCACAGCTTTCCGAAGCTACTACATAAGAGCCGTCACCCGTCTTGCCAAAGCAAAGAGGTCTAAAACCGTGCTTATCTCTTGCGGCAATAAGCTTTGTGGGTGACATCATAACAATGGAATATGCACCCTTTATTTTGTCCATTGCTTTTTCGAGTGCTTTTTCGAGCGAAGGCTCTGTAAGGCGATACTTTATAACCTCATAAGCTATAACCTCTATGTCGCTGTTCGTATGGAATATGGCACCGCCAAGTTCAAGCTCCTTGCGAAGCTCATCGTAATTTATAATACTGCCGTTAAAGGCAAGTGCTGTGTGACCTTTTATATGGTTTACAACCATAGGCTGAGCATTGGCTCTGCCCTTTGTATCCGAGGTGCCGTAACGAACATGGCCAAGTGCCATATTACCCATACCGAGCTTGTCCATAACCTCACGGGTAAAGACATCATTTACTATGCCCTCGTCTCTGTGATATTTGAAAACGCCATCGTCATTTACCACTATTCCGCAGCTTTCCTGACCTCTGTGCTGAAGTGCAAAAAGTCCGTAATATGTGCTTGCTGCAACATGGCATTTTTGTGGGCTTATAATACCAAAAACTCCACATTCTTCATGAATTTTTGTCATAAACATCGCCGTTCCTTTCTTAATGTGGCATATTTTCCGCCAAAGAATATACTAAATAAAAATACAAATAAGCGGAACTCCATTCCGCTTATTGCAATATTTATGCGTTGTAAAGCTCCTCTATCTTCTTGTTTTTTTCCAAAACAGTTTGTGAAGCTTTCTGTCTGTCCGCCTTGAGTTTTTCGGAAAGTGCCTCATCGGACAGAGCTATTATCTGTGCTGCAAGTATAGCAGCATTTTTAGCACCATCTATTGCTACAGTTGCTACAGGAATTCCCGAAGGCATCTGTACGGTAGAAAGAAGTGCGTCAAGTCCGTCGAGTTTCTTGGCACTTACGGGTATACCTATAACGGGCAGAACGGTATTTGCCGCAACTGCACCTGCAAGGTGAGCCGCCATACCTGCCGCCGCTATAATAACACCGAAGCCGTTTTTCTCGGCAGAGGATACAAAATCCTTTGTCTCCGAAGGTGTGCGGTGTGCAGAATACACATGCACCTCAAACGGTATTTCAAACTCCTTAAGAGTATCTATTGCTTTTTCAACTATGGGCAAATCGCTGTCGCTGCCCATTATAACTGCTACCTTTTTCAAAGAAAGCACCTCCGTGATTAAAATATGTTAGTCCTTTTTGGGTTTTGGATTTACAATGTCTCTCCAATCGAGATAACCACCGTCAAGACCTAATACAAGCACCTCAGCTGTTGCAACATTTGTTGCTACAGGGATGTTGTGTATATCGCAAAGTCGAAGTACATTTAGTACATCCGGCTCGTAATTCTCTGCTGTGAGTGGATCTCTGAAAAAGAGAACAAGGTCTATTTCGTTATAAGCAATTCTTGCCGCAATCTGCTGATCTCCGCCCTGTGAGCCGGAAAGAAATTTATGAACCTCAAGACCCGTGGCATCAGTTATAAACGCGCCTGTAGTTCCTGTGGCAACCAAATGATGCTTTGCAAAAATACCCTTATAGGCAATGCAAAACTGTACCATAAGTTCTTTTTTCTTGTCATGAGCAATAAGTGCAATGTTCATTTCATTTCCGTCCCTTCGTTAAGTATTTGTATGTTGTTGCGGTTTTAAAGAGATTTTCTATATCGCAGGCTGCCGCCCTTTCGCCCATAAGGCGTGTTGCAATATTTGAAAACGGCTCATTTAAGCCGGGATAATCACCTAATGTGTGCCACTTACCTCCTGTGATAAACTGAGCCATACAATCCCACGGCACAAGTCCGATAAGACGGTGGCCTATTCTATCGAGAACATCATCTACGGTAAGGTGCAGATTATCTCTTATATAATACGGTACTATTTTGTTTATAAGTACATACACACTGCTATGTTCTGATATACCCTCTGCAAAGCTCTGGGTAAGCTTAACGGATATATCCGAGCTATCTGTAACCGCTATGAATATGTCTGCTACACTTTTCAAAACCTCTATACAGTTCTTGTCATAAGACAGTGCATCTATAAGTACATAATCATAGTGTGAGTTTTTAACGATATCCAAAGCTTTATCATAATCGAAAAAGTCATTGTCGTAGTCTGCACGCAGAAAATCCACTTCGTCCCTGCACATAGCTTCCGACAAGCTGCAGCTTCCGTCTATGACATCGGACAGAGTATATATATATTCGTCCTGAAAACCAAGAGCAAAATCCAGAGAGCAACGTTCAAAGCACATATCAAGAGCAAGTACCTTTTGCTGTTTCTCAGCAAGTGTGCGGCACATGCACGCGCAGGCAAAGGTTGCCCCCGAGCCGCCCTTTGGAGATGTAAAAACTACAATTTTGGGCATGATAACCTCCCACTCGAATATTCTATCACATTTTTTAACTTTTGGCTACATTTTTTTGCAATATTTTTAAAAATTTATGAAAGTATATTTTTCTTACCTGCTTTGTCACCCTCGTAGACCTGATTTATGTCGAAATACTTTTCATATATGCGCCTTGCAATGGGGGCAAGAGCCGAGCCTGAGCCTGCATTTTCTATAACCACGGCCACAGCTATCTGCGGATTCTCATACGGTGCGTACGAAGCAAATACACCATTGGCACTACCTGTATTTACCTGTGCCGAGCCTGTCTTGGAGCATACATTTACGGGGAAGTCTGCAAATACTGCCGACGATGTTCCCTCTCGGCTTCCAAGATACATTCCGTAGGTTACTGCCTTGTAAGTCTCATCGCTCATTTCTATCCTGCCTGTAACTTCGGGTTTGAATTCTTCTATTACACTTGAATCCGAAGAGCTTCGTATAGCCTTAGTAAGATGGGGTTTGTAGCAAGTGCCTCCGTTTGCAACGGTAGCGGTGAGATTAGCTATCTGAAGCGGGGTAAATACATTGAACGACTGTCCTATAGCCATCTGCAGGGTATCACCGGGGTACCATATCTGCTGAAATATATCCTGCTTATACTTCTCGTTTGCAAGAATTCCCGCTGTTTCCCCTTCTATTTCTATACCTGTTTTTTTGCCAAGTCCCATAAGGTTCGCATACTCGTATATTTTCTTCTCGCCAAGGCGTTTGCCCACCTCGTAAAAATAATAGTTGCACGAATTTCCTATGGCATTTGCCACATCCTGTGCACCGTGGGTTTTACCGCTTTGAGTCCATATCCAGCAGTTAAAGGTTTGTCCGTAGTGTTCGTATTTTCCCTCGTCGACTATAGTGTCTTTGGTACTTATAACCTTTTCTTCAAGTCCTGCTATTGCAGTTACAAGCTTAAACACAGAGCCGGGAGGGTAAGTACCGCTTATGGCACGGTTGAATATAGGATTACCGCTGTCTTTTATAAGTTTGTCATAATCCTCACCAAAAGTTGCAGGGTTAAAGTCGGGGTAGCTTGCCATGGCAAGAATCTCACCTGTTTTAACATCCAACACAACAACTGCGCCGCCGCCCGCATCGGCACCTGCCTTATCGTCAGACATTAGTCCCTTTGCCTTTATGGAATCTATGGTTTCCTTGAGGGCGTCTTCGGCTGCTTTCTGCAGCTCAAAATCTATCGTAAGTATGGCATCATTTCCCTGTATTGCGGCAGTTTCGTCGGGGGCATAGGTGTTTGATGTTATGTCTCTTGATTTATTTATCTTACCGTCTGTTCCCTTTATATAAGGCTCAAGAAATTTTTCAAGGCCGTCTTTTCCTATGATGTCATTCATTCCGTAATCCTTGTCTTTTAAAAGCTCATATTCCTCCTGATATATTACACCTACTCTGCCCAATATATGCGCTCCCATAGAGCCATGCATATACTGTCTGAACGGTGAGGTAATTACATTTATATTTGAATAAAATGCACTCTTTTCCTTTAATACAGATACCGTCTCCATGCTTACATCAGTAGCTACGGTGACAGGTGCTCCGTAAGCAAGACCTCTGGTTTCGAGTTCGTAACGCATACCCACTATTTTGCGGATTTCGCTGTAGGAATAGCGCTTATCCAGATTGTAGCGCTGGGAAAGCTCCAGAAGAGTCTGCTTGCCCGTTGCAGAGGATGGTATATCATATTTTTTTCTGAATTCAGCTCGTTTTTCTTTGGCGGTTTTTTTGCTGTCATCCTTGTATGTAAAGGTATAGTTCTTAGAGGATATGGGAAGTGAATCAACATATTCGTCTTCATTTTTTTGCAAGAGGTCCACAAGGCTCAAAAGTATGTCATTTAACCTGTCCTGCGAGTTTTCTCCGTATACAACCTGTACGGAAAATCCCACCCTGTTTGTGATAAGCGGTATGCCGTTTCTGTCGTATATAATTCCTCTGGGAGCAGTTACCTCCATGGAATTTGTAAGCTTGTTTTGTGACTCGGCAAGATAGTACGAGCCGTTTACAACCTGCAAAACCGCAAGCTTTATAACTATTGCACACAAAAGAACAGTTACTACAAATGTCATTATGAAATTTTTGTCTCTGAATCTCAATTTTATAATCCCCTTATTTCATCTATGCTGAGCTTTCGTGCCCACAGTGCCATAACAAAAGAAACCACCGTGTCATATACCGCCGCAGGTAAGGCAATCCTTACAAACGGATACAAAAAGCTGCTGTATCCGGGCATAACATAGTCCACTACAAGTATGACGGTATTATATACCAGCGAAACTACAAGCACTCCCACAGCTGCAGTCCACACATGCTTCTTTATGAGTGTGCTTGCAAAATTTGATATTGCAAGCCCTATATACATAAACAAAAGTGTATTAAGCCCCACATACTGTCCTGAATATAAATCTGTAATGAAACCCGCAACTGCGCACAAGACCGCAGAGCGAACAGGAAAATTGTATATGGAATAACACAGAACATACACAAATATTAAGTTTGGTGCTATACCGAATATGTCTATATAGCGGGACAAAGTAGTCTGCACGATAAACAACACGGCAAGTGTCAGATATGACAATATATAGTTAAACATGTGTAAATCTCCGTCAATTAAGTATTACCATAACCTCTTTAAGATTAGAAAAGTCCACACCGGGTTTTATGATAGCCTCCTGCGAAACACCTGTTACATCGTTTCTTACCTCTGTGACCTTACCTATATAGATACCTGCGGGGATTATTCCCCCCGCGCCCGATGTTTCTATATAGTCCCCTATCTCTATACCCGCTTCCTTGGAAACATATGTCATTTTACAAAGTCCCTCTTCCATAAGCTTCATATCGCCCTGAACTATGGCTGTGTTTGAAACACGCATAATGGTAGCGCTTACAGAAACCTTTGCATCTACAATGGGAGAAACCTTTGCCCAGTTTCTTCCTGCTTCGGACACATAGCCCACAAGACCGTACGGGGTTATAACAGCACAGTTCTGGGTTATGCCGTCTTTTATGCCTTTATTTATGGTGTAGGACTTGGAAAAATTGTCCATTTCAAATGCTGCTACATCCGCAACTACATATTTGTAATTTTCCTCCTTGGATTTTAAATCCAGAATTTTGCGGAGACGCTCATTCTCCTCCTTGAGATTTTCCGTCTTGCGCAAATAATCCTCAATGCTCGCTATGCGCTCTCTTAATTTTTCGTTTTCTTTCTCATAGCCTTTCATATTTGTAAGGTATCCAAAAAAACCGCTTACGGAATTAGACACCGAAGATACACCGTTTTGCACAGGTATTGATGCAGCACCTAAAGCGTTCTTTGCCGCACTTGTGTTCTTCTTCTTTGCGGATACACCTGCAATCACACATATAACGAGAATTACGGTCACAGCTATAAGAAGTATCTTAAATTTGTTTTTCTGAAAAAAATACATCGTAAAAATTCCCTTCCGAATTACCTTGCAAGAGCTTCGCTTAAGCTTTCTATCTCGCTTATTACAAGACCTGCGCCCGCAACAACACTCTCAAGAGGTTTGTCGGCAATTATAACATCCATGCCTGTCTCCCTTTTAATAAGCGAATCCAGACCGCGTATTAACGCTCCGCCTCCCGTGAGTACAATTCCTCTGTCTATTATATCGGCAGAAAGCTCGGGCGGAGTATCCTCCAATGTAAGCTTAATTGCATCCACAATGGCAGATATACACTCACTTATAGCCTCTCGCACATCATAAGAAGTTATCTTTATAAACTTTGGAAGTCCTGTGGATAAATCCCTGCCGCACACCTCGGTGTATTCCTCGAGTGTAAGCGGCTCTACAGAGCCTATTTCTATCTTTACTCTTTCTGCAGTAGGCTCTCCGATTAACACATTGTACTCTCTGCGGACATAGTTTACTATGGCTTCGTTCATGGTATCACCTGCCATACGGAGTGTCTTGCTGTTTACTATTCCGCCAAGCGATATAACGGCAACCTCACTTGTGCCGCCGCCTATATCGCATATCATACTACCTGTGGCTTCTTCTACAGGAAGGCTCGAGCCAAAAGCTGCTGCCATAGGCTCTTCTATAAGATAAGCCTCTCTCGCACCTGCCTGAACGGTTGCTTCCTCTATAGCCATTTTTTCTACATCTGTAACCCCCGATGGAACGCAGATAACCACTCTGGGCTTTGAAAATCCGCTTTTTTCCAGAGCTTTGTTTATAAAATACTTAAGCATAACCTGTGTTACATCAAAATCGGCTATTACTCCGTCTTTCAACGGGCGGACTGCTACTATATTTTCGGGTGTTCTGCCGAGCATCTGCTTTGCAAGAGTGCCTACGGCTACAACCTCGCCTGTATCTTTATTTATTGCCACAACGCTTGGCTCGTTTATTACTATTCCCTTGCTTTTAAGATACACAAGTGTGTTTGCCGTGCCTAAATCTATACCTATATCTCTTTTTGCCATTATACCAATTCCTCCCCGTATTCTTCCAAAACAAGTGTACATAATCTGCACACAGGAAGTCCCACTATATTAAAATAATCTCCGCTTATACTCTTTACAAAAGTACCTGCATATTCCTGGATTGCATATGCGCCTGCTTTGTCGAGAACGCTATAATTATCTATATAATAATTTATTTCCTTTTCTGTAAGTTCTTTGAATGTAACTGCCGTTTTCTCATATTCCGATACCGTGTGCATATCGTTTGTATCCGCTATGCTTATACCCGTGTATACATAGTGAGTTTTGCCCGAAAGCTTTTTAAGCATTTCTGAAGCTTCACCTTTGTCCTTTGGCTTGCCGAGAATTTCGCCATCAAGCACTACCACGGTATCTGCTCCTATTACAAACATGTTTTTTGGACAATACTTTGCAACATCCAGGGCCTTAAGAAATGCAAGCTCGCGTACATACATACCAGGCTCAAGCTCTTTTGAAACCAAAGATTCATCTATATCACTTACCAGAATTTGAAATTTAACTCCGATATTCTCCAAAAGCTCCTTTCGTCTCGGGGACTTGGAGGCCAATATTATTTCTCTCATCAATACGCACCCGTGGAGCCGAATCCCCCACTGCCTCTCTGTGTTTTATCCAGTTCTTCGCAAACTGCAAATTTTGCATGAGCCACGGGCAGAATAACCATCTGCGCTATCCTCTCACCTTTTGTGAGTATATACTCCTCGCTGCTCAAATTTATAAGTCCAACCTTAATTTCGCCTGTGTAATCACTGTCTACTACACCTACGCAGTTGGAAAGTGTTATGCCTTTTTTTGTGGCAAGTCCGCTTCGGGCAAATATAAATGCACCGTAGTCTCTGCTTGGAAGTCCTATTGCAATACCTGTAGGCACAGTTACCCTTTCAAGCGGTTTTAAAATCATATCTTCCTCTATGCACGCGGTAAGGTCCATTCCTGCCGAGCCCTCTGTTGCATAAAAAGGTAATTTCTGCTCTTTATTATTCTCCAAAAACTTAATCTTTACTTCTACATCGTGCATAATTCATGCATCCTTTCTAAACTCCGCGGAAATAATGTCCTCTTGTGAAATCAAAGTTTGGTTTTTCTTTATTTTTATACATGCGGTATATATTAAGAACATCTCCCGCACTTTCTGTAGTAAATACAAATCTCATATAAGCTACATCTGCCAACAAATCATCTGTAAGCTTATCTGCCATATAAATCGGCAGGCTGTTGTATATTGTGTTTATACATGAATTCTTTTCGGTTATTACAGGAAAAGCTACTCCTTTTCTATCCTTTAGCAAATAGTATTCTTCCTTGCATCCGCACCCCAAAGCTGACTTTACAATGCAATTTTGAATGGTCATAAGAGGCACCCTGCCGTATACTATAATTTCCTTATCGGCAAAGGTCTTAATAGACGATAATTCGCGTAGTGTAACCTCTGGCGAAATGCAAACAGTCTCAGCACCCAGATTTTTCACAAATTCTGCGCTATGGGTATTGAATATATTTATATTATGGTTTGCACTAACTTTTCTATCCTTGCATAGCGAAAGCTGCGAAAAGTTTGAAGCATATATTTCCCCCGAAACAATATCAACATCTACAGGATGGATATCCCTCGATACAGCAGGCAGTATCACGGCAACATTGTGACCGCATCCATCTATGAAAGTTTTGTTATCTTTATACAAGCCGTACGGAACAAGTATCTTGTCAAAACCCGCCTTTGCAGCTGTCTCAAACTGCTCAAAAGTCCTGACCTCTGCATTTAAGGTGAGCTTCTTCGATGACTTTAGGGCAGGTGTTTCGTAATTAAACGGAATTTCTGATTTTCTTTCCAATATGGCGGTAAGCTTGTCCTCAAGAAGTGAAAGTGCTTCTCTTCGAATGCTATTTATCTCTTTGACAGGCAGGCTCACACCCTGAGCTATATCCACCTCTATATCCGAAAGTACAAACGGTGTAGAGCCGCTTTTTGCAATCTGTGATGTAAGTCTCTCTTCTGTAAGCGGAGTATTTACAGCCTGCTCGGCATTTATACTGCCAACTGCAGTTACACTTGCACCTTTTGCACTTACGGTAAGCGTCATAGGCATACCGTGACACACAGATACATTGGCATGAAATTCAATAGGCTCATGTACTCTGCTTTTGAGCTTCGCCGCAAGCTCTTTTACATCATGCGATATATTCCGATACACATCGTCATTGCTTTTATCGTAATTCAGCATATGTCTTCCCGTGATCCCCTTAAGGTAGCCTTTGGTAAATCCATTTCTGCTAAATATACTTTTTAGTGACTCGCGGTCTCTTTCTTCTACCTTGGAGCCGTCCCGATATTTGTCATATATGGATGTAACCACCGACACATATTCGGCACTTTTCATTCTGCCCTCTATTTTAAGCGAGGTGACACCGCACTCGGATAGGGTTTTTATCTCATCTATAAGGCACAAATCCTTGAGACTCAAAAGATACTTTTCTTTCTCGGATATGTTTTTACCTTCCGGGTTCATTAGTGTATACGGAAGTCTGCAAGGCTGGGCACAATCACCGCGGTTGCCGCTTCTGCCACCTATAAAGCTACTCATAAGACATTGACCGCTATAGCTCATGCATAGCGCTCCGTGAACAAAAACCTCCAGTTCTATATCTACATTCTCGGATATGTTTTTAATTTCATCGAATGTAAGCTCCCTCGAGAGTACTACTCGCTTAAATCCAAGTTCTTTTGCAAGACGGGCACCCGATATGTTGTGTATGGTCATCTGGGTGCTGGCATGTACCTCAAAATCGGGAAAGCACCTCTTAACCATAGATAGCACGCCCAAATCCTGTATGATAAGTGCATCCACACCTACACCGTAGAGAAAATCTATAAATTCATAAAGTGCCTTAAACTCACTGTCATACACAAGGGTGTTCACGGTTACATACACCTTTGCATCATAAAGATGGGCATATCTTACTGCCTCCTGTATATCCTCCCTTGAAAAGTTTACGGCATTTTTACGAGCGCTGAAATCCCTGCCGCCAATGTAAACAGCATCTGCCCCGTTATTAACGGCGCATATAAGAGTTTCCAAGCTTCCCGCAGGTGCAAGTATCTCAAATTGACTCATTGGATTACGCTCGCCTCCCCTAACAAAAAACAATTAGTCTATTATATCATTCAACATTATACTACAAAAATTTCTAATTGAACAGTATTTTGTCAAAAAATTTACAAAAAATATTTTTTAATGCATAAAAATACGGTGTGCCATTTTGACACACCGCCTTTTTATGCAGCTTCTTTTGCCGCCTTGATATTTCGTGTATTGTAAAGAAAAAAAGATAAGACAAGCATCACAGTACATACTGCAATGAAAATATTCGACACGACCGCAGGTATATTAAACCACACCACATGCAAAAGCATCATTGCATACATAAGACACGTACATACCTTACCATGCCAATCTGCCCCCTCTACCTTACCTGTTCTTCGTATAGCAATCATGGCAGTAATCGCAGATATAATCTCCTTTGCCATAAGAAGCATGCAAGGAAGAATCATCATAGGAAATCTGGTGAGAAGGCATATGAGCATAACAAACTGAGTAAGCTTGTCTGCCACAGGATCTATTGCTTTACCGAAATTGCTTATCATATTAAAGTGCCTTGCTATAAAGCCGTCTACAATATCTGTGAGTGCCGATGCTATAAGCAATACTGCAGTCCACACCCACGAATCTTTGAAGCAATAAAGCCACACAATTATAGGGATAAGTGCAATTCGTATCATAGACATAATATTTGGAATTGTAAAAATTTTGTCTTTATAATCCCGCATTAATACTTTTCCTCTCTTACCTATTTTTACATATAAAAGTATTGTAACACAAGATTTTTATATTTTCAATCGAAAATTCAAAAAAATATTGAAAAAATCCACAAACAGCATTATAATATTACAAATAAGCAAGAATTTTCAGGTGAAATTATGATTATACACAACGAACAAAACTACATAATATGCCAAAAACCCGTTGGTGTATCTTCTCAAAAAAATGACAGCAAAAATGATATGCCATCGATTATATCACAGGAGATAAATTTGCCTGCGGACAGCATCTACCCTATCCACAGGCTTGACAGTATTGTTGGCGGTACCATGGTATATGCTCTTACAAAGGAAAGTGCCGCCCTTCTTTCCAAAATCGTGTCCGAGGGTAATATGCAAAAAACATATCTTGCAGTAATCCACGGAAAACCCGAAGAGGAAAAAGGTGTTTTAAGAGATTTGCTTTTTAAAGATTCTTCCAAAAACAAGAGCTATGTGGTAAAACGGCTCCGTAAGGGTGTGAAAGAAGCCTCTCTGGAATATGAGCTTATAGCTACCATATTGTTTGAAGGCAACAAAATGAGCCTTGTAAGAATTCTCCTGCACACAGGAAGAACACATCAAATACGAGTACAGTTTTCTCACAGAAAGATGCCCCTTGTAGGCGACCGACGGTACGGAAGTGGCAAAGATGATTGCTCCGTTGCACTTTGGTCTCATACCATTGCATTTGACTCTCCTTTTGACAGCACAAAGAGGAAATACTCCTCCCTTCCCGACACAACTCAATTCCCGTGGAATTTGTTTGACCTATCTTACTTTAAATGATTTAAAGTTTTTTAAATTTGGTATTTACAAAGTATCTTCTTTGGTGTATAATAGCACTTGTTGAGTTCGACTTTTTGGTTGTGCTCACGCATATATGGGGAAGTATCGAAACATTCATAACGGAGCTGACTCGAAGCCAACTCGAAACCGACTCGAAATCCCCTCGGTTACACTGTAACTGTACCCCTACAAATGGCTTAACCACGCGGGTTTAAGCGAGGTTCAAACCTTGTTTTTATACCCTTATCTAGCGGTTTTTCTAGCCATTTCTAACATTTTTCTAACAAAATTTTATAATTTGCTCAGTTTTTTCCCCGTCAAATCGGAGTTCAAACATATCTGGAGATGTACCCAAGTGGTTGAAGGGTCTGCACTCGAAATTGTTTCAAACTTTTAGAAGTTGTTGGAACACAATTCTCCGCAAACCCTGTAACAGTGCGGTTTACAGCAATCAGTGCTGACAATAAAGAAATTCTTTTCTAATGAGATTTCTAATAAAACTTAATATTTGCTATAAACTTTGAAAAAAGTTTATATAAATTTGGAGATGTACCCAAGTGGTTGAAG
>JAZURE010000021.1:0-3803 GCA_045606045.1 Clostridia bacterium | reverse complement strand
CAGTTTGCACCTGCCATGATACCTGTTCTCATATATGAAAAGTCGGTTTTTGCAAAGTCAGAATGATTAAACATTGCGATAAACATTGTGGGAACACCATTAAAGCAAGTAATCTTCTCATCATTTACGCAAGCAAGCGACGATTTTGGTGAGAAATACGGTATAGGG
Organism: Clostridia bacterium; assembly: GCA_045606045.1. Lineage (GTDB taxonomy): Bacteria > Bacillota > Clostridia > UMGS1810 > UMGS1810 > RGIG8748. Next base: position 3,635 of record JAZURE010000021.1, on the reverse strand, counting down.
CAAAGTGTACCGCCATGTGTCATTATGGATGTCATAGACAGAACCATTCCAAAGCAATGGAACATGGGAACCTGAATCATCATGCGATCTGCTGTTGATAAATCCATTCTGTCGCCAATGGTCTTACCGTTATTAACGATGTTTCGGTGAGTAAGCATAACTCCCTTGGGGAAGCCTGTTGTGCCCGATGTGTACTGCATATTACAAACATCGTCGGGTTTAACAAGGGATGCGCGTCTTCTTACTTCCTCACGCGGAACAAGCGAAGAGCGTGAAAGCATCTCATCCCAAGTAAGACATCCCTGCATAGAAAAGCCTACCGTGACAACATTTCGGAGGAACGGGAGATTTTTTGAATACAGGGGTTTGCCAGCCTCTAATCTTTGAAGCTCGGGACAAAGCTCCTCTACTATATCCTTGTAGTTAATATCTTTGCAGTACTCCACCATAACAAGAGTATGTGTGTCCGACTGTTTTAACAGATATTCGATTTCGTGAATTTTGTATGCGGTATTGACAGTAACCAGAACCGCACCAATCTTGGTTGTTGCCCAAAATGTTATAAACCACTGGGGCACATTTGTTGCCCATACTGCAACATGGTCGCCTGCTTTTACGCCCAAAGATATGAGAGCTGCTGCACATTCATCCACATCCCGTCTGAACTGCTCGTAGGTCCTTGTGTAATCAAGTGTGGGGTACTTAAATGCATACTGATCGGGATAATTCTCCACCATAGTATCGAGCACATCAGAAAAAGTAGCCTCGATTACATCATACTTTTTCCATACAAAAGTACCTGTCTTATCTCTGTTGTAGTATGCTTTATCATAAGATTTTTTATCGCGGTTAAGCTGGGAAATGTAATTTGCAAAATGAGTGAGAACTATGTCTGCATCGCTTATTTCTTCATTCCACGCAGCACATATATAACCCTCATAATTAAGTGATGAAAGTGCGCCTATAAGCTTTGCAACATCAAGCTCACCCTCGCCGATAAGAACTGTTTTTCCGTCCTTCATATCTCCAAGGCGAACATACTTTATGTACGCACCAAGAGTTTTGATGGTTGTTTCGGATGTCTCGCCTGCATCAAAATAAGTTCCTCTTACATTCCACGAAGCACCGATTACCGCAGAGGAGAAGTGGTTTATAATACCAATAACTTTTTCTGTGTTTGCAAGATAGCCTATTGTTTCAAACAAAATGCTGACATCCGTATTTTCTGCTTTTTTAATAGCCTGTGAAAGCTTCTCATCAAGTATATCAAAGGAAACATTCTTCTCTATGTGCAATATAACATTTGAAATTCCCGATGTTGCAGCCATATCCACATACTTTGTAATTAAATCTGCGGTTGTATCTTCAGAGTCAATACTGCATGGCATACGAAGTGCCGAAACGGCGAGGTTTCTGTTTACAAGCTTTCGTTTTGCATCGGCAATGCGGTCACGCCTTAATATACTGTCGTGATGAGAGCTTCTTTCTTTTACAGCATCGTATATTTCAAAACCCTCAAAGCCGTAATCAAAGGCATAACGGCAGATATCAAGAAAGGATGAACGGCTCACATTCTTGGTAGAAAATACTATTTTCATATTATGCCTCCTCAAATACGATTTTGTTAAGTGCGTTTATATATGCTCTGATACTTGCAGCAACAATGTCGGTGGATGTTCCGTTGCCCGAATAAAGTTTTCCGTTGTTGCGAAGTCTTACCAAAGCACATCCAAGCGCTTCCTTACCCTCGGTTACAGACTGGACCTGAAAATCATCAAGTTCATAATGATGGCCTATACACTGCTCTATTGCGCGGAATGCAGAGTCTATGGGACCCTCACCGTTAGCGACACCGCATATGATTTCATCGTCGCATCTTAATGTTACCTGAGACATGGAGCTTGCAACATTGCTGCTTGTTGTGGTGTATGTTTCAAAATGATATGTTGACGGCGCCTGCATCGCAGAGCTTGCAATAAGTGCTTCAAACTCCTTGGAGCCTACTGCACCCTTCTTTTCGCATACCTGCATAAGAGCCTTATATACATTTCCTATATCAGAATCTGAAAGCTCATATCCTAAGACTTCAGCCGCCTGTGTAACCTGTGCCACGGAAGAATCGGAATCGAGCAATATCTTTTTCTTGTCGCTTACTGTCTTTTCAGATTCATACGAAGCGTGATTTATGCCCGAGAGCATATCATCGATGCTTGAATGGATTTTTGTTGTATTTAATTCTATCTTAGTATCAATCTGTGGGCCGCAAACACTTATTGCATCGGAAATTTCGCCCGTTAAAAGAACATCATTTCCTGCCATGGCACACTTAATGCCGTCAGCACCGTTGGAAACAGCCGCAAACGCTGATGCAACACCCATATTGATACGGTCGGAAACCTGAACATACAAAGGTACACTTACCACCTTTTTAACCTTTGCAACAAGGCTTGCAATCTCATCGGGAGTAGATACGCCTGCATCGTCACAGATGGTTACAATACCTGCACCGTTTGATACTGCTTCCTTTACTGCCAGGATAAGGAAATCCTCATCTGCTCTTGTAGCATCAAGCGCTGAAAATTCCACATCGTCACAATATATTTTTGCTTCTTTTGTAAGCTCTGCAATCTTTTCGAGCATTGCGGTCTGCTTGACATGATAGGTATATTCCATCTGAATAGTAGATACGGGAAGTTCTATCTGAAGACGGGGTTTTCTTGCATCCTTGATACATTCCCATACAGACTTAACATCCTCTTTGTTAAACCCTACAGGAATAGCAAGGCAAGCTCTTTGAACATTCTGTGCAATTGTTTTATAGATAATTGTATCCTCACGAAGATTCTTTACGCCCGGCAGTTCAATAGCATCTGCACCAAGTGTATCTGCACAATTTGCTATAGCCGATTTCTCACGGAAAAGCAGCGAAATTGCACGGTCCTCCGAAAGCTTTTTGAGTGTAATGTCTGCAACACTAATTGTTCTCATTTTTGAAAACTCCCTTCAAAATACAAAATATGTAAATAAGATTTTCACCAACAAAAAACGTTTCCGTCTCTCTGGTGTTTCAAAGAGACGAAAACGCTAAAATTCATTGTTTCCGCGGTACCACTCTTCTTCATCCACAAAGGATGCCCTTTAGATGCCAACACATCTTAACTCTGTAACGGGAGTTCCCGTCTGCCCCTACTGTAAGTTCACGGCAGACGCTCCGCCGTGAGTTCTGCAAAGCTCATCCCATGTCTCGCACCAACCGACATCTCTCTTGTGGCAAAACCTTTGCATACTATTCCGCATCTCAGCGTTTAAAACTGAAGATATTATACCACATGGTTTATGTTTCTGTCAATGATTTTTTCAGTAAAACATGCATTTTTCTGTACGATTGTCAATGATGGGTGACACTTTTCTTAAAAAATAAAAAGTGATGCACCAAATTACTTTTGTCAAGGTGGAGCTGCAGTGCAGTCTTACCTTGACAATGCAGTATATGATATAATATTTACAGGGCGTTAAGCAAATTCTTGCTTAACCCCTTAGTTGCCTTACATCACACCTAAGTATTTGCTTAATATTTCATTTGGGGTGAGAAATTCCAAACATATTTTTGGTATGTTATTTGATTTTTTATTGTA
>JAZURE010000020.1:0-44343 GCA_045606045.1 Clostridia bacterium | reverse complement strand
TTTGCAGTAAGCAACAATTCTATGAATACCGCTTTAACAATCGGGTCGTTATACCATTCCCACTCCTTAAACTTTCGGTATAGTTTTATCCACGGTTCCATCTGCTCCCTCCAAGTAGTACTTTTTATAGCTCACCTTAACTCCGTATCTGTTCTTACTCGTTACATACTTATCTCGGAATCGGTAGCCTTGATTCTTAAGGTCATTTATCCTTGATGCAAGTCTCGTACATCCAAGGTCCCTGAATGCCTGCAAAGTCGTTATACTTCCAAAATCCCTTATGTACTTAATTATCATTTCGCATTGACTTAACTTTTCCATATTTCCTCCTACAGTCCAAGCTTGTCTACCAAATATTTATCAAGCTTTATTCCATATATGTGATATTTGTCAAAAAAGCCTTTTTCATCGTTATGAGCCGTGTGGTGACACTTCCTGCATAATGCAATGGCGTAACGCCCTATATTGTCAATTTTTCGGCGGTTAAATCCCATGCCTACCCGTGAGCCTTCGCAATGATGTATCTCCGCTTTTTTATTGCACACCGCACACTTACGATTTGCAAGGCAAGAATACAAATATCTGTTTATATCGTCTGTATTGTTCAGAAGTGTATCTCTCGTTCCTATGTTGTTCTCAAAGCAGAAGTCTATGAGGTAGGATATAAAGTCCCTTGCAGTAGTTACAGAGCAATCGGAAAGGCTGAAATCCTCACCGCCGTATCGCTCTATAAAGAACCACTTCTGCAGCTCTTTTTCGTACTCGGGAACATTGCCTGTATATTCTGCAATATCCCCGATAACCGCATAGGCTTTCTTGCGCTGATGGGCTGTTATGTGACGCCCATCGTCATACTTAACCAGGCATTTTGTAATGTTCTGCCGTTCGATAAGGTACGGGTCGACTGCAGCAACAATTATTGCCATATTATCTTTTACTTTGTGTATACTTCCTACTGCTTCGGTCATACCCGTCTCCTTTCATCACAACTTATCACAACAACTTCACAACCGTACCTTTCCAAGTTTTCCAACATATGCAACAGTTTGCCCCGTACCAATCAAGAGCTGATGTAGGATACTCGGGCGCCAACAGTTTAATCTGCATACGGCTTATAGGCTTATCCTCTTTGGCGGTCTTTCCCACCCAATTTACTGCTTGCGACATGCAAGCTTCAAAACTTCCCTCAAAATTCGTTTTTAAGGAGTTTTTGTCTCCCACAAACAACCGATACACCTCATCGTATTTTACAAGCAGACAATCTGTTTTTTCACCGCAGGCTACCGTCACAATGCCGAAATCTGCATCATTCACAGTTTCAAAGCCATCGGGCAAGTGATACGGAGTGAATACCTCGTCATATTGGTCCATAACCTGTGCAGTAACTTTCTCTGTCGGCTTTCTCTTCGTGAAAAAGTCATCCTCGGTAAGTTTTCTTCCCTTGGGATTCTTAACAGCTCCCTCAAGATTTACATCTGTTTCAACACCATCGGGATAAAGATCCACATTACCGCCAAAATCCATTACAAGGCACTTAACCTTACCCGGTGCAGTACGCAGTACCCTGCCGACCTTTTGCACCCATTGTCCGTGTGTTCCGTTGGTATCAAAATCCACAAGGTTTGCAAGCTCGGGATAATCATATCCCTCTGTGCATATGTCAACATTTATAAGCTCGTCACACTCGCCTTTTTCAAAGCTTTCAAGTACATTCTTTCTTGTAACATCATCAAGCCCAAGTGCAAGATAAGCAGGCTTTCTGCCTTTTTCCTTAAGAATATCGAACACCATTTCGCAGAACTCATGGGACGGAGTAAAAATTACCGTTTTGCCCGGTAGTTTATTCTTAAGATAATCGTCACATAGTTTGGACATTATCTCTCTGCCCTCGAGGTCATTTCTTATGTATTTACCAAGATGTCCTTTTTCGGTCTTTTCCCCATTTGTAAACACAGGAGACAAATCCAAAAAGGTAGGCTTTACAAGGTAATGACTGTCTATAAGGAATTTACTCGTTATTTGATAGTAATTATCCCAAAGATGTATAAGAGGAAGCTCGTCCCCTCTGTTTGGTGTAGCCGTAACTCCCAATACTGCTGTATCGGGATTTCCCAAAGTATTCCACTCTATAATCTTTTCATAGGTGGAAGCAGCTGCATGATGCGCTTCGTCAATTACAATAAGGTCAAAATAACAATTTGACTTTTCAAACTGTGGCAGAAGATTTACAACCGTCTGCACCATACCAAAGTGTACATATCCCTTAAGGCTTTTCTTTACCTGTGTTATTTCTGATGTCGGAATCTCGGGACATACAAGAGAAAACTTACCATGATTCTGTCCGTGTATCTCTGTACGATGAACAAGCACAAGCACATGAGGATATCTACCCTTTACCGCTTTAAATCCTTTGAAGTATTTCCCTATTGCCGCCGCCATCATTATGGTCTTTCCTGCTCCGGTACCTGCAACTATAAGGGAGTTACCTCTTTCCGTGAGCATTTCTATAGCATGCTCAACCGCATTATGCTGATAAGGTCGAAGTTTCATTGTCCCAATCCTCCGGTACTTTAATTAGGAATCTGCCTATCTTGTCAAACTTTGCAGTCAATCCATTTCCGCTATCGAACATCACCGCATTATTTTCCTTGGCAGCTTCCACAATCTTTTGAAGTTCTTCACGCAACTTATTGTCTGCATTCTCGCACTCACTACGGAGCGAAGCAAATTTTGATAAATCATAATCAATGCGTTTATCTTTGTCGTAAGCACTGTTAAGGTAGATGCTTTTTATGATATTCTGCTTGGAATCCTGCTCTATATATGCCGTAGGCTCTTCGCATTTATCTACCGCATCAAAAAATCGTTCCAGGCATGTGTTTATGAGTTGTCCAAGGTGTTCGTTACTCTTGAAGTAAATTGTCTTTACTCGCATATTTTCATCAAGATACTTGTATCTTTTAGGCTTAGACATCTGACATATCTTGCCACGAATAAACGGAGTGTCCTCTTTGAGGACCATTATCTGCAGTATGAAGAAGTCTGCACCCGTCTTTTCTATCTGATACTGTGCCTGTACAATGTATTTGAAGGGCACTCCCCTCTTAACATTCTGAGGCATCATAGATTTTTGCTCACACACAAATCTATGTCCGGCTTTGGGGTGCCCCTGCCCGTAGTCAAAGGGCGTCCTTGTGTCAATCTCTTCCGCAAAGCCCGAAACATCAAGACTTGCTACAAGTCGCCTATCCGCATACACAGCACCGGCTCTTAGCTTTTTGCCCCTGCCCTGTTGGAGCTTGTACACACCGTAAGGCTCTACTGCATGTCCGTACTCCGCATATTCGGGCGCAAGTGCTTCTGATTTGTATACTCCGTCATTTCGGATTTTATGATACAAAGCCCATGCCGTAGTATATGGTTCCTCACTCTTAAAATCCTCTGCATTTATACCACAGTTCTGCAGTTCTTCATCTGTAGCATAATAGCGGACGATATCAAAGATCTCACTACCGCCTATTCTTGTAGCCCTTGCCTTTTCCCATGCAAGTGTACCCTGCTTAAGCTTGGTTTTCTTTAGCATCAAAGTACCCTCCTATCTCCGCCCACTTTTTCTTGGACCTTTGCAAAGCCACAAGAGAAGCATATTCATCGTTGATTATCTCTTGACTCTTATCGCCCTTTGCAATGCGTTCCTTTATATCTGTAAACTTATCTTCGGCAAGCTTAGGATTAGCCTTAAACAGTTCGTATATCTCTACACAGTCTGCCTTTTGCTCTTCGGTAAGATTATGCAAATCTACTTTCGGTTCCGTCTCTGCCATAGGAATATCAATTACAGGCTCAACAACAGGAATATCCTCTATTTCTTCCTGTTCAAAGGCATATATAGCCTCTTGCAATTCGGGAAGCACTTCCTTTATCCTCTTAAGCGCTCTGCGAATTATGGTCTTGTTTACCATTTCCCCCGTCCACTTACTCCAAAAACTGTCGGGGTTTATTTCGTTTGTGATGACCTTCCTACTTTTTTTCCCCCATTTGGGATCTATATACTTTTCCCAATAGGATTTATAGAGTCCCTGCTCACTTGCCGATGCAACGGTGAGGATTTCTGCAATGCTCATTTCACATACGCTCATCGCAACACGCTTGTTCTTATCTACATCGTGTACATCAAGCCTGCAGATTACCTTGCTGAAATATCCTTTTAGAATTCTCTCTGCCGTAACGGCTCTATCGGGAGCTATTCGCTTGTCCTCAAGAGTGTACACAATATCACCCTCGTAAAAGTTTTCCTTGAAGTATGTAGTATCTGCATCGGCTACAGGTACCGCCACTATGGTATCGGTTATTCTGTAACCTTTTCTTGCAGCAGCTCTTAAGAAAGCTTCTACCCTTGCACTTGGTACAATCACATTACCGCGTTTTATAAAGTCTATCTTGTCATAGTCCTCAGCAAGCACACCGCCCTGCCACAATGTCTGTAATCCCGACATCAGAGTGTTTGCTGCATTTAATCCGTCTTGTTCTGTTTTGATGCTAAGAGTTTTAAGTGCTTCAATTACCTTTATAGCAAATGGCATACACTTGCTTTTTAATCCTATCTCTCTTTGTATTGATTTAAGACACTCATCCGGGCTTTGGATGAGTTGGTTGTATACTGTTAATTTACCCATAGTATGGTCTCTCTCCCTCATAATCTGTCTCTTTAATACCGCGACATTCTATCGCAAAATCTACTGCACAGTCCTTATCGCAGAAGTAGTTGTCCTCATTATCTTTATAAAAGGAATACTTCTTGTATATATCTTGTCCACACTGTGCACATTCACAAAGGATTTCCCCCATTGTTTTTTCTCCTAATTTTCTATTGATTTTTTCTTACTCATGTGCTATACTGTATATGTGGTTTGAAAAAGTCTCGGTGTTCGCACCGGGGCTTTTCCCTTTTACTCGGAAATGTAAACAGGAACATATATCTCCTCTCCGGGATGTATCTCACCGTTATCAAGACCGTTTATTTCCTCCAAGGTATATATGACATACCTTATGTCTACATTCTCGCCGTTGAATCGGTCTGCAATGGTCCAAACAGTATCACCTTTGCAGACCGTTACCTTATGTACCTCGTATGCATCACGCTTCCCGCAGTTGCTGCACAAGGCCACGAAGCATAACAAGCACATTATCACAAGAACCGTTATTACCGCCCTCTGAAATCTCAGAGGGTTTATTATTTTCAGATACCTCATTTGTTTCTTCCTCCTTTGCATTTTGACATTCGCACTTTTCCCCGAAATCCAAAGCTGAATCGCACAACGGGCAAACTTTGTATTTCATCTTTGTTACCTCCCTATCTGATACGTCTTATGCCATATCCACATCCTTTGCCGAGTTTCTCGCCTGTAACAAGAGCAATCGCCAACGCTACAACCGGCACAAACTTGTTGTTGATAGGTGTTACTATTTTTCGGACTGTCCTCGGGTCACATCCTAAAACATCAGCTGTTTCCTTGAGATTAAGTACTTCTTTGTCATACTTTGCCCTTATGCTGTTGTAAACCGGCTCCCATTTGTCGCTATTCATTTGTTACACCCCCAATAAATCATCCATAGTACAATTAAGAACTCGTGCAATTACCTTCCACACTCTTCCCGGAAAATCCAGAGTTCCTTTTTCAACCCTGCAAACAGAAGAAATTGTCTGCCCGGTTCTGTCCGCAAGCTGCGCTTGAGTTAATCCCTTGCACTCTCGGATTTCTTTAAGGTTGTTTGTTGTCTCCATTGTTTTCACCTCGCTTTGCTAATCAACTGCAACCAACTTTTCAAAAAATTACCGGACACTAAAACCCGGCTCAATTTCGTCATATCACAGCAAAAATAAAATTTATCTGAATGGGCTAAACCCTTATCAGCCATCGACGCCTTTCGACATCACTCAAAATGTGTATTTTGTTGACAAATTCTGTCGGATGCATTAAAATAAAAGTACCACCTAAAATTAAACACACCCGACAGTTCTATCACGTTCCCAAAATTGTTAGGAACAAAGTACCTCATATTTCATGCAACAAGCAAACTCGAATCAATAGTTGCATCTGGGGTACAAATATATAGTAGCACACAAAAACGATACTTTCAACTTCAAAATGAACATTTTGGATACTTTTGTTGAGTGTGCACAAAACAGGAGTGAATATTTTGGATACTTTAGCAATTATTATTGATTTACTATCAAAGCAAAACAAAACACAAAAAGAATTGACTGATTTTTTGGGTGTCAGCAAAAATGCATTTACGAACTGGAAAAATGGAAGCAATACCTCGTATATCAAAAAACTCCCAGAAATATCAAAGTTTTTCTCTGTCTCAATCGACTACCTCCTTGGAGACCAAGTTACATCCAAGGAAATTGAATACGCACGCAAAAAAGTGTGCGACCTATTAAAAGTAATAGATATAGAACTTACAACTCTGGAGGAAACACTTGAAACAAACTATGCTACTTTTAGAGCTTGGCTCAATGGCTATAGCGATTTCTTCAATAGTGTGCCAAGATTAAAAAAATTGGCAGACTTATTTGACATTTCTTTAGATGAATTATTGGGAATAACACCATCATACCCGGGACAAACAATCCCCTATAATTCGAAAAATATCATCAAAATACCCGTATATGGATTTGTAGCAGCAGGTGAAGGCATGTTCGCAGAGAGTAACATTTTAGATTATGAAACAGCAGAAATTTCAGATATGACATCCGATAGAAAGTATTTTTATCTAAAGATACACGGAGATAGCATGTACCCTATATTTATAGAGGGAGACTATATTCTTGTGCAACAACAAACCTCTGTAGATAGCGGAGATTTTGCCGTTGCTCTTGTTGATGATTGCGAAGGCGTTGTCAAAAGAGTTGTTTACGGTGATGATTGGATTCAGCTACAATCTGTAAACCCGATGTATCCCCCGCGCCGTTTTGACGGTCCCGATGTACAGAGGATTAAAATAATTGGACTTGTTAAGAGTCTAAAAAGGAAGTTTTGAGGAGGACACAATGTACTACTTTATCTTAATTTTAATTGGATACTTGTCTTGGATATTAGGCATATTTGGTTTTTGTCAAATAGTGGGTAGCATAAGACAAAGAAGTAATCTGTTTACGATTTTGTTTTGGACAGCCATTATTGTTATTATCTCGTTTTTCGTATTTACATATTTGCATAAATACATTTGGGGATATGTTATTGGCATTTCTATAAGTTTGATTAGGGTTTTATCGCTAGATAAAATTGAGTAGCTTAAATATTATTGAATCATAGAATACTTAAACTTAACTGAGGACTATATAGATAGAGTTCATAAGCTTTATGAAGAAAATTTGCTTAACTGCCAATAAACTATATTTTTGCTATAACAAAAAAGAAAGAAGTGCTATTTATGAAAAGACTAAAAGAAAAACTTATAGGTACATTGGGCACTGTTGGATTTATTCTTTATTTTATTATATCTGCTATGATAACAGTTGCACCTCTTGTTGTTTTGGATTTTCCCTTTTGGATTGATGCAATTATCATCTTTGTTGTTATTTCTCTACCATTTATAGGAGGATTGATAGAATTTATAATTTGGATATGGTCTTTTGTTGTGATTATATCCGCTCCTATTAGTGCTCTGTCTTATATTTACTTTATTTTATTTGCGGCGAGGTTTTTGCCGAATGTAATAGATATAATCATGACTATGTTATATAGGAGATAAAAGATAAATGGAAAATATAACTTGAGGTGATATCAATAAAAATCATATTATTAAAAATCATGATAACAATCCTCTTAATCCTTGTGTTGAGTATACCTTTTATATTCTTTATGGCTTTACTGATAGAACTTATTGAACATTTTCCATTGAGAAGGATAAAAGAATTAGAAGAACAAATTGTTATACTCGAAGAAGCATTTAAACAAAAGTATCCACAAGAGTATAACGAGCGCATGTATATGTTTGACGATTTAGAATGGGATATCACTGTTACAAAAAAAGTAATCAAAGAACCGTTCGTTAATGGTAATATTCATAGTTGTATATCCGGAAACTTCAAGTACCAACTGGAATTACTTGAATACTATCATAAAAAGTGTACCTCCAGATTTTTCAAATTATGTTCGAGCAGTCTGTCATATGTTAGTCAAAGGCGGATTCGTGCGATTTGCAGGTATAATAACATTACATATCTGTATAGCATTTGTGGCTCAAAAAAATAACACCTTTAACAAGGTGTATCAACAAAATATTTATAAGCATAAAATAATAATTTACAAAATGGAGTAACCAATGAACTACGATGATATAATTTTAAGTTTTAACGAAATGTTTGAAGCGTGTGGCGAAGACGAGCAAACCGAATCTATAAAAAAGGAATCGAAGCCACCGAAAAAAGAAAGCTGCCTCTCCGAAGAAAAGGCAAAAAAATATTTTAATTATTCTATCGCAATCTCGATAGCATCGGTGCTTATATGTATTATAACCGGAATATCATGCTACAAAATAGCATACAAAAAAGGCTTCAAGGACAATCAACCCTACTCACCGGATGGCTCACCAACAGTCTACATAACTCCCTCAGGTACAAAATATCACCACAAGTCTTGCGACTACATTAATGGGAGTAAGCTTACTTTATCACAAAAAGAAGCCAAAGAAGAAGGCTACGGGCCTTGTTCACGGTGTATGCCATAAAAGAAAAAGACCGAGCTGCATCGGCGCGTCTCGGTCTTTTTATGTGGAGTAAGAACACTAAAAATAACCCCACAATTATATTGTATTTAAAATTTTGCATAAAATCAAGAGGTAAAACGAATTATGTATAAACGAAAAGATGGACGATTCTGTCACAAAATGAGTATTGATGGCAAAACGGTATACTTTTACTCGTCGGAAGATACAGAAAGAAAAGCAAAAAAGGACATAGACAATCAAATAACGGAATACAAATTCATTTCTCATGAAAAAAAACATAAACTAAGTAAGCTCTTCGAAAGAATGATCGAAGAAAAAGAGAATACCGTATCCTATAAAACAATAGAGTGCTACAAAATAGCATATAAACATCTTGCAAGGTTTCATGATAGGTATATAGAAGAAATAGAGCCTTACGAAATACAGAAACTATTTAATGATATGCTTATGGAGAACTACTCAAAATCTTCCATTTCCAAGGTTAAGATAGTTTATGGACTCATTACAAACTACGCAATGCTAAATGGCATTAAAGTCCAAAATTCAGCCTCTGTGGTACGCGTTCCCAAACAAGCAAAGCAACAAAAGCGCCACGCAGCATCAGATGGCGACATTGATACAATTACAAAAAATCTTGATGTAGATTTTGATATATATGCTTTTATACTTCTTTATACAGGTCTTCGTCGCGGGGAACTTCTTGCACTCACTGGAGAAGATATAAATTTAGAAAGCCGAACGATTACCGTAAATAAATCCGTAGAATTTGAAGGAAATACTGCAAAAGTAAAACCTCAAACTAAAACCGAAAACGGAATGAGAACCATCCCCATACTTGATGTATTATATGAACCCATCACAAAGCTAAAAAAAGCCACCAAAAAAGGCGAATACCTTTTCGGTGGAAAAACTCCCCTATCTAAAACACAAATCTTTAAAAAGTGGAAAAATTTAGTTAATACCCTTGGTATGGATATTACCCAACATCAACTTAGACACACATATGCAAAAATTTTATATCGTGCAGGTGTTGATGCAAAAACCGCCCAAGGATTATTGGGACATGCTGACATATCTACTACAATGAATATCTACACAGAATTCTCAAAAGATGTAACCGAAAAGAATGTAAATAAGATAAATGCGTTTCTTTCGGAATTTTGACACCTTTTTGACACCCAAACAAATGCATTTTCATGCTTTTTTATGTAGTTTTTTGCATTTGGAAGCAAGGTTGATACAAAAAAAAAACCTTGTAATCATTGTAATTACAAGGTTTTCCGTTTGGTGCACCATCAGGGACTCGAACCCGGGACACCCTGATTAAGAGTCAGGTGCTCTACCAACTGAGCTAATGGTGCGTACCGTCAACATTGAATATTATACACACTCAGATGTGTTTTGTCAATACTTTTTTCAAAAAAAAGGAGTAAATAATGAAATTTTTTAGTATTATATGCGAATTTAATCCTTTTCATACAGGACACAGGTATTTAATAGAAAATGTAAGAGCCAAAACGGATGCCGATGGCATAGTGTGTATCATGAGCGGAAGCATGGTACAAAGGGGCGATGTAGCCGTATATGATAAGTGGACAAGAGCAAAAGCGGCAGTAGAAAACGGAGCTGACCTTGTTATAGAGCTTCCTGTGTGCTATGTACTCCAATCAGCTGATATATTTGCAAGAGGTGCTGTAGAGATTGCCCAAAGCATCGGCTCATACGGCATAGCCTTTGGAAGTGAATGCACAGACTCCGATCTGCTTTGGAAAATAGCGCATCTTAAAGCAAACGAGAACCCCTCGTACACATCTGCATTAAAGGATGCCCTATCCTCCGGAATGGGCTATCCCGCCGCCTGCGAAATTGCTGCACGAACTGTGCTGGGTGATGTCTTGGATAATGCCTTTCTGCCAAATTCCACTTTAGCAACATCATATATGTCCAGCATATTAAAGCTCGGAGCAGATATTAAGGTGCATGTGGAAAAACGCATAGGAGACTACCACGATACAAGCACTAAAGGACAGTTTGCATCCGCAACTGCCATACGGCAGAAAATCCTATCGGGCGACAAAACAAGTGAGTTTTCGCTATGTACAAATGACGATATTTATGATATAAATAATATATCGAGCTATATTCTTGGATTTTTCCGAAGTTGTGACGAAAATTCGCTAAAAAACATAGCAGGTATGGAAGACGGTCTTCCCGAAAGAATGAAAAAAATGAGCATGACAAGTACAAACCTTTCGGAATTTATATCATCATGTGTTACAAAACGCTACACCGAGCATCGTATAAGACGGGTTATGCTCTGCTGCATTCTTGGAATTACATCCTCGCCCGCTGCCTCTTATGCAAGAGTACTTGCATTAAACTCCACGGGTGCCTCCATACTAAAGAGCATAAAGGACAAAACCGAAGTAATAACCAAGGTGACAAATTCTTCCATGAACGAAATGCTCAAAAAAGACATCTTATCTACAGACATAGCCGCACTGTGCGCATATAAAAAGGCAGGTATGGACTATACTGTATCACCTGTTGTTCTGTAATATACGGAGGGGACACCATGCAAGCTGCCTTCATAGGAAACGAAAACAAAATTTCCACTTATTCATCCATACTAAAAAAAGCAATAACCGCTTCGGAATGCAAAGCACTTAATATATGCGGTGTAATGTCTACGGGAATAGAAGCTACAACCAATCTTGCAATAATGCTAAACACCAAGGCATATCTGTCTCTCGACGACCTTCTGCGCGAGGCAGATGTAGTATTTGTATGCCGTCAGGACAGCGCTCTGGCATCGTTTTCCGATTTGATGAAGGAAAAGCGTGTACGAGGCAAAATTTTCTGTCATTTCAGCAGTAAGCACGATTCGTCTGTACTAAGCTGCGGGAGTACTAATACTTACTATTCTGTGGGTTTTCCTTACCCAACGAGAAACGCTGCAAATCCTCAAAATCTCACCATAAGTCTTGAGGGTGAGGGCAAACACTCAGACCAGTTTGAAGCTATAATAAAATCTATCTTCCCTAAAGCTGTGTTCTGTACAAAGAGCGAAAAGCGTATGTATGCAATAGCAAGCAGAATAGTAACGGAATATATGAAAATTATTGTAAGAGTATCGATGCACTTTTTCAAGATGTCGGGACTATATGACGAAGAAAGCTTTGCCGATTTCTCTACGCGAAGTCTTAAGGATATAATCACAAGCAGTGCAAGTAAACAAGTCCGCAAACGAAGCGAAAATGAAATACGTCAGGATATGCGTCTGCTCTCTATAATTCACTACGGCGATACCAAGGATTTTTACAAAAACATGGAAACTCACATAGTTGAAACGGGCATATATGAGCCCGACGAAAAAGAAGGAATACTACGCGCACTCAAACGAAAAGCATAAAAATGGTATGTAAAAAAAGCGCAGAACGCTTATAGGCTTCTTTGCTGACATTTTATAGTGTTAAATTACATCAAAACACTCAAATGTAGAAATCTGCAAAATTTGCAGATTTCTCTTGTTTTTTGCCTATAAGCTCTAAGCCAATCTCACCCTCGCAGTACCTTTGTACAGCTTCGGGCTATGCCCACGCCGAGTACCTCAGCGTGGGTTCGATTGACTTATTCTGCATCTTTTTTCCTATCCCCTCATCAAAAAAATTCAAGGCGATGTAAAAAAAACAATCGTTTTTTACATCGCCTTTTTGTTAGTCAAGCTCCGCCATACCGCTGTGAAGCTCGTAGTATCTCCCCTTATTTTGCAGAAGCTCTGCGTGAGTGCCGCGCTCTATTATAACGCCATCCTCAAGCACCATGATGCAATCGGCATTTCGTATGGTAGAGAGTCTGTGCGCTATTATAAAGGTAGTTCTGTCTCGCATTAATCTATCCATACCCTTTTCGATATGCTTTTCTGTCCTTGTATCGACAGAGCTTGTGGCTTCGTCAAGAACAAGTATGGGTGCTTTGGATATTGACGCTCTGGCTATGTTTATAAGCTGTCTTTGCCCCTGACTTAAGTTGGCACCGTCTCCTGTAAGGACGGTATCATAGCCTTTGGGAAGTCTTGTAATAAAGGAATGTGCGCTGGCTGTTTTTGCCGCTTCAATAACCTCTTCGTCGGTGGCATCGAGTCTGCCGTAACGGATATTTTCCATAACCGTGCCTGTAAAAAGATGCGTATCCTGAAGAACCATGGCAATATTTTTTCTTAAAAACTCCTTGTTGTAGTCTCTTATGTCCTTACCGTCTATTTTTATGCTTCCGTGTTCGATGTCATAGAAACGATTTATAAGGTTTGTAACGGTGGTTTTTCCCGCACCTGTAGAGCCTACAAAGGCTATTTTCTGTCCTTTTTTTGCGTAGAGGTTTATATCCTTAAGAACTGTGTGCCCCTCTGTATAGCCAAAGGTGACTTCTTCCATTGTAACCTCGCCGTTTATTACACCATCGTCGGTTTTGCCCGTAAGGTCAGTCTCCGCATCTTCGTCCATAACAGAGAAAACTCTCTCCGCACCTGCAAGGGCGGAAAAAATGTTTGTAACCTGCATGGATATTTCGTTTATTGGGCGGCTGAACTGCCTTGAATAGTTTACAAACACGGCAAGACCGCCTATATCAAACTTACCTAAAAGACAGAGCGCACCGCCTACCGATGCGGTAAGTGCGTAGTTTATCTGGCTTAGGTTACCCATAAGCGGTCCCATGACACCGCCTGCAAACTGCGCCTTGATTTGCTTTTGCTTAAGGTCGGAATTAAGAAGTGCAAAATCGTCGGTCGCTTCTTTTTCGTGATTGAAGACCTTAACTACCTTCTGACCTGTAACGATTTCCTCTATATATCCGTTTAATGCGCCCAGCGAAGCTTGCTGCTGGGAGAAGAACTTGCGGCTTCTTTTGGATATAGCAGTAGCCACCCTTGCAAACACAGGCATCATAATGAGTGTAACGGCAGAAAGCCATATGTTTGTATAAAGCATAAGGCTAAGTGTACCGATTATGGTTATAATGCCCTGAAAAAGATGAACAATTGTATTGTTGAGCATTTCGCCTATGGTATCAACATCGTTTGTATAGCGGCTCATAAGCTCTCCGTGTGCGTTTTTGTCGAAAAAGCGTATGGGGAGCTTTTGCATTTTACCAAAAAGGTCGGCTCTTATTTTGGATATGGCATTCTGGGATATAGATATCATAAGCCTTGCCTGTGTATATGAGCACACAACACCCACAAGATATACAAGCCCCATAAAACCGAGGGCAAGAGCAAAGCCTGCCATGTTGTACACTCCGTCCTTTGGCTCTATAAAGGTGTTTATAATGGGTCTTAGCATATATGCGCCCGCAAGAGAGGATATACTGCTAAGTAGCACGCACGAGAATGCTAAAATAAGCTTGTATTTATCCTTGGAAAGATACCCTAATATGCGCTTAATAACGGGCATTATGCTCTTGGGTTTACCGCCCTTTATGTTGCCTCCGCGCCCACCTCTCGGTCCATGGCCGGGGCCCTTGGGCATGGGCATTGCCTTTGCTGATGCAGAGTACCTTTTGGAAAGTCTTTGGAGCTTTTCTTCCCTATTCATTATGCTCCCTCCCTTTCCATCTGAGAATAGTATATATCTCTGTATTCTTCGCTCTCTTCCATAAGCACAGCATGTGTACCCTGCGATACCACTCTGCCGTCATGGATTACTATTATCTTATCGGAATTTATTACCGAGGATATTCTCTGCGCTATTATAATCTTGGTTGTATCCTTTAAATCATTGTCAAAGCTCTCGCGTATTCTCGCTTCGGTTGCGGTATCGAGTGCGCTTGTGCTGTCATCGAGTATGAGTATCTTCGGCTTTTTAAGAAGCGCTCTGGCAATACAGAGCCTTTGCCTCTGACCGCCCGATACATTTACACCGCCCTGACCGAGTTCTCTTTCAAAGCCCTCGGGATTTGCCGTTACAAAGCCGTATGCCTCGGCATGCTTTGCACTCTCGTACACGCTCTCGTCCGAGGCGTTTTCATCGCCCCACTTTAAATTCTCCATTACTGTGCCCGAGAAAAGCACATTCTTCTGCAGTACCATTCCCACTCCGTCTCTTAGGTTGGAAAGACTGTAGTCTCTTACATCTATACCGTCCACAAGTACAGAGCCGCTTTTTACATCATAGAGCCTCGGGATAAGAGAAACCAGGCTTGTTTTTCCCGAGCCTGTGGCACCTAATATTCCCACCGTCTCACCGGGGGATATCTCAAAGCTTATATCAGTTAATACATCGTTTCCGCTTTGGGTATTGTAGCTAAAGCTCACATTTTTAAATTCCACTCTGCCGTCCTTTACAGTGGCATCGGTACATTTTGCATCCTCGTCCGATATATCGGGTACGGTATCGAGCACCTCGGAAATTCGTCTTGCAGAAGCAAGTGCTCTTGAACCCTGAAGGATAATCATGGAGACCATCATAAGAGACATAAGGATTTGCGTAATATATGTGGTAAAGGCTATAAGGTCACCCACAAGCATACCGCCCTTAATAACAAATCCTCCGCCAAACCACACTACTGCAAGAGTGGTAATATTCATCATAAGCGTCATAAGAGGCATGGTGCAAATCATAATCTTTATGGCTCTTATGCTGTTTTCTCTCAAATCATCATTTGCTTTTGCAAATTTCTCCTCCTCAAATGAGGTGCGCACAAAGGATTTAACCACACGCACATTGGTGAGGTTTTCCTGTATTTCGGTGTTTAGGTTATCAAGCTTTTTTTGCATTATATTAAATCTGGGCAGGGCTTTTCTCATAATGAAAAATATGCCAAAGCCCAGTATGGGTGTAACAACAGCTATGATAAAAGCAAGGCGGGCATTTATTGTAATTGCCATAATAAATGCACCGATTAACATTCCCGGTGAGCGAAGCATCATAACAAGCGCCATCCTCAGTACATTCTGCATCTGCGTTATATCGTTTGTAAGCCTTGTTACAAGGGAGCCTGTGCTGAACTCATCTATATTCTTAAACGAAAAGCTCTGCACCTTTTTGAATACATCGAGCCTTAAATCTGCGCCAAAGCTTATGGCACCCTTTGCCGCAAAAAAGTTGCCGATAACTCCGCCTGCCATCATAACAACGGCAAGAAGCACCATCTTTACCCCCACATCTATTATATAGGACATATCCCTTAACTCCTTGACACCCTCATTTACAATAAGGCTCATGAGCTTTGGCATGATAACATCGCCTGCGACCTCGGTTATCATCATAAGAGGACCTATAATAAAATATATAAGATGAGGTTTTATGTATTTAAAGTATCTTTTCAAAAAAACACCTCCATTATAATCAAATTATACTCTTATCAAGAAAATATATCAATAAAATCTTGGGATTTTTCACAAAACATTCACATTTTGGTTATAAATTCTAAAGTAAGTGAATATAACTATTATATAGCAGAATATCTGCAACAATATTCGGAAGGGCGTGCTTTCAAAATGACAACAGATAACATCTTAAACAACGAGGTAGAGCTTACAGGAACGGTGGAAACCGACCTTAAGTTCAACCATGAGGTTTACGGCGAGGGCTTTTACTCGTTTGTAATAAGGGTAATGAGACTAAGCGATATATCAGACCTTATAAATGTGACTATATCCGAGCGTCTTATAAAAAACTTAAGTCTTCAAAAGGGTGATGCCGTAAGTATAACAGGACAGTTCCGTTCCTACAACAACTATACCGATACAGGCAACAAGCTCATGCTTACAGTATTTGCCCGCGATATAAATGTTACTCCCGATGAAGCCAGCTTCAAAAACCCCAACAGTATATACTTAAACGGATTTTTGTGCAAAAAACCCGTATACCGAACAACACCTTTTGGCAGGGAGATTACAGACCTTCTTGTAGCTGTAAACAGAGCCTATAACAAATCCGACTATATACCCTGTATAGCGTGGGGAAGAAATGCAAGATTTGCAGGAAGTCTCGAGGTAGGCGAAAACATAAAAATTCAGGGAAGAATTCAGAGCCGTGACTATCAGAAAAAAATAAGCGAGACTGAAAACATCACAAAGACAGCTTATGAAATATCCATTTCCAAAATGGAAACTGTGTCTAAGGAAGATGAAATAGAATTTGAGATTATATAACATAAACCCCTTTCGCAATGCGAAAGGGGTTTATGTTATATGTTTAAATTCCCGTTATAATCTCTGTCAAAATTTATTACGCAAAAATACTCCTTGCCTATTCTGTGCCATACCTCGTTTTGCACAAGCGTATTTACCTGTTTTTCCTTATATTTGAAATCAAACGGAAGAACTATATCAAATATAAGGTTTGTGTGGGTATTGCCCGGCACCATACGAAAATCGTGGATAGAAAGACACATATCCACATCGGACACTATAGCTGACACCTTTTGCCTTACATCGTTTACCGTTTCGTCATCGGTTACGATAGGGTCCATGTGAATAACAAGCTCTATACCCAAGGCTGAGGAAATCTCGCGCTCTATATTGTCTATTATATCATGGCTTGCGAGAATGTCTCCTCTTGCATCCACCTCCGCATGAGCACTTGCAAATGTCTTGCTGGGTCCATAGCTGTGTACTATAAGGTCATGTATGCCTATAACTCCCTCATAGGACAGAATCCTTTGGGCTATATCTTCTACAAACTCCTTTTCGGGCGGTTTGCCAAGGATTGTATCCATGGTTTCTCTTACAAGACCTATTCCCGACCATATGATAAATACAGATACCAAAATACCCGTATAGCCGTCAAGTCCCACATTAAAGAGATCACCCGCTACCATAGATATAAGAACTGCGCCAGTAGAAAAAACATCGTTTAATGAATCCTGTGCACTCGCCTTTAGTACCGAGGAATTTATAACCTTTGCACAGCCTTTATATACCCTGCTCATAACAAGCTTTCCTGTTACAGATACCAAAAGTATAACAACCGAAACTGTCTTTAAGGGTATTACAACGGGGTTTATAACTCTCGATGCCGAGCTTTTTATAAGCTCGTAGCCTATAAACAGAATAATAAATGAAAGAATAAGCGTTGCAACATATTCTATCCTCTCGTGTCCGTAGGGATGGTCCTTATCGGCAGGCTTACCCGATAGCTTAAAGCAAACTATGGTTATAACCGACGTGAGTGCATCCGAGAGGTTGTTTACGGCATCGGCTATTACCGAAACACTCGATGTAACAAACCCTAAAACAAGCTTTATTATGCAAAGAAAAGCATTTCCGACAATTCCGAATATACCTGCAAATCTGCCCACTTGCTCACGGCTTGTCAAATCTATCTTAAATAATTTAAGCAAAAACTTAGACATATTATCTACCTTTTACATATCCTTTAAGAGATTTACATTCTTGGCAATGTATTCATATCCCGAATATATTGTAAAGAGTGTGGATATCGCCATTGTTACAAAGCCAATCCATGGATATCCGCAAATTTTAAATTCTACAAAGCTAAATACCATAGTGCAGAGGATAGCTATCATCTGCAGTACAGTCTTTATCTTACCTGTCATTATAGCCGCCATTACAATACCCTTGGAAGCGGCTAAGGTGCGAAGTCCTGTTACGATAAATTCTCTTGCTATTATTATAACCGCCATATATGCGGGAATCCAGTCGAGCTGGATAAAGCATATTAGGGCTGTGGATACCAAAAGCTTATCTGCAAGCGGGTCCATAAACTTGCCGAAATCGGTAATAAGTCCTCTGGAACGCGCAATATGTCCGTCCACACCGTCTGTAAAGGATGCCACGGCAAATATAACTGCCGAAATTATAGCATAAAAAGGCCACTCATAGTGTGCACCGCACATGAGAACTATCATAAAAACGGGTATCATTGCTACTCTTGCTAAGGTAATCTTATTTGGTAAATTCATTTTCAACCTCTCCTGTAATATCATATTCGTCTGCATCTATAATCTTAATACTTACTATATCGCCTGCATTTAGCTCATACTCGCTGTATATGTAAGCATTTCCGTCTACCTCGGGGGTGTCCTGAGCGCATCTTCCCACATAACAGAATTCGTCCTCGTCATAGCCCTCTACAATAGCCTCGGTTACTGTGCCGATTTTGGCTTTGTTTAAGGATAGCGATACCTCTTTTAAAAGCATCATGGCTTCGTCCCTGCGCCTTTGCTTTATGTCCTCGGGTATCTGGTCTTTAAATTCTGCTGCAGGTGTTCCCTCCTCGCAGGAATATGTAAACACTCCCACTCTGTCTAAGGGGTAATTTCTTAAAAATTCCGTAAGGGTTTGGAAATCCTCTTCGCTTTCCCCAGGGAATCCGACTATAAGCGATGTTCTTATTACTATATTCGGAATTTTCTTTCGGAAGGTGTCCACAAGGCCTTCTATTTCGTTTTTGCGGCTTTTTCTTCCCATGCGCTTTAACACATTGTCAGACACATGCTGAAGCGGCATATCTATGTATTTAACCACCTTGGGATTTTGTGCTATTTCTTCCATAAGGTCTTCTGTTATATTTTCGGGATAGCAATACTGAAGTCTTATCCACTCTATGCCGTCTATATCGGAAAGTGCTTTAAGAAGCGGTGCGAGTGCATATTCCCCTCTGTCCTTACCATAATATGCAGTATCCTGAGCTATAAGAATGAGTTCTTTTACTCCTTCCTTAGCAAGTACTCTTGCCTCGGACAAAATACTCGCCTCGGGTCTTGATTTATACTTACCGCGAAGCTTGGGGATAATGCAGTAGGTGCAGAAATTATCGCATCCGTCTGCAATCTTAAGGTATGCGGTATAAGGTGCCGTTGTTCTTATCTTAGGAAGGTCGTAGTCTACAGGGGTGTTTGCATCGCTCACTTTTGAAAGCTTTTTGCCCTCGCTGTAAAACTCATCTATAGCCTCGGCAATATTGGCATAATCCGTAGTCCCGAGGATTATATCCACCTCAGGAAGCTCATTTTCTATATCGTCCTTGTAGCGCTGTGCAAGACATCCTGTAACTACAAGAAGCTCGCATTTATCCTCTTTGTATGCGCTCATTTCCAATATGGCGCCTATGGATTCCTCCTTGGCGCTGTCGATAAAAGCGCAGGTGTTTACCACTATAATCTGTGCCTCGGATGCGTCTGCAGTTATATCATATCCGCTATCGGAAAGCACGCCCAGCATGGTCTCGGTGTCTGTAAGATTCTTGGCACAGCCAAGCGACACAAAACCGATTTTCTTTTTCATTGTATCAGTCCTTCTTGCAATATATGGATATTGCCTTTTCTATATCCGAAAAATCAAAGCCTCTGGTCGAAAAATAACGCATTATTTTTTGCTTTGTTTTTATATCCGCTACATCCTCGTGCGCATATTTTGTGCCTATAGCCTCTGCGATTTCCTGTGCTCCGCAAAGAGTTACCTCACAGAGCGCATCCTCCAAAGTGAAATCATCTATTCCCCTCTGCTTAAGCTCATAGCGGGCTTTCTTTATGCCCCAAAGCTTTTCACGGCAAACTTCCAAAAACATAACCGCATAGTCATAATCATTAAGATATCCAAGCTCTTTGAGTTCATCTACCGCCTGTGTTACCACGGCTTTGTCATAGCCTTTTTTTGTAAGCTCGTCAGTTAATGCCTTGGTGCTGATGTTTTTTGAAGACAAAATATCCAGAGCTTTTGCCTTGGCTTTGCCAAACTGAGATTCAAAAAGAAGATTTCTAAGCTCATCCTCCGATATTTCCCTGCCTGCCTTTATGCCGAGCACCACGGCATCCACATCATCGAGCGAGAGCACATATTCTCCGTCGAGATACACATTTACTCTTCGGGGATTGTTCTTTTGCGCACTGACCTCGGTTATCTTCATTATTCTTCACCGTTATTTGCGGCTTGTATTTTTGCCATTCTTTCACGGGCAAGGCGTTCTTTCTCTTCCTTTTCGGCATTTACCTTGTCCATGATTTTTGCATAGATTTCATCTGTAATCTGGGGGTGGTCTTTTAAGAATTCCTTGACCTTGTCTCTGCCCTGACCTATACGTTCGCCCTCATAGGAATACCATGAGCCGCCTTTTTGTATTACATCCATATCTGCAGCTATATCTATGATACTGCCCTCGCGGGATATTCCCTCACCGAACATAATATCAAATTCTGCTTCCTTAAATGGAGGAGCCACTTTGTTTTTAACAACCTTGGCGCGTGTTCTGTTACCCACAACAGAGGAGCCGTCCTTGATAGCTTCTATTCTCCTAATGTCTATACGGACAGAAGAATAGAACTTTAATGCACGTCCGCCTGTGGTAACCTCGGGATTACCATACATTACGCCCACCTTTTCTCTAAGCTGATTTATAAATATTGCAACGGTGTTGGATTTATTTATGATGCTTGTAAGCTTACGAAGTGCCTGAGACATAAGTCTCGCATGAAGACCCACATGGGAATCGCCCATGATACCTGCAATCTCTGCCTTGGGTACGAGTGCGGCAACAGAGTCTACTACTATTACATCTATTGCACCGCTTCTTGCAAGCGCTTCGGCAATTTCGAGTGCCTGTTCTCCCGTATCGGGCTGAGAAACTATGAGTCTGTCGATATCCACACCGAGCTTCTGGGCGTAGATTGGGTCTAATGCGTGTTCGGCATCTATAAATGCCGCTTCACCGCCGTTTCTCTGTGCCTCGGCAATAACATGCAGGGCTACGGTTGTCTTACCCGAGGATTCGGGTCCGTAGATTTCGGTGATTCTGCCTCTGGGAAGTCCGCCTGCACCAAGAGCTATATCAAGACTTAATGCTCCTGTGGATATGGTTTCTATCTGCTTTACGGGCGCATTGCCGAGACGCATGATGGAGCCTTCGCCAAAGGTCTTTTCTATCTGAGCAAGTGCGGCATCTATTGCCTCTGCCTTACCGCCCGTTTCTACTGCTCCTTTGATTGACATCTTTTCTTTAGCCATTTTTATCACCTCATACTATAAGTGTTTTGTAGAACGCATCCACAACGCTGTCGCCTGTTACGGAATATGTTCTTGAGTCTTCTATTTCCATATAGGGTTTTGAATGAATGTTGGGCATCTGTCCCCTCTCTACAAGCTCTATTGTGAACTTTACGGGTGATGCTATCTTGTAGGGCTTGACATTACCTATATTTTCTATAGCTTTCTTTGTCTTCTCTCTTATTTCGGCTTCTGCCTTTGCAGGAGAATAAAGTACACCTGTAGTACAGCCAAGTCCTTCTTTAACAACTGCCATTACAGTATCGGGAAGATGTTCTTTAACTTCCTTTTCGAGTATGTCATCGCCCGAAACCATGATTACGGGTATATCAAGATCGCCGAGTATTCCTGCATCTATCACTACCTCGCCCGACTTTACGCCGTTTATGTAGCAGTTCTGCCATTGACCACTCATTATGGTGTGCTCGAGTATTCCATGGTAGCCTCCTGCCATTGCGTGATAGCCAAGAAGTATTACACCGTCACACTCTTTAACATGGTCGGAAAATCTGTTCTGATTTTCATTACCTGCTATTACATAGTCTATTGCGGGGGAGATTTTCTCCCATATTACGCTTTTTCCCATGCCGTGACAATCGTGGAAATATACCGTGTCCACGCCTGCTTCCTTGAGCGCTTCGGCACAGATATTTGCTTCTCTTGTAAGAAGCTCTCTGCCCTCGCGGTAACGGTCTCCCGTTGACATTACCTGCTCTTTAAGATGCACACCGCTTATTCCTTCTATATCTGCCATAATGTAAATTTTCATTTTGCCATGTCTCCTTTTATAGTATTTATTGCAAGCTCAAGAGCTTTTATTACTGTTTGTGTTCGGACTTCTTCTCTGCCGCCCGAAAAATTATTTTTGTATGCTACAGGCTCTACGCCCTTTCGGGCAATGCCTATATACACAAGCCCCACGGGTTTTTCCACGGTCCCGCCATGGGGTCCCGCAATACCTGTTACCGATATTGCAATATCCGCATCCGACAGTTTAAGCGCACCCTGCGCCATTTCGCATGCAGTCTCAGGGCTTACTGCGCCAACGGCTTCTAATGTGGCGTGTGATACGCCAAGAAGCTTTTCCTTTGCTTCGTTGGCATAGGTTACAACACCAAAGCCGTAATAACTGCTCACTCCCGAAACAGATGTAAGCGCCGCGCCTATCATGCCGCCTGTGCAGCTTTCTGCTGTGGCAACCTTTAAATTATTTTCCTCTAAAGCTTCATAGAGCTTTTGTGCCGCTAAATGCATATTACACCTCTAAAATTTCTGTACCCTCTACAGCCTCATCCACCATCTTTTCCCAATCTAAAAGATTTTGAGAAAGTATTACCTTTTCTATCTTAGGTTTGGTTGAGGGGTGTCTGGGCGTAAATACCGTGCAGCAATCCTCATACGGAAGAATGGAGGTTTCAAATGTATCTATCTTTCTGGATATCTCCACAATTTCCTCCTTGTCCATGCCTATAAGGGGTCTGAACACGGGCATGGAAACCGCATCATCGGTAACTGCAAGTGCACTCATGGTCTGGCTTGCCACCTGACCTATGCTCTCGCCTGTAACAAGTGCCTGACAGCCTCTCTTTTCGGCTATCTTCTGCGATATCTGCATCATAAACCTGCGCATTACAAGGGTAAGGTGCTCCTCGGGGCACTTATCCCTTATGGCAAGCTGAATATCGGTAAAGGGTACTATATGGACTTTTAGTCCGCCCATGTATCCGCCTATGATTTTGGCAAGCGCCATTACCTTGTCCTTGGCACGCTCACTTGTGTAGGGGTAGCTGAAAAAGTGAACTGCCTCAAGCTTAACCCCTCTTTTGCCTATCATATATCCCGCTACAGGACTGTCTATACCGCCCGAGAGAAGAAGCATGGCTCTGCCGTTTGTGCCTGTGGGCATACCGCCTGCGCCTTTCTGCCTGCCTGTATGCACATAGCAGAAGCCCTCACGCATTTCCACATGCACTGTTACATCGGGGTTTTTAACATCTACCTTGAGGTTGTGATATTTTGCAAGAATTCTTCCTCCGACCTCTGCACAGATTTCGGGAGATTTTAATGGGAACTTCTTATCAGCCCTCTTTGCCTCTACCTTAAAGGTTGACTTGGATTTTAAAAGTGCGTCAAAATTAAGTACAATCTCGTCGAATGCGGCATCAATGGACTTTTCCGTTCTGTAGGCAATTACTATTGATACTATGCCGAAAACCTTCTTTACCCTCTCAGCTATAGCATCTGCCTGCTCATCGTTTTTAAGAGGCTCAATATATATGGTTGCCTGTGCTCTTGTTATCTTAAAGTCGCCCAAATCCTTTATGGCGGTACGGATATTATTTACAAGGGCATCCTCAAATACAGGTCTGTTGTAGCCCTTAAGTATTATTTCTCCGTATCTTATAAGTATCATCTTTTTCAATTTATATACACCCTATCTCATGATTTTTCTAAGAAGCGCCACTTCGCTTTTAAGAGTTTTTATTACATAATCCATTTGTTCCATTGTATTAAACGAAGAAAGGCTTATGCGTATGGAAGAGTCCACCACATTATCCTTAATTCCCATGGACTTTAATACATAGCTTAAATTTTTTTTGGAGTTGCAGGCAGAACCTGTGGATACATATATGCCCTTGGACTCAAGCACATGCAGAAGCACCTCGGATTTAAGACCCGGAAATGCTACATTTAAAATGCTGTATATACTGTCGCCTGGTGAATTTACAACTGTGTTTTCTATTGCTTCGCCAAGCTCTTTAATAAGCTTGTCCTTTAGCGCACCGATGCTTTGTCTGTCCTCATCCATAGAACTGAATTTAATCTGCGCCGCCTTGGCAAAACCGCATATGCCCGAAAGATTTTCCGTACCCGACCTTAAGCCCCTCTCCTGCTTTCCTCCGTGAATGATTGGCGTAAGGCGTACTCCCTTTCTTACATAAAGTGCTCCAACGCCGTTTGGCCCGTGTATCTTATGCGAGGATATGCTAAGTAGGTCTATACCCATCTTTGAGGGATTTAAGGGTATCTTACCGTAGGACTGCACTGCATCTACATGAAAAAGGCATTTTGTATGGTCAATGGCAGCGCCTATTTTTTCTATAGGCATTACTGCGCCCGTTTCGTTATTTACATGCATTATGCTCACAAGGATGGTTTTATCGTCAATGCGCGATATGATATCATCTGCATCGACTCTGCCGTCACCATCTACATCGGCATAGTAAACATGGAAGCCAAGTTCTTCAAGATGGCGCATGGTTTCCAGTACTGCCATATGCTCGGTTTTCTGAGTAATTATTTTGTTGCCGTTTTTTCTGTATGTAAGGGCGGAGCCTGTTATTGCAAGATTGTCACTCTCCGTACCGCCGCCTGTAAATACTATTTCGTTTGATGCGCAGGAAAGTGTGTCCGCTATAATCTGCCTTGCCTCATTTAATGCATCCTCCGCCCTCTTGCCCATGGAATGAAGCGAAGACGGATTTGCATAGGTGCTATTTAAAATTTCTGTCATTTCCGCCACAACCTCGGGATAAGGCATGGTAGTGGCGCTGTTGTCAAGATAAACTTCCATAAGACATAAAACTCCAAGTTTATATAATATTAATATTATTCTACTATATTATAAGAGTTATTTCAAGTAGTTAAACGGGTTTTTGTGTTGCTCTGCACACAAAAATCCGTTTTATAAACTCCTATCATTTTAGTAGTGTATTATTTCTTTTTGCTCAAACCATCAAAATGTTTTACCATAAACTGTGCGCAAAGTCCCGTAAAGGTCCCGCTTATACATGAGAATATGCACATTACAGGTGCATAGTATATAAAGGACAAGGACCTAAAGAGAACACATGCACACGCAAGCTGACCGATACTGTGCGCTATAGCTCCTGCTACTCCCAGAAACCACATGGTGTTACTTTTGAAAATAGGTTTAAGGCATACGGTAACTAAGTAGCAAAGCGCACCACCGCAAAGGCTGTATATAAGAGACATCATCTGCCCCGAGAAGAAATTTCCCAATATTATCCTTACAACAAGGATTAAAAATGCCTGCCTTTTTCCTACTATGTACATTGCCGCAAGTGTTATGATATTTGCAAGTCCTATTTTAACACTCGGAATTGGTGCCAAGGGCGGAAGTTGTGCTTCTAAAACATGAATTATAAGTGCCATTGCCGTAAGTAGTGCGCAGCGTGTAAGGTTATTTGTTTTCATATTATCTCGCCCCCGCCACAGCATCCACAGAGTTTTTTTCGTCTGCGATTTCTACTATTATTTTATTGGGCAGACATACAATGCTTTGCCCCGCTTTGTTTATAACACCGCTATGTACGCATAGCTTATCGGGGCAGTCCGCCTCTTTCATATACACACCGTCTTTTGTAATACAAACTGTGTTTGTTTCAAGATTTATTTCATAAGAGTCTTCACTAAGCGTATTTATATCTATCTCTTCAACCACTTTGTTTCCTTTTTTGATGCTTACTATTTTGCTCTCGCCCCTGCCGTCTTTTAAAAAGAGCCACAAAGCCGAAAACACCAAAATCAAAATTGCAAGAGAGGGTATTAAAATTTTGTTTGTAATCTTAACATTCATCCAAGCTCACCATGTATCTTATGATTTCATCCTTAAGGCTCTCATAGCTTTCCAAAGTACATACCTTACTCCGAAGAGCCGCGCTGTCCTTTAAATTTTTGGTATACCACGCCACATGCTTGCGTGCTTCTCTTATGCCGATGTATTCGCCCTTTAATTCCACAAGCATCTGTATCTGCAAAAGGAGAGTTTCCATTCTCTCTTTATTTGAGACCTTTTGGCACTCTTTCCCGTTGAACGAATCTAAAATTTCCCTGAAAATGAAGGGATTTCCCCTTGCACCTCTGCCTATCATGACGGCATCGCAGTTTGTTATTTCCATCATCCTTTTGGCATCAGTAGCATTTCTTATATCGCCATTTCCTATTACGGGTATGGATACCGCCTTTTTTACAAGTGCTATGTATTCCCATAGCGCATTACCGCTGTAGTACATGCTTCTTGTTCTTGGGTGTACACATACGGCATCGGCACCGCTACTTTCCATAATGCATGCAATATTTTCCACATCGCAGATATCATCAAAGCCAATGCGCATTTTGCATGTAACGGGAACAGGCGATACACTTTTGACACTTTTTACAATCTCACCTATAAGGCGGGGGTCCTTTAAAAGTGCACTTCCGTCACCGTGGTTTGCCACCTTGGGCGCAGGGCAGCCCATGTTTATGTCTATAAGCTTTGCACCTGTAGAGAGCGCCTTTTCCACGCTCTCTGCCATAATATCGGGCTCATGTCCGAAAATCTGCACAGCAAGAGGAGCTTCTCTCTCATCCGTTTTAAGAAGCTCCATTGTTTTTTTGTCGTTGTAGTGCATCGCCTTGGCACTGACCATTTCAGAATACACAAGTCCTGCGCCGAAATTCTTGCATATAACACGAAATGGCAGGTCTGTAACCCCTGCCATAGGTGCAAGAAAAACACTGTTTTCAAGTGTAAGATTTCCTATTTTCATGCTAATTACTCCTTGCCATGAAGCATACTGTTGAGCTCGTCTAAAAATGTATTCACATCCTTAAACTCTCTGTATACGGAAGCAAACCGCACATATGCTATATCATTCATGGCTTTGAGCTTGTCCATAACAAGCTCACCGATTTCTGTAGAGGACACCTCTCGGTCAAGCTTGTTGTTTAATGTTGTTTCTATTTCGAGAACTGCTTTTTCTATCTCTGTAAAGCTTACAGGTGTTTTCTCGCATGCACGAAGTATTCCGTTCATAAGCTTCTGACGGTTGTACACCTGACGCTTGCCGTCCTTTTTTATAACTACAAGCGGAACGGACTCTACCTGCTCATATGTGGTAAAACGCCTCTCGCATTTAAGGCACTCACGTCGTCTGCGGATTGAACCGCCCTCATCTACGGGTCTTGAGTCTATGACCTTGCTTTCCAGATACTCGCAATAGGGACATTTCATATGTTATTTCCTCACATTACTGAATTATTCAATAGGTCTGTTTAAAAAAGTGGGAATTACCACATCGTCTACATCAAATTTGGAGTTGGAGCCCATAGCACCGAATATGGGGGAAGATGCTGCGTCTTCACCCTCACCCTTCTTGGCTGTGGGTTCAAAGCCTGTTGCTACTATTGTAATAACAACTTCGTCGCCAAGAGTAGTGTCTATGGATGTACCGAATATGATATCAGCCTCGTCGGATACAAGCTGATGAACAAGCTCGGATGCCTGCTCGATTTCCATAAGTCCCAAATCAGAACTTCCTGCGATATTGAGCACTACCTTTGTAGCACCGTCGATTGTGGTCTCTAAAAGCGGGCTGTTTATAGCCATCTTAACTGCTTCTTCTGCTCTGTTTTCGCCTGTAGCACGGCCTATACCCATGTGGCATACGCCTGTGTTTCTCATTACAGACTGGATATCTGCAAAGTCTAAGTTGATGTAACCGGGCGATGTAATAAGGTCGGATATACCTTTAACACCCTGGCTCAAAACATCATCAGCCATTTTGAAGGCTTCCTGCATGGTTGTCTTCTTGTCGCAGATTTCAAGGAGCTTATCGTTGGGGATAACTACAAGTGCATCCACATTGTCCTTAAGACCTTCCACACCGGACTCTGCCTGCTGCATTCTCTTCTTGCCCTCAAATCTGAAAGGCTTTGTAACTACGCCTACTGTAAGTATGCCCATTTCCTTTGCAATAGATGCAACAACGGGTGCTGCGCCTGTACCTGTACCGCCGCCCATGCCTGCTGTAACAAATACCATGTTTGCATCCTGTATAGCCTGCTTTATCTCCTCGCGGCTTTCCTCGGCAGCTTTCTGACCGATTTCGGGCTTAGCACCTGCGCCAAGACCCTTTGTGAGCTTTTCGCCAATCTGAATTTTGAGTCCTGCTCTGGAGCCTGCATCACCGAAAAGGACCTGCTTGTCTGTATTTACAGCGATAAACTGTACACCCTGAAGACCATCCTCTATCATACGGTTAACTGCATTGTTGCCGCCGCCGCCAACACCTACTACCTTCATGTTGGCGCCAACAACTGCACCGAGATTTTCGTTCAACATAATAAATTTCCTCCTTAAGTATTTCTGAAACTTTCATCAGTAATATATAAATATGTTAAAATATAAATCAATCTCATATAGTATAACACACAAAAAAACAAATTTCCATAGGTTTTTGTAAATTTCTTAAAATTTTTTTAACATTTTTTTAACTTTTTACCAAGCTTCTTTAAATAGTATCTTCTTATAAAAGAGAAATCAGAAAAAATGCGCATTGTAAAAGCTATAATTACCGCATAGTACAAATCAAGTCCGATTTTCTTTCCGAAGAATACCATAAGCGCCGCCAAAACGGAATTGCCAAAGAAGCCTGTAACAAATACCAATGCGGCAAATTTATCCCTCAAAAGCGCCTTGTAAGCGCTCATGAGCGCATCTATAGCGGCTATGATAACAACTGCGGCATAGGTGCTCATGGACTGCGGTATGTATAAATCAAAAGCAACGGCACTTATGATTCCAAGTATTATAGCAAAAATTATTATAATCATTTTTTACTCACCTGCTTCTGATTTTGGGCATATGTTAAATCAATATGTCCTGTGAATTTTGATATTTTCAGTTTGTCGGATTTTGTAACATATACCTCGATGTTGTAAAGTCTTAAAACATCGAGCACACCGCCGCGAAGATTAAGCGCGCTCTCTAAAGCCGCCTTATCTCCTATTGCCTTTACCGTAAAGGGCGACGAACACCTTTTATCATTTATCATTATAGTGTTTCCGACACATCTTATGGCAGTATTTGCTACAATTCTTTCGGAATTTATGCTTATTGCCTCGGCACCTGCGCCGTACAGCTCATTTACAACATCTCTTAAATCCCTGTCGTGTACTATATCTGTACTGTCGCCCTGAGATGCGGCTGCATTGCTGTCGGCAAGAGTTATTTCCACGCCCTCGCCCTCTACATCTGTAAGACCCATTATAATATGTGCCTTTTCCAGCTCAGACTTAAGTGCACCTGCACCGCTGTCCTTAGAGGAGGCTTCCAGTCTGTATATATCGATATCGCTTTGAAGCTTCATATTTTCTTTCTTTAGATTTATTATATCGCTGTTGGCATTTATAAGCTGTGTTTCGAGTTCCTGAAGTCTTTTAGCTTCGCTTATACCAAGGCTGGTGTTTTTGGTAACGCTTTTGTACTGAAGGGTAATGGCAAAGCTTAATACAAAGCATATGATAGCTATGAAAATCTGTACTTTTCTTTTGAAAACTACTGCCAATTTAATTTCCTCCTTCGTATATTACATTGGACGGGTCGGAAACATCCACTTTTCCGCCTCTTACCTCGCCAAGCTCATCCAATACTGCATTTAAGCACTTTAGCTTATAGTCAAGCTGGTCTAACCTTCCTATTACAATCTTCGTGTCGGAATTTAAGGTAAAATGAACCGATTTCAACTCCGAAACATCTATCTTTTTTACATGAGGAAGCAATGAATTATCATTTAGGGTTTTTAATATGAGCTTTACTGCCTCGGTCTTATCCTCTTTTTTGCCCTCGATAAATTCGCCCTTTTTTGCACCCTTTAATGCACAGCCCGATATAACTGCCTTTTTGGGCTTCAGCTTACCTGTTTTTGTAATGCTAAGTATCTTGCCGTCCGCGCTTATGCCCACATAGTTTCCCGAAAAGGTCAAATATGCCGCTTCGGTGGTCTCTGTAACCTCTATAACTATTCTGGACAGGAACTTCCTTTTTATTTCCACTCTCTCCACATAGCCGAGGGCATTTATGTTTTCCTCACCCTTATCTGTATCGGCAAGGAAAAGATTACTGCCCTTTTTTATACCTGAAGCTTCTATAACTGCCTTGTCAGTGAGTATTTTGTTGCCCTCAACCGTAACAGAGGTTATATTGAATATGGGAGTAAAAAGGCACACAACTATGAAAACAACAATAACCATAAATATCATAAATCTGTTTCTCGCGCGAATCCTTTTTTGTGCTGCAGAATTCTTTTTATCAGAGGTCATCGTGTGTTTCAATCCTTTCTATATGTGCTCCAAGACTCTTGTACTTATCTTCAAATCTTTCGTATCCGCGGTCTATATAGCGGATGCCCGTAAGATGCGATGTACCCTCCGCACTCATCATGGCAATGGCAAGAGATGCGCCTGAACGCAAATCGCACACGGGTGCATCTGCCGCCTTTAAGTGACGCACACCTCTAAGTGATGCTGTGCTTCGGTATATCCTTATATCCGCACCCATCTCCTGCAGAGTGCCTGCAAGACAGAAGCGGTTTTCAAATATATTTTCTCTTATTATGCTAACCCCGTCAGAAAGCGAAAATACCGTCATTATAAGAGACTGCATATCTGTGGCAAATCCGGGGTACGGAGCTGTGGCAACATTGATGCCGCCTTTTAATCTTCCTGTTTTTTCTACGGCAAGACCTTTGCCATTTATATCTATATGCGCACCGCATCTTTTAAGTATATTTATGTAGCTTAAAAGATGTGTGGGGTCTGCGTTTTCTATATTTAATCTGCCTCCCATGGTGCATACTGCCGAAATATATGTGGCAGTGTCTATTCTGTCGGGCATTACCGTGTAGGTTGTACCCGAGAGAGAGTCTGTTCCCTTTATTACTATTACCGAGCTTCCTGCACCCGTTATATGAGCGCCCATGGAATTTAACATATTCTGGAGATCTCTAATCTCAGGCTCGCGCGCTGCATTTATTATGCGTGTTGTACCCTTAACGGAAGATGCAAGAATCATGATATTTTCGGTAGCGCCCACCGAGGGGAAACGCAGAGTTATGTCGCAGGGCTTAAAGCTGTCGGCACTGCATATAATTTCATCCTTAAGATACTGTGCATCCGCACCGAGCTGTCTGAATGCATCCATATGTATATCCACGGGACGCATACCTATGTTGCATCCGCCCGGGTAAGACACTCTGAAAGCCTTGCACCTTGCAAGAAGCGCCCCCGTAAACAAAAAGGATGCTCTTATTCTGTTCATTATGTGCTCGGGTATGTAGCTTGAAACAGGACCTTTGGAATCTATTGTAAGAGTTGAGCCGTTAAGATGCGCCCTGCACCCAATCTGCCTTAGTATCTCCATGGCGTCATGCACATCGGAAATATCGGGGCAGTTATCTATTACAGTAACATCTTCATTTATAACCGCCGCAGCCATCATTGGCAAAACGGCATTCTTTGAGCCTTGAACGGAAACTGTACCGTTTAAAACCGTGGGACCCTGTATCTTAAATATTTGCATAAGGCACCTCCGCAAAACAATGCACTATATAATAGCATTGTATGCAAGGGCGGGGTATTGTGTTACTTTGTGAGATTTTTCATTATGCCGTATATCTTTTCGCACGCATCGGTTATGCCCATGCCTTGAGATTTTTTACACATATCGTCTGCATAATCTGTATCGTTTATTATCTCAAATACTGCCTTTTCCAGAGTATCTGCATTAAAGTTATCTTCTGTAATGGTAATTGCCGCGCCTCTGTCGGAGAGCGCTCTGGCATTGTACTCCTGATGGTTGTTTGTAACATTGGGCGAGGGTACAAGCACCGATGGCTTACCCAGCGCGCATATCTCTGCAAGAGTTATGGCACCCGAACGGCACACGATTACATCGGCGGCGTTCATCACTATATCCATATTGTCTATGTACTCTACTACCTTTATGTTATCAGGCACTTCGCCTATAGCCTTTTTAACTCTCTCAAAATCCCTTTTTCCCGTAGCAAAATATACGGTGAGATCCGAAAGGTCTTTATTGCGCTTTATAAACTCTGTCATAACATCGTTTATTCTTGCCGCACCGAGACTTCCGCCAAATGCAAGAAGAAGCTTTGGAGTTTTTATACCCAGAGATGATATGCAAAAGCTTTTTGAGTGGTTTAATATATCGGGGCGTATGGGGTTGCCCGTAATGACTATATTTGAAACGCCCTTAAGATATTTTTTGCTCTCCTCAAAGCTTATAAGGGTGGAAGAGCACTTATTTGCAAGAAATTTTACCGCGCTTCCGGGGAATACATTCTGCTCATGGATAATTGCAGGTATCTTAAGAAGCTTTGCGGCAAGTACTGAAGAAACGCACACATAGCCGCCCGTGCCCACTACTATATCGGGCTTAAACTTTTTCATAATTGCAACGGACTTTGCCACAGCCACAGTAAGCTTTGCGGCGGAGATGGCATTTTTTAGGGATAGTTGGCTGCTAAGACCGTCTACATTTACAAATTTTATAGGAAAGTTTTCTTTGGGTACCAAGGTGCTTTCAAGGCCCTTTTTTGTGCCTACGAACAAAACCTTAGTATTCTTATCCTTTTCCAAAGCATATTTGGCAATGGCTATTGCAGGATTTATATGTCCTGCAGTACCGCCGCCCGATAACAATATTCTCAAGCTACGCACCTCATTTATCTACATAACGGGAAATATTAAGCAGCACACCCATTCCCACAAGCAAAATAACAAGCGAAGTTCCTCCGTAGCTGAAGAACGGAAGAGTAACACCCGTAACGGGCATGGAGGATGTAACAACCGCTATATTCATAATAACCTGAACTGCTATAAGAGATGTAATACCCGTAGCAACAAGACAGGAGAATTCGTCGGGTGCCTTGCGTGCAATGTTTATACCCTTCCAAATAAGAAGCGTAAACAAAAACATAACAAAAATCGCACCGAGAAATCCAAGCTCCTCGCATATAACCGCAAATATAAAGTCATTCTGCGGCTCGGGTATATAAAGAAATTTTTGTCTGCTCTGTCCAAGCCCCATACCGTAGAGACCGCCCGAGGCTATGGCATAGAGCGACTGCACAATCTGCCAGCTCTCGTCCATTTTGTCTTTGAACGGGTCAAGGAAGGAGGTAAGTCTCTTTCGTCTGTAGTCAGAGCTCATTATAAGCGTCCACACAAGAGGCATAGCCGCCATACCGCTTACCACGAAATATTTAATCTTGAAGCCCGATGCAAAAAGAACAACACAGCCTGCTATGGCAATAACCATTGCACCACTCATATGGGGTTGCAAGAGTACAAGACCTGCTATGGCTACTATGATACCCATATATCTTATAAAGCCGTCTGCAAGACTTTCTGTTCTATGTGGGTTATTGGTAAGGCTCTTTGCAAGAAAGAACACAAGTGTTATCTTTACAATTTCGGAGGGCTGAAAGGTAAAACCGCCCATACCAAGCCATCTTTTTGCGCCGTTTACCTCAATACCTATAACAAGTACCAGAAGAAGCAAAATTATGGATATCATAAAAAGAAGATTTGCGTATCTTTCTATATTTTTATAGGAAAACTTAGAGGTCATAAGCATTACCGCAACACCTACAACCGCCCATATAAGCTGTCTTTTGAAGAAGTATGTGGCATCGCCGAACTGATAATGAGCATTGGCGCTGCTGGCGCTGAAAACCATAATCAGTCCAAATGCCAAAAGCATAAGTATTATAACAAGAAGCGAGTAATCTATGTTTTTATCTTGTGAACTGCGCCCAAGCATTGGTCTAAGCGACACGGCTGTTCCTCCTCAAATAATAATTAAACACATGCAAAATATGAGATGATGCAAAGGATGAGTGTAGCGAGCGAAAACGCAAATACTATCTTGCGCTCCGACCATCCGCACATTTCAAGATGATGATGAAACGGGCTCATCTTAAATACTCTCTTGCCCGTAAGCTTAAAGGATGCAACCTGTATTATAACAGAAAGTGTTTCAAACACATATACTCCGCCCGCAATTACAAGTATTATAGGTAGTTTGAGTGCTATGGCACTAAAGCAGACCACAGCACCGAGATAAAGCGAGCCTGTGTCGCCCATAAATACCCTTGCAGGGTGGCGGTTGTATATATAAAAGCCTATGAGCGCCGCCGCATTTATTATGTTGAACGCGGCTACAGAGTAGTTTTGCATCATATATGCGGTAAGCGCAAAGAACAGGCATACCACCACAGTAACCAAGGATGCAAGTCCGTCTACGCCGTCAGTAAGATTTACGCTGTTTGTTGCGCCTACAACCACAAAAACCGTAAATATGATATAAAACCACTTAGGAAGCTCAAGGGTTGTTTTAACAAACGGTATTATAACAGAGGTATCTGTAATATCAAAATGAAGTGCCGAGTAAGCAAATGCAAGAGATGCAAGAAGCTGGAGAAGCGATTTTTGTTTTTCGGTAAGACCTAAATTACGCTTTAAAATTACCTTTATAAAGTCATCGGCAAAGCCTATAGCTGCAAAAATGAGCGAAAATATGAGTATGAATATACTTGTCTTATCTCCTGCAAATATAAGTGTTACCAAAATTACGGAAATGATGAAAATAAATCCGCCCATTGTGGGAGTACCGCTTTTTTTCTTGTGCCAGCTTGGCCCTATCTCTCTTATTTCCTGTCCGAATTTGAGCCTGTGCAGAATGGGGATTATGACAGGACCTGAAAGTACCGCTATCAAAAAGGCTGTAAGAGCTATTACTGCGAAAATATATTTTTCCACACCTATTCCTCCAAACCAAGTATACTGCGCACAACTTCGCGTTCGTCAAAGTGTATGGTGCCGCCATTTAAAATCTGATATGTTTCGTGGCCTTTGCCCGCAAGTATGATTACATCGCCTGCCATGGCATTGTCAAGAGCATATTTTATTGCATCGCGTCTGTTTTCGATAATTACATAATCCGAGGTCTTTTCCTTTACACCCTGTTCCACCATAGCTATTATGGATAAGGGGTTTTCGGTGCGGGGGTTATCGCTTGTTACTATGCAAAAGTCTGCAAGCGAGCCTGCAATAGCACCCATTATCGGCCGCTTGGTGTTGTCGCGGTCTCCGCCGCAGCCAAATACCAGCACCACTCTGCCCTTTGCAAAGCCCTTGGCGGTTTTTAAAATGTTTTCTATACCGTCGGGGGTGTGGGCATAATCTATCATTACGGTGTAATCTCTGTTTCCTATATCTACAATTTCAGCTCTGCCCTTTACACCCTTTGCGGTAGAGAGAGCATCGGCGATGTCCTGTCTTTTAATACCAAGGCTTTCGCATATTCCTATGGCGCAAAGCGCATTGTAAACCGAAAAGCTTCCCGGAATATTAAGTTTAAATTTGCAACCGTCTAAAGTAAAAGATACTCCGCTTTGACTAAGTGTGATATCTTCGGCATTTAACTTGGCACCGTTTGTACCATACATGGTATATGGACAGGGGCATTTTTGCGCCATCTTAACCCCATAGGCATCGTCAGCATTTATAACAGCATTTTTACTTATACCAAAAAGCATTGCCTTGGCATCGGCATATTCATCCATAGTATTATGAAAATCAAGATGGTCCTGCGTAAGATTGGTAAATGCGCCTACCTCAAACTCACATCCGTACACACGGCTTAAATAAAGAGCGTGAGAGGACACCTCCATTACAGCATAATCCACACCGCCATATGCCATATCCGAAAAGAGCTTTTGAAGCTCAAAGGAATCGGGAGTGGTACGGCCTGTATCAAGAATTTTATCGCCTATCATGTTGTAATTTGTTCCTATAAGTCCTGTGGTATATCCGCAGTAATCCAAAATATGCTTTACAAGGTGGGTAACGGTGGTCTTGCCGTTTGTGCCAGTCACTCCTATAAGCTTAAATTTACGGGAAGGGTTTCCGAAAAACTGTGCACTGACTATGGCTTCTGCCTTGCGGCTGTCTGCCACCTTTAACTGAATTACATCTGCATCCTCTGCATAGTGCGAGCATATAACTGCAGCCGCGCCTCTTTTTAGTGCATCGTCAATATACTTGTGGCCGTCTGTTTTAAAGCCCTCTATGGCTACGAAAAGTCCGCCGTCTTTAACTGTGGCAGAGTTGTAGTGCACACCTGTGATTTCGGGATTTCCCTCGCCTTTTCTTTCTAATATATCTATATTTTTTACAAGGTCATTAAGATACATATTGTCACCTCTTGTCTAATGGACATTTGAGAAGCTGAATTCCACACTTACGGCAGAGCCGCGCTTGATTTGTGCGCCTGCCTCGGGTGATTGTGTCGATACAACTGCACTGCCCTGGTCGGTATCGTTTGCACCTGCTATCTTCATGTTGAGTCCTGCATTTGTAAGGGCAAGATTTGCCTGTGACGATGTCATACCCCTTACATCGGGCACCGTAACAAGAGGAGCCTCCTCTTTTTCGGTGTATATGGCAACGGTGGAGCCATCGGGAAGTGTGGCACCGCCCACGGGCACCTGACTTACTACCTTTTCGCCGGAGCCAATAATATTATATTTAAGTCCTGTTCCGTTAAAGGCTTTTGCAAGCTCGTTTACGGAAAGGCCTGTTACATTCGGAACCGTCTTATCCTGAACAAGAAGCTCTTCATCGCTGTACTGCGGCTCTATGTCCATATATCTTAAAACTTCGTCAAATATCTTCTTGAATGTAGGGGCAGCTATTGCACCGCCCATATGGCTTGAGCCCATAGGCTCATCGAGCATTACAAGACCTATTATCTCAGGGTCATTTGCAGGTGCAAAGCCCACAAAGGACGCTACATACTTTCCGTTGCCTCGGGGAAACTTTTCGCTTGTTCCCGTCTTTCCTGCAAGGCGGTAGCCTCTTATATAGGCATTCTTGGAGGTGCCGTTTTCTACCACGCCCTCTAATATGTCGCGTATGGAATTGGCAGTTTCTTCACTTATTGCCTGCCTTATTATCTGCGTTTCAAACTTTTTTATAACATTGCCTTCATCGTCCACAAGCGCCTTGGCTATATGAGGACGTACCATTGTACCGCCGTTTGTGATTGCTGTGTATGCCGTTATAAGCTGAAGCGGTGTTACAATAAATGTCTGTCCGAATGCACTTGTGGCAATTTCTACATCGTGGAAATTCTCTAAACTGTGGAATGTACCTGCAGCTTCACCTGGCAGGTCAAAGCCTGTAGTCTCCGAAAAGCCAAACTTTTTGTAGTACTGTATAAACTTGGAGGGGCCTACCCTTGCACCGAGATTCATAAATACGGGGTTGCAGGAATTTTCAAATCCTTCTGCAAAGGAGAGCTGACCGTGTCCTCCATCCTTCCAACAGCGGATGTAGTAGTTTGCAACCTGAAGACCGCCGTTGCACGAGAAAAGCTCATTTGTGCTTACAAGGTCCTCCTCCAGTGCCATAGCCGCAGTAAAGGGCTTAAAGGTGGAGCCTGGCTCGTAGCTGTCTACAACCGCTTTGTTTCGCCAAAGCTTTGTAAGACGCTCATTGTAGAGCTTACGATAATCCTCTGACCCCTCTTCGCTTCCCTCAGTGGCAAGGTATGAATCCTTTAATTCCTTTTCTATATCCTCCGGAAGTGTAAAGGGCGCATTTAAATCATAGTCGGGGTAGGTTGCCATAGCAAGAATTTCGCCTGTTTTGGCATTCATTATGATGCATGCAGCACCGTTGCGCACATCATAATCAGCCACCGCCTGCTTTAACTCCTCTTCTGCAAAATGCTGAATAACCTCGTCTATTGTAAGGACAAGGTTAGCACCGTTTTCGGGATTTATGTACTTTTCGTATTCAAACGGCATCTCTGTACCCGAAGCACTCTTGGCGCTTATCATTCTGCCCGGAACACCCTTTAAATACTTATCGTATACCATTTCTATGCCGTCAAGGCCCTGATTGTCTGTACCTACAAAGCCTATAACATGCGACGCAAGACTGCCGTAGGGGTATGTTCTCTTGCTGTCTTCTACAAGGTATATACCTGTAAGAGAGGCTTTGCGGATTTTTTCGGCAATTTGGTTGCTTATCTTTCTTGCTACAACCTCATATGAAGAATCCTTGGTTATAATCTTTTTGACATCATCTATGTCTTTATCCAGTATTTCTGCTAAAGTTGCGGCAATGTCATTTACCTTGCCGCTTTTTTTAACCTCTGCAGGAGTTGCGGTAACTGTCTGCACGGATATACTCTGCGCAAGCACCTTGCCGTTGCGGTCCGTTATCATACCTCTTTTGGATGAAACGACAGAATCGAGCGTCTGTTGTTGTATGGCGCTCGATTTTAATTCTGCCCCCTTTATAAACTGCCAATACCCGAGACGCAGCATAAGTGCCACGAAAACGAGCATTGAAATAAGTGTTATAAAAGGTGCCCTTTTTTTAACATTGTATCTTAATTCAACCATAGAAAAAATCCCTTCATAAGCAGATGCGTTAGTATCTGCTTAAATATATTAGCTGAAATATTCTTTTATGCTCATAAGCATTTTTTTGACACCCGAAACAGCAGTTTTTTTGGAACTTCCGTTTGGATTAATAGCTTCGGAATGTGTTCCTTTCTTTACATTTATATATACAATCTGACTGTTGTCGGGCTTCTGCATGCCAAGTTTTTCTATAGCCTTTTTTTCTATAACCTTCATGTCAAGATTTTTGTTTATTTCTATTTCCTTTTGCTTGTTCTTGTCTACGGCAAGTGCAAGCTTCTTTTCGAGATTGTCTATCTCGGTGGAAGC
Organism: Clostridia bacterium; assembly: GCA_045606045.1. Taxonomy (GTDB): domain Bacteria; phylum Bacillota; class Clostridia; order UMGS1810; family UMGS1810; genus RGIG8748. Next base: position 4,986 of record JAZURE010000020.1, on the reverse strand, counting down.
TCTAAGCGCCATCACATTTACATACACAAGCGCAGAGCAAGCTATAAACACAGTTACCACACCAACTATGAGTAATCTGCATAAAGCTGCCTGATTTGCTATTTTTGCTTTTTGGCTTACTGCTTTTTTCTCGTTTGAAGCTTTTTGGGTTTTCTGTGTATACTGCTCATATCTGTCGAGCTTGTATGCACTTGTGCCTGCATAAAAGTCATTCATGCCGATTACCTCCTATAGTTATATCTTCTCTGCAACTCTGAGTTTTGCACTCTTCGAGCGTGAGTTGAAATTGCACTCCTCCTCCGAGGGAAGAAGCGGTTTCCTGGTTATTACTGTACCTCTTGGTTTATTGCCGCACACACATATGGGAAAATCCTTGGGACAGGTGCAGCCTGTTTTGTACTCATTGAAAGCATTTTTAACTATGCGGTCCTCAAGCGAATGGAATGTTATTATGCTAAGTCTTCCGCCCGGTGAGAGCACATCGAAAAAATCATCCACTGCACCCTTTAAATCAGAAAGCTCGCAGTTTACCTCTATGCGTATTGCCTGAAACACACGCTTTGCAGGGTGTGAGCCTTTTTGCCTTAATTTCTCGGGTATTGCCGCCTTTATTATATCCACAAGCTCTAATGTAGTTTCTATATTCTTCTTTTCGCGGCGCTCGCAGATGATGCGGGCAATCTTTTTAGAAAATTTCTCCTCACCGTAGCTATAGAATATACGGGTTAAGTCTTCCTCGGAATATGTGTTTACCACATCGTAGGCGCTTAAAGAAGCCTCGCGATTCATTCTCATATCAAGAAGAGCATCCTCCATGTAGGAAAAGCCTCTCTCCCTGCAATCGAGCTGATACGAGGAAACACCCAAATCCAGCACCGCGCCGTCTATATAATCTATACCCATATCTTTAAGAATGGTTTTTATGTTTTTGTAATTATCGTGGACATATCTTACATTGCTGTATGAGGACAGGCGCTTTCTGCTTGCATTAAGAGCCTCGGTATCTCTGTCTATACCGATTAACATACCATTTGGCGAAAGCTCTCTTAATATTCTCTCGCTATGTCCTCCGCCGCCCATTGTACCGTCTACATATATGCCGTCGGGTTTTATGTTAAGCGCTTCTACAGATTCATTAAGTAATACGGAAATATGCTTAAATTCCATTATAAGCACCTCGTCATATGGATATACCAACCTCATCGAGTCCCTGTGCTATTGCATCGGCATCAAGAACATCCATGTAGTCTTTCCATGTCTTGGTATCCCATATTTCTACATTGTTACCGTTGCCTATTATGGTAACATCCTTTTCTATATTTGCGTATTCCCGAAGTGTCGCAGGAATAAGCACCCTGCCCTGTGCGTTTGCCTCGCACTCTACGGCACCTGAGAGGAAAAGCCTCTTAAAGCCTCGGGCATTGCGGTTTGTAACAGGAAGTGTATTCAGTTTAGCATAAAACTCATTCCATGCTTCTTTGGAAAAAACAAGCAGGTTGTGCTCTATCCCCTTTGTGATGTAAAACACATCGCCAAGCTGCTCACGCATCTTAGAGGGGATTATGACTCTGCCCTTGGGGTCTAAGCTGTGTTCAAACTCGCCGCTAAACATGATATCACTTCCTTTCTTATTTTAATATGTACACCCTGTGCCACCACATATTGAAAAATGACACTTAGTTACCCTTTCGTGCCACTTCGTGACACTATAGATACATTCTAAACCATTTTTAACAATTTTGCAATAGTTTTTGTAAACTTTTTTCGCCATTTTTCGCGTTTTGAACGGTTTTTCGGAAATTTTGTTAAAATTACACAAAAAACTTTACGAATATAGATAATTACTGACAACAAACAGGGTTTCAGACAATCCAATTGTTACAAAAGTGTTGCATTCATCCTTCGGATATAGTATAATAACAAACATGCAACAAGGCTTTGGAGGAAAAAAGTGAAAATACTTGTTTTAAGTGACACCCATGGCAGACTTGATACTGCCGAAAAGCTTATAAAAGAATTAAATCCCGACTATACGCTCCATCTTGGAGATATGGCAGAAGACTGCCGGCAACTCGAGGCAAAGTTTCCCAAAAAAATCATAACCTCTGTTAAGGGTAACAACGATTACTTTGACAAATCCTATCCATTGGAACGGGTGTTTACCCTTTGCGGCAAGAGGTTTTTTATGTGTCATGGCCATAAATACAATGTCAAAAGTTCTCTTCTTGCTCTTAAATACAAGGGCATGGAAGAAAATGCCGACATTATCCTCTTTGGTCATACTCACATACCATATATGGATAATTCCGACGGCTTGATTATATTAAACCCAGGCAGCGTCGGAACCTACGGAATTATAGAATTAAACGAAAGCGAAGTAATTGCAAGTGTGGAAAGATATAAATAATAAGCTCTCGCGAGATAAGGCAGAAAGCTTTAAGCCAAACGGCTTCATAGGCTCTAAGGTGTTTTTTTTCGATGAGCTTACTTCAACCTTTGACAAAATTAAAGAGCTTCCCATAGAAAACGGCACCACCGTTGTGTGCACAACTCAGACATCCGGCTCGGGCAGAATGGGAAGAAGCTGGGAAAGCTCCGAGGGCGGAATATACTTTACCTTTGCCCTTACAAACCCTTACGAAAAATTTGATATGCCCTTTATAACCATAGTATGTGCTCTTGGCGTATCTGCCGCACTAAGTAAATACGCCCTCTGCAATATAAAGTGGCCCAACGATATAATATGCGGCGGTAAGAAGCTTTGCGGAATACTCACAAGAAATACAGCAATATCAGGCAATATAAACTGCGCCCTTGTTGGCATAGGTGTAAATGCAAATAACTCATTTTCGGAAAATCTGCCCTATGCATCATCGCTTAAAGCCACAGCAGGCAAAGAGATAGACGAAAACAAGCTTTTTTCGGAAATATTAAACTCCATAGACTATATTTACTCAAATTATTCGCAGGACATGGTGCTTAGCAAATACAAAAAACTCTGTATTAACCTTGGAAGAGAAGTAACTCTTGTATACGAGGGCATGGAGGTTAAAGGCGTGTGCAAAGACATCCTTGCCGACGGCTCCATGCTCTTTGACGACGGCGAGAAGACATTTTCCGTCTGCTCGGGCGAGGTGTCTGTAAAAGGAATATACAGTTAGAAAGGAACAATCACGATGAAATCACCGATTTTCAGCGGTCTTTATAAATATGCAAAAATGCAGAGAATACCGTTCAATGCTCCCGGTCACAAGGGCAGAGTAAGCATGCGTGCCAAATCACTCAGTATGCTCGACCTCTACGGCTCGTCCAAGGACGGCGATGCTCTGAATTTAAGAGAGCTTACTGCAAAAAGCGAAGACGAAATCACAAAAAAATATGGCACCTGCCGAAGCATGTACCTAAGAAACGGCGCTACAAGCGGAATATACGCAATGCTTGCCGCATACACCAAATACGGCGACAAGGTTATAGTAGACAGAGAGTGCCACAGAAGTGTTATAAATGCACTCATAATACAAGGCCTTGAGCCTGTATTTGTAAAGCGCAGCTACAACTATCTGTACTCCATAACCGAGAGTATTGATGCCGACGCAATAGAGCGCGCCATAATATCCAACAGAGATGCAAAGGCGGTACTTATAACCTCTCCTACATACTACGGAATAATATCCGATATAAAGACCATTGCGGGTGTATGCCATAAATACGGAGTAAAGCTTCTGGTGGACGAAGCCCTCGGTGCTCACTTTGGCTTTGGTAAATCTCTTCCCAAGCCTGCCGCAAAGCTCGGTGCAGACATAAGCGTGCACAGCGTACATAAGAGCCTCGGTGCATTCGGCGGCGGAGCACTTATTCATATAGCAGACCCCGACATAGACTTTCAGCGCATAACGGATATCGCCCGCATGTATGAAAGCTCATCGGCTTCCCCCGCACTTTTGTGTACTCTGGAAAACGCAGTATACTACGCATTTGAAAACACAGAGCTTTTTGATGCCATACTGTCCGAAACAGAAAAATGCCGAAAGTTCATCACCGAAAATACTCCTTTCCGCTGGTTCAATACAGAGCTTGCCGATAAGGAAAATATATATGGCACAGACCCATTAAGAATGGTACTTAACCTTACCCATGTAAAGACAGACGGCTACTATGTAGCAGATTACCTCCGCAACAAAGCCGATATCGAGGTAGAATCCGCAAGCGAAAACAATGTGGTATTCCTTGTGAGTATCTACAATTCCCGACATCAGATACGAAAGCTCTTTCAGGCACTTGCCACCCTGTCCAAAACAATAGAAGAGAAAAAGGTAGTGGTAAACGATGTGGTAGAGCAAACTCTACCCGAGGATTTGGATATGAGGCTTACTCCCGAAAAGGCATTTAATGCTTCGAGTGAATTTGTAAGTGCCGAATACTCGGTGGACAGAGTGAGCAAAAGAACTATATACCGCATGCCCGACGAAGTACCGATAGTGCTTCCGGGCGAAAAGATAAAGCAGTACCACCTGCTCGAAATATCCAAGGTAATAGCATCGGGCGGAACGGTAAAGGGACTTGGCCCCGATAACACCCTCGAGGTTGTAACACTTTCCGAATCTTTCGGATTATAAAAATACGCAGCATCTTTAAGATAAGAGCAATGTTATAAAGGACGAAAATAATACCAGGGCTTCGCCCACTATACGATATCCCGTCTCACACTTGGTATGAATTTTGGGAACATCCAACCCAAATCTTTGTAAAAATGCTGCCGCGTCGACTCGACAACTCATGTCGACTCCGCTAAAATCGACGGACAGCAGCGGAAATTGATTTCCGCCGATTTTACGGCATTTTTACTTTGATTTGTGCCGGATGTTTTGTCCCAAAATTCATAAGGCGTGTGCTACGGGATACCGCATATTGTGCGAGCGCACAGCGGAGGTTATCCGATAAGTTGCACATTGCGTATTTCAAGGTAAAACAGATGCCTTAAATCAA
>JAZURE010000019.1:0-28626 GCA_045606045.1 Clostridia bacterium | reverse complement strand
GCGGTTGGTGTTTCAGAGCAAAATGTAAGAACTGCTCTGCGGAAATTGGAGAACACAAAGACAATTCTTAAAAAATCAACCAACAAATATACTGTCGTAAAGGTGCTTAATTACTGCAATTATCAAGTATCGGCAGAGGATTGCCAACCAACAATCAACCAACAACTAACCAACAATCAACCAACAACTAACCAACAACTAACCACACCTAAAGAAATAAAGAATGATATAAATAAAGAATTATATATAGAAGAAGCCGCGCGCGTGCGCGTACGCGAGGGAATAGCCAAGGTTATAAATCTCTATGAGCAAAACATAGGAGTGCCGTCTCCTATAACACGAGATGTGCTTGCAGACCTTCTTAGCTCACACAGTGCCGACCTGGTGGAGCTTGCCATAACAGAAGCTGCAAAAGCAAATGCTCATAGCGTTAAATACATAGAGGCTATATTCCGCAAATGGGATTCTTTAGGTATCAAAGATGTAAACGGTGCCCTGCACGCCATTGCGGAGCATAAGAGTAATGCAAATGCGTCCAAGGTTGTCAAGGGAACTACGGGTGCTACCCAGCATAAGAAAAACTTCTTCCAGGATTACGATGACGAAATAAGCGATTTTGAATTGCAGATGATTAAACAGAGAGTAGGTAACGGAAATGATTAATATAACGACAGGACAAATGAATTTTTTGGACGAGATTATAGTGGATAACTTTGCCGGAGGTGGCGGTGCTTCCACAGGAATTGAGCTTGCAACAGGGAGGATAGTAGACATAGCAATTAATCATGACCCAGATGCTGTGCTTATGCATAAGACTAATCATCCATATACAAAACACTATTGTGAAAGTGTGTGGGAGGTAAATCCCGTAGAAATATGTCAAGGCAGACCAGTGGGGCTTATGTGGCTTAGCCCTGATTGTAAGCATTTTTCAAGAGCCAAAGGCGGTAAGCCTGTAAGCAAGAATGTGAGAGGACTTGCCTGGATAGCTGTGAGGTGGGCTGCAACAGTAAAGCCAAGAGTTATAATTCTCGAAAATGTGCCGGAGTTTGTCACTTGGGGACCTCTTGATAAGAAAAACCGACCGGATGAAAAACAGAAAGGTAGAACATTCAATACTTTTGTCAATGCATTAAAAAGACATGGTTATGATGTAGATTGGAGAGAAATAAGGTGCTGTGACTTGGGAGCACCTACGATTCGCAAAAGATTTGTTCTTGTAGCAAGATGTGACGGAAGACCGATTGTGTTTCCAAATGCTACACATGGAGAGGGGCTTAAGCCATACAGGACAGCTGCAGAGTGTATTGATTGGAGTATTCCCTGCAAGAGTATTTTTGAACGCAAGAAACCTCTTGTAGAAAACACACTCAGAAGAATTGCAAGAGGTCTTGATAAATTTACCATTAAGTCGGATAAGCCTTTTATAGTACCTATTGGATATGGCGAGCGGAAAGGACAGGCTCCGAGAGTAAATGACATTGAAGAACCATTAAGCACAATCGTATCTACGACAAAACAAAACATAGTTGTGCCGTATCTTGGTTCGTTTAAATTCAATAATGAACCATCTTATGTAAGTAATCCGCTACATACAGTTACTACCGTAAACAGCCATGCAGTGATAGCTCCACATATATCAAAATACTTTGGTGGTATTGTCGGTGCAGATATTGAAACACCATTACCAACAGTAACGGCTGTAGACCACAACGCATTGGTGGGAGCTTCGCTTATTCAATATCATTCAGAAACATCGGATAAAGAGGTAAGGGGGCAGGCTCTTGATACACCGCTTATGACAGTTGATATGAGTCCGAGATATGCACTTACAACAGCAAATATTGTGAGATATTATGGTGGAGCTGACCCACATAATTCTGTAGAATCACCATTGCCAACGGTTACAACAATGGAAAGACACGGACTTATAGAAAGTCATCTTTGTGTATTCCAAAACAATATGGACTGCAAGCCTTTGGAAGAACCCGTGCCGGCAATCACCTCAAAAGAAAAACTTGCGGTTATAAAAACCAAGATTATAAAGTACAGCGGAGAGCAAAATTTACATCACTGGCCAGAGGTAAGGGAGCTACTCAACAAATACTGCGGATACAACCTTGCAGACAATGAACTGCTTTTACTTGTGATAAACGGTGATTATTGCTTTATAGCAGATATCGGTATGAGAATGCTTGAACCCAGGGAACTTTATAATGCACAAGGCTTCCCAGAGGATTACATAATCGATATCGACTATAAGGGTAATCAATATCCAAGAAGCAAGCAGGTAGCAAGATGCGGTAATTCTGTGCCGCCTCCGCTTGCAGAAGCTATGGTAAGGGCAAATCTGCCAGAGTGGTGCGATGTAAAAATTGTAAATATGGCTCAGTTACATAGTAAAGTGGCCTACGGAGGTGCGAAATGATAGGGAAAACAAAAATATGTCCTTTTTGCCAAGTGGAATTTTTCACGGAAAAGAATGCACAGGTGTATTGCTGTGACCGATGTCGCAGGGGAGCATTCGCCAAGAAAAAACGAGAAGGCAATAAAAGCAGGGTGTTTACTTGTGCTTATTGTGGTAACACTTTCACCTCAGACAAAAAACAAAAATATTGTTGCGAGAAATGTAGGCTGATAGCCTATGGGAGAATTACGGCAAAACCAAAGGCAAGGAAAAAGCCAAAATTAAGCCTTGCACAAATTAACGAGCTTGCAAGAGCTGAGGGTATGAACTACGGGCAATATGTTGCTAAGTATGGGATATGAGGTGAGGCTATGAAAAGAAAAACATTAAGAATTCCCAAAGAAAACAAATACCACAGTAAGAAAGTGACTTGGAACGGTGAGGTCTTTGACTCGCAAAAAGAAGCAAGGAGATATGCAGAGCTTAAACTTCTTGAAAAGTCAGGGCATATATCAGAACTCAAAAGGCAAGTACGCTATGAGCTCATACCTTCGCAGAGAGAAACTTCTACAGAGGTATATACGCGAGGGGAGAAAAAAGGTCAGTTTAAGAAGGGAAAGGTTATAGAGAAGCCTTGCTACTATGTGGCAGATTTTGAGTACATACAGGACGAAAAAAAGGTTGTAGAGGACACCAAGGGAGTACGCACAAAGGACTATGTGATAAAACGGAAGCTTATGTTGTGGGTGCATAAGATAAAAATTGTGGAGGTGTGACGGATGAACTACATAGATTTTTTGCATAGCAAAATATGCATAGCACCCAATAGCGGATTTGATATCAATATCAACGAAATGAGCCAGGCACTAAAGCCACACCAAAAAGATGCGGTTAAGTGGGCGTTAAAGGGTGGCAGGCGTGCTTTGTTTGAAAAGTTCGGTCTTGGTAAGACTGTGCAGGAACTCGAATTCTGCAGACTGGCTGTAAAACACGAGGGCGGACAAGCTCTTATAATTCTTCCGCTTGGTGTTAGACAGGAATTTACACACGATGCCGTAGAGCTTTTGGGAATGGAAAAACCTCAATATGTACGAAACATGGAGGAAATAAAGGCAAGTACAGCTGACATTCTTCTCACAAACTATGAGAGAGTAAGAGACGGGGACATTGACCCCACATACTTTACGGCCGTAAGTCTTGATGAAGCATCGGTGCTTCGTTCCTTTGGCAGTAAGACATATCAGACCTTTCTTGATAAATTTAAGGGAATAAAATATAAGCTTGTGGCAACTGCAACACCCGATCCGAATAAATACAAAGAGATTATTCATTATGCAGGATTTCTCGAGGTTATGGATACCGGGCAAGCTCTTACAAGATTTTTCAAGAGAGACAGTACCAAGGCAAACAACCTCACATTATATCCTCACAAAGAAGAGGAATTCTGGCTGTGGGTATCAAGTTGGGCGTTGTTTTTGTCAAAACCATCGGATTTGGGCTATGAGGATGAGGGATATGAGCTCCCGGAGCTTATAATCAATTATCACAAGCTCAATATGAGAAATCATATAGCAGAGGACAAGAAAACAGGGCAGATACAGTTTGATTTATCTGTGGCAGAGGGATTAGCGTCCGAAGCTAAGGAAAAGAGGGAGAGCCTTGATGATAGGATAGATGCTATGGTCAAGATAGTAAACTCTCACCCGGGAGAGCACTTCATTCTTTGGCACGATTTGGAAAGTGAAAGACACGCCATAAAGAAAGCTCTTCCCGAAGCCTCGGAGGTGTACGGTTCTCTTGATTTGGATATAAGAGAGCAGAGAATTATAGACTTTGCAGAGGGAAAAACAAGGCTTCTTGCTACGAAAAAGCAAATAAGCGGTCAAGGCTGTAACTTCCAAAAGCATTGCCACAGAGCTATATTTCTTGGCATAGATTATAAATTTAATGACTTTATACAGGCAGTACATCGCATATACAGGTTTTTGCAGACCAAAGAGGTCATAATTGACATCATATACACAGAAAAAGAACAGAATGTGTTAGATGAGCTTATGGCAAAGTGGAAGAGATTTGATTATCAGTGTGAGAAGATGCAACAGCTTGTAATTAAAAACGGATTGTCAAATAAAAGCCTGGCTCAGAAGATGAGCCGTTCGATAGGAGTGGAAAGAGTGAAAGTGCAAGGTAAGAGATTTACGGCGTGTCTTAATGATTGTGTAGCAGAGACTTTGGGCATGGAGAGTGATTCGGTTGATTTAATACACACATCAATACCATTCTCAAATCACTATGAATACACACCAAGCTATAATGATTTCGGGCATAACGAGGATAATGACAAATTTTTTGAACAGATGGATTATCTTACACCGGAACTGCTTCGGGTTTTAAAACCCGGAAGAGTAGCGGCCATTCATGTAAAGGACCGAGTATTATTTGGTAACGCTACAGGTGACGGCATGCCGACAATAGATCCGTTTTCCGAAATGACGGTTTTCCATTACCTAAAACACGGATTTAAGTACATGGGCAGAATCGTAGTACTAACAGATGTGGTAAGAGAAAATAACCAAACATACCGTCTTGGATGGTCCGAACAATGCAAAGACGGTACAAAGATGGGTGTAGGTTGCCCGGAATACATACTTCTTTTCCGCAAGTTACCAACGGACCATAGCAAAGCATATGCGGATGAGCCTGTGATGAAATCCAAAGAGGATTATACCCGTGCGCAATGGCAGATAGATGCACACGCTTTTTATCGTAGTAGTGGTGACAGGCTTATAAGCAAAGAAGAGCTGAAAAACTTCCCTGTGAGCGATTTGCAGAAAGTGTACAGAAAGTACAGCAGAGACAATGTCTATAGCTACGAAGAGCATGTAAAGCTTGCCAAAGAGCTTGATGCAGATGATAAGCTCCCCGCAACCTTCATGGTAGTTGCTCCCGGGTCATGGTCCGATAGTATATGGGATGATATAAACCGCATGAGGACATTAAACACTACTCAAAGTCAAAAGAATCAACAAATGCATGTATGTCCTTTGCAGTTGGATATAGTGGAGAGGATTATCGGCCGTTATTCCAATGAGGGTGATTTGGTGTATGACCCGTTTGGCGGACTTATGACGGTACCGCTTGTAGCTCTTAAAATGAACCGCAGAGGATATGCCTCGGAACTTAATCCCGACTACTTCCGTGACGGTGTTGCTTATTTGCAGGCAGAGGAAAATAAAGATAACCAAATAACGATGTTTGATTTTATAGGAGAGTGAAGTCGTGAAGAAAGCAGTTATAAAATTCCTTGACGGAGGTTATTGCAATCTTGTAGCAGACCGACTTGACTGTGATGATAAGTACCTGAGCGTATTCCTTGGGGATACGCTTGTGGGACTGTATAACATAGAGAGATTGGAAGCGGCTTACATAAGCGAAAATGGAGGTAAACATGACAGATAACGAGATTATAAAGGATATGGGGACTTGCATTAAGTATCGTGAAGAACGTGAATGCGGAAATTGCTCCCGAATTGGACGTTATCAATGTGCCGTTACACTGATGAAAGATGCTTTTGACCTAATCAACCGCCAAAATGCAGAGAATGAGAGGTTGTTGCAAAAATTGCAACAAGTCAAATTCGAAGCATACAGGGAGTTTGCGGAGAAGGTAAAACCGATATTAAAAGAAATGTTCGACCTTATGATTGATGATGACGAAGGAAAATGTATAGTTGAAAACTGCAAAAAACATTCCTCATTTCCTTGTATGAATGAATATTGCATAAAGGAAAATTGGGAAGAGTGGGAAGCAAAAGTTGACAACACACTAAAAGAACCTACGGAAAGCAATGAAAGAACGATTTTAAGGAGGAATAAATAATGGGAGATAGTATGACATTTCCTGCAACATTTGAAGAATTTGCAGAGGAATACAAAATAGTTGATAGTAAGGAAGTTTACACTAATGGTACAGAATTGATACCAATATTTAGAGTTAAACAATGGCTTGAACATATACAGAACGATTTTAAGGAGGAATAAATAATGGGCTATAATTTGATTTATTCGTATTGCAACTATTCAAGGACTGTAAAAGATTGCGATGGAGATATTGTTATAATGTGTGGATTTTCAGGCGAATGTCCTTATAAAAATGTTGTTAGAGATTGCGATGGAGATTATATAGAAACTTGCACCCAATAAAATCGCAATTCAAAGGAGTGAAACAGAATGATTATAACTTTTTCGATGGGGTGCGTTGCAGTAGTTGGTCTGTGTATGGTCGCTATTTCAATTGCTACAACGATATGGAGTATAAGGGGGTTATTTAAGAAATGAACAGAGAAGCAGAGCGTAAGAGGTTGGTGGAGTTGCTTTCACAATTTGAGAGAACTTGCCCCGACAATTGTACAGGATTAGAAAAAAGTTGTACCCAGTGCGTTTTAGAACAGAAAGCCGACCACATTCTTGATGATGGTTGGATGAGACCGCCTGTTAAGGCGGGGCAGACAGTATACACCATAATTGATTGTAAAAAGCATGCAGAGAAATTAGTAATTACTGGTGTACACTATTACAGCAAGTATTTGTCATTTGGTGCATTATCAAGAAGCCAAAAACAATATTATTTTGAAGATGACGACATCGGCAAAACAGTATTCACATCAAGAGAAGATGCAGAGAAGGCTTTGAAGGGGGAAGGGAAATGAGAAAGATACTTGATGCTTGTTGCGGAAGTAGAATGTTTTGGTTTGACAAAGAAAACCCAAATGTTGATTTTTGCGATATGAGGATTTTGGAAGATACACTTTGCGACGGCCGAACATTAGAAATAAAGCCTGACATTGTGTGCGACTTTACAAACCTGCCGATGAAAGACAATACATATTACCTTGTTGTCTTTGACCCCCCGCATTTGATTAAAGTCGGAAACACTTCTTGGTTGGCCAAAAAGTACGGAAAGTTGCCGAAAGATACTTGGCAAGAAATTTTGCAAAAAGGTTTTTTCGAGTGTATGAGAGTTTTGAAGCCGAATGGCATACTTATTTTCAAGTGGAACGAAACCGATGTTTCTGTTTCAAAAATTATTGATATTATAGGACAAACTCCATTGTTCGGTCACAAAAGCGGAAAGCGAGAAAAGACACATTGGCTTTGCTTCATGAAACAAGACCACCCAACCAAGAAAGGCGGTGTGAAGGAATGACAAATCACGAGGATATTAAAAATATGAGCAAGTTAGAATTGGCAAATTTTTTGAGCGAAGTAGAATATAAGGCTATTAGTGGAAAGTCAAAATATGTTCACGAATGGGAAATGTGGCTTGATGAAGAGAAAGGCGGTGCGGAGTGATGGCAACTTGTGGAAAATGCAAGAATTTTATAAAAATACCTGATGTAGCTTGTGGCAAATGTAAAGTGCAAAAATTTATTAAAACAAGGTCAGGCAGGGAAACAAACAGAGAATTTATGCCATACAGAAGCAGAACTGCCTGTAAACAGTTTTTTGAAGCAGGAAAGACAATAACACAGTATGACAAAATAAAGAAAATGAACCTTGATGAAACAGCAGAATTTTTAATGGATTGGTTTATGCGGTGTTCACTTGGTCAAGCACCAATGAATGTCAAAGCGTGGCTTGAAAGTGAGGCAGAGTAATGGCTGAACAATATGACCTTTTCGGAGGATGCGAAGAACCACCTGCACCTAAACACAAGATTGACAAGGTAAAACGGAACTGGGAAAACAGGTTTCAAAGGTGGAGCAATAAAATGGCTGATGTAGCCACTACTTCCGAAGGTAAATGCGGATATGGTTCTATGTGTGACTATTGTGAGGATAACTCATATGGAAGACCTTGTATAAGGGCATTTAATGAATTGCTCCGAAAGGTAAATGTAAAAATAGACTACGAGAAGTTATCCTTTGAGGATGCTTGGGACGGGAGATTTTAAGTATAATGTTTTGCGATAATCTAAAACGGCTAACAAAACAAAACAGATTAAAACAAAAGGAGCTTGCTATCTGCAGCGGATATTCAGAGACGGTTATATCTCTATACATAAACGGCAAGCGAATGCCACGCATAAAAGCATTACAGAGGTTTGCTATAATGTTCGGTTGCAGTATAGATGAGCTTTTAGCATGAAAGGAGAAAACCTATGAACAAGGTGATTTTAGTCGGGAGAATGACCCGAGATGCAGAATTAAGAACTACGGGAAGTGGTACAAGCGTATGCAGTTTTACCCTTGCCGTAAACAGACGATTTAAAAACGCAGAGGGAAGCTACGATGCAGACTTTATAAACTGTGTAGCATGGAGAGCACAGGCAGAATTCATATCCAAGCAGTTTAAAAAAGGCGATATGTTCGGCATAGTAGGAAACCTGCAGACCAGGACATACGACAAGGATGACGGCACCAAGGTCTACATAACAGAAGTAGTGGTCGAGGAAGTAAACTTCGTGGGTGGAAAGAAGTCGGACAAGGGTGCAAGCACAGATGATATCCTTCCTATGCCCGATGATGATGAGCTTCCGTATTGAAAGATAAGGTGATTAAGATGCCAAAAGAGAGAGATTTAAAGCTCGATGAGTATGACATAAGCTGGCGAAGATACAGAGAACTTAAATATTTCTGCATGCAGTACAACGAGAAAAAAGAGAAGATAAAATCTATTGTGGGACTGTCTGCAGTAAACTATAGTGGTACTCCAGGGGCCAAAGGTGTTTTTCATTCTCAAACAGAAACCCAGGCAATAAAAATAGCCGGACTTCGAAATGATATTAAACTGATAGATGATACTGCCATGGAAGCTGATAGCACAATATATAAGCAACTACTCGAAAACATAACCGATGGTGTACCGTATGAATATTTGCAAGTGCCGTGCGGAAGACGGCAGTTTTACAGAGCGCGGCGTAAGTTCTTTTACTTACTTTCGCAAAAAAGATAAAAGGGACACCAAAGGGACATAATTAAGTGATATAATAGTATCATAGAAACAGAGGGCATTCCGCAGGAGTGCTCTTTATTTATTGCAAAGTTGAGAGGTGGTGAGAGTGCCAAAGTCCGATGCAAAGAAGAAAACCAGTAAGATGACCGCAAGAAAAACAAAGAAAAGCTCGAAGAATCAGCTTACAGACAAACAAGTCCGCTTCTGCGAGGAGTATGTAAAAGACGAAAATGCAACACAGTCTGCAATACGGGCAGGGTATTCCGAAAAAACTGCTCGCTCCTGTGGAGCAAGGTTGTTGACAAATGTTAACATTCAAAAGCAAATTGTCAACATCAAAAAAGACCTTGCAAAAAGTGCGAAAATCACTCGTGATGACTTGCTTTCAGAACTAAAAAAAATAGGTTTTGCGGAAATAAATTACACCATGATACAAGCAAAGGACAAATTAAAGGCACTTGATACCATAGCTCGCATGCTTGGACTTGAGCATCCGGACTTCTCGGGAGAGATAGAAGATTTAACGGATACGGAGAGTGATATTTTTGGTTAAAAAGCGTAACACTCTTAAATATAACTGGTCCGACAAGCATAAGGAATATATGCGCAAAACGCAGAATGCGGCAATTAACATAGCAGAAGGAAGTATCCGAAGCGGAAAGACCACAGACAATATATTCTGCTTTGCTCATGACCTTAAAAGGTCGAAAGATAAGCTTCACCTTGCAACCGCATCCACACAGCCTACGGCAAAGGTTATTATAGGCGACTGCGACGGATACGGTCTTGAGCATATATTCAGAGGTCAGTGTCAATGGGGCAAATACAAAGGCAATGAGTGTCTTAAAATAAAAGGTCCCGACACTAACTTCAAAGAAAAGATAGTTTTATTTTGCGGCGGTGCCAAGGCGGACAGTTACAAAAAATTCAGAGGTATGTCAATAGGCTTGTGGATAGCAACAGAGATAAACCTCCACCATAAAAACACTATAGATGAGGCACTCAAAAGACAGATTAATGCAAATATTAAGCGTTTGTATTGGGACCTTAATCCCGAAAATCCAAACGATGTTATATATACCGAGTACATAGACAAATGGCAGAAGCTCAATGAAGATGGAATACTTGAAGGTGGTTACAACTATGAGAGCTTTAATATATTTGATAATATAAACATTCCCGAGAAGAACCTCAAAGAGGTGCTTAGCCGTTATGTTGTCGGCACCGTATATTATATCCGCGACATTCTCGGACAGCGTGCAGTGGCGGAAGGGCTCATATATCAGCAATTTGCAGATAATACCAAAGCCTTTGTTATAGATGACCTTCCCGAGAATCTTGTATATATAAGCATTGGCATAGACTACGGAGCCAGCAAGAGTCGGACAAGCTTTAAAGCTACCGGTTTTTCATACGGATTTAATACCGCATACTCCATAGATGAGGAAGACATGACGGGGGTCAAGACACCCGAACAGCTTTACAGGGCTTTTGTACTCTTTTACCATCGTGTGGTAAGTACATATGGTGCAGTACACAAGGTATATGCGGATTATGGTGCACTTGGCCAGGTCCTTACACAAGGCTTGCGTAATTACATAGCCTCTATGGGCTTGCCGGTTATTATAGATGACTGCTCCAAGGGTACAATTCTTGACAGAATAAACTTCACAAATCAGATTATGGCGCTTGGTCGTTATAAAATATTGCGTAAATGCAAAAATCTCATACTGGCATTGCAGACCGCTGTATGGGATGAAAAGAAGATAGATGAGCGATTGGATGACGGAACTACTGATGTAGACAGTCTTGATGCCTTTGAGTATTCCGTCTTTCCGCATATCAATAAGATTATGAGGTGATAAAGGTGAATTTGGACAGCTACCTTTCAAGTGAATATGGATATAATTCTGAGGTTAAGGCTATATGGAATCCGAATCTTGCACTATGGAAATCTTGGTACAAGGGCAAGGTGGATAAGTTCCATGAATATAAAATATACAACGGCAAAAAACATATAAACAGAACAAGAAAATCTTTGCAGATGGCAAAAAAATGTGCTGAGGATTGGGCAGACTTGCTTTTTAATGAAAAGTGTAAGATATCTGTTGTGGATGAGAAAAGCAACAAACATCTTACAGAGCTGCTTACCAAGAATGATTTCTGGGCATTTATGAACAAGGCTATTGAAAGAGCCGGTGCAAGCGGAACAGGTGCTATCATAGTGAGCGTGCACGATATTTCTGTGGGTAGTAATGAAAATGTTATAGATGTTACAACTGCAGAAACCAAGATAGATTATGTGGATGCCGACTCAATGTATCCTCTTTCTTGGGATAGTTCGGGAATTAAAGAGTGTGCCTTTGCAAAAGCTTTGACAAAGAGAGGAAAGAAATATGTACACCTCACAGTACACAAGCTCAATAAAGCCGGAAAATATGTTATACATAACAAAGTCTTCCTTGATGTTAACGGAAGCTTAAGCGCGGTTGAGGAAGCTGGCGTTATAGAGGAATTCGATACAAAATCTTCTAAGCCATGGTTTGTTGTATTGTCGCCACAGCAAAATAACAATGTCGTAGAAGATGTTCCATGGGGACTTCCTTTCTTTGCAAATGCCATAGATACACTTGAATCCATAGATCTTGATTTTGACAGCCTGCAACATGAAATCTTTGCAAGCCGCAAACGAACCTTTGTAAGACAGGAAGCTATGCAGGTAGATACAAAAAGTGGGGAAATCTGCGATACATTCGACCCGAACGATGTCACCCTATATGTTCTTCCGGATGGGTATAGTAAGGAAGACCTTATACAGACAGAAGGCTCCGAAATACGAGTTGCTTCTCTTTGTGAAGGACTTTCCAAAACTCTTGCCATATTTGGTGAGCAGGTTGGCTTCGGAGCTGGAAAATACAAATTTGATCCTCAAAGCATGGCAACTGCTACAGAGGTTATAAGTCAGAATTCCCCTATGTTCCGCCGAAAGAAGAAACATGAAACAGGCATCGAGGATGCTATATATGACCTTGTAGAAGCCATAGCATACGCCTCTACTACATTCGGGGCATACAGCATAAACACAAACGGGCTTACAATAGCATTTGATGATAGCGTGATTGAGGATAAAGAGGCAATATCCAATAGAGCATTAAGAGAGCAGGCGGCAGGGCTTATATCGAGAGTAGAGTACAGAATGAGAGTTTTCGGCGAAGACGAAGCAACAGCCAGAACTGCAATAGAGAAAATAAAAAAAGAAGAACCTCGTCTTGCGGATGTAATGACTTTATAAAGGTGATGCTAAATGCTTAACCAACACCAAATACAATTCTTGCCCGAGAGAATATGCAAGCACTTAAGTGATATAAATACAGAATATCTTGTATCGGTGGGCGAAGTTCTCAAAGAAATCGGTGAGCTTCGTCCTACAGATGTACATCAGCTCCAACAGATGTACAATTACGGTGCAAGGGCGGATGAAATTGCCAAACGCTTGGCAGTGGTGAGTCAAAAGGATGTAGCCGAGATATATGATATATTTGATATCGTTGCCAAGGAGAATTATAAGTTTGCAAAGCCTTTTTATGAGGCGAGGTTTATGGACTATATTCCCTATGAGGAAAATATTCCACTGCAAAGAAAAGTTCGAGCGATGGCAAAGCAGACAGTTGATGAATACAAAAACATGACACAGCATACTGCATTTGCCATTTTCAGTAAAGATGGTAAGAGCCTTGCCCCACTTTACGAGAAAAACGCAAACAAGATAGCTACAAGCTTATCGGATACATATACTAAAATAGTCGATTATGCCGTAACACAAGTCAATATGGGCATGGAGAGCTATACCAAAGCAGTAAATGACATTGTAAAGGCAATGAGTGCAAGCGGTATCCGCACCGTGGATTATGCAAAAAAAGAAGGCGAAAAGGGATACAGTCGCCGTCTTGATTCTGCAGTAAGGCAAAATGTACTGTGGGGAGTAAAGGAATGTAATCAGCAAGTGGCAAACCTCGTAGGTGAGGAATTCGGTGCTGATGGCATGGAAGTTGATTATCATATGCATCCAAGACCGTCCCATGCAGATATTGGCGGAAGACAATTTGCTCTTAATGAAGTAGGCGTGGTAATTGATGGAGTTTTCTATCCATCGTTTTATAAGATAGCCAAGCCGCTTTTGGAAGAATATGGTTGCCTGCATTTCGCATTTCCTATTATTCTCGGAGTTTCCCGACCTGCATACACAGAGGAAGAACTCCAAGAGTATGCCAAAGCAGATAAGGCTACCTTTGAGTTTGAGGGAAAAAAGTACACCATGTACGAGGGCACCCAACTGCAAAGGAAAGTGGAAACCGCTCTCCGACATCAACGGGACATACTCAATATGGCAAAAGCTGCAGGCGATGGCGATACAGAACTTATAGCCCGTGGAAAAATCCGTATGCTTACTGATAAGTATGTGGAGTTAAGCAAGGCAAGCGGACTTCCTACACAGATGGAGAGGGTAATGCTTGGTACAGGTAGACTAATTAATGAAAAAGGAATTTCAAAGAAAGCAATATACAATACAGGGGAGAACAAGGTAGACTTGTCTAAATTATCGAAAAAAGAATATAAAGATAAATTTAGTAATATTCCTTGTTGTAAAGAGACCCAGCAAACTATATATGAGCAAACAAAAGCCATACTCACTCACAGAAATGGTACATATTTTGAAGATATATGCTTAATAGATGTAAACACAGGAAAACTTGTTGCAAAGAGCTATAATAATAGGTCAGAAAACGAAGTTATATATTCATTAAAAGCTCAAAAAGCAATCAAAGCGAATAAAAACTCTTTAATAGCAATACATAATCATGGCACTAACAATCCGCCAACAGGAAGCGATTTTGTGTCTGCTGGTAGCAAGCAATATGTTGGCGGTGTAGTTGCTTGTCATAATGGAGATATTTATTATTATAAAACAGGGAAAAGAGTATTTAGTTCAGATGGCTTTTCAAAAATGGTTGACAATTACATGAAAAAAGGTTACAATGAGAAAAAGGCAATTATCGAAACATTGGCATACTATGTTAAAGAATACGATATAGAATGGAGGCTGTTATGATGAAAACTAAATATTATGATGGTCATTATGTTGATTCTGGGCTTCCTGCTGAAGAAAGAGAACGACTTTTAAAAGAAGCTTTGGATAAAGATAAGCTTTTAACAGACTGGCCCGACGAGGACGATTAAAATTAAATACCACACAATATCATCTGCTCAAGGGTAGATGATATTTTTATGCCAAAAATAAAACACTTGTATTCGTATTTGTTTTGTGTTAAACTGTACTTGCCAAGCCAAGTGAATAGATCTCCTGTAAGTGTGGTACATTATTTTTGTAAAAAATGTACACGCTCATTTTGTATTGCACTTATAAGGGAATACACTGGCTTGGCGGCAGAGCTGTATGTTTTCATGTGCAGTTCTGATGGACTGCACATTTTTTATTTGCAAATACAATACAAGGAGGGACGGCACTTCTTTTCTGTGAATGAAAGTGGCAGATATTACTTAAGAAATGAGGAAAAGATGTGTATACTAAAACCCTAGACAATTTCTTTGTTTTTTTAATCATACTCACAATAATTGTGGGGGTAATTGCAGGTCTTCTTTTCGGGGCGGCGTTTATGGCACCGAACCCAGAGGATGTTGCTAACAAAATAGAATACCCCACCTTGTACGAGGATGAAGTCCTCGAAAACCAATGGAATGCCACTTGTACGGCAGTAACGGGTATAATTTGGCTTGCCACAGCTCTTACTGCTACTTTTTTGTATTGCAAAGCTTTGGCTTTAAGGATGCAGGATGAAATGCTGGTTTTACAGAGAGAATTGAGTAAGGAAAACCAACAGTGAACAAATTTAATAATCAAACCACTTACAAGCAATAGCTGTGAGTGGTTTTTTTATACACAAAATCAGCCGACGGGCGTAAAGCGGAAAGGAGCTATGTAATATGGCAGAACATGAAAACACTGCATCAGAGCAGGTCACAGGCACGGACGATGTTCAGATGAGCACCGAACCGGAAAGAAAGTCATACACTCAGGAGGAACTCAACGCTATAATAGAAAAGCGAATAGCAAGAGATAGGAAAGCACGGGAAAACACCCCCGAATTCAAAGCCTTCAAGGAGTGGGAAGATTCACAGAAAACCACGGATGAAAAGCACAATGAGTTGCAAAAGAACTATGACAGTGCATTAAGCGAGCTTGCGATGCTTAAAGCCGAGAAAAAGGTAATAGGTGCAAACTGCCAGAGTGAATTTGCAGAGTTTGTCGCTTCCAAGGTTCTTGCAATGGGTGAGGATTTCGATAAGAACCTTGCCGATTTCAAAAAGGACAATCCGCAGTATTTTGGTGAAACCGTAGTCAAAAAGGTGGCTACATCGCCAAGCCTTACAGGTACGGCAAGCTTAGGCAATACGACCAACGACAAAATGAATAGCGTACTTCGTGGCGCAAGAAAATGAAAAAGGAGAGATAAAAAATGTCAATGATTACACGACACAATGTTGAAGCAACAATGGAGCCCGATGTAATAAGAGAGATTATGGAGGGTGTTGTTAAGGAGTCCAAGGCGCTTTCTATGTTCCGCAGACTTCCTAACATGAGCACAAACAAAACCAAGATGAGAGTACTCGATGCTCTCCCCATGGCTTACTGGGTAGATGCCGAAACTAACAACGGCCGTAAGCAGCTTACAAAGATGGCATGGGATAACAAGTTTATCACTGCAGAAGAAATTGCAGTTATTATTCCCATCAAAGAAGACCTGCTCGATGATGTAGACTTCGACCTTTGGGCAGATGTTAAGCCCAGAGTTGTAGAAGCATTTGGCAGGAAGATAGACGATGCGGTGTTTACAGGTATTGATAAGCCCAAGAACTTCCGCATGGACCTTCTTTCTTCGGTAAGAAATGCAGGTGCAACAGTTACTCAGGGCGCAGAGGAAACCCTCTACTCTGCTATCAATAGTGCTATGGTTAAGGTAGAGGAAAGCGGCTACAATGTAACCGGCATTATAGGCGGTGTAGACCTCAAGGGTAAATTCCGTATGATGCTTGATACCACAGGTCAGCCTATAACAGGAACCGAAATAGGCTCGCTCCCCAAGGCATACATAGATAATGGCTCCTGGGATAAATCCAAATCTCAGCTTATTGTTGGCGATATGAGCCAGGCTGTATATGCTATAAGACAGGATATAACCTACAAGGTACTTACAGAAGCTGTTATCCAAGACCCCGCAACAGGCAACATAATGTACAACCTTGCACAGGAAGACATGGTTGCTCTCCGTGTTGTGATGAGACTTGGTTGGGAAATCCCCAATCCTATCAATGCATTAAACCCCGATGAAGCTTCTCGTTTCCCCTTTGCAAGCATTGACCCTGCCGTAGCACCCACAACCTATGCTGTAACCTTTACTGTAACCAACGGTGATGCAGCAGTTGCAGATGCCAAGGTTACCCTTGCAGGTGTTACTAAGAAAACAGATGCAACAGGTAAGGCGGTATTTAACTGTACACCCGGCAAATACACTTACACAGTTAAGAAGGAAGGCGCAACAGAGCAGAAGGGCAGCACAACCGTTACTTCTAAGGCTGTCAGCGTAGCAGTGGCAAATTTTGCATAAAGGTGTGATATAAATGTACCTCACTTACGAAGAATATAAGGATATGGGCGGCTCTCTTGACGAGAGCCAGTTCAACCGCTATGCGATTGAGGCTTCGTACAAAATACGCGAGGCAACTTTTGGCAGGATTAAAAAGCCAAGTGATGCGGTCAAGGATTGCATGCTGAGGCTTATAGATTTGTGCAAAGAATCCGACCCCGCCGTGGAAAGAGTTTCCTCGTTCAGCCATGACGGACTAAATCAAAGCTTTCAGAGAAGTTCGCAGGACGAGCTGAAACGCAATGCAAGAGAGATAATCCGCACATATCTTATAAATGAGGTTGCAGAAGACGGCACACCGCTTATGTATTGTGGGGTGAGCTTTAAATGATTGATTCTACCTTCAATTCCACTATAACCTTGTACAATCGATATGTAGACCGTTCGGGCGAAAAGGCATTTACAACATGGCGCAGGACCGTGCTTGATAATTGCTTCTTTCAGACGGAGGCAAACACTCAGCTAAGCGGTACTACCTTATCCATGGCGGATAGCTATATATGCCGTATACCCGAAGATAATCGGTTTACGGAGGATTATGTGGGTGCAGAGGGTAGTTTCACATTAAAGCCGGAGGATGTTATTGTTCTCGGCGAGGTAGAAGATGAGATATCCGATTTCAAGGGCGAACGAGTTGCCGACTTACTGCAAAGGTATCATGGCAGAAGTTTCACCGTGAAATCGGTATCCATCAATACCAAATTACCCTATGCAAAGCACTACAGAGCAAGGGGTGTGTGAGTATGAATTTGTCTGTTAAGGTCGATATCAATATACCAAAGCATTTGGCATCTGTTCGTAGTGATGGTCTTTGGACATTTGCTGCCTCTGAACTGCACCGTCTGCTTGTGCCCTATATCCCTATGGTTACGGGCACTACCTCGGAGAGTGTGATTATACGCCCGGGTGAGCTTGAATTCATAGCGCCAAACGCTCACTTTCTCAACAAAGGCGAGCTTATGGTAGACCCTGTTACAGGAAGCTCTTATGCGCGCAAAGGTGTAAAAAAGATATATGCAGGCAAGCCACTCGACCTCACACACAACAAACACCCCAAATCCACAAAAGAATGGCTCGATTCTGCAATGCCGACAGAAAAACCAAAGCTCGAAGCCGCCATGCAGGATTATATAGACAGCGGAAGGATGCGATTTGATGGATAATAAATTTGAAGCGGTAATGGATTTTATATCCCAAAGCGGCCATGCCGGGAAGGATACATATCTGAACTATGTAACCAACGAAACCAATGACGATAATACTGCGGTGCTTACTTCCGGTGCAGGCAAGGTAATAACATCCTATGTAGATGGAGCTTGTCTTATAAATCTGCCTTTTGAAATAAGGCAAATAAAGCCTCACAGCAAGGATAGCAATGTATATTCCAATTCGGATGCAATGGAGGAAGTCCAAAGTTTTATGGATTGGATTAACGAGCAAGGTAAGGCGAGAAATTTCCCTGATTTCGGAGAAGGATGCACCATTCAGAGCATGGCAACCCCAAAAACCGCAAAAACACCCAATTTGATAGGATTAACAGAGTCGGAGGATGCCGCAATTTATGTGTTTCCTATTGAAATAATATTTTTAGAAAGGAAGTAGAATATGGACCAGTTAATGTTAAGATACGAAGGTAAAAACTTCTATGAAATTCCCGACGGAGAAATCACAAGGATGGAAGGTTTTAAAACCCTGTCCGAAAATGCAACTCCCGAGGAATATAGCAGAAAGTATGTAGACCGTAAGAGTCAGACCAACGATGTAGTAGGTTATACTACTGTACTTGATTTTGAACTCGACAGATTTGTAGGCAATGCCGTACACGATGATATCGTGGACCTTCACGAAAAAAAGGTTGTAGGTGTTGCCGCAAGAAGAAACATATACTATGTTGACTTCACCCAGCCGTCGGGAGATGGATATAAGGCTTTCATGGTTCCTTGTTCCGTTGTTATGTCCAACAAAGGCAATACTGCGGAGGCAATGACCTATTCGGGAAGCTTTAAGGAAGCAGGAGAAACTGTTTTCGGTATAGCAAAGATTGCTACTCCTGCAAACGGAAACTGCGATACTGTTCAGACAATCACTTTCGAAGAGAGTGCAGAGTCGGACATATAGCGCCGTTCTCGCTTAGAGACACACCAACCGAGGAAACGGCTATAGAAGAGAGCCTTGTTACATATAGCGATGAGGCTCTCGCTCTTGCGGCACAAGAAGAGCTTACCTATGATGTGCTTAGTACATATACAAAGGCCGTTCTTCTTGAACTTGCCGAAATAAAAGGTGTGGAAGGTCTTTCGATGTCAAATCTGAAAGACCATATCATAAATGCGATAATAGAGGCGGCATGACCGCCTCTGTTTCTTTAATGAGGTAAATTATGAACATTCTTATAGATACACTGCCCGAAGCGATAGATGTGTGCGGTCAAAAATGCGCCATACACACAGATTTTCGTACATGGATTAGATTTACCCTGTTAGCTTTCGGAAAGACATCTCTGGCTCAAAAAAGCCTTGATATAATAAAGCTTGTTTTTATAGACTTTCCTCCGAATTTGATTGAGGCATTAAAAGCGGTAATGAGATTCTATAATCCTCGACATGACGAAAATTCAAAGAGCGATTCGGGTAAGCATGAAAAGATGTATGATTTCGATTATGATGCAGAAGCAATCTACGCTGCGTTTATGCAACAGTACAATATCAATCTCAGAGAAGCGCAGATGCATTGGTATGAATTTAAGGCACTTTTAGATAATCTTACCGATGAAACCCGTTTTATAAAAACTGTAAGCTACAGGGCGGTGGATTTGAGCGAAATAAAAAGTGATGAAATGCGTAAGTTTTATGCTCGTATGAAATCTGTAAGCGCACTTCCCGATACGCGTCCTGCAGAGCAAAAGGATGCAGATTTCAGCAGAGCGTTTTGCAATGCGTTTATGAGAAAGCAGAGGTGATTTAATTGGCAGACGGTGTACTTATAAAAATAGATGGTGATGACTCCAAATATGACAGTACTCTGAAAGGGCTTGAAAAGAAAGCAAAAGATGCAGCCACCAAGGCACAAAAGGCTATAGAAGATGCCAACGAGGCGGTAAAAAAAGCCGCAGAGACCACAGATGAAAAGCTCAAAAAATCTGCGGATAAGGCGGTAAAGGAAGCTCAGAGAGTTGCCAAGGAAGCAGAAGCAGAGGCGAAGAAAGCTGCCGAGGCGGTGGCAAGACATCAATCCAAAACCATGCAAGCTTCTGCCGATATCGTAGGCGGAATAAACAAGGGTGTAAAAACTCTTGCCGTGGCAGGAGCTGCAGCAGGAACTGCAGTGCTTGGCATAGGCACCAACTACAATATGCAGATGGAGCAATATAATGCAGGTTTTGCAACCATGCTTGGAAATGCCGAAAAGGCAGGAGAGCTTATAAATGATTTAAAAGGACTTGCAGCAACAACCCCCTTCGAGCTTACGGATCTTGCAGATGCAAGCACAACGCTTCTTGCATTTGGTGAGGATGTAGGTAATCTTATGCCCGACCTTAAAATGCTTGGTGATATATCTCTTGGAAATCAAGAGAAGTTCAAGAGCCTCGCACTTGTTTTCGGTCAGGTGCAGTCCCAGGGAAGGCTTATGGGTCAGGATTTATTGCAGATAAGAGATTATTGTCTGGCGGCATAGAAATATGTCGTGTGAATTGGGCAAAATCGGTGAAACCTAAATTTATACAAAACCATATTGACATGAATTTTTAACAACTGTATAATGGGTTTAGAGGTGATACAGTTGATAAATAAAAAATACTATGTGTATGTGTGGTACATAAAGGAAACTAACGAGATTTTTTATGTTGGTAAAGGAAGCGACAATCGATATAAGAGTATGAAGGATAGAAATTCATACTTTAAGAACATTAGAAAAAAATATGATTGTGATTATAAAATCGTCAAGTATTTTGATGATGAAGCAGAAGCATATGATTTTGAACTTGAACTTGGAACGCGTTTAAAAGAGCAAGGGCAAGCTCGCGCCTGTTACATTTTAGGACAAACCAATAAATTTGTCTCAAATGAAGTGAGAAAAAAGATATCTAAAACTTTAAAAGGAAATGTTCCGTGGGATAAGGGCAAGAAGTTGACCGAGGAGCACAAGGCGAAATTAAGGGTAGCTCACCTGGGGAAAAAGCAAAGTGAAGAACACAAAAAACATATCAGCGAGGCTTTGAAAGGACATGTAGTTACTGAAGAAACCCGAAAGAAAATGTCTTCTTCAATGACAGGCGAAAAAAATCATATGTACGGAAAAAAACAATCACAGGAAACCATAGAACTCCGAGTTGAAAAGTTGAAAGGGCACCTCGTTTCAGAGGAAACAAGAAAAAAGATAGGAGAAGCAAACGGGAAAAAGGTGGCTCAAATCGATATCGCTTCCAACGAAATAATAAAAGTCTATGATAGCGCAAGCGAGGCAGCAAGGCAATTACATTTGCAACACAGTAAAATTTCTGCTGTATGTCGAGGTGCTAGGAATAAGACGGGCGGATTTCGTTGGGAATATGTATAAACAAGGTGATACCGAGATAACTACATGAATTACGAAAGGTCATGTGGTATTGTAACGCATAGGAGATGAATAAATATAATTCTCCCACGAGTGTCCAACACCTAAACAGGAAAGGCTGTAGGTGAAAATGTATGCTGAGCTTATAGGAAACTATAAGAAGTAGAGGATAAAAAGCCTTTACGATAACAAAATGGATAAACTCCGGATTCAATCCTTTACAGATTATATCCGAAAAGACAGGTAAATCCGTAGCACAGCTCAAAGATGAAATGGCAGATGGTGCCATAACCTATGAAATGGTTGCCGATGCAATGAGAACTGCTACCTCTGAGGGTGGGCAGTTTTTTAATGCATTGGAAAATCAGTCCAAGACGGCAAAGGGACAGATATCCACATTAAAGGATAATGTTACCGCCTTTTTTGGAGAGCTTTCTGCAGGCTTTTCCGAAACTCTTTCGGAGGATATTCTTCCCAAGGCAATTGAGGGTGTTGAGTGGCTCAATGAAAAACTTAAGGACGGCACACTCGAAAAGTATTTCAAAGGCGGAGCAGTTGCCCTTGCCGGCTTTGGCACTGCATGGGCTTCTGTAAACTTTGTTCTTTTAGTAAATGATATCATTGAGATAAAGAAAGGTGTAGAAAGCTATACAGCTGCAACCAAGCTTGGTACAGTAGCGCAAAAATGGTTTAATGCTGAACTGTTAAAAAGTCCGTACACATGGGCTATTATGGCATTGGCGGCTTTGGTAGCTGCGCTTGTTGCTTATGAAGCTACGCATGAAAGTGCAGCAGAGAAGATAGCCAATGCAAATAAAGAAATATCAGACTCTTTGGATGATATGCGAAAGGGTTACGAAGAAAGTATAAAATCCATAGAAGAAACACAAAAGGCAGAGGAAGCTAAAGCAGAACAAGCTAAGATTTTAAAAGAAAGTCTTTATGCATTGGAAACACAAATAAAAAGTGGAACTCTAAGTGAAGAAGAAGCTACGAAAAAGAAAAAAGAGTTTGCGGGTGTGGCTACCCAACTTGAAAACATCATTCCTGGTATCACTTCGCTCTTATATGACGAGACAGGAGCCATTGATGTTCAGCGAAATTCTGTTGATAATCTTATTAATTCGTATTATGAACTTGCTATAGCAAAATCCTATGTTAATGCATATCAGGCAAAGCTCGATAAAGTTACAGAGAAAATCGTAAATGCAGAAGAAAAAGAACAAAAGGCATGGGAAAATGCCGAGAAGGCTCAAAAAACATATGAGGACAACAAATTTAAGGATGTATATTACGAGAATAGCGGTAGTACAAAGCGTATAAGCCCTGAGAAAAAAGCATTTCAAGAAGCAGTTCACACCGCCAACGAAGCTTCCGAAACATTATCTAATTTGCAGGCTGACCAATACAAATATGCAAACAAATTAGCCGAAGCTCTGGGGAAATCTCAAGAAATGGCAAAAAAATTTACCGAATCAGGCGGTAAAACAGAGGACACCTACACCTCAGGCGGAAGCACAACCGCATCAACCAAGGCGAGCGAAGCACAAAAGCAGGCTTATCAGAAGGAGCGCAAAGAGCTTGAAAGACACAAGGAGCTTTGCCTTATAACCGAAACAGAATTTTATAATGCTCTTGCGGGTATAAGAGATAAGCACTTTAAGGAAACCGATGAGGAATACGCAAATATCACTCACGAAATCGAAAAGTATTTCAAGGGTACTAAGGAAGAGCTTGTAAAAGAGTATACAGATGCCTTTAACGCCATAGAAAAGGAACGGAAACAGTTTTCCAAAGGTCTGGAGACTACCAAAACCTATAGGACGGAAACAATATATAATAAACATGACAAACCCATAGGGGAAACCTACAAGCTTGCACCTCTCGGCTGGGAGAATGCCCAACTGGAGCGATATTCCCAAGGGCTTGATAAACTCACCGAAAAAACAGGTGGAGATATCCCCGACTTTATTACAGAGAATTTAAAAGGTATGTCTGTAGATGATGCCTTAAGTTATCTCTCGGCGATAAATAAAACCTCGGATGAAGAATTCAAAAAGTATTTGGATGATATAAACAGAAACTCACAGCTTGCAGATGACATAGGCGATAAGCTTTATTCAGATGAATTTGAGGAAGTGTATGATACCTTTACACAGGAATTCGGAAAGCTCCCCGAGGATTTCTTTTCCATAGGTGAAGAAAGTGGTACAAGCTTTACAAATGGTTTCATGGATGCCTATAAGCTTATGTTTCAAGAAATACAAGCTGAGATTAATGCTTTGTTCAGCACCAAGATACCCGCAGCAGTATGGAACGGCGCCATGTCGGCAGCCAACACCGTTACAAATACATTCTACGACAACAGGCAAACCACAATAAACGCTCCCGACTCTTCACCACGGGGTATCATTGAGGCGGAGAAAAGGCGTGCAGATTGGGAAAGCCATACAAAAAAGTGGGGTGAATGAAAATGCAAATTACATATGTATCAAAAGGCGGTACCGTAATAATGGGCAGAGACAACCCGAATATAAAGCTCATAAAACTAAGCGGATTTGGTCTTCCGTCAAGAAGATATGACGAAGTTACCTTTGCCAAGGAAAACGGTGTAACAACCACAGGCGACAGTGACTATCCGCGTACTCTTACCATAACGGCAGATGTCTACGGTAATCAAGAATATGTACTTGGGGTAATGGAAGCTTTTTATTATAATGGCGAGATGTTCTGTGATTTCGGTCCGCAAATGAAACGGAGGATATCCTGTAAGCTTGTAAACTCTGATGATGTAGAAAATTATTCCCGAAGCGGTATTAATACTATCACGGTACAGTTTCAGGCGGATTACCCCTATTTTAATGATTTTGAGGATACTGTAATACCACTTGCAATGCACAAGAACCGTGTTACAGACACCTTCGAGCTTCCTTGTGTGTTCTCGGAAATATTCCAGGAGGGAAGCTTGTACAATCATGGCAATAAAAGGTGCTACGGTGTTATAACGCTTTCCTCTGTGTATGAGCCTACTGTAGATGAAGGTCTTATTACAATAACCAATTCCACTACGGGCAAAAGCCTTAATTTTCATCATGTGTTAAGAAAGGACGAAAAGGTGGAAATAGACCTCAATACCAGGAAAATTATAAGCAGTATGGATGGTAAGATAACAAATGCCATTACGGACGATACCGAAATGTCGGATTTCTATTTCGAGCCGGGGCAAAACACCCTGTCTTTTACCACAAACGAAAGCCTGCGCCCTGTAACCGCCTCAATAAAATACAACAACATATATCTTATGGCTGTAGTGTAGGGGGTAATCATGGATATAATTTTCAAAACTCTTGATTTCTCAGACAAATACACACTCCCACCTTCTACGAGGGATACAGGCTATATATCTATGAATGGTACGATTGAGCATTGCGGCACAGGTTCTTTTGAATTGGCATTTCACGATGCAGAGCTTGAAGAGTATGTTTCTCATCATCCCGAGGGCTTATTTGTAATATGGGGACATTTTGAGGGTTTCTTTACCGACTATAAATTTACCGAAAAGAGAAAGACGATATACGGCAGTCATCTTAATTCGCTTGCACATAAGTTCGTCATTCCCATACAAAACATTACGGAAAAGCAAAGCATAGAGGCAAATGTCAAGTCGCTTTTAAAAACCTATGCACCCTGGCTTGTGTTTGATGATACAGGATATAAAGAAACCGCCGCTTTCTCAACGGACAACTATATGAACGGTGATAAGTTTCTAAAAGAATATCTCGGAAAGGTCAAGTGGGGCTATCGTATTTACATAAAGGATGCAGAGCTTCATTTAAGACTTGTGAAGCCCGAAAACAATCCACACATGTTTTCTGTTGGAAACAAGAATATCTACGAAATAAGCGAAGATTTTGACAGCAAAAGCACAGCCTATGGCGGTTGGTATCGAAAGACCGAAGAGGATGACGGCACTAAGCTTGAGGAAGAGGAATGGATTTACATATCCACCGAGGAAAAAAGCGGTATTTACAAGAGAGATACCGTGCTTTCAAGCCATTCTCCGCAGGCGGCAATGGATGAGCTTACTGCCAAAAGGGACAAGCATACCTTTCTTGCTAAGACAAGGAATGTCGAGTTTAATACAGATTATTTCCTTGGCGATGTAATAAGGCTGAGAACAAAAGAAACTACAAAAAAACAGGTACAGAGCGTAGAACTGTGGTGTGAAGGCGATACATACCACGAAGAGCCTGTATTCTCAGAATGGGAGGAATAAAAAATGCCGGATAATTTTTTATATAGTTCATTGACCGAAGATGGTTATACAAACATGGTAACTGCCGAGGACTTGAACAACATTGCCGTGGACTTGGGGTATGCAGATTATTCTCACTTCCCCGAAGACCCGCCGCAGAGCGCGGTGTCTGCTCTCAATCAGATTACGCAGGATTTGACAAGCAAGGGAATTCTCCAGATTGGAAACTGTTGCAAGGTGAGTGTGGCCGATGGCGTAATAACCGTTGCAGACGGTGTCTGCGTTTTTGAAAGCGGAGCCAAAAAGAGACTTACCGAGCCTGTTACACTTACATTCATTGAAGGCAGTGTAAATTATGTGTACATGCTCAACAACATAACCGAAAATCAGATTCAGATTATTACCTCGCTGAATAACCCTGCAGAAAGTGAATATCCAATAGACTATGTAATGCTTGCGGAAATAAGCTCGGGCGGTACCGTGACAGACCGCAGGTATTGGTCTATATCAAAGGTGGGAAGCGGACGGAATGTGGTTCTTACTATTGAGAGAAAGTTTTATTTTCCTTCATATAAAAACCCTAACTTACCTACATATGAATATGATATTTCGCAAATTGGTGCGAATTTTGTGATTTTCGGGTGGGAATTTAATTCAAGGCAGCCATATGTATATAAGCTGGAAGACGGAGCTGAAGTGCAAGCAGAATATCGGGGTGACCGGTACATTAGATTTAAAAAAGAGGGTTCCAGATTTTTTCTGACACCATTCTATTGGGACTCAAATGATTATGGCAATTATGATATACGCATTCAAGTAGTATAGGAGGTACAAATGACAGAACTTACAAAAACTGCCAATGGCATAAAAATCGAACACACCCTTGGTACTGCATTTAATTTTACACTTAAATTTGATGGTAAATTCAAAGAGAATACCAAAGTCCTGTTTGAAGTATCCCCCGGAGGAATTACTCCTATTGTGAGTAAGCCTTTCTTCCCTGTGGGCAACTCGGTAGATATCTCTCTTACGGATGAAGAAGAAAACAGACTAAGGGTATCGCGGAATCATATGTACAAGCTTTTTCTTGTGTCGGAAAGTAAAAAAGATTGTATTCTTTCGGGGAATATAAAAATAAAGTGAGGTGTATAGAATGGATGCAACTGTAATTTCCAATAATGTAGTTGAAGTTCAGGGGACGGATTCGGATTTCTTTCTTGTTAGTGAAAACAAATATTTCATCATAGATGATGCAGCTCGAAAGATAACACCGCCCAAGGATTTTACATGTCTGGGTGTTGAATCGGATTCAAATTCAAAGCGTATATGGTTTGAGTGTCCGAGATATGTCGGTGATAATATTGACCTTACAGAGCTAAATGTGTATATAAACTATCAGAATGCCAACGGCGATAAGGATAGATGGTATGCAGAGGATGTAACCGTAGAGGGCGATAAAATTCACTTCTCATGGAAGTTATCCCGAAAGGTACTTGAGTATAAGGGTACGGTTAAATTTATCGTCTGTGCCATAGAAAAGGATGCAGACGGCGAAAAAGACCCCGAGTGGAATACAACCATTTGCACAGGTACCGTACTCGAAGGTCTTGAGGTGGAAAATCCCGAGCCTCCGGAGGAAGAATACGACCTTATAAATCAACTCTTGTCTATTACAAAAAATTCTATAGCAGAGGTGGAAAATATATCTGCACAGACAAAGGCAGATATAGAGGCATTAAGATTGCAGGCTCTTTCTGATGTTGAATCCACACAGGACAAGGCTGTAGAAGCGGTGGAATCAGCAAAAGAAGGTGTTCTTGAGTATATCGGCACAGGAATAGATAACACCTTGTCCAAGGAAGGTGTTGCCGCAGAAGCAAAGGAAACAGGCGACAGGCTTAAAACAAAGGGTTCAGTCATTTTAAACGAAGCTTCGGGAAATTTAATTGCCCTTGCCGATTCCGATGAAGCTGAATTCAGAGGCATGAAAATATTCGGCAAGACGAAGCAGTTTAGTACTACTGGGAAGAATTTGTTTGATGCTTCTAAAATTGTTGAAAAAAACAATTCTACTAATGAAATCATAAAAAATGCAGATGGAAGTGTAACCATAGTATCAAAAGGAGAAACGCCAAACGTATATATTGGTGTGCTCTCTGAATTGGCTTCAGGATTAGTACCCGGAAATAGTTATACTATAAATGCAAAAACTGACTCTACGAAGAAACACGTATATTTCCAAGGCACAAAAGACACATGGGGGTTTGGGAAAACACTAACAATTACCGAAGACCATATGTCTTCACAAATTGCTCTTTATGTTTCCAACCCCGGCGAAACCGCAACATTTCGTGATATACAAATCGAACTTGGGGCTAATGCCACGGAATATGAACCCTACACAGGCGGTATCCCCTCACCAAATCCGAACTATCCGCAAGAGCTTGTGAGTGTTGGTGATAGCGGAAGCGTGGAGCAGGTTGTTAAGGGGAAGAATTTGTTTGATGACAATGTTAATAACTGGGCTACTTACAATGTGAATGGCACAAATAGGCTTGGTTTTGAACTTCCGTCTGGCTTAACACAGATAACCTTGTCTGGAACTGTTAAAAGCGGTCATGATACAGAAACTTGGACACTTGGCATATATGAGTTTGATGGTAACGAAACATATACCACACTATCATCTATAACATTCTCGGGTACATCTAGGTCTGCAAAATACAATTTAG
>JAZURE010000018.1:0-83726 GCA_045606045.1 Clostridia bacterium | reverse complement strand
GGATACCGCATATTGTGCGAGCGCACAGCGGAGGTTATCCGATAAGTTGCACATTGCGTATTTCAAGGTAAAACAGATGCCTTAAATCAAGCAAAAAAGCGGAGCAAAATTACCGAAAATCAATTTCCGCTGCGGTTCGGTAATTTTAGCACTGCCGAGCTCTGAGTGAGCGAGTCAGTGCGGCTCCGTTTTTGCGTAGATTTAAGACATATGTTCTTGAAATACGCATCGGGCAACGATTGGATAACCTCCGGTGAAGCGAATTGTAAAATTTACACTTTACAACATTGTTCTTATCATATACTTTTCTGCATAATAACTGAATTTTTTCTTGAATTCCTCGCTGTCGGCTTTTAAAACCCTCAGGCTTTCATGCATATTGAGGTTATGGTGCGAGGTTTCCAATATACAACCCGAGATATTAGAGCAATGGTCGGATATTCTTTCCATATTTGTTATAAGGTCATTCCACACAAAGCCTACCTCTATGCCGCAGTTGCCCTGCTGGAGCCTTGCTATGTGGTTTGCGCGCATTTTTTCCTTAAGTCTGTCTATTATCTCCTCAAGAGGCTCAACATCGAAAGCGGCATTTACATCCTTTGTTAAAAATGCGTTTAGTGCAAGAGAAGATATTTCGATTACAGCGCCTTTAAGAGCTTCAAGTTCATTTCGTGCAACATCGGTAAATGATATTTCCTTTTCGCGAAGCTCTTCGGCGGATTCCAGAATATTTACCGCATGGTCGGATATACGCTCAAAATCACCTATAAGTCTTAATAATCTGGCTGCCTCCGCACTTTCGCTGTCGCTTGGATGGTGTGCAGAGAGCTTAACAAGGTAGTTGCCTATGATATCTTCATAGTGGTCTGCCTTATCTTCCAATTCTCTTATTTCTTCTGCGTCGGCACTATTATACTGTGAAAGCGATTTAATACTCATTTCCAAAGCCTTTACAGAATGCTTTGCCATTTCTTCGGTGTACCTGCGGCAGGTATCAAGAGCAAGTGCAGGTGTTGCAAGAAGCCTTTCGTCAAGCTCGGTATTGACCTCCTCCGTCTTGGCATCGGGAACAAGCTTACATACAAGCTTTTCAAGAATAGAAGACATAGGCAGAAGTATTGCTGTACAGACAACATTAAATACGCTATGGCTTACAGCTATGCCAAAGTGAGTAGCGGAAACTCCGAGAATTGCAGGCTCAAATATAGCTTTCACAACATAGAGAGCCACAAGCAGTATGATAGTACCTAAAACATTGAATGAGAGATGTGCAAGTGCAACTCTCTTGGCATTTCTGTTTGTACCAAACGATGAGAGAATTGCCGTAATACATGTACCTATATTCTGGCCCATTATGATAGGGAAAGCCGCACCATAGGTAATCTGTCCTGTTACGGTAAGTGCCTGCAGTATACCAACCGATGCGGAACTGGACTGAATGATTGCCGTAAGTATTGCACCTGCAAGAACACCCAGAATGGGGTTTGTAAACATAACAAAAAGCTCTCTGAACTGCGGTACCTCCTTAAGACCTGCTACTGCGCCCGACATTATATCCATACCAAACATAAGTACCGCAAATCCAAGGAAAATTGTACCTGTATCCTTTTTCTTGCTGCTTTTTCCAAACATATAAAAAGCTATACCTATAAGCGCAAGTACGGGAGTAAAGGACATAGGTTTAAAAAGCTGCACTACAAAGTTTGAACTCTCTATACCGCCAAGGCTTAATATCCACGCAGTTACCGTGGTACCTATGTTTGCACCCATGATTATGCCTATGGACTGCCTTAAGGTCATAAGACCCGAGTTTACAAAGCCTACAGCCATAACCGTGGTTGCAGAGGAACTCTGTATTATGGCAGTAACTCCAAGACCTGTAAGAAAGCCTGCAAGCTTGTTTGTGGTAAGCTTGCCTATAATTGCGCTGAGCTTGCTTCCTGCTCTTCTTTCGAGCGCATCGCCCATGACACTCATACCAAAAAGGAAGAGGCACAGACCGCCGATAAGTGTTAGTACATCAAAAAAATTCATTTTGTCATTCCCTTCATGTTTTTCTATATTTATTATAAAACCGAAGGGGTAAATAAACAACTTAAATATTGTAAAACAAATCTTAAGAATATGTAAAGAAAGGACAATCTCACCCAAGTGAAATTGTCCTTTTAAAATAGTGCAAAAAATCATGTCACCAAACATCAAAGCTCTTCAGTCCTAAATGCTGTATATCCTTCATAATGATAGCTATTGTCTATGCCTTTCATATAAAGCTCTCTGTCTTTAATCCTATCAGTCAAAGCCTCTTTCAAAATATGCTTGATTTCGATGTCTTTAATAGGGCTGCGTTCCATAGCAAGAAGATAGTCCTCTTTTGAAACCCTGCTCCAGTCTATCACTTTGCCGAGTTCTTTTTTTAGGATTAAATCAAGCCAAATACGTGTCGCCCTGCCGTTGCCTTCTCTGAATGGGTGGGCAATATTCATTTCTACATATTTTTCAATAATTTCGTCAAAGGTTGTCTGCGGCATGTTGCATACATGCTCCAGAGCACCTTCAAGATACATTACAGGTGCAAAGCGAAAACCTGCCTTTGCAATGTTCACATCCCTGATTTCACCTGCAAACGCATAAATCTCATCGAACAAATATTTATGAATGAAGCTGAGGGAAGAAAAACTATCCGCCTCAAGTCCGTCAAGCAAGCCTTCATCGTAAAGCTCAACAGCTTTTTTCTTACTGATTCTTTCTTCTTCACGGAAGAGCTCAGCCGAATCTGTTATATTAAGTTTATTCTCTAAAGCCATAATAAACCTCCGAAACCCACATCTTATATTTAAAGTATACAATTTTATTATAATAATGTCAAACAAAATGAGGAGCAATTTCGAAGTATTGAAATTGCTCCTTTTAAATCATCTATTAAAGAGTGCCAAAAATGCGTTCCCAAGTGGCACAACGTCTTTAACTAATCTAAAATCTCAAAAGTAAAAACATTGCATTCGTCATGAACATCGTTAAACACCTTAAATACTTTACCCATATAATCCTTGTAGTCTACCGAAAGCTGTTCAAGACCGCTAACAATCACATGGAGTTCATATTCACAATAGTCTCTCATGCAGTCCCATAGTGCATCTAAATTTTCACCATAATAATCAGGAAAAGCAAACGCTTCTCTCATTATTTTATGAATATCGCCAAAATGTTTTACGTTACTGAAATCTAATTTTAATTCAGTCATTGCTATTTCTCCTATCTTATTTCTACAAATGTTTGATAATGGTCGTAGGTTATAAACATTAGCCCATCATTAGAAAATAGTATTCTTTTAGAATTTCTTTTTCCCGACATATAATCTATATCGGCTTCATACCATATTCTGCCCTGCTTTTCAGGCAAATGACCGTTTCTGTTAAAATATTGCCCACCGTACAGCATATAACCCGATGCACTATCATCCAAATAGTTGTTTTTAGGATTCCTCCTTAATTTTTTCGCATCCATTCTACTTATATAATATTCCGGCAACTTTCCGGTATACTTAAGATGCCAATCTGCTCCGTCTGTCCCTTTGTCAGTTGCTTCTCCAGCAAATAACGATTTTAATTTCTCAATACGGCATCTGCAAAACAAATGAAGCGGCGGCGAGGGCTTCACCTTTTCCTCAACTGCATAAATCTTGCCATGTTTTTCCTTGCACAGTATACAGGTTTTTTCATCGATATGTGCAAGCCAATTTTTCCATTTTTCGCTGTAACGAATAATTATCAATCCTCTCATATTTGTACTGATAATTTAATTGTAACAGTTAAAAAAGATTATTTCGCCTACTATTATATAATTTAAAAGTATTACATCAAAATTGTAATAATAAAGATTTACGCAACATCACTAACCATAAAATACCTTTCTTCTGTTTCTGTATTCCATGCTGTTTTTTTACTTTCAAACAGTTACATTTTATTATCCGTATGTATGGCCTCTGTGAAGAATTTATGTTTTTTGCTTCATATTCCACTATTTAGAGTATACATTTTTGTTATAATAATGTCAAACAAAATTGACACTCAAAAACGTACCAAAAAGACTACAGCCCAAATTGCCAAGTTTTTAAAAAAGTATTGATAATTTTGAAAAATTATATTATAATGATTATGCCAAACTAATTAAATATGCTTAATGGGTTATTTTTGTTTTTGGTATAATTATGCCTTTTTTGAGAATACTCGCATTATTGGATTTGATAAAAATGCAAATTCCTTTTATGCGGGTGTTATAACTCATTATGCGTAGAATTAGTTTGGCGACTATCGGAGTTTGCGTTTTTTATGCGTCTGCTTCGGTAGACGCATTTTTTATTTAGTGGAGGTTTTGGTATATGAGAAAATTGATAGGTGTCACATTTATATTATTTATGCTTATTTTACAATTATGTGCTTCCCCTGCGTTAGCAGATGAAGCATCAGGAACAATTTATGAAGAATTATATGGTAATAACAAATTAACTCTTGATAGCACCGGTGTTCTTTATATAAGCGGTGTTGGAGAAATGGCATCATTTTCTTTGCCATGGAATATTGTAAAAATGATTGAGAAAATAATAATTGAAGAGGGAATCACTTCTATATCTGATTCTGCCTTTGAGGGATTCACAAATGTATCAGCAGTTATTATCGCCGATACAGTTAAAAGCATAGGAAACTCTGCTTTTGCCCTTTGCAAAAAACTATCAAAGATAGAGATACCAAAGAATGTATCAACAATAGGTGGGGGAGCTTTTTCAAACTGCACATCGATAAAGGAAATAGAAATTACGGAGAATGTGCGTGAAATCAATAATAATCTGTTTGGAGATTGTATAAATCTTGAAAAGGTCTTACTTGGAGATAATATTACTAAAATCGGATATAGTGCATTTGAAAATTGCCAGAAACTTCGTACGATAATAATTCCAGAAAGTGTATCTGAGATAATGCGCGATGCTTTTGTTGGTTGTCTATCTCTTGAAGAAATTGAAGTTTCCCCGAATAATAATAGCTATGTGTCCGAGGAAGGAATCTTGTATTCATTATATAACGGAGAAAAATACGGATTAGTCATGTATCCTCCTGCAAAGACCAATAAAACATATAAACTTGATTCTGGCATATATAAAGTTGATAGTAATGCATTTACAT
The DNA here is from genome assembly GCA_045606045.1 of Clostridia bacterium. GTDB lineage: Bacteria > Bacillota > Clostridia > UMGS1810 > UMGS1810 > RGIG8748. The sequence goes on along the minus strand of JAZURE010000018.1, from coordinate 78,549 downwards.
ATTGCTCTTACCTTGAAAGTATCGAGACAAATGGTCACGACCATTTTACTTCTACAAACGGAGTATTATTTAGCGGTAATTGGCTTATTGCATATCCAGCAGGAAAAACGGATAACGAATACACAATTCCCGAGGGCGTTAAGGATATTAGAGAAGGTGCTTTTAGAGGAAATATAAATCTTAAAAAAGTCACTATATCAAACGATGTGAGATCCATAGCAAACAACGCTTTTAAAGATTGTACAAATCTTGAAACAGTAAATTTATCCGAAAATGTAACTGATATTTATAGTTCTGCATTTGAAGGTTGCAAAAAGCTCAAAAACATAAATATTCCAAGCTCATGGTCTACTATTCCAAGTAGTCTTTTTGCCGATTGTTTGTCACTTGAAAATATAATATTACCCGAGGGAGTAACATCTATTTCGACTAACGCTTTTGCAAACTGTTTACAATTAAAAAATATCACTATTCCATCGACTGTGACAAGTATTGGGATAAGCCCATTTGTTAACTGTCCCTGTCTTTCCAAAATTTATGTTCTTTGTTTGAATGCATCATTAGGACTTCAGAGTCTTTATTCCCGTGCACCTGATCTCACAATATACGCACATACAAATTCCACGGCTAAAACTTATGCCGACAGTGAGTCCATCAATTTTATTAGTATTTGCGAAGATGGCGACAATAATGAACGATGTGATATTTGTAATAGTAATGTCGATAACTCTGTAAGCATTACACTTACAGGAACAAACGTTTCAGCGAAAAATTTGGAAACGGATTGTACTCTGATTTTAGCAAGCTATAAAGGAAATAGGCTTGTTAATTGCAAAGTTGTTACATTAACAAAAGAAACTAAACATTCCTATTCTTTTGACGAAATAGAAGGCTTTGTTTATGATAAAACAAATGTGGATTTAATAAAAGCTTTTCTTTGGAATGATTTAAATAGATTTATTCCAATATGTAGCTCCGCATCATACAAATATTAGTAAGAACCCTAACCAACAAAACAGGACACACAAAAGGCTATTTGCCTCTTATGTGTCCTCTATTTATATTGCTTAAAAAAATTTACATATTATCAGGCGATGCTATTTCCACCCCCGCACCTGTAAGGATATCATGCGCCTTCTTTTCATCGTCGGCTTTTAATACCATAAGTGCCTTGCCCTCTTTTCTTCCGAGGAAAGCATACATGTACTCTATGCTCACATCTCCGTCGGAAAGGAGCTTTACAATAGAGTGCAGTCCGCCTGCGCGGTCGTCCATATAAACTGCAAACACCTCTGTAGTCTTGGAGATTACACCGATATCTGCAAGTATTTCCTTTGCTTTAGCGCTGTCGTCTACGATAACACGAAGTATACCAAAGTCGGTGGTGTCTGCTATGGAAAGTGCTCTTATGTTTATACCGCCTTTTGCGAGGGCATCTACTATTGCCTCAAGTCTTCCTGCTTTATTTTCAACAAAAATCGAAAGCTGTTTTATATACATAATCTTAACTTCCTTTCTGTTATTTAAGTTTTCTCTTATCTATAACTCTTTTTGCCTTGCCTTCGCTTCTCTCTATGCTCTTGGGGTTTACAAGCTTAACCTTGGGTCCTATACCGAGCATGCTTCTTAGAGATTCGGTAATCTTTCTTTCTACAGCCTCTATACCCTTTACATCATCGGCAAAGAGAGTTTCGCTCATTTCCACATTCACCTGGAATGTGTCGGTATTGTTCTCTCTGTCTACTATAATCTGATAGTTGGGAGTTATGTCTCCGCCAACCTTAAGAAGAACTTCCTCTATCTGCGACGGGAATACATTTACACCGCGTATTATGAGCATATCGTCTGTCCTGCCCTGAGGCTTATTCATACGCACATGAGTTCTTCCGCACTGACACACCTCGTAGTTAAGAGAGCATATATCTCTTGTGCGGTAACGGATAAGCGGGAATCCCTCCTTGGTGATAGTGGTAAATACAAGCTCGCCCTGACTTCCCTCGGGGAGCACCTCGCCTGTGTCGGGGTCTATGATTTCGGGTATAAAGTTATCCTCACATACATGCATACCGCACTGGCACTCACATTCGTAGGACACACCGGGTCCCATAATTTCGGAAAGTCCGTAAATATCGTATGCCTTAAGACCGAGCTTTTCTTCTATCTTAGCACGCATTTCCTCTGTCCACGGCTCTGCACCGAAGATGCCTGCCTTTAGCTTAAGCTTATCCTTTACACCCATTTCCTCTATGGTTTCCGCAAGGTAAAGTGCATAGGACGGTGTACAGCAGAGAACCGTTGCACCAAAGTCTATCATGGTCTGAATCTGCCTCTGGGTATTGCCCGACGAAATCGGAATAGCAGTTGCTCCTATTCTTACGGCACCGTCATGCGCACCGAATCCGCCTGTAAAAAGTCCCAGTCCGTAGGATACCTGTACAAATGAATTTGCATCGTTGCCTGTTGCTACAAGCATTCTTGCAAAGCAGTCCGCCCACATTTCGAGGTCGTTATCGGTATAGCCTACTACTATCTGCTTGCCCGTTGTACCAGAGGATGCATGAACTCTGCGGATATCTGTCATGGGAACTGCAAAAAGTCCGTAGGGGTAGTAATCTCTTAAATCCTGCTTGTAGGAAAATGGAAGCTTAGAGAGGTCGTCTACACTCTTTACATCCTCGGGCTTTAGACCCTTTTCATCCATTCTCTTGCGGAAAAGCTCCACATTTTCGTACATTCTTTTTACCTGCCAGATAAGGCGCTCGCTCTGAAGCTTTCTTATTTCCTCTCTGGGCATGGCTTCGTATTCGGGTTGCCACATTGCCATATGCTGTTTCCTCCAAATTACAGATTGTACCCAAGGTCGAATGCCTTGAGATTAATATTCAAGAACTTTTCGGGTACGGTTGTCTTTATGGTTTCCACCCACTTTTCGTAGGGTATGTCGGTGCTCTTTGCCATGATGCCTATAAGCACCACATTTACAGCCTTTATGTTGCCTGCCTCTTTGGCAAGCGACATGGCATCTACTGTCTTAAGATTTGCCTTGGCTCCTATTTTTTCTTCAATGTTCTCAGGGTACTCCACTGCGCCTGTAATTACGGGCATGGGGTCCATGGACTGAGTGTTTACTATAATCTGTCCGTCTTTTTTAAGGTAAGGTAGCGCCCTGTATGCTTCGAGCATTTCAAAAGCAAGGATTATGTCCGCCTCGCCTCTGTCTATAATGGGCGAATACACCTTGTCACCGTATTTAACATAGGTTACAACGCTTCCTCCGCGCTGGCTCATGCCGTGCACCTCGGAAACCTTGACATCGTAGCCCTCGTTTATAACTGTGTTTCCTAATATTCTGCTTGCAAGGAGAGTGCCCTGACCGCCTACGCCTACTATCATAATATTTTTAGTCATATCAATCAGTCCTCCTTCTCTATCGCATTAAACGGACAAACATTTACGCAAAGTCCGCATCCGTTGCACTGGTTGGCATCTATAGACACCTTACCGTCTTTTATGCTTATTGCAGGGCATCCTAACTTCATGCACATCTTGCAGTTTTTGCACCTATCTGTAATAACGCAATGTCCTGTGTATTTAACTGTTTTAAGAAGAGCGCAGGGTCTCTGTGCTATTATTACAGACGGCTCGTCTCTGTCTGTTTCTTCCTTTACAACTCTTTCAAATTCCTTAACATCAAATGGGTCGCACACAGCTACATGCTCCACACCCACCGCTTTGCAAAGCGCTACGAGGTTTACCTGCTTGGTTTCTTCGCCGCTTAAGGTATAGCCTGTGGTGGGGTTATCCTGATGTCCTGTCATACCTGTGATGGAGTTATCAAGTATTATAACGGTATTTGCACCCTTGTTGTAAACTATATCCACAAGACCTGTTATGCCCGAGTGCATAAAGGTGGAATCGCCTATAACGGAAACAAGCTTCTTATTGAACTCGCTTCCCCTCGCCTTTGCCATACCGAGTGCCGCACTTACGGATGCACCCATGCAGATTGTTGTATCAACCGACTGAAGCGGTGCCACAGCACCTAATGTATAACAGCCTATATCGCCCGAAACCACAAGGCCGAGCTTCTTTAATACATAAAATGTACCTCTGTGCGGACAGCCTGCACACATAACGGGCGGACGCACGGGAATAGCTTCGTCTATGGTTAGGATATCCTTGTTTTCCTCGCCGAGCACTGCCGCCTTTATCATAGAGGGTGTATATTCTCCAAGCAGTGTAAAAGCATCCTTGCCCGTAACGGTAAGTCCGAGTGCTTTGCAATGGTCCTCTATAACAGGGTCAAGCTCCTCTATTACATAAACCTTGTCATACTTACTGCAAAAATCCTTAATCTTCTTTTCGGGAAGAGGATATACCATGCCAAGCTTTAAGTAATCCGCCTTGTCACCGAGAGCTTCTCTTGCATACATATAGGAAATACCTGCAGTTATGACGCCGATTTTTGCACCGTTTTCCTCCACGGCATTAAGGGGCGAGTTTTCTGCAAATTCCTTTAAGGAAGCTATTCTCTCCTCTACTGTAACATGCCTTTTTACTGCATTTGCAGGCATCATTACATATTTAGCTATATTCTTTTCGTAGGGTTTTAATTCTATATTTTCTCTGTCGCTTACTTCCACAAGGCTCTGCGAGTGGGAAACTCTTGTAGAGAGTCGTATAAATACAGGTGTGTCGAATTCTTCCGAAAGAGTAAATGCATACTTAGTGAATTCCTTACATTCCGAAGAATCGGACGGCTCGAGCATCGCTATCTTGGATGCCTTTGCATAATGTCTTGAATCCTGTTCATTCTGTGAAGAATGCATTCCGGGGTCATCGGCAACACAGAACACAAGTCCGCCGTTTACTCCTGTATAGCTTACTGTAAACACGGGGTCTGCCATTACATTGAGTCCTACATGCTTCATACAGCTCATGGCACGCGCACCGCCTATGGATGCACCTATGGCAACCTCGGCAGCTACCTTTTCATTAGGCGACCACTGGGCATAAACCTCGGGGAACTTTACGATTTCTTCTGTAATTTCCGTGCTCGGAGTTCCCGGGTAGGATGCTACCACACCCACTCCGGCTTCATATGCACCGCGCGCTACGGCGGCATTGCCGAGAAGTAACTTTTTCATAATATATATCCTTTCTTACCTTATTTCGTTCTGCTGAGCGACTACACTTGCACCGCAATATATTTCTCTTAGCTTTGGTTTCTCTATCTTGCCTGTGGGGTTACGCGGAACATCGGCAAATATAATTTTATGCGGTCTCTTGTATCGGGGCAGGTCGAGGCAGAAATCCTGTACATCCTCTTCTGTTAAACACATACCCTCTTTTACCTGAATAATAGCCGCCGCAATTTCACCGAGTCTCGCATCGGGAAGACCGATTACTGCCACATCGCTTATAGCATCGCTTTTGCGCAAAAAGTCTTCTATCTGTACGGGGTAGAGGTTTTCACCGCCCGAGATAATTACATCTTTCTTACGGTCTACAAGGTAGATAAAGCCGTCCTCATCTTCTTGCGCCATATCGCCCGTAAAGAGCCATCCGTCTGAGAGAACTTCGTTTGTTGCCTTTTCGTCCTTGTAGTAGGCTGTCATTACGCCGGGTCCCTTTACTGCAAGCTCTCCAACCTCGCCTTTTACAACTTCGTTTCGGTGTTCATCCACTATCTTTGTCTGCCAGCCGAAGCCTGCCTTACCTATTGCACCGACCTTGTGCTCATTTTCCACACCAAGATGTACACAGCCGGGTCCTATGGATTCGGAAAGTCCGTAGTTGGTATCGTATGCATGATTGGGGAAAAGCTTCTTCCAGCGCTTTATAAGGCTGGGAGGTACAGGCTGAGCGCCTATGTGCATAAGACGCCATTTGGAAAGGTCATAGTCTTCTATATCTATATCGCCTCTGTCTATGGCATCTAATATATCCTGTGCCCACGGCACAAGAAGCCATACTATAGAGCACTTTTCGTCTGAAACAGCCTTTAAAATCCACTCAGGCTTAATACCCTTTAAGAGCACCGCCTTGCCGCCCACAAGAAACGAGCCGAACCAATGCATCTTTGCACCTGTATGATAGAGAGGCGGTATACAAAGGAATACATCATCCTTTGTCTGCATATGGTGGTTTTGCTCTGTCATGGCAGAATGTGTAAGGCTTCTGTGCTTGTGTATTATAGCCTTGGGGAAGCCCGTTGTACCCGACGAAAAATATATTGCAGCATCGTCATCGTCGGTAAGCTTGATTGCAGGGCTTTTTGACGAGCAGTATGTAACAAGCTCATCGTAGCTCTCTGCAAATGTGGGGCAATCCTCACCAAGATAGAGCCAGAGCTTAACATGCTTCACCCTCGAACAAATCTGCTCCACACGGCCTGTGAATTCAGGTCCGAATACTATGGTATCGGCATCTGCCAAATCAAGACAGTATTTGATTTCGTCTGCGGCGTATCTGTAGTTTAACGGTACTGCCATAGCGCCTGTCTTAAGTACTCCAAAGTATATGGGAAGCCAGTCTATGCAGTTCATAAGGAGAATTGCAACCTTGTCGCCTTTTTTGATGCCTCGTGTAAGCAGGAAGTTTGCAAAGCGGTTTGCCTGCTTGTTGAACTCACTCCAGGTGATTTCCTTTCTGTAGGCTTCCTTGGGATTTGCTTCGATAAGAGCATACTCCTGCCATGTCATACGGCGGTTGTCCTCGTTTTTGGGGTTAATCTCCACAAGGGCAACATCGGCAGGGTAAAAATCTGCATTTTTCTGTAAGATTTCTGTGATTGGCATAACTTTTTTCCTTTCAGACTATTTGCCGAGGGATTCCTTCATGGGAACCGATATCTCAACATCGTAGCAGGCAAACATTTCGTCTGCCTTTTCTTTATTTAATTTGGGTGTTACAAGGCTAAAGACGGGAACTATGATAAGTCCGCCGAGCATTGCAATAACACCGCAATTTATAGGTGACATCATAAGTGCGGGGAATTTTGACCTAAAGAGCATATTAAGTATCATTATACCTGCACCGAATATGAAGCTTGCCCATACCGAAGCCTTAGTTGTCTTCTTCCAGTATAAGCCATAGAGGAACGGTGCGAGAAATGCTCCCGCAAGAGCACCCCACGAAATGCCCATCATGTCTGCGATTGCGCTTAATTTATCTTTATTTAATGCTATGAAAGCAGAGATGGCTATAAATACCACAATAAGAACTCTCATAATAAGTACCTGCTTTTTCTCGGTCATGTTCTTAACAACATGGTCTTTCAGAAGGTCGAGAGTAAGAGTGGAGCTTGATGCCAGCACAAGAGAAGACAGTGTTGACATAGATGCCGAGAGGACAAGTATTATTACCACCGCAATTAATATATCGGGAAGACCTTCGAGCATAGTGGGTATTATGGCATCAAATCCGCCCGCTATAGAGCCGTCGGCAAGAAAAGTGAGCTTATCGGTAAAAAGTCTTCCGAAACCGCCCAAAAAGTAGCATCCGCCTGCAACCACAAGCGCAAATACGGTAGAGATAATAGTGCCTTTATTTATATCCTTTTCGCTCTTTATTGCGTAGAACTTCTGCACCATCTGCGGAAGTCCCCAGGTACCCAGCGAGGTTAATATTACAACAAATAAAAGGTTTAAGGGTTCGGGACCGAAGAATGAATTAAATGCTCCGGGGAATGTGCCCTCGCCTTCTATGCGGGCAAGACCTGCCAGAGACTCTGTAAAACCGCCGTTCTGACTAAGCACCGCAGCTATAACTGCAACTATACCGAAAAGCATTATAATGCCTTGTATAAAATCATTTATGGCAGTAGCCATGTATCCGCCTGCTATAACATATATTCCTGTGAGGATAGCCATTATAATAACGCATGCCGAGTAATCTATAGTGGGAAATGCCATCGAGAAAAGTCTTGAAAGACCGTTGTACAGCGATGCTGTGTACGGAATAAGAAATACAAACACAATGGCGGAAGCGGCAATTTTGAGCGAAGGGCTTAAAAATCTCTTACCAAAGAATTCGGGCATTGTGGCGCTCTCTAAATGCTGGCTCATAAGTCTTGTGCGTCTGCCAAGCACAATCCATGCCATAAGAGAGCCTATCACGGCATTGCCTATACCTATCCATGTGGATGCCACACCGAATTTCCATCCGAACTGACCTGCGTAGCCTACAAATATAACTGCCGAAAAATAGGAGGTACCGTATGCAAAAGCCGTAAGCCAGGGTCCGACCGAGCGTCCGCCCAGAACAAAGCCGTTTACATCTGTGGAATTTTTTCTGCAGTAAAGTCCCACAGCGACCATAACCGCGAAGAAAACAATGAGTAATGAAAGTTTCATAATCATAATAAATCCATCCTTTCATTTAAGTATCTGCTTAGCATCTGGGGACGGAATAAAAAAATCCCGTCCTCATGTAATCCTGAGGACGAGATATATCTCGTGGTACCACCTCGGTTCGCTCCTGCCTCACGGCAAAAGCCTTATCAGGTACATCATAATACCTTAGTTCTGTGACGGGAACTCCCGTTGCAGCCTACGCAGAGCAAAAGCTCCTTCGGTGCACAGCTAACAGAATGTATTCAGTCATGCCCTCCTCATTGCCTCGCACCGCCCGGCAACTCTCTCAAGATTACAGACAAGCTTACTTGTTTCTGCTCAACGCCTTTTGATATGAAACTAAAAAAATTGTAGCACATTAACATGATAAAGTCAATATGTTTTTTTAAAAAACAGTCGAAATTAATCCAATTTTTCAAAGGTAGGCTCAATATCACTTACATATACATCATATACATCACGATACTCAGTAGGATATGCAAACTCCACATACCTTATATACTCGTCGGCATAGCACTTAAAGCAGTACACCACACCGTCTGAAACCGTAGTCATGGTAAACCAGCCCTCGCCCGAATCACCACTCTCCGAGCCTGTGCCAAGCTTGTCGGTAACCATCTTTTTAATCTCATTACAGCTTAAATTATCCTCATTTGAAAAAGCACCTATATCCATATATGCCGTGTTATCTTCGGCACGGTAACGGATTTCACCGTCCGAGTCGGACACAAATTTAAATGAAGACGGAATATCGCACACATAATTGTAATCGGTGCTCTTTAGCGTCTTGTACGAAAGCTCTGCGGATGCTATGGTTTTGCCAAGCTTAAAATCAAAGTCGGTATCTACAAAAATACCCGCTTTTTCCTCTATACCCACGCTTTCGCCCTCCGGTATGTCTTCGAGTTTTTTGTCTTCGGGTTTCTTTTCTTTTTTGCCTTGTGTAACCTCGGTTTTGGTTTTATCGGCATTGGGTTTTGGTGAAGAATTGCCTATGAAAATCACAGCCGCCAAAATGGAAAAGCCTACAACAAGCGTTATAACAAATGAAACAGAAGATATAAGAAGCTTTTTCTTTAAGGACTCATTGGGAATTTTGGGCTTAACCTCATCGGTTTTAACTAATACTTTCTCCCTTACGGGACTTGCATTCTCAGATGTTGCCATCCTTGTATTTACTACGGGGATTGCCATGGTTTTTTCTATATCGTCTGTAATTACAGTATTTTCTGCATTATCCTGTGGCTCTGTAAAAAGTTTAGAGCCGCAGTGCTCGCAAAAGCGGGCATCATCGTCTACAGTAAGATTGCATTTTGGACAAGTCATACGCACACCACCTTTATATGTATGTATTTTAATACATATGTCGCCATTTGTCAAATTTAACTGCTCTGTTTATTTACCTGCGTCGGACTCATGCCATATGTCTTTCTGAATACCTTGCCGAAGTACAAAGGGTCTCTGTAGCCTACAAAATAGGCTACCTCCTTTACGGTCTCAAAATCGCCGCTTTCTATTATGGATTTTGCGTGGGATATGCGTTTGGATATTATGTATTTCTGCGGGGTTGTTCCGAAACGTGAAATAAATATCTTTCTGAAATATGTATCCGAAATCCCGCACATAAGATGAAGCTTATCCGCAGTAAGCAAGGGGTCGTAGATATGCTTTTTTAAATAATCAACAGCAGGCTCTATGATGTGGAGTTTTTTCTTTTGCGAATAATCAAGATGCTCTATATTGGAAACGTAGGAGACAAGATTGTAAAACATGGCAAGGCACTTGTACTTATCTGAATATGTACCGAACTTCCATATATCCGAAAATTTATCGTTTATATACTCAGCCTCGCAGAAACTATCCATTGAATATAGCCTCACCTCGGCATTTTCTATATCTGCCCTGAAATTTATGGAGGTATAAAGACTCTTTTCGGACAAGGTTGTGTATTCATAATTAGTACCCTGGGGAATGAAAATCATCTCCCCCGCATTTACGGTTATGCTTTTGTCCTCAAAATCGTAGCGAACAGCACCCGAAAGCCTTATTAAAAATCCATGTGAACTCCTCGACTCTATTTTCGAGTTTTTCTTACTGTTCTGACGCAGGGATGAAACTATTTTTAAGTTTTCCATGTTTTCAAACACAATCATCACCATCTTATAGTGCAAATCTCTGTATTTATTCTAACATAAATGTTTTTGCAATACAACACTCTTTGCTAAGTTGTGTTCGGTTTTTTCCATATTGTTATTTTAATTCCATTTACACGCATATGTTTCGCGCTTATAATTTTAAAAAGTAAGGAGATGACAAGGTGGAAAATCAAATTAAAAAAGAGAAAAAATTCAGTTATTCATGGGTGATGGTGGCAATATGCTTCCTCTCCGTATTTGTAAGTCTGGGACTTTGCTCAAGCGGAAGAAGTATGTATCTTACCGCAATTACCGATGCCTTGGGAATACCCCGAGGGGCATTTTCGCTAAACGATACCTTCCGTTATGTTACAACAACGGTGGTTAATCTGTTCTTCGGAACACTTGTAAACCGCTTCGGCACAAAAAAGCTTATGTGTGCAGGCTTCCTTTGCCTTATAGGCTTTGCTCTCATAAACTCTGTGGCAACCACACTTGTTGCCTTTTATGCAGGCGGTATTCTTTTAGGTCTCGGTCTTTCGTGGACAAGTACCACAATGGTGAGTGTGGTAATAAACAGATGGTGCACCAAAAACAAGGGCGCCATAACAGGTGCAGCACTTGCGGCAAACGGCATAGGCGGTGCTGTTGCAGTGCAGATACTCTCCCCAATCATATTTCAGGAGGGCAATCCTTTCGGCTACCGTACCTCGTACAGAATAGTTTCTGTAGTGCTTGCAATAACTCTTGCAGTAATCCTGATATTATTCCGTGAAAAACCCAAGGGCGCAGATGTGGAACCCGTATCAAACGGCAAAAAGCACAAGGTGCGCGGTGCAGGCTGGGTAGGCATGGACTACTCCGAGGCTGTAAAAAAGAAGTATTTTTACATAGCGCTTTTGTGCATGTTCCTTACAGGTATGGCTCTCCAGGGTATAAGCGGAATGACAACACCCCATATGTACGACATGGGTCTTAGCAAAGCATATGTTGCTGCGCTTCTCAGCATAAGCGGTATTTGTCTTACGGTCAGTAAATTTCTTACAGGTGTTATGTATGACAGATACGGAATGAAGATAACCATGAATATATGTCTTATATGCTCTTTTATATCGCTTGCGGCGCTTGTCTGCGTTTCCGACACTCCTATCGGAAGAGCCGTTGCAGCGGTGCGAATTGTATTCAGTGCGATTGCACTTCCTCTGGAAACGGTTATGCTTCCCCTCTTTGCAAGCGAGCTTTTCGGAAACAAGAGCTTTGATAAGACGGTGGGGATATTTGCATCGGCAAGCTATGCGGGCTTCGCACTCGGCTCACCCTTTGCAAATATGTGCTACGATATATTCGGAAACTACAATGTTCCCTTTATTGTATTTGCCTGCCTTATGCTCTTTGTAACCGCATCTATGCAGTTTGTGTTAAAGAGTGCAAACAAAGACAGGGATATAATACTAAAAGAGAAAAAAGCAGAAAAAGAAACAATGGCTATATAGCTGAAACGCAATCCTTTAAGGCAAAGGATTGCGTTTTTTTGACATTTTTAAAGTAGACATATATGAATTTTTGTGATAGAATAGTTAAAAGCCTGCCTTATGGCAGACCTTTAATCAATTTGGTTCGCAACCCGAAGCCGTAGCAGCTAATATTAAAAAATGCGCCGGCAAAGATGCCGACGCATGAAAAACACACAGCTCTTTTTGTTGCGACACAAACTTCACAATCCATTACAATAGTATGCGAATTGAGCATGCATTTTTACCAAAATAAAAATACATACATTGTAATGAATGTTATTAAGTTTATGTCGCAAATGTATTATAACACATATGCTTTAAAGCGTCAAGAATTTTGCAGTGCAAATTCTGCAAAGGGTGAAACTGATGATACGCTTCATCGAGGGATATCCAACCGTTGCTCGGTGCGTATTTCAAGAACATCTGCCATAAAATTATTCTTATCAAAAACAAATGGAAAAGTCAAACATATTATATACGGAGGTAATACCATGACAAAAATCGACATTTTCTCGGGATTTCTCGGGGCAGGCAAAACCACGCTTATCAAAAAACTCATTTCCGAGGCATATGAGGGCGAAAAGCTTGTACTTATAGAAAACGAATTCGGCGAGATAGGCATAGACGGCGCATTCATGCAGGATGCGGGCATAAATGTAACCGAAATGAACTCGGGATGCATATGCTGTTCTCTTGTGGGGGATTTTGGCGAGGCACTTAAGAAAGTTATAACAGAGTACGCACCCGACAGAATACTCATAGAGCCATCGGGCGTGGGTAAGCTCAGCGATGTAATCCGCGCTGTAGAAAATGTAGGCATCCACGATGCAAAGCTTAATGTATATGCTACCGTTGCCGATGTAAATAAGTGCAAGATGTACCTTAAGAACTTCGGTGAGTTCTTTGGCGACCAGATAGAAAATGCAGGCATCATAATCCTGAGCCATACCGACAAGGCAAAGGAAGAAAAAATCGAAGAATGTATAACTCTTTTAAGAGAGCACAACAAAAAGTGTGTGATAGTAACTACTCCATGGGATATCATAGACGGAAAAACTCTGCTTGCCGAAATGGAAGATATGCACACTATAGATGAGGATATAAAAGAGCTTGAACATTGTCACGAGCACCATCATGACCACGATTGCGATTGCCATGAACACCACCATCATCACGACCATGACTGTGACTGCCATGAACACCACCATCACCATGACCACGACTGCGACTGCCATGAACACCACCATCACCATGACCACGATTGCGATTGTCACGAGCATCACCATCACGACCACGACTGCGACTGCCATGAGCATCATCACGACCATGACTGTGGTTGCCACGAGCATCATCACCATGCCGACGAGGTATTCACAAGCTGGGGCAGAGAAACAGGCAAAAAGTTCACAAAACAGCAGATACAAGATGCCTTATATGCCCTCTCAAACGAAGAAAAGTACGGTATAATCCTCCGTGCAAAAGGAGTGGTAGCATCGAACGAGAGTGAATTCATTCACTTTGACTATGTACCCTCCGAACCCGATGTACGCACAGGCTCCCCCGCCGTTACGGGCAGAATCTGCGTAATAGGCTCCAAGATAAATGAAGAGGCTCTCTGTGAGCTTTTTAATGTGTGAGGTTAGTATATGAAACCACAGATACCCTTATATATATTTACCGGCTTTCTCGAAGCGGGAAAGACCAAGGCAATACAGGAGACCATGGAGGACCGCCGTTTTCACGATAGGGAAAGAACTCTTCTTCTCCTTTGCGAAGAAGGCATAGAGGAGTATGACACATCGCGCTTTTCGGGCGGAAATGTGTTTATTCAGGAAGTCTCCGACGAAAGTGAAATTACCGAAGAATTTCTTCTGTCACTCGAAAAGAAATTCAATATAGAAAGAGTCGTAGTGGAGTACAACGGAATGTGGCTTCTGGACTCGCTTATAAACAACCTGCCTCCCAAGTGGTTTGTGTATCAGGAGATTACCTTTGCAGATGCCCTCACCTTTGTAAATTACAATTCCAATATGCGCTCGCTTGTTGTGGACAAGCTTACCACCACCCAGCTTATAGTTTTCAACCGCGCAAATGAGAGCACCGACAAGGACGAATTTCACAAAATAGTCCGCTCGGTGAGCCGCAGATGCGCCATAGCATATGAAAATCCCGACGGCACCATGGAATACGATGACGCCGAGGACCCCCTCCCCTTTGATACTGACGCCCCCGTAATAGAAATAGCCGACAAGGACTATGCGCTCTGGTTCAGAGACATGGCAGAGGATATGAAAAAATATGTGGGCAAGACAGTTAAGTTCAAGGGCATTGTAGCCGTAAACGAAAAATTCGGAGACGGTATTGTGGTATGCGGAAGACATGTCATGACATGCTGCGCAGACGATATAGAATTCAAGGGCTTAATAACAAAGCTCCCCAAGGGTGTAATTTTAAAAAACCGTGACTGGATTATAGTAGAAGCCAAGTTCTCCCGTGAATTCCACAAGCTGTACAAATCCAAGGGGCCAATACTCACAGCCTCAGATGTAATAATGACAAGCGCTCCCGCTGAGGAGATAGCAACCTTTTATTAATGGAGGTATACAAATGAAAATAAGTAAGATATTGGAAAGGGACGCCCTTTCGCTGTCCTTTGAGGTGTTTCCGCCAAAGACCGACTCCTCATTTGATACCGTGCGCCACGCCACAGAGGAAATAGCCAGGCTAAAGCCGTCATTTATGAGTGTGACCTACGGCGCAGGCGGAGGTACAAGCAAATACACTCTGGATATAGCAAAGAATATAAAAAAGAATTACAATGTACCAACCCTTGCGCACCTCACCTGCGTATCCTCCACAAGGGATACAGTCCGCAGTAAGATAAATCAGCTTAAAGAAGCAGGTATAGAGAACATAATGGCGCTTAGAGGCGACATACCGCAAGGTATGGAAAATGCAGACCGAAGCACATGGGATTACAACTACGCAGTAGAGCTTATAAATGACATAAAAGAAATAAGCGGAGACTTTTGCATAGGATGTGCCTGCTACCCCGAAATACATCCCGAGAGCAAAAATCAGCATGAGGATATAAAGCACCTTAAGGAAAAGGTGGATGCGGGATGTTCTTTTATAACCACGCAGATGTTTTTTGACAACAATCTTCTCTACAATTTTCTCTACAAAATCCGCGAGGCAGGAATTACCGTACCCGTTATCCCCGGTATAATGCCCATAACCAATGCCAATCAGGTAGAAAGAGCCATTAAGCTTTCAGGCTCATTTATGCCCCAGAGGTTTAAAAGCCTTGTAGACAAATTCGGCTCCAGTCCCGATGCCATGAAGCAGGCAGGCATTGTGTATGCCACAGACCAGATAATAGACCTTTTTGCAAACGGCATAAAGAATGTGCATGTGTATTCCATGAATAAACCCGAGGTGGCAGAAAGAATTATGCAGAGTCTTTCTGATATATTGGGATAGCCTTAACAACCAACGCTGAAGATGCCTCAAATGGCGAATTTTCGGCACCTTTAGGCTTGTCGTCCTTGAAAGGCACAAAGCCTTCCTGCGTCCTCCGCACCAAAATCTCCTCAAAAATTCGTCTGTTTAAGGTCCTTAGGAGTTTTAAAATAATAAATTTTGTCTCAGTCAAGGCAAAAACGCAGGGAATATGGTAATATTTCCGAGGATTTTAACGACGAGTGAGACAAAATTTATATTTTAAAACCACCTTTAGTGTTGGTCGTTAAGGCTAATTTTTAAAAAATTTACACAAAATAGCTTGACAACAAAATAAAAATATACTATAATGATTAGGTCGCTTAAAGTTGCGGCCTAATTTAATACGGCGGCATAGCTCAGTTGGCTAGAGCATGCGGTTCATACCCGCAGTGTCGATGGTTCAAATCCGTCTGCCGCTACCAGAAAAAGCACTTCTTTGGAAGTGCTTTTTTTATTGCCTGTTATATTCAAAAAGCGTATTGTTCTCGTACGCTATATTTTTTACCACAGCCAAGTAGGCGTTTATCATATCCTTGTATTTAGCGGGTACTTTTTTATAATACTCTGTATCGCTCACGGCAAAAAGACCAGAACGGTACATAAGATAGCTGTCCTTTACGTTCTCTTTAAGCCATGCAAAGTAGTCTGTAAGTCCAAAACCGAGTCTCTCCATAACCTCAAGTCCGAGCATAGAGCTACCTATGGTTGCATCATTTTTACTAAGTCCTATATTGTCCCACACAAGATAATCTGTGCGAAGTATAGACATAAGCTCATCCGTGGACCAGTCTCCCGCCTTGCCGTCGTCTGTAAAACCTATCTGTTTGTATACGCTTGTGCCGTCGGGCAAATTAAGATTTGGCAGGTGATCTCCCCAAAATACTATCACCACAGGCTCGTCCGAGCTTTCAAAATATTCCGTAAGAGCGCCCAGTGCCATGTCGGCATCACGCGCACCCTCGATGTAGGTTTCCAAAACCTTTCTTCCCTCGGGGGAAAGGCTATCGCTTTTTGCCTGTATGTGAGTAGTTTCAAACTTATCTTCCGTATAGGGCTGATGGTTTTCCATAGAAATTGCAAAGAGCATTATTTCTCCACCGCCCCTGTTTTCGTACTCGGATATAATCTTGTCCGTAAGAGCCATATCCGATATATATCCGCCCCGCCTTTGTGCATCCTTCGGAAAGGAGTCTTCAAAAAGAATTTTGTCGAAGCCGAGCGAAGAATATATCTTCGGTCTGTTGTAGAGCTTGTCGTTGTAGGAGTGCAAAAATACCGTATCGTACCCTTGCTTTTTAAAAACATCCGTAATGCACGGCATTGTGTCATAAGCGTCCTCGTCAAGTGAGGTTAAATCATCCCACCCCTTAAGACCTGCGCTGCACAGACCTGTAAGAAACTCCATTTCCACAAATCCCGTTCCTCCGCAAAAGGTGCTGGATATAAAGCCTCCCGAAGAATACTTGTCTTTTAATTTATGAAAGTTAGGAAGAGGGTCCTCGGAATACTCCACACCCTTAAGACGGCTTACATCAAAAAAGCTCTCCGACATAAGAAATATCACCGTGGGTTTTATCTTCGCTGTGTTGGAAGCCTGGGAATTTGCAATGCCATTCAATTGATAATCGGAACTGTTCTTATAGTTGCGGTAGCTTTCCACAGCGCCAAGATAGAGTCCCGATACCGCGCCGTTTTCCATAGTGATATCCTCAAGACCTCTGTCCTCATTACCCAAGGCAGACGATAATGCCATACCCAAGGGAAGCACGCATAAAGATATGGTGATAAATACGCCAATACACGAAACACATATTCTTAATTTTTTTCCTTTTTCAAAATATCTTTCTGCAAATATAAATAGTGTAAGAATTGCTAAGGCAAGTACGAATATGCCGCACACAAGCCAAACACTTATCTGTGAAAAAGCAAAACCCAATACTTCGCCCATACCCTCGGCGAAATTAAAATCTCTTATCGTAAAAGGTGTCCCGTTGATACGCAATTTGTAAAAGTTTATGAGGCTCACAACTATTGCAGGTATACCCGATACTGCCCACGAGAGCCATACTCTCTGAAACACAGCATATATAAGCGACGAAATTGCAAAGAAAATAAAAAAGCCAAGAATAAAAGAGTATACGGCACCAAAATCAACACCACCGAAATCGATAACATGAGCTGTAACAGCAGTAATTAACGCACCGATTAAAAGTCCGTATACTGCGGATATTTTCTTCACATTCATCACCTCGCTTCAATCAGTGTGACGGTCCGTGCGTTTTTTACTCTTCCGAAACATCTACAATCCACTTTTCGCCGTCTTTTTTTACATAAAATTCTTCCTCTGTGATTTGGGTATCGAAGCTTAGCTCTTCAACCGCTTCGTTCATAAGTTCAAACATGGGCGGAACAATAAGGGGAAGTACTTCCTCTTCGGTTGTAGCATCTGTAATATCGCCCGAAGAAACCAATTCATTTACAATACCGCCTATGGCATCCTCGGTAAGCTTTTGTGCAAGTGTAGTCTCTAAATCAATTTTCTCAAAATCGGGGGCTGTAAGCTCAATAATGAACGCATAGCCCTCACCGTCTTTTGTGGTTTCCTTGATTTTATATGACATTGCCGAAGAAAGCTTATCAAAGATATTTTGTGCAAAAGCCTCAAATTCACTGGTGTAATCCGATAGCTCGGCAGGAATGTTCTCGGAAAGAAGCGTCTTTACATCAAACTGTCTGATATCCTCGGGAAGAACATCGGTATTTGCAACATATTTTTTCATGTCCTCAAAATCAAAAGATGTCAGTGCCGTCATAAATCCGTTTATTGTATCGGTAGCTTCCTGCTCGGGTGTTTTCTTTACTGTTTCTTCTGATTTAGTATCCGATTTTCCGCAGGAAGCAAAAGAAAATGCACACATTAACGCAAGTACCAAGGCAAGTATTTTTTTCATAATTTCATTCTCCGTTTTTTAATTAATCTTCACAGCAAGGGTCGGGCTTTTTAACGGGCTTTTCTACTTCTTTGGACGGCTCTGTGCTGTCTCCAAGACCGCTTGTTTCCGAGAATATTATATTGCCCTTTGCCATGTCCACAACATCTGTGGGTACTATAATCTTTGCAGCCTTTCCGTCGGACATAGCGATTAATGCTTCGTACTTTTTAAGTTCAAGTACTGCCGCATCTACACCTGCCTTTTTGAGTTCTGCAAGACCGTCCGCCTCGGCTTTCTTCTGCAGGTAGATAGCCTTTGACTCACCCTCTGCTCTTGCAATTCGGGCATCTCTTTCACCCTCGGCAGCAAGAATCATAGCCTGCTTGTCACCCTCGGCGCGTGTTATTGCCGCCGCCTTGTGTCCCTCTGCCTGAAGCATTGTTTCTCGTCTTTCACGCTCGGCTTTCATCTGCTTTTCCATTGCGTTTTGTATTTCCTTGGGAGGGATAATATTTCTAAGCTCTACCCTGTTTACCTTTATGCCCCACTTGTCCGTGGCTTCGTCAAGGATATTTGTCATCTTGGCGTTTATGGTGTCTCTCGAGGTAAGAGTTCCGTCAAGCTCAAGCTCGCCCACAAGGTTTCTTAGGGTTGTTGCCGCAAGATTGGCAAGCGCAGATATGGGGTTTACCGCACCATATGCAAAAAGCTTTGCGTCATATATCGCATAGTATATTACGGTGTCTATCTGCATGGTAACATTGTCCTTGGTGATTACAGGTTGGGGCGGTGAATCGAGCACCTGCTCCTGCAGAGTAACCCTTTTTGAAATTTTTTCTATTAGCGGAATTTTAAAGTGAATTCCCGCAGTCCAGGTTGTTTTGTACTTTCCGAGAAGCTCAATTACAAACTCATGCGCCTGCGGAACAATCTTGATGTTACAAATCAAAATGATAAAAATAATAAATACAACCGTTAAAACACCTTCCATATATTGCATCTCCTTTACAAAAATGTAATTCTACCTTTATATTTTAACACGCTGTCTAATAAAAAGCAACACCCTCCGCAGAGCGAAGGGTGCCGAAAAATTAATCATAATCCTTGTCAAATGAAAGTACTGTCCCGTCATCTGCCTTTATGTTGGCATCATACTCCCATCTTCCCTGTCTGAACTCCACCTCGTACTGCCAGATTCCGTCATCAAGGTCAAGCTCTGCCCTGTCGAACACGATATCGTCGCCCGATATTTCTGCCCTCTCCAAAGCTATTTGCTTGGCTTTTTCCTCACCGATGAAATCGCCTTTGTTCTCGCTTTGTCCGTTTGAATCTGCAGATGGCACGGTGTTTGCGGATTTGCCTGCATTTTGAGCATCATTTGCAGGTGCTTTTGATGGCGAGCAAGCTGCAAACAAAGCCAGAACCATTATACAAACAAGTACAACCGATAAAATTCTCTTCATACAAAATCAACTCCTTATATGTATTATTTTACTCATATAAATTCATAAAATACTTAATTTTAATAAAAACAATCCCTGCCGTAAAAACAGCAGGGATTTGAAATGTTCTTATTTAAAATATCTGTTAAGAAGTCCTTCTAAGCCTCTGCCATGTCGAGCTTCATCGCGCGCCATCTCATGCACGGTATCGTGAATAGCACCAAGACCGTTCTTCTTTGCGCAGGAAGCCAAATCGAACTTGCCCTGTGTTGCGCCGTATTCGCAGTCTACTCTCCACTTTAAGTTATCCTTTGTTGTAGCCTTCATGTTGGGCTCAAGGTCTTCGCCGAGAAGCTCAGCAAATTTTGCTGCGTGCTCTGCTTCCTCGTAAGCTGCCTTTTCCCAGTAGAGACCAACTTCGGGATAACCCTCGCGGTGTGCTATTCTTGCCATGCAAAGATACATACCAACCTCTGCACACTCACCGTTGAAATTTGCCATGAGCTGTTCAAATATATATTTCTTATCCTCTTCCGAGATGTCGGGGTTGTTCTTTACGGTCTTGGCATATACGCCGTATTCATGCTCTGCAGCAAGTGCTGCACCTTCCTGCATTACATTGAATTTTTCTGCGGGAACCTTACATACGGGGCACTTTTCGGGTGCGCTTTCTCCCTCGTGAACATAACCGCAAACTGAACATACAAATTTTTTCATAATATTTTCCTCCTGAATTTTATTTATATTTGAAATCAATAACGATTACTGTTATTGTTATTATAACATATATTTCCATTTTGTCAAGACTTTTTTAAACAATTTTTGCAAACACCGAAAAATAATGTCGAATGGCGTTTTACTTTGGCACCCAGCGCCTTATGCGCAATATCATCTATTCCGAAATCTACAGGTATGGGAACATCGTCTACCCTGCCGCAGTTCTCACAAGAGAAATGATAATGCTGCCCCACATTACCGTCGTATCTGTCGCAGCTGTCTCCCGAAGAAATCTTTATAACCTCACCGAGCGATTCCAAAAGCGAAAGATTGCGGTATACAGTTCCAAGACTAAGCCTGGGGAAATCTGTTTTGAGGTCTGTGTAAAGCTGCTCTGCAGTAGGATGGTCGTATCTTGAACGAAGCATATTAAGTATTGCATCTCGCTGTCGGCTGTGTTTTAAAACAGTTGACATAGGGCCACCTCTTTTCAATAATGATAATTGTTACTGTTATTATAACATGCTTTTTTTAAAAAAGCAATACCTTTTTTAAAATTTATGTAAAAAACTTGATATTTAAGCTCATCTACGATATACTATATAATAATGTAGAAATTTAAAAGGCGGTAAAGTATGATTTTAAAGCGTATATACATATTTATTCTTGAAATATGGAAAACATTAATTACATATTACGACAACAGCCTCATAGGCAGGGGGATTGCGGGAATCTCTTCTTTTTTTGAACGCAGATGTATGCAAAGCAGAATTCTCTCCCGTTTTAAAGCACGTTTTATGAGTACGGACTATGTTAAATCGAGCGTGGCATTTAAGATTATTTCTCTCCCGTTTACAATCCTTAAATCCGTGTATCTGAAATTTGAAAATTCAATAGAAACCACTAAGCAAAAAAGCTTGCTTCTTGACTTTCTTAGAAATATTCCCTATCTTCGTATACGAGACATTGGAAAAGCACTCACATCATTTGGCATGGGCGGTCTTATAGTTCTTTTGTTCAAGGGCTTTGCGCTTTCACTCGGCGGACTTTTCCTAGCGGTTATGCTCTTGGCAGGTCTTATTATGCTTTTAGTCTCTTCTACTGTAAGAAACACGCTCTCGTCGAGCATTACAGTTAAATTTATATGTTCGCTTTTGTTTACAGATGACATTTCCTGTTCCGACAAGGTGTATGAAGTAAAATGCAAGAAGCTTTTGTACATCATCCCCGCGCTTACAGGCGCCGTGTGCTGTTATATAAGTCTGCCCCTTATGCTTTTTGCACTTTTGGCAGCTTTGTTTATAATACTCGTACTGTGGAAGACGATATTCGGTGTGTATGTATTTGTGGCTTTTTCCGCCATTTTACCCACCATGGCGCTTGTGGGTGTAATTGCACTTACTCTCGTGTCCTATGGTCTTCACCTTGCACTCGGTAAAAAGGCAACCTACACCATAACTCCCTTTACCATGCTTATTGCCCTGTTTCTGTTTTTAGCGGCTTTTTCCGCATTTACAAGTGTTTCGGGGTTTGACAGCATCAAGGTGTTTCTGGTGTATTTTGTATTCACCATTGCCTTTACTCTTATAGTAAATACCGTTAAAACCAAAGCTCAGTACAAATCGCTTCTGTCAGTCTTTACCCTTACGGCGTTTTGCGTTGCCGCATACGGTGTGGTGCAGAACTTTACTCTCGTGCAGACCACTCAAAGCTGGGTAGATACCGAGATGTTTGAGGATATAAAAACCCGAGTGTTCTCCACCTTGGACAACCCCAATATATTAGGTCAATTTCTTATACTTTCCATACCGCTTACACTCTCATGTATGATGGCGGCAAAAAAACCTCTTGCAAAGCTATGCTATATGGGTATGCTCGCCATAGGTGCTCTGTGCCTCCTCTTTACATGGTCAAGAGCAGCATGGGTAGGCGTGGTGCTGGCTATAGGAATAATGCTCCTTAAAAAAGATAAACGCTTTCTTGGTGTGTGCGTAGCGGCTCTTGTTCTTGCCCCGTTTATACTGCCCGAAAGTATTCTCCAAAGAATCACAAGCATAGGAAACACGGGCGACAGCTCCACCTCATACAGAATATCTGTATGGATAGCCTCTATATACATGGTAAGAGACTTTTTCTTTACAGGCGTGGGATTAGGTCCGCAGGCTTTTTCCGTTATGTACAGAAACTATGCTCTTGGCGGTGCATCGTTTGCGCTTCATGCCCACAATTTCTATCTGCAATGGGTGGCAGACATGGGCATTGGCGGTCTTATAGTATTTGCGCTTATAATACTTACCGCATATAAATGCATATCAAATATAAAGACAGAAAACAAGCTTGTAAAATACACAGGCTTTGCCATAGCAGGCTCTATTATCGGATATCTGTTTCAGGGCATGGCGGAAACAATGTGGTACAACTACCATATGATTCTGATATTCTGGATATTTATGTCCTTTATACAGCTTGCCGCAAAAACTCCGAAAGGAGAAGATGCAGATGATTAAAATAATGCAGGTTTTAACCGATACAAACATAGGCGGAGCAGGAATATGGCTTTTAAACTTTCTAAAAAGCTTCAACAGACAAGAGCTGGAAGTATTTGTAGCTCTCCCGCCAAATGCAGCACTTACGGGCAAGATAAAAGAGCTTGGCGCAGAGATTTTAGAAATAGACGGCATAGAGGATAAATCCTTTTCGATATCTGCCATCAAAAATTTTGCAAAAGCTATAAAGGATAAAAAACCCGATATTATCCACACGCATGCAAGCCTTTCGGCAAGGATAGCGGCAAAGCTTTGCGGTGTGTCCGTTGTTCACACAAGGCATTGCTTAGAGGACAAAAAGAATTTTCCGAAGAACATAATATACAAATTTATAAATAATGCATTGAGCGCTCATGTAATAGGCGTTTCCCGCGCCGTTACCGAAAATCTAAAAGAAGACGGTATAAAAAAGGATAAACTCTCATTGGTATATAACGGTATCACTCCCTTAAGATGCTATACGCCCGAGGAGAAGCTTGCCGCAAGGCAAAGCTTCGGTATAGGAAAAGACGATATCTCCATAGGCATCGTGGCAAGGCTCGAAGAGGTAAAAAACCCTCTCCTTTTTGCCGAGGCGGCAAAAATTGTTGCCAAAAAAGTGCCCGAAGCATTTTTCCTTATAGTAGGCGAGGGCAGTCTCAGGCACGAAATGGAAAATGCAATGGCTCCCATATCGGACAGGGCCTGCATCACAGGCTACCTCTCCGATGTGGAAAGAGCATATAATGCCATGGATATGCTTACCCTTACCTCTACCAAAGAAGCTCTCAGCATATCGCTCATTGAAGGACAGAGTATAGAGCTTCCCGTAATATCTACCGATTCGGGCGGACCGTCTGAAATAATAACCCAAGGCAAAAACGGCTTAATCACTCCAAACGGCGATGCAGACGCACTCGCAGAGGCTATAATACAGCTTATAAATAATCCCGAATTAAGAGAAACATTCGGAAAATGCGGAAGTGAAATAATAAGGCAGAAATTCACATCCGACAGGATGTCACAAACCATAGAGCAAATATACAAAAAACTCGCAGGAGGACAAATAAGGTGAAAAAGAAATTCAACATAATAGACCTTGTAATCATACTCGTTGTAATAGCCGTTACGGCGGCAGTTATAATGATAATGGGCATAAAGGAAGAGCCTGTATACACAGAGCCTGTAACAGTAGTTGTTGAGGTGCGCCAGAGGACCGAAAGCTTCTGCGATATTCCAAAAGAGGGCGACATCATAATAAATGCCACCACAAAGCAGGAAATAGGCTCGCTTGTTAAAAAAGAAGTTCTCCCTGCCAAGATCATCAACACCTCAGCAGAAGAGGGCAAATTTGTAAATGCCGAAATTCCCGGCTACTGCGACCTCTATCTTACCGTAAAGCTTCATTCGGGAACAGATGTTGCAAAAATCGGAAAGAGCCTGTATGTGCAAAGCCGTGACTATGCGTGTACGGGGTTTGTGGTAGATGTACTGGATAGCGAGGAGGCGCAAAAATGAGATTAATAGACGAAAAAGGCCGTATCTTTGGCAAAATAAACATAATAGATATATGTCTTGTTCTTGTGATAGTGCTTGCCGTGGGTGGATTCTTCTTAAAGAAAGCTTCCGTAAGCGAAACCCAGACAGTATACAAGGACATAACCTACACCGTTAAAATCGAGGCAATCCGTAAGCCTACGGTAGAACAGTTTCAGGATAAATTGGGTCAGAGCCTTTATGTAACCAAAACAGGCGAATATCTGGGTACGGTAGCCGATGTGGTGTGCACCGATGCAGAGGGACTTGCAATAGACAAAAACGGAAACTATATAAAAACCACCCAGCCCGACAGATATGATATAACCATTGCCATACAAACCAAGGGCACCGAGACCGCAAAGGGTGTATTTACCGAGGGCGGAAAACAGCTCTTTATAGGCGAAACCCTTAATATAACCTCGGCAACTGCTGAGACCTCGGGCGAAATAATGAGTATAACAGTAGAGGAATAACTATATGGAAGAAAGCAAAATTTTAAGAATAAATGAACTCTCTGCCAAGGAAAGAAGCGGAGAAACGCTCACCAAGGAAGAAAAGGAAGAACAAACTGCTCTCCGCCGTGAGTATATAGATGCAGTAAAGAAGAATATGCGAGCACAGCTCGGATGCATCAAAAAGAAGTAAAATGTGGCGTTAAACTTGACTGTAAGCCAATTTTGTAATATAATGAAAGAATAATTTTTGCAAATCAGACATTTATCATATAGGAGGAAATCATGAACGAACAGATATCTGCCATGAGACAGAAGCTGGAAGGCGAGCTTGCAAGTGCAACCGACTTAAAACAGCTTGAAGATATGCGAATCACATATCTTGGCAAAAAAGGCTCAATAACCGACCTTTTAAAAAACATGAAAAGTCTTTCCAATGAGGAAAAGAAAACCTTCGGTCAGGAGGTAAACCTCTTAAAGGACGAAGCTACAGAAAAAATCGCACAGAAAATCAAGGAATTTAAAGATGCCGAGATAAGAAAAGAGCTTGAGTCAATGCCCGAGTTCGACCTTTCCATACCTGCAAATACGGAAAGAGGCTCATACCATCCCATTACCCTTGTACAAAGAGAGTGCGAGAGAATATTCAGGGCAATGGGTTTTGCTGTAGAGGATTACAGCGAGGTTGTAACAGACTACGAATGCTTTGAAGCACTCAACATACCCAAGCATCACCCCGCAAGAGATATGCAGGATACATACTATCTTGACAACGGTCAGCTTTTAAAGACTCACACCTCTGCGGCACAGAATGCCATATACAAAAAGTATAGGGATGCCCTCATAAATGACGGTGTTCCGATTAAAGCAATATTCCCCGGAAGATGCTTCCGTAATGAATCCACCGATGCCTGCCATGAAAACACCTTCTTCCAGATGGAAGGTGTAATGGTAGACAAGGATATATCCATATCCAACCTTATATATTTTATGAAAACCATGCTTTCCGAGGTGTTCAAAAAGGACATTAAGGTAAGACTGCGCCCAGGATTCTTCCCCTTTGTGGAACCCGGCTTTGAGTTGGATATAAGCTGTCTTATCTGCGACGGTGAAGGCTGCCCCTCATGTAAGCACAGCGGCTGGCTTGAGCTTTGCCCCTGCGGTATGATTCATCCCGAGGTACTTAAGGCGGGCGGTATAGACCCCGAAGAGTACACAGGCTTTGCCTTTGGCCTTGGTCTTACAAGACTTGCCATGATGAAATACGGAATAAAAGATATACGCGACTTAAACAGCGGAAGCCTTAAGGTTCTTTCGCAGTTTACAGATGACCAGTAAGGAAAGGAGGAGCAAATATGTTTTTATCTATGAATTGGATTTCGGATTTTGTAGACCTTACAGGTCTTGACAAAACCAAACTTATAAGCCAGTTTTCTCTTTCGGCTGCCGAAGTGGAAAACGAAATTTTCTACAAAGGAAGCAACATATCGGGCATAGTGGTAGCAGAGATTAAATCCGTAGAGGACCACCCCGACTCCAAGAAGCTCCACCTTCTTAAAGTAGATGCAGGCGACGGCAAGCTCACCGATGTAGTGTGCGGTGCACCCAATGTAAGAGTAGGTCTTAAGACCGCCTTTGCAAAGGTAGGCGCAAAGATTGGCGAAATAACCATATCTCCCCGCCCTGTTGCAGGCTATGAGTCCTTTGGTATGTGCTGTTCCGAAAAGGAAATCGGCATAAGCGACGATAACTCGGGCATTATGGAAATAACCGAGGATGTTGCACTTGGCACAGATATAAAAGATGTATATGAAATAGACGATATCATATTTGAGGTAGACAACAAATCTCTTACAAACCGCCCTGACCTTTGGGGACACTACGGCATAGCAAGAGAATTTGCAACCCTTGCAAAAAGACCTCTTAAACCCTTAGAATGTGTAGATTTGGAAGCATACAAAAATCTTCCCAAGATTGATATGAAGATAGAGGATACTCTCTGTCAGAGATACTCCTGCCTGCAGGTGGACAACATTACAAAGACAGTAAGTCCCGTAAACATGAGAATCCGTCTTTTCTACTGCGGTATGAGAGGAATAAATCTTCTTGCCGACCTTACAAACTACCTCATGCTTGAGATGGGTCAGCCCATGCACGCATTTGACTCACGCAAGGTGGAAAGCATAAGAATAAAGAGATTCCAAAATCCCTTTACATTCCGTACATTAGACGGAATTGACCGTGAAATAGACGAAAATACTCTCATGATTTGCAACGGCAACACACCTGTGGCAATAGCAGGTATCATGGGCGGACTGGATTCCGAAATTGTGGAGGATACCACCACTCTTACATTGGAGAGTGCTACCTTTGATGCGGTATCCATAAGAAAGTCCACTGTTCGTCTTGCACATAGAACAGATGCCTCCATGAGATACGAAAAATGTCTCGACCCTGAGATGACCGTACCTGCAATAGCAAGATTTGTAAAGCTTCTTTCGGATATAGACCCCGATATGAAGGTTGTATCCTCACTTACAGACGAATATGCATATAAGTACGATACCATAAGCCTTGACTTCGACAAGAAGTTTGTAGACCGCTACACAGGTATAGATATACCCTCCTCTACTATAGAAGAGACCCTTACCGCGCTCGGCTTCGGAATTAAAACCGACGGTGATAATTTCAGTGTTACAGTACCAAGCTGGAGAGCCACAAAGGATGTAACAATGAAAGCGGATATCATTGAGGAAATAACCAGAATTTATGGCTACGACAACTTTGATATTCATACGGTTGATGCACCCCTTTACCCCGTAAGACCCGACATGGAAAAGACCGTTGAGGACAGAATAAAGGATATCCTTGTAAAGAGATACTCTCTCCACGAGCTTCACTCATACATCTGGGCTTACCACGATGAGTATAAGGAGCTTGGAATAGAAATCGAGGATAATGTAAAGCTTGCCAACTCTGCAAACCCCAACATCGAGACAATCCGCAAATCCATAATACCCACCCAGCTTTGTCAGGTTAAGTACAACAGCTCCTATATGAGTGATTTCGGTGTGTTTGAGGCGGGAAGAACAGTAAACGGGCTTAAGGCAGACGGTCTGTGCGATGAACACAAAAAGCTTGCCATAACACTCTTTAGCAAGACCAAGTCCGTAGAAGCTCTTTACAGAGAGCTTTACACCATGCTCTGCGTAATAGCAGACGATATAAAGCACGAAGCTATAGGATTTGAAGCTATGGAAGCCACATCCTCCTATCAGCACATAAAGAACTTAAATGCTCTTATCTGCGCAGACAGAAAAATCGGTGAAATAGGCGTGGTACACCCCGTAGTTTCCAAGAAGATAGATAAAAAGGCATCCATAGTATATGCCGAGATAGATATGAGTGAATTTTCTGCCATAGAAAACAGAAGCATATCCTACAAGGAACCGTCCAGATTTCCCGAAATGGAAATCGACCTTTCCTTTGTGTCGGACAGATTTGCACCCATCGCAGATGCCATAAGCGCACAGAACTGCGAACTTATAAAAAATGTGAGCGTAACAGACATCTACGAGGACGAAAACGGAAAATCCATAACAACAAGAATTGTATTCTCTCACCCCGACAGAACTCTTACAAGGGAAGAGGTTACAGTTGTTACAGACAAAATAATAGCCGAATTGGCAGAAAAGAACATTACGCTTAAAATGTAAAATTGCAGGGGAGTTGGAATAACATCTCCCCTATTAAATTTCTATTTTTCAAAAGGAGGAGCACACATATGCCCAACATCTGGCACGAAATCAGTCCCAAGAGAATATCCAAAGAAAAATTTATGGCAGTAATCGAAATTCCAAAGGGATGCAAAAACAAGTACGAAATGGATAAGGATACAGGACTTCTGCGACTTGACCGCGTACTTTACACATCCACACACTATCCTGCAAACTATGGCTTTATCCCCCGTACCTATGCCGGGGATAATGACCCTCTCGATGTGCTTGTGCTCTGTCAGGAGACCATAGTTCCAATGACACTTGTGGAGTGTTTCCCCATAGGTGCACTCAAAATGACAGACAACGATGAGGTAGACGAAAAGATAATTGCAGTACCCGTAAATGACCCTGCATACTGTTCGTATACAGATATATCTCAGCTACCCACACACATATTCGATGAAATATCGCACTTCTTCAAGGTGTATAAATCCTTAGAAAACAAAGAAACCGTCGTAAGTGAGACGGTTTCGGCAGAAGAGTCCAAGGAAATTATAGAAAAAAGTATTAATCGTTATAAAGAATGTTTCTGTTAGAGGTTTGTAAAAAACTCCAGACCGCAAATATGTTGAAAACCGCCTTTTCAAAAGGCGGTTTCTCTTATTATGTACCTTTTTTAACCATCAAAACTACTTGTACAAATAGAATCCATTACCCATAATCTTTTGCGATTCCGAAAATACTACAAAGGCATTTTCGTCTATTGCAAGGATACGTTTCTGGAAT
The DNA here is from genome assembly GCA_045606045.1 of Clostridia bacterium. GTDB lineage: Bacteria > Bacillota > Clostridia > UMGS1810 > UMGS1810 > RGIG8748. Next base: position 48,926 of record JAZURE010000018.1, on the reverse strand, counting down.
TTGTCCATTTCGCTGTCCTTTAATGCGCAAAAGAGCATCTTCTTATCGTCCTTGGTATACCCTCCCTTTACATCTATAAGGGTAACACCTCTCGAGGATTTTGTAACAAGCTTTCGGGTTATTTCCTCGCCCTTTTCGGTTATTACAAAGGCAATCCTCGAGGCATTAAGGCGGGCGATGAGCCAGTCTATAGCGGTGGTGGATACGCAAAGCGCTATAATGCCGTAGCAGGTAAGATTGATTTCCTTAAATATTACAAGCGAAGCCGCAATTATAAGTCCGTCCACGGCAAGAAGTATCTTGCCTATTGCAAGATTAGGGAAGAACGCCTGAAGTATTCTTCCCACTATATCCGTACCGCCGCTTGAAGCTCCTGTGGCAAAGGCAATACCAAGTCCCACCCCGTATATTACGGCACCGAAAAGTGCTGCAAGCAAAAGGTCGATTTCTATAGGCGGCAAAAACGCAGTAAATACCTCCACAAGTGCCGAAAGCACCAAGGATATGTACACAGTGGTAATTACAAATTCCTTACCTAAAATCTTAATTCCTGCCAAAAGGAGTGCGCAGTTTATAACCGCAAAGCTCACACCTGTAGGAAAGCCAAAGGTGTAGTGAAGTATGGTCGCAATACCCGACACTCCGCCGTTTACTATCTTGTTTGGCGTAAAGAACATACTTACCGCAAATGCAATTATAACGGCACTAAGTGTCCTTAGAGACCATATAACAAGAGGGTTTCTTCTTACTATATCTTTTCTCATGGCATCAGTCGTCTATGGAGTTGTCTGTAGCTCTTACATATATAGCTTTAACCTCATCGGAGGGCTCTTTGTCAATAAGAGTTACGATAACTGCCGCAATAGCACCTATTATAAAGCCGGGTATGATTTCGTATATGCCTGTAAGGGCAGTAAGCGCCATACCGTCTGCAACAGGTGCCCAGAGCCATACCATATCCACAACAGCACCTACTATGATACCTGCAACCGCACCCTTGTATGTAAATCTCTTCCAGAAGAGTGAGAAAAGTACCGCAGGTCCGAATGCCGCGCCGAATATTCCCCATGCGTTGGAAACAAGATTCATAATGGCCTGAGCTGCTTCTCCCTCACTGCTTGCTATAAAGTAAGCTACAACAGAGATTGCCACAACTACAAGACGGCTTACCCAGAGGATTTCCTTGTTGGAAGCTTTCTTACGGATAAGGGGCTTGTAGAGGTCGCTTGTAAACGAGGAAGCCGCTACAAGAAGCTGAGAATCCGCCGTTGACATGGAAGCCGCAATTATAGCCGCAAGAAGAAGTCCTGCAATAAACGAGGGGAATACATATCTTGCAAGCTTAACAAACACAAGCGACTGCTGACCGTTTGCAAGAAGCTCTTTGGAAAGGTCTACGCCGTTGTCATACACAAACATTCTTCCAAAGTATGCAATAAGTATTGTAGCACCGAGAGAGAGTACAACCCATATTATTGCAACTGTAGCAGATTTCTTAACCATAGAGGGCTTTTCTATAGCCATAAATCTTACTATTATGTGAGGCATACCAAAATAACCAAGTCCCCAACCGAGACCTGAGAGTATATCCTGCGGTGAAGCATTTAAGAAGTTTGCCACAAAAGTGAACTTTTCGCCGTTTGGTCCGTCGTATACAGTATCGAGTGCCGAGGTATCGAGGTTGTTTCCAAGACCTACAACTATAGGTACTATAAGAAGTGCCGCAAGCATGAGAAGTCCCTGGAAGAAGTCCGTCCAGCAAACCGCCCTGAATCCGCCAAGAAAGGTATATGCAATTACTATAGCTGCAAATATGAGCATTGCGCTGCCTCTTGTAAGAGAGGGAACAAGCGTTGTAAATACATCTGTACCTGCAACAAAGGCAGATGCTACATATATTGTAAAGCATACGAGGAACACTACAGCACATATTATGCTAAGTGTGTGGCTCTTCGATACAAATCTGTTGGAAAGGTACTGGGGAAGTGTAATGGAATCTCCCGATGCCTTGGAAAACTTACGCAGTCTCTTGGCAACAAAAATCCAGTTTGCCGCCGTACCGATAGCAAGACCTATACCAATCCATGCCTGACCAAAGCCAAAGGCAAGTATGCTTCCGGGAAGTCCCATAAGAAGCCATGCGCTCATATCGGAAGCCTGAGCACTCATAGCGGTAACCCATGGTCCCATAGCTCTGCCGCCTAAGAAATAGTCCTTTTCTGTAGCCGCTTTGGACTTAAAGAAAAAGTAGATACCTATGGCAACCATAGCCACAAAGTAAAGTGCAAATGCAAAAATATCCATTTTCTTATCTCCTATCTTTTGCAAAAAATAATATAATGTTTATTTTACCATAAATTAGTCAGAATTGCAATACAAAAGGGCGTGTTTTTAATCACGCCCCGATTTTTTATAGAGTTTTCAGCTCTTCATTTCTCTTAATCTTGTTTGTTGTTGTTTTTATAAGAGGCTCTGTTGTAATAGTAAGTCCCTTTATGTATTTATACATTGGCAGGGTTGCATTTATTTCCTTTATACTCTGCCATATACTCTCGTATATTTCCTCCTCGGTTTTTCCGCCAAAGGCTGATGCATCGTATACAGCCTTACAGAGAATTTTGTCAAAGCTTATACCGCCGTCCTCCGCATAACCGTATACAAAGCTCTCACTAACCCCGTCTATGCGGTTTACAAGAGTTTCCACCTCTTCGGGGAATATCTTCTTGCCGTTCTTTAAGACTATCATGTCTTTCTTTCTGCCTGTTATAAAGAGGAAGCCGTCATCATCAAGACAGCCGAGGTCTCCCGTATTGAACCATCCATCGTCGGAAAGGACTGCTTTTGTAGCCTCTTCGTTATTGTAGTAACCCATCATAACGGTAGGACCCTTTACCTTGATTTCGCCTATTCCGTCCAAATCCTTATTGTCTATGCGTACCTCAATGCTCTTCATGGGTATGCCCACAGAGCCTTTTCTTCTGAATTTTTCGTTTTCGGCAGATATAACGGGGCTTGTTTCTGTAAGTCCGTAGCCCTGTACTATGTCTATGCCTATATCGTCAAAGAAGCGTGCTGTGTCGGGGTCGAGAGGTGCCGCACCCGATATTATAAGCCTCATGCCTCCGCCAAGTGCAGAAAGGATGCTCTTAAATACCACTCTTCTAAGGTCTATGCCCACCTTGCGAAGTCCCCTTGTTAGAGAGCGCATTATACTTACAAGCTTTTCCTTGCCTTGCTTTTTAACCTCTTTTTCTATGGTGGCACGCATACCCTCTATAAGAACAGGCACACCTACAAAGAGCGATACCTTGTATTCGGCAAGGTTCTTCTTAATGTATCTCAAGCCATCGGGGAACACGGTAGTAACACCGCAGGCTAACATTACAAGCATTGCTATAGAGCCGAAAATGTGATGGAACGGCAAAAATGCTATATTTATATCACCATGTCGGATGTCCTCAACAAGCTGCATATCGTATATGTTTGTAACAATACCCCTCTGGCAAAGCATAACCGCCTTTGCCTTGTCGGTAGTGCCTGATGTGAAAAGCAGTATGGACATTTTATCGGGGTCTGCATCCACGCTTGTAAAGCTCGTGTCGCCCGACTCAATTAATTTTCTACCCTTTTCTATCATATCCCAAAAGGTAATATCTGTACCCTCAGAGGGCACATACTCAGTAAGAGATGTTCTGCCGTTTGCCTTAATCTCATTTATTTTATCATCGTATTTAGAGTCATAAACAATAAGTGCTGCTTCGCTTCGGATTAATGAATCCTCAAGCTCGCCTGTGCCAAGCTCCTTGTCTATGGGAACTACCACTCCCCCGCCAATCATCGTTGCTACATAGCTTACAGCCCATACATAGCTGTTTCTGCCCATAACGGCTATCCTCTTATCCTTAAAACCCATTGAAAAAAGCGCCGTTCCAAAGCAGTTTATGTCATACAGAAAATCCTTGTAGCTCTTGCGTATATAGGTTGTGCTTTTGGGCCCGCCGTCCTTTATGATAAAAGCCGTATCATCGCCATAGAGCTTTGCAGAGTTTTCCAAAAGTGCCTTTAAATTTGAAAATAGTGTGGCTTTTTTGAAGTTGTTTTTTTCTATTTTTCCCATTTTTTCACTCCTTAAGCAAAATATGTGTTAATCTAATGTACGACATTAGATTAACACATATTACACATTTTGTCAACTTATAACTTAGATTTTTCTTTTTTGTGCGAAATTGCAGTCAGAATTCCAAGCATAGCAAAGCTTACTATCATGGAGCTTCCGCCTGCGCTTACAAAGGGCATTGTTATGCCCGTAAGAGGTATCATCTTGGTAACTCCGCCTATTATTATAAATGCCTGACACGCAAGTGATGTAACTATACAAAGTGCAAGCGCCCTGTCAAACGAATCTGTAACCTCCATGGCAATCTTGCATCCTCTGTATGAGAGCATAAAGTACATCATTATGATTGCAAAACCCATAAAAAGTCCCATCTCGTAGCAGATGGCAGAGAACACAAGGTCGGATTCTATAACCCATATATTGTGCGCACCGCTTAGTCCCAAGCCTGTACCGAAGTACCCGCCCGAGCATATTGCCTTGAGGGATTCGTATATCTGCTGGGTGCCCTGCGGTTTTCCAAGCTCAGGCTGAAAGTTGTATACTGCGGGGTCAAGCCATATTCGCACTCTTTCCATTGCTCTCAAAAACGCACCTACATGGTTTTCGAGATAAACTACCGCAAGAACTCCAACCGAGGCAATGCCCGCATTGATAAGCGGTACAGTAAGCGGTACATCGTACACAAGCATCATGGCAATATAGACCATAAAGAAAAGTACTGCAGTACCAAGCTCACCTTGAATGAGGAACAAAAGCAAACAGCTGTATACAAAAACTGCCGTATACACATCCTGCCTTTTTATCTGTATAACCCTCTCTTTAAAGCCCCTGAGCTTAGTCTTGGTACAGAAAAACGATGCCATGGCAAAGCAGAAGCAAAGCTTTATGATTTCCGACGGCTGAATACCTATACCGCCTATTTCTATCCAGTTGCGGGCACCGCCCAACGCCTTTGCAAATACGAGCGTTACGGCAAAGAGCACAAGAGTAAGCCCTATGTAGAGGAAATTAAGCTTCTTCCATCCCGAAAAGCTTCTGTATACTGCATAGCTTATATAAAATATTCCTATCCCCACAAGAAACCATTTGAGCTGATTTTGGGCAATGGTAATTAAGGATTTCGAGGGATTCTCATATGCGGCGCTCTGCTGAATACCCAGACTGTAGAGTATTATAATACTCATTGATGACAGCATAGATACAATAAGAAACGGATACGGGTCACCCAGACCAAATGCATATATTGCGATATATGTTATAAGTATACTGCCGCAGCAAATTGCCATGGCTGTGAAAAGAGCTTTGTAATCCACATGGGGATAAAGACACAAAAGCGCAAAGCAGATTATATCAAACGAAAGTACCATGGCTACTGCACCAAATCGGAATTTCATACAGTACCACCCCTATTCATCGCTGTTTTCCATAAAGGTAAACTTAAGGCTTCCAAAGGATATTTTATCTCCGCTTTTTATGGGGAGTGTGTAGTTACCCACATGCTTGCCGTTTAAGAGAGTGCCGTTTGTACTGCCGAGGTCCTCCAGGTAGAATTCGCCGTCGGCAAAGAATATCCTTGCATGCTGAGAGGACATAAAGGGTGCAGGTATGCAGATGTCGTTTTTGCGTGTTCTGCCTACAGATGTCTCTTCCTTTACGGCATAGGTATCATATATTTTGTATTCGAGGTCTTTCTTCCTGCCCGAATATTTAAGATACGCCATGCCCTCGGTTATCTGCCTGCGTGCTCTCTTGGTGTCCGATATATCAAGGTACACCATCTTTACAACCTTTAGTATAAAAAGGTAGACAATGCCTATAAGTATGAACTTTACAACACCCGAAAAGAGTTCAAATATACCCATTAGTTCACCTCAAAATCTTTTTAAGATACCTGCCCGTATACGATGCCTCACACTCAGCCACCTCTTCGGGAGTGCCTGTGCATACCAGAGTTCCTCCCTTGTCGCCGCCCTCGGGGCCTAAGTCTATGATATGGTCTGCTATCTTTATAACATCTAAATTGTGCTCTATAACCACAACTGTATTACCGCTGTCTGCAAGGATACTCAGTACCTCTATAAGCTTATGCACATCTGCCGTGTGAAGCCCCGTTGTAGGTTCGTCGAGTATATACAGGGTCCTGCCCGTAGACTTACGGCTAAGCTCTGTGGCAAGCTTTACCCTCTGCGCCTCACCGCCCGAAAGCTGTGTGGAGGGCTGACCTATCTTTATATATCCAAGTCCCACATCGTAGAGGGTCTGAAGCTTTCTGCGGATTTTGGGTATGTTTTCAAAGAAGCTTAATCCCTCTTCCACCGTCATATCAAGTACATCGCTTATATTCTTACCCTTGAATTTAACCTCAAGGGTTTCTCTGTTGTAGCGCTTGCCCTTGCACACCTCGCAGGGTACATACACATCGGAGAGAAAGTGCATCTCTATCTTTATGATGCCGTCACCCTGACAAGCCTCGCAGCGTCCGCCTGCTACATTGAAGCTGAATCTTCCGGGCTGATAGCCACGCAACTTAGCCTCATTTGTCTGCGAGAATACAGTTCTTATATCGCCGAATACACCCGTGTAGGTAGCAGGATTGGATCGCGGTGTTCTGCCTATTGGCGACTGGTCTATGCTTATGACCTTGTCTAAATTCTCTACACCCTTTATGCTCTTGTGCTTACCTGCTTTTTTCCTTGCACGGTTGAGCTTTGCGGAAAGGCTCTTGTTTAATATTTCGTTTACAAGAGACGATTTGCCCGAGCCGGAAACACCCGTAACGCATATGAATTTACCTAAGGGAAAATCAACATCTATATTCTTTAAGTTGTTTTCACTTGCACCTTTAATGGAAACTGCCTTGCCGTTTCCTTTTCGGCGCTCTGCGGGTACTTCTATCTTCTTTCTTCCGCTAAGATACGCCCCCGTAATGCTCTCCTCGCAGTTTTCTATGTCCTCTACCGTGCCCTCGGCAACCACATACCCTCCGTGAATACCTGCACCGGGGCCGATGTCTACAATATGGTCTGCCGCCCTCATTGTGTCCTCGTCGTGCTCTACTACTATGAGAGTGTTGCCAAGGTCACGAAGCTTCTTTAAGGTTGCAAGAAGCTTATCGTTGTCCCTCTGATGAAGTCCTATTGACGGCTCATCGAGTATATAAAGAACTCCCATAAGGCTTGAGCCAATCTGTGTGGCAAGACGTATTCTCTGTGCCTCACCGCCCGAGAGACTGCCTGCATTGCGGGAGAGGGTAAGGTAGTCAAGGCCTACATCTATGAGGAACTGAAGTCGGGAATTTATCTCCTTTAAAATCTGCTTTGCAATTATCATTTCCGTGTCGGTAAATGTAAGTGAGTCGAAGAATGCCTTTGTATCACGAATACTCATCTCGCACACCTCGGCTATATTCTTATCACCTATGGTAACTGCAAGTATTTCGTCACGAAGTCTTCTGCCCTTACACGAGGGGCAGGGATTACTGCTCATAAGTGACTCTATCTCCGCTTTCATAAATGACGAGAACGAATCCTTGTAGCGTCTCTTTAATGTATTTATTATGCCTTCAAAGGGGCGCGTCTTTCTTTCTCCCATGTACACTATGGTAAGAGGCTCATCGCTTCCGTACATTATTAGATTGTACTCTTCATCGGTCAAATCCTCTATTGCCTTGTTCGGATTAAAGCCGTGTTTTTGACCGAGCGCTTCTATCCAAAGGCGCGAATATGAGCCATCGTCACCGATATTTTTAAATCCGCACACATCTATACCGCCGTCAAACACTGACTTTGAGGTATCCGCTACCACAAGGTCGGGGTCTATCTCCATGAGCATACCAAGTCCCAGACACTCTTTGCACGCACCTATGGGGCTGTTGAATGAAAATGAACGCGGTGTCATCTCCTCCATGCTTATACCGCAGTCACGGCAGGCAAAATTCTGATTGTACACAAGCTCTGTGCCGTCTGTAAGCACAACTATGGCAATACCTCCGCCTATTTCAAGTGCGGTCTGAACGGAATCGGTAATTCTGGATATGATGCCCTCTTTAACGGCAATTCTGTCTACTACTATCTCTATGGTGTGGCGGTTGTTCTTTTCGAGCGATATGTCTTCGTAGAGGTCGTGTATTTCTCCGTTTATACGCACCCTTACAAAGCCGTTCTTTTTTGCATTTTCAAACACTTTCTGATGTGTGCCCTTTTTCTCTCTTACTATAGGTGCAAGTATCTGCAGCTTTGTTCCCTCGCCAAGTGCCATTATGGCATCCACAATTTCATCTATGGATTGTGAGGCTATGGTCTTGCCGCATTTAGGGCAGTGCATAATGCCTGTTCTTGCAAAAAGAAGTCGAAAATAGTCATAAATTTCCGTAACGGTGCCCACAGTAGAGCGCGGATTGTGGCTTGTGGTCTTCTGGTCTATGCTTATGGCAGGGGAAAGTCCCTCGATATAGTCTATATCAGGCTTGTCCAACTGTCCCAGAAACTGCCTTGCATACGAGGAAAGCGACTCCACATATCTGCGCTGCCCCTCGGCATATATGGTATCAAAGGCAAGCGAAGACTTACCCGAGCCCGAAAGCCCCGTAAATACCACAAGCTTGTCTCTGGGTATGGATATATCTATATTTTTAAGATTGTGCTCTCTTGCACCGCGAATATATATTGTATCCTTTGGCATGTGTATTCTCCTACATTTCGTTTTGCTTTTTGATTCTTGTAATTTCGTCTCTCAGGCGTGCCGCCTCTTCGAATTCGAGCTCCTGTGCCGCCTTGTGCATAAGGAGTGTAAGATTTGCAATTTTCTCTTCCATACTCATTTCCACGGCTGTGTCGGCACCCTTATCGTCCTCTACATATGTCTTTATGATGCCTCTTACATCCTTTGTAATGGTGGCAGGTACTATGCCATGCTCACGATTGAACTCTTCCTGCAGAGCGCGTCTTCGGTTGGTTTCGTCTATGGCGCTTTTCATGGAACGGGTAATTTCGTCCGCATACATAATTACTCTGCCCACGGCATTAGGTGCGGCTCTGCCTATAGTCTGTATAAGCGAGGTTTCGCTTCTGAGGAATCCCTCTTTGTCGGCATCGAGTATGGCTACAAGGCTTACCTCGGGAATGTCGAGTCCCTCACGGAGCAGGTTTATTCCCACAAGCACATCGAACACACCAAGGCGCAAATCCCTTATTATTTCCATTCTCTCTATTGTTTCCACATCGCTGTGAAGATAACGCACCTTTATGCCTACATCGTGCAGGTAGTCGGTAAGAGATTCTGCCATTTTCTTTGTAAGGGTGGTTACAAGCACCCTCTGATTTTTTTCGGTAACCTCGTTTATAGCGCCTATGAGGTCGTCCACCTGACCTTTTACGGGGCGCACTATAACCTCGGGGTCCACAAGTCCTGTGGGTCGGATTACCTGCTCTACCACCTTGGAGGAATGCTCCTTTTCGTAGTCGGCAGGGGTTGCGCTTACGAATACCACCTGATTTATCTTCTTTTCAAATTCCTCGAAGCACAGAGGTCTGTTATCAAAGGCAGACGGCAGGCGGAAGCCATAGTCCACAAGCGCGGTCTTTCGAGAACGGTCGCCCGCATACATAGCTCTTACCTGCGGTATGGTAACATGAGATTCATCTATTACAAGCAGAAAATCATCGGGCATATAGTCTATGAGGGTATAGGGCGCACTGCCTGGCTCTCTTCCGCTTATATGGCGGGAATAGTTTTCAATACCCTGACAAAAGCCTATCTCCTGCATCATTTCGAGGTCGTAGTTGGTGCGTTGTTCAAGCCTTTGCATCTCCAAAAGCTTGTTTTGCGATTTTAATTCCGCAAGACGCTCTGTAAGCTCATCGGATATTGTTCCTATTGCTCTTCTCATCTTCTCTGCTGTTGTGGCATAATGCGAAGCAGGAAAGAGCGCCGTATAGGTACGCATGGCAGTAACCTCGCCCGTTACGGTATCTATTTCACATATTCTGTCTATCTCGTCACCGAAGAATTCTATCCTTACCGCCTTTTCGCCCTGTCCTACGGGAAGCACCTCAAGTACATCGCCTCTCACACGGAATGTGCCTCGCTCAAGGCTTATGTCATTTCTTCTGTACTGCATATCCACAAGCTTTCTAAGAAGCATATCTCTGTCGTACTCGTTGCCTACCCTGAGACTTAACATGAGGTTTTTGTAATCATCGGGGTCGCCCAGACCGTATATACACGAAACGCTGGCAACAATTATGACATCCCTGCGCTCAAAAAGTGCCGCAGTTGCGCTGTGGCGCAGGCGGTCTATTTCGTCATTCATGGAGGAGTCCTTTTCTATAAAGGTATCGGTACTGGGAATGTATGCCTCGGGCTGATAGTAGTCGTAGTAGGACACGAAATATTCTACAGCATTGTTTGGAAAAAACTCTTTGAATTCGCTGCATAGCTGTGCCGCAAGCACCTTGTTGTGTGCTAAGACCAGGGTGGGCTTATTTACTCTCTCTATGGTTTTGGCTATTGTGTAGGTTTTGCCCGAGCCTGTAACACCCATGAGGGTTTGACCGCGCATGCCCTCTGTAATTCCCCTCGAAAGCTCGTCTATGGCTTTAATCTGGTCGCCCTTTGGCTCATAGGGAGATACTACCTTAAAATCCTGCACCGTTTATCCTCCTTTCATAATTTTCATGTATTTATTCTATCACTTTTTTTAAAAAATAACAAGTATATTCATATTATTGATTGACATAACAATATTTTAGCTGTATAATAATTATAGAAAAAGGCAAGACCTCAAACGGTTATGCCAAAAAAGTTTATTTGTAAAAATAACGCTTCATTTGACCGTGGGCGTTATTTTTTTATGGAAATTACTAAAAGTAACAAAATAATCATAAATGAAATTATGTATTCATTATCCATAGCGACCACCTCCTTTCTCGGAGATGATAGCATAACCGCCTTATCTTTACGCTTGTTTAGGTCTTACCTTTAAAACGTATTATATGACAAATTTATACATTTTTCAAGGTGTTTTTATAAAGCTTATCCTTGACGGTTTAAGGTATATGTGTTAGAATAAACCTACCACACAAACTTTAATATTAGGAGAAAAATCGTCTGTTTTTGTTTAGGCAAAAACGCACGCTCTTTTCGACGGTTTTCTTTTGATATGTCGGTTTGTGTGGTAACAATCAGAGTCATGCGTTTTTCGGTGCATTGGCTTTGCCGGTGCACCTTTTTTAATTCATGACATCTGTGAACTTGTAGCCAAACAAAATATCAAAAGCCTGCCGATTGGCAGGCTTTTTGGTGTTATAAGGTCTTGTTAAAATCAGGTGCAATCTTGGAAATCTTCTTTACAAGCGAATCAAATTCAGCAGGGGTTATGGACTGTGCACCATCGCACTTGGCGTTTTTGGGGTCGTTGTGTACCTCTATTATAAGACCGTCTGCACCCACGGCAACAGAAGCCATGGCAAGAGGCTCTACCATCCAGTTGATACCTGTTGCATGAGACGGGTCTATAACCACAGGAAGATGCGAAAGTCTCTTCACGGCAGGTACGGCACTCAAATCGAGAGTGTTTCTTGTGTAGGTTTCAAATGTCCTAATACCCCTCTCGCAGAGGATTACATTGGGGTTGCCGCCTGCAAGGATGTACTCGGCACTCATAAGCCATTCCTCTATGGTTGCTGAAAGTCCTCTTTTTAAAAGGATTGGTTTTCTTGTTTTGGAAAGCTCTTTTAAGAGGTCAAAATTCTGCATATTTCTTGCGCCAACCTGAATTACATCCACACACTCGTCAAATTTCTCTACAAGTTGGGGAGACATAATCTCGGTAACAATGGGAAGTCCTGTCTGTTCTTTCGCGTGGATAAGCATCTCAAGTCCCTCAAGCTCAAGTCCCTGGAACGAGTACGGCGAGGAACGCGGTTTGTATGCACCGCCTCTTAGCATGGATGCGCCCGAAGCCTTTACATCTCTTGCTATGGTCTCTATCTGCTCCTTGCTTTCCACAGAGCAGGGACCTGCTATTATGTTTAGCTTGTTTCCGCCCATCTTAACACCGCTGCAATCCACTATGGTGTCATCGGGGTGGAATTTACGGCTTACCTTCTTATATGACTCACTTACGGGCATAACCTTTTCTACATTGTCAAGAAGCATTACCTTGTCGATGTCAATTATGTTGGTGTTTCCTATTACACCGAGCACGGTGCAATCCACACCCTTGTTTACCTGAATGCTCACACCGTAGCTTTCCTTGAGCTTTTGTGCTACGGCATTTACATCGCTGTCGGTGGTGCGCGGTTTCATAATGATAATCATAAAAAATTCCTCCTTAGGAGCTTGCAAAGCCACATGAATTACAAAAAAATACGGAGCCTCGCAAAAATGAGCTCCGTAATATAAATTAAAATACTATAAACGGTACAAAACTAACACTCATCCTTGCAAAAATCATACGCAAAAAAGACATAGCCCTTAAAAGTGCTAAATCGATAATATTCTGTATAGTTTTTGCTTATGGATTGTATCACTTATATCATCTCCGTTGCAAAGTATTATAGCACTGTTTTTTTGAAAATGCAAGCATTTTCTGAAAAATAATATTTGAAATTTGTTAATATGTGTGCTATACTATAAGAATATTAGTAATGTACATAGCGAAAGGATGATAAATATGCAGAAGAAAGATATCGATTGGGGCTCACTCGGATTCGCCTATATGAAGACCGATTACCGCTTCGTTGCCAACTACAAGGACGGCAAATGGGACGAAGGCGAGCTTACCACAGACAACAATGTAGTAATAAACGAATGTGCAGGCGTACTCCAGTATGCACAGACCTGCTTTGAAGGTCTTAAGGCATATACCACCGAAAAGGGCGATATAGTTGTATTCCGCCCCGACCTTAACGCACAGAGAATGGCAGACTCATGCGAAAGACTTGAGATGCCTGTATATCCCGTAGACAAATTCATAGAAGCTGTAGAAAAGGTTGTAAAAGCTAATGCCGAGTGGGTACCCCCCTACGGAAGCGGTGCTTCACTTTACCTTAGACCCTATATGTTTGCATCCAATGCAGTAATAGGTGTTAAACCCGCTACAGAGTATCAGTTCAGAATTCTGGCTACACCCGTAGGCCCCTACTTCAAGGGCGGTGCAAAGCCCCTGACACTCCGTGTATGCGATTTTGACCGTGCTGCTCCTTGCGGTACAGGTCATATAAAGGCAGGTCTTAACTATGCAATGAGTCTTCATGCCATAGTTACTGCTCACGATGAGGGCTATGACGAAAATATGTACTTAGATTCCAAAACCCGTACATACGTGGAAGAGACAGGCGGTGCAAACTTCCTCTTTGTTACAAAGGACAACAAGGTTGTAACACCCAAGTCCCCCACTATCCTCCCCTCTATAACAAGAAGGTCTCTTGTACAGGTGGCTAAGGATTACTTAGGTCTCGAAGCAGAGGAAAGACCTGTTCCCCTTTCGGAAGTTAGTGAAATGGCAGAATGCGGTCTCTGCGGTACTGCGGCAGTTATCTCCCCCGTAGGTAAAATAGTAGACCACGGCAAAGAAATCTGTCTGCCAAGCGGCATGAACGAAATGGGCCCTGTAACCAAGAAGCTCTACGATACCTTAACAGGTATACAGATGGGCAGAATAGAAGCTCCCGAGGGTTGGATCAGAGTCATAAAGTAATAAAGTAAATGCGGGGAGTATAGTTAATGCTCCCCTTTTTTGTATGAAAAGGCGGTTAATATGCATCAGAAACGCTTAGTAACAATTCAGGATATATCCTGCATAGGCAAGTGCTCTCTTACTGCGGCACTTCCTATAATATCTGCATTCGGCATAGAAGCTGTGCCGCTTCCTACTGCAGTGCTGTCCACCCATACAGGCGCCAACTTTACAGAATACACCTTTAGGGATTTAACAGACGACATGGAGGGCATTTACACCCATTGGCAGAAGCTTGGCGCAAGGTTTGATGCCATATATTCGGGGTATCTGGCAAGCATACATCAGCTCGACATTGTAGGGGATTTCTTTAAAAAATTCTCCCGTCCTGATAATCTCATTTTTGTAGACCCCGTAATGGGCGATGAGGGCAGGCTGTATGCAGGCTTTAATACAGAGTTTGCCAAAAAGATGCGCTCTTTGTGCGCATATGCAGATATAATCTGCCCCAATGTTACAGAGGCGGCATATCTCGCGGGTATAGACTACTGCGAAAACCACGATACCCGATATGTAGAAAGCCTCGCTTATGCGCTAAAGGATATAGGCGCAAAGAGCATAATAATAACAGGGCTTTCCGAAAACAGCAAGGTAGGCTCAATGTGCTTTGACACACAAACCGAGGAAAAGCACATATATCTTCGTGATAAAATAGAGGGCTGCTACTACGGAACCGGCGATATATTTGCAAGTGTACTGTGTTCTGCCATAACATACGGCTTTAGTCTGTACGATGCCCTTAAAATCGCTACCGACTTTGTATATGAAAGCATATTAAACACTCAGGATGAGCTTGGTGTATACGACTACGGCGTTAAATTTGAACAAAAATTATATATGATTACTGATTTACTCAAACAAAAAAACTCACTTTGAAAGTGAGTTTTTTTGTTATAGAACACCGCAAATACTCTCGGCACACTTTATTCCGTCTATTGCCGCAGACATTATACCTCCTGCATAGCCTGCGCCCTCGCCTATGGGGTATATACCTCTGTGTGAGGACTGCATCGTTTCATCACGCAAAATGCGAAGTGGCGCGCTCGAACGGGTTTCCACGCCTGTAAGAACGGCATCGGCAAGCATAAACCCGTGCATTTTCTTATCCATTTCTTTTAAGGCATCATATATGCCCTCGGCTACAAAGCGAGGAAGTATATCCCAGAGGTTTGCCGCCCTGACACCGGGCATATAGCTTGGTGCAACCACGCCAAAAGAGGTTGTGGGAACTCTATTTAAAAAATCCTCTACCCTCTGGCACGGGGCAAAGTAGCCTCCCCCGCCCATATCATAAGCGGCTCTTTCCATGCTCCTTTGAAATTCTATAGCCGAAAGAGGTGAGTCCCCCTCAATATCCTCGGGATAAACAGATACTAAAAGCGCACTGTTGGAATTGTCCAAATCGCGTGCAAAATAGCTCATGCCGTTGGTTACAACTGCATTTTCCTCGGATGAGCCGCACACAACCTCACCGCCCGGGCACATACAAAAGGTGTACACACCTCTGCCGTCGGGATGGCAGCTCAGCTTGTAGTCTGCCGCAGGCAGAGACTGCGCAAAATGCTCGTCCTTGTACATAAGCTTATTTATATATTCTCTTCTGTGCTCTATTCTTACACCCACGGAAAAAGGCTTTTTTTCCATCTTAAGACCCTTGGTGTGCAAAAGCTCATATGTGTCTCTCGAGGAGTGGCCAAGCGCAAGCACGAGCTTATCGCAATCATAAAAGGTTTTATTTCCGTTTTGGGTGTTTGTTATCTCCACCCTGTAGCCGTGCTCCATAGGAATATAATCGGTAAACTGTGAATCAAAATGAAACTTAGCGCCAAGGCTCTCTGCCTCAAGGCGCATATTTTTTACTACCTCTCTTAAGTAGTCGGTGCCTATGTGAGGTTTTGCAAGGTAGGATATCTCCCCGGGGGCACCTGCCTTTACAAATTCGTCCAGTACAAAGCGCATACGCATATCATTAAGACCGCAGGTGAGCTTACCATCGGAGAATGTACCTGCTCCGCCCTCTCCGAACTGAACATTTGAATTTATATTGAGAGTGCCCGTTTTCTTAAAATTCTCTATGGTTTCTACGCGCTTTTCCACGCTCTGACCCCTATCGAACACAAGGGGCTTAAGATTTGCCCTTGCAAGCATAAGAGCACAAAAAAGCCCGGCAGGGCCTGTGCCTATGACGACAGGTCTAAACTGCGAGCTTATATTTTTGTAAGGAAAGCTGTAGGGCTCATATGAATACTCTTCTACATCTTTTATTCCCTTTTTTAATATTTTATCCTCATTTTTTACACACACAAGTGCGGTATGCACATAGAATATCTGTCCCTTTTTTCTGGCATCCACTGAGCGCCTTATAAGAGTTAGCTTTTCTATATCGACAGGGTTAACCGAAATTATTTTGCATACTGCATCGGTAAGTGTAAGATTAGAATTCACGGGTATCTTGATATTGGAAATCCTTAACATAAACCTCAAACTCCCGTAAGCTGAATCTGATTGTACAGAAAAAATGCCAATCCTATTATCTCCATAACGGCTATCTGAAATACAATTGCATAATACTTCTTTTTCTTAACACACAAAACAATGTTTAGTATAAGAAACGGTATTGTGCTTATAAGACCGCCCAAAAAGATGGATATAACCGCCGCACCAAAGGGTGCAAGATTATTTATAATCATAATGTTATAAAACAAAACCTCGCAGGCATATCCGGGATAGCACATAAGTACCGTCAAAATCAAAATATACCAATATCGGAGATATTCACCAAAAAGAGTCCTTTCGCGGACCTGTGGCTTAACCTTTATACCCTGTTGTCTTGCGATAATGTCTTCCCTATCCATAATATGCCTCCCATAACATGAAAAACGCCCCGCATTTAACTGCGGGGCATAAATTCAAAATAGCTATTATTTGTTAACAGCGTCTTTTAAGCCTCTGCCTGCCTTAAATGCGGGAACAGTAGAAGCTGCAATCTTGATAACCGCACCGGTCTGAGGATTCTTACCGGTTCTTGCAGCACGCTTCTTTGTTTCAAAAGTACCGAAACCAACTAAAGCAATCTTATCGCCCTTAGCTAAAGCTTCTGTAACTGCATCAACAAATGCGTTTAATGCCTTTTCAGCATCAACTTTCTTTAATTCTGCTTTTTCAGCAATAGCAGCAACTAATTCACTCTTTTTCATTTTACTTACTACCTCCTAGGTATATTTGGTATGTAATCATTATAGCAAAATTTTCATTTTTATGCAATAGTTATTATGTACAAATTTTTCCCGTCAAACCGACCAAAAAAACCCGTTTTTTTGGTGGTAGTGCCAAGAAAAACGGGTTTTTGTCAAAACATCTATTTAACTATCTGATCTATAGTCATAAGTTCATAATCAATATATAGTTTGCCTATTGTGGACTGGTTTGAATTAACATCTACCCAAAGTGCATCTCCGCTCTTTAATTCTCTGTCGGCAACGCCCTCTTTGAGGTCAAGTACATCCGAAAGCTTCATACCGTCAAATGCCTTTTTCACTGTGAGCTTTACTCTGTACAGTTCGGTATTATCGGCAAGTCTCATTGTAAGCGAGGGATAGAAGTCGATATATATGTCTCCGCCCTTCTCATAAGCCTCTTCTGCCACATACATAAAGCTTGTTGCATAGGTGTAGCCAAGCATTGCGGCAGTTGTTGCAAAGTCCTTGGGAGCGATTTTTACATCTGCTTTTGCAGGGAAGGGTGTTTCGTATACAACATTTGGAATATCATTTGCAATGTGAGCATAAAAACTGCTGTTTGAGGGGTAGAGTTCTGCCTTTAGTCTTGTATACGGTGTAAGATAGCCCGAATCATATCCGCAGTGATATACCACCTCGGAGCCGAAGTAAAGCTGATACTGAAGAAGTATCATTGCAACTTCTTTTTTGGTTATAAGCTTTTTGGCATCTAAGGTATCGCCTGTATTTAAGCTTATACCGAAATTATACGCATAGCTCATAACATTTGCAAAGTTTGAGGAAGCGTCCTTTACCGAAACATCGGAATATGTCTTTCCGTCTGCCTTTACTACACTTGCGTCTTTGTAGATATTATTTTTGGCACCAAGTGTAAGTATAGCCACGGCATCCTCTACGGTTGCATATTTCTTGGCACTATCCTCGGTAGAGCCGTAGTTCTTTTCATCAACTGCATATCTGCAGGCTATATCCCAGTGCTTTGCATAATCACCCTCATACTTTATGGAATACTCATAGCGTACGGCAGGTGTTCTGTAGCCATACTGATATCTCATAGCTGCTATGGCAAGCTCTTCGTAGGTTATGTTTGCATTTTCGTCATATGCGCTGTCGAATATATCGGACTTTTCGTATATGTTCTTGTACACCTCGGAGGAGAACTTGTCTGCAAAATTAATATATGCCGTGGGGTTTAATTCCTTGGCTCTTACTATAAGCACAGCCGCTTCTGCTCTTGTGAGGGTATCGGCAAGGCGGAGATTAAGTCCGTCCGAGCCTATAATAAGACCTGTGTTGTACACCCATGCTGTAGCCTTGGAGTCTGTACCCTGACCCGAGATGGAATATGGTGCCCTTACAACCGCACCATTTGCAAAACGCTTGTACAGAAGCTTTGCAACATCGTCTCTTGTTATGGGGTCATTGGGTCTGAATTTGCCGTCTGCATCGCCGTTGAGCTGAGAATACATTACATATTCATATGCCCAGTTGCCCTCCGGAACATCGGCAAAGCCGTTTGTAAACTTAACATCGGATTTTCCGAGCATCTTTACAAACTGCGCACGGGTAACTGTGCTGTTTGGCTTAAAAGTGCCATCGGGCATACCGTTTATAGTGCCGTCTGCCACAAGGCGCTCAACCTGTGAGTATGCCCAGTGCGACTGCGCCAAATCAGGAAAAGCCGCATTTGCCATGATGGGCAGCGCTCCCATAAGAAGTGCCACCGCCATAAATACTGATAAAACTCTTTTCATTTCTTTAGTCTCCTTATTTATATAAATATTCTTTGACTGTTTTGGGCGCGTCATCTGTCATATTGCAACCGAGGACGCACATCTTGGAACCTGATATAAAGGACGAAAGTGTATTAAGTACAATCCCCATAAGCTCATCGGACACAGGATGTGTTATAGCTTCAAAAATTCTTTGTATACCCTCAAGTGCAGAAAGGGTGCGTATTGTGTTTGTATCGCTGCGCTCAAGAAACACCAGCGCCTTAAGCGGTGCAGACATATTCTCGTTTATGCCCGTTGTACCTGCCCAGGGAGTTCCGTATATGTACCATATGCCGTCTTTTTGCCTCATGGCAGGAGCATCGTCATTTAGTATAACGGTATCGGGATACACCTTTTGCCACAAGGCTGTGTGGGTAGATTTTCCCGTACCTGACACTGCCGAAAAAGCCACACCGAAGCCATCCTGCACTATGGATGAAGCATGAACTGCAAATCCGCCGCTGAATATAAGAGCAAGTCTGAACACATATTCCAATATATTGTACAAAAAGTACATATCATCCGTGCCGTGAAGTTCTGCTACATCCATAAGAAGTACCTCTGCACTTTTAGAGGCATTGTCGTATGTAAACGAGGCACTTACAAAATCTTCCGACGGGTCTTTGAATACCACCGTATATTTACCTTCACCCATATGATACCAGTTGGCGATTTCCCTCTGTGTAAGAAGCTTGCCGTTTGGCTCGGGAATGGAGTCTTTTGTGCGGGTGCACCTTATATTCACACCATCTGTGCAATCTGCATCCTTTGTAATATACGGCGAAAACATCTGCCTTGTATATTCATCGGGGTATGTATCTATGTTAAATACAATGTCTGCAATACTAAGTGTGTATGTTTCTCTTTGCATATAAATCCCCCTTTTTAAATATTATACACGATAATTTTCTAAAAGTCTATCCTCAACTATGTACCAATCGCCATTATTTTCTACAAACACGAATTTATATACAAGTCTTCTAAGGTCTGTACCGCCTGTATGATTCTCGAAATCGTGTTCTCCTATACCCGAATTAAGCATATAGTTACACTCGGCAACCTTGTAGCCGTCTGCATGAAGCTTTTTTGCAATTTCGGTAGTGCAGGATGCGCCTGTAACAGCGGTATCGGGCAGAGTACGCCTGCTTTCGTATACATAGCTCATATCGTAAGCATCCTGATTTATTGCGGGGTCTTCATCTACCATATGAAAGTCTATGGGATTTGATATCATATCATGTACACCAACATAGTTAAAACCATCGATGTTGTTTTCGGCATACATTTCGCTCGCATCACCGTAATACTTTACACTCTGGTCCCAATAGCCATCAGATGAGCGCCTTGTATCTACAAAGGCATCATAATTACATGCAAGATGCTCAAAAGCATACAAATCATCTTCGGTAAGCTCAAAGTTTTGCTCTTTTTGTCCTGTCTCGGTATTATCTTGCGGAGACGATACAGATACACTAATCGGTGCATCCACCTTTTTTATGTGAGGCTGAGATGCCTGCACCGCCGCTACAGTTGTTGCCACAATCGATACCGAAAGTGCAATTCCGTACACATGCGACAAAAGGAACTTCTGTATAAGGCTGAACACAGAATCCACTGCCGCACCCGAGGCTTCATCCTTGGTATGCTTTTTAAGAAAGTCATAAAACGGGCGGTATTTTGTAAATATTTTCTTTTCACACTCTGTGCACTCTACTGCACTCTTCTTATTTACCGCACCGCAATGGGTACAGTAATGAACTTCTTCGTTTCTGTTAATATTCACGGCATCTTACCTACTTTACAACAAGTATTTTAACACTGTCAGCTTTCTTGCCATTTCGCATGGCTTTAACAACGATATAGTCGTACTCACCCTCTGCTATTTCATAGCCCTCTTTCTCATACCGGGCAGGGGTGAAATTCTTTTCGTCTGCCTTTTCCTCGCCTATCATGGCGGTAAACACAAGCTTGTCTGTACCTACGGGTGCATACATTTCCAAATTTGCCTTTGCGCCCTTGGGCGAAATATAGTATTCGTCAAGCTCGGTATTGTACGAAATTGTATAGTCGCTGTTCTCTTTAAGACGAATTCCCGAAAGATGTCCGTACATGGTAAAGAAAAAGTAACCCAACACCGCCAGAAGAACTACAATCTTAAACACAATATTGCCTGTAATCTTCTTAAACATGAGGCTGTCGTATTCATCTTTTACCTTGTCTATCTTTGCCCATACAGTATCGTTGTACTCGGCATCGTCGGTGCCCTTGGGTACCTTTTCACCGCAGGTATTGCAGTATTTTGTGCCATATGCCAATGGGGTTTCGCATTTTTCACAATTCATCTTTTGCATCTCCTTATTAAAAGCGTTTATAATATGCATTCCAAACGCAAAGTATTTGTCTGACCTGATGCACCGCTTGTTGTTCCGCCTACTATTATGATGTTGTCGCCGCCATTAAGCTTAAGAATTTCCTGTGTCTTTTTTGATGCCGCATAGAACATCACCTCAGATGAGGGATACTGCTCACAAAGAATGGGCATAACCCCCCACGAAAGAGCAAGCTTGCGCCAAACTTTTGGATTTGTGGTAAGACCTACTATATCGGCAACGGGTCTGAATCTCGATACAAGTCTTGCAGTTTTTCCCGAGAGAGAGCACACCGCAATAGCCTTGGCGTTTACCTTGATTGCCATGTTACACGCCGAGTGCGATATGGCATCTATATTGCTTTTTATTTCAAAATCAGTATTGTTAAAACGCTTGTTGTAATGGATATTATTTTCGGTCTCTTCGCATATATCCGACATTATCTTTACGGTTTCTACAGGATATTTGCCTGCCGCCGTCTCGCCCGAGAGCATTACTGCACTTGTGCCGTCGTATACCGCATTTGCCACATCGGATATCTCGGCTCTTGTGGGTCTGGGGTTGTATATCATGGATTCGAGCATTTCGGTGGCTGTTATGATGCGTTTACCAAGCATACGGCATGTGGTTGTGAGTTTTTTCTGAATTGCCGGGAGCTCCTTAAAGGGTATCTCAACGCCAAGGTCACCTCTGGCAATCATAACTCCCTCACAGATTTCGCAAATTTCGCGGATATTGTCCACACCCGAACGGTTTTCTATCTTGGCGACTATACCTATATCCTCGCCGCCGTTGGCATCGAGGAAGTTCTTTATATCCGCTATATCCTGCTTCGACGAAACAAAGGATGCGGCAATATAGTCCACATCGTTTTCTATACCAAAGAGTATGTCGCTTTTGTCCTGCTCACTTAAGAATGTCTGCTTTAAAACCTTGCCCGGAAAGCTCATACTCTTTTGGTTGGAAAGCTCGCCCCCCGTAATAACCGTACACTCTGCCTTGTTTCCCGAGAGAGAGTCCACCTCAAAGCACACAAGTCCGTTATTTACAAGAATTCTGTCTCCCGGCTCTATATCGTCTATGAGGCCCTTGTAGTTTACGCTTACTATAGTCTCATCGCCTATTATTTCCTCTGTGGTAAAGGTGAATTTGTCGCCGTCATTTAGCTTTATCCTACCGTCCTTAAAGGTTCTTATTCTGTACTCGGGGCCCTTGGTATCGAGCAGTATTGCCACAGGTATATTAAGAGACTGCCTTACCTTTTTTACAAGCTCTATCATTTGCTTGTGGTCCTCGTGTGTACCATGCGAAAAATTGAGTCTTGCTACATTCATACCCGCAAGACACATCCTCTTTAATATATCCTCGTCCTTGCAGGCAGGGCCTAAGGTGCAAATTATTTTTGTCTTTCTCATTACTTTATCACTTCCAATTTATTGTTTACATATATTTGATTCTTTCCGTTATTTTTGACAAAATACATACCGTCATCTGCCAAATCGAAAATCGCTTCTTTTGTCATGTGTTTTTCGTGTTGTGCAATACCGCACGAAAAAGAGAGGCTTTCATTGGTAAAAGCAAATTTGGAAACTCTGAACTCAGTAAGTATTGTGTGCATTATACTCTGTGCTGCAGAGATATCTCTTCCCTTCATTATTATGGCAAATTCCTCGCCTCCGTATCGGAACGGCACATCCCCTCGGCTGCAATTCTTTTTTATAATTTTGGATAATGCAAGAAGCACATCATCGCCCGAATCGTGACCGTAGGTGTCGTTTATGGTCTTAAAATCATCTATATCAAACATAGCGAGGCAAAAGTCAAGATTGCCCTCATTGGCATCGAAAACTGTATTAGCAAGCACCTTATGAAACATCTTGTGATTGTAGAGGTCTGTCATGGGGTCTTTATTTAGCTTACCTCTTAAGCGCCTGTTTGTGAGGGCTTGGTTTTCTATAACAAATTGGTTGAGTTCGGAACTATCTATAGTAACACAGCCCGAAAAATATGACACAGCCAAAAAACCGCACAAAACCATATAGTTTACAACAAGAGACATATTAAGGCCTATTTCTCCTGCAACAAGTGCAAATGTAGCCACAAGCCCTATAACAGATGCCGCAAGAGTCTGTGTAAGCAGTCGTCTGCTGTTAAATAATGTGCAAAGTATCATAGGAAACACAAAGGCACAGGATGTAACAACATAGTGCCGATGTGCTACAGATACTACTATTGCAGTGAAAATTGCCGCATACACAATGGATGCGTTTTTTACGGTGTCGTTTATACTTTCGACACCGCCTATATATCTTGCAACAATATGCCCTGCAATATTTAGTATTGCAGGCACAACCACTGCAAGTATCAGATAATCATTAGAAATGTCTAATGTTTCTTTACCTTTTATTACAAAAAGTATGTAGACTATTATCTCCATCAAAAGTACGATAAAGACAGTGACAGCGTGAAGATTGGTGAGCTTTTTTCTGTATGTATCTATAAGTGCATTATTATCCATGTGTGTCTCCTATACATTGCTTATTCTATAAGTTGTTTTTGAAATTTGCCGTCATAAAGTACATAAACATACGAGAAACCTATGTCTTTTAACAAAGACCTCGTCTGGTCAAAACCAAAGCACAATGTATCTGCACTATGACTATCCGAGGTGAGCATGATTTTAGCATCACTTTCCTTAAGAATGTGCAAAAGATTCTCCTGAGGGTACGGATTTGTCCTGTAACCACGCGATATCGCACCCGTGTTTACTTCAAATATGCACTCACTTTTGAGAGCAATTTTGAGATATTTCTCCGCAATCTCAATATAGTCGGAGTTATTTAGGAAGTACCCCATGCCGTCTGTCTCATCGAACTTTGTTATAAGGTCAAAGTGACCTATGATATCGGGTTTGCGACAGATAATGTAGTCGCAGAAATTACTGTAGTAATTCTCGGAAAGAGTTTTTACATCTTCCCCAAATAATTCTATACATTTTTTAAAATACTCCGCGCTCAAATCTATAGGATGGAGCTTGCCGTCTATGTTAAAGTAGTGCGAGGAGCCTATTATGTAATCAAAGTTCTCTCTGCAAACATATTGCGCTATGTCTTCCTCAACACCAAGATAAATCTGTATTTTATCTTGGTATTTTTCTTTTAATGCTTTTATTTGGTTTATATAGCCGTTTGTATCCGTCATGCAGTAGCTTTTGTCGAAATCTGTATATCCATGACCCGAAAAACCTATGGAACAAAAGCCCATATCTATAGCGCTTAATACTATCTCCTCGGGAGTACTCTTACCGTCGCAAAAATTTGTATGTGTGTGTAAATTAGATAACATATCTACCTCGCATATATGAGCATGAAAACCCTGTGTATCAATTATGGTATTACTATGTGTATTGTAACATAATTTATATTCTTTTTCAACTATTACATCAAAATAAAAGAAATTGTTTGTTCTCAAATAACGCAGCGGGAATAGTGCCAAAAAATGTACGTCCCCAAGCGGCATACGTCCCCAAGCGGCATACTTCCCCAAGCGGCACACAAAATAAAAGAGACTGGCCGTCGCCAATCTCTTTTACCTCAGATATTAAATTGAATTTAACTGCTTTGAAAAATTCATTTTAAACTAATTTAATGTTTTCGATTCTCAGCTATTTACGCTAGCATTAGAAGCTGTCTTGTAAATAGTGATATTCTTGCGGGCAGCACCGCTAAGGGATTTCATTCCAAGTCTCTGAAAACCTGTAGGAAGTGCGGAAAGAGATTCCTTAACAGACAATTCTACAACCTGAATTGCGGGTTTTGTATATTTCTTCATTGTAATCTCCTCCTCTTCTTAATTCTGTGCTGCAACTTTTTCAGCAGGATATGGAACAGCCTTTGCAGCATCGTCAGCACTTATACCATCGATAATTACAACGAATGTGCCATCTACATTACAACCTTTAGCAAGGAAAGGCTTATCGTATCCTTCAATCTGAACACCATACTCAGCACCAGTACCAGATACTATACCCTGGAATATATAACCGCCATCATCGGTAATCTTAGTTTCGCCTGCGTTAGGAACACCCCAAGCATTAGGAACCTTCGCAACTCCAGGAGTACCCTGTGTTAAATAGTTAGCACCTGCTTTGAAAGTAAAAGTAGGGAACGCATAGCCTTTATCAGAACCATGCTTAGCTGTAGCTTTGAGAACAGCATTTGTAGCAGCTACGAAAGTAAAGGTAGCAGTTTTGCTTGCTGCTGTAGTCTGATCGATATAAACTATACCATCTTCATTTTCTACATAGTAAGTAATTTCACCATTATTTTCGAGTCCTGCAACTGTGGTTGTGATAGTCATATCAGCATCAGCAGCAGCTTCGAAATCGTATGTAGTGGTGGTTGTTACTGTAACGTCAGCAAAAGCAGTTAAGGTTGCAAAAGTCATGCATAAAATGCAAGCAATTGCTAAAGTTTTTGAAAACTTTATTTTCATTTTGTCACACATCTCCTTCATTTAATATACTGATTGTTGTAATAATTATAACAAAGTAAATCTTGCTTGTCAATACAAATTTTTAATTTTTATCCTTAAATTAGTACAATTAAAACGGCTTTTCGTTGTGCATTTTAGACAATCTGTATATGCTTGTTTTCTATATGCAAATGCTTATTTGCAATATCGAGTGCTTTGGGTCTGTGAGTTATTATTATGCAGGTCTTTCCGCCAATCGATTTTATGCTCTCCAATACCTTTGTTTCCGTGTCCTCATCCAATGCGCTTGTGGCTTCGTCCATGAGGATTACGGGGGCATTTTCGTAAAGTGCCCTTGCTATTGCAAGGCGCTGCGCCTGCCCCTCGCTAAGACCCAGACCACCCTCGCCGATGGCGGTGTTCATACCCTCGGGCAGAGTGGATATGTAATCATATATGCATGCCGTTCTTGCCGCTTCTTCCACCCTTGCCATGTCGGCATTGTCATCAAAAAATGATATATTTTCCGCAATGGTGCCCGATACTATCATATTGCCCTGCGGAACATACGAAAAGGCACTTCGGGTATGAGAACCGAGCTTTACCTTTTCTTTACTATTATATATGTACATATCTCCCCTGTCGGGTGAATATATGCCCATAAGGAGCTTAAAGAGTGTGCTCTTGCCTATGCCCGAACCTCCTGTTACTACCATTATATCGCCTTTTTGAATGGTGAGTGAGGCGTCTTTAAGCACTTGTTCTTCGCCATAGGAGAAATCCACTCCATTAACTTCTATGCCCTCAAAGTGGGATATATGCACTTTTTCGGATGAATCCTTCTTAAGGCTTTCCATCTCCATTATACGCTCTGCCGAGGCACATGTTGAAAAGAACTTGGAAAACATGCCCGATATTTCCCTAAACGGTGCTTGCACCGAGCCAACAAGCTGTATTACTGCGGCAAATGCACCCACAGTCATGATACCCTTATGAATCTTATACGCACACCATGCCACAGCAAAGTAATATGCCGCCGTAAGTGCCAGAAAGTAAAGAACATTTACAAGAAGACTTATATATCCGACCTTCATGTTGAGCTTGTAATTCTCCCTCTGGAGCTTTGAAGCCAAAGTACCAAACTTCTTCTCCTTGCGAAATGCCTTTATAATAAGAAGATTTTGTATGCCCTCATGCATAAAGGATAGGATTTTCCCGTCACTCTCCAAGCAATCCTTATGAAGTCTTTTAACCCTTCTTCCGTAGAAAACAGAGCCTGCAAGCACCACAGGTCCAAGAGCAATGCAGATAACAGAGAGCGATGCATCTATTACAAAAAGCGCCCAAAAGCTCATTATAACTCCCGATATAAGTATTACGGCATTTGGCACAAAATCCACTATGTTAGAGCTTACAAGGGAAACATCCTTTGTAAGTCTGTTTATAACCTCGCCCGAATGATATTCGGAGAGCGAAGCAAAATCCGCCCCAAGCACATCTTTAAAAAGCTTTTTCTGCATACTGTTCTTGTACAGAGAGCCAAGACGCACAGAGAGTATGTTGTATATACTCTGCACAGTTATATCCGCTACAAGAAGAAACGCAATGGTAATTATACATCCTTTAAAGTTTCCGTCAAAATTACCTGTTGCACAATCAAGCAAATCACGGCTTGCAAGAGCAAACCGTACCGATATGTAAGATATTAAAATTCCCAAAGCCGAAAGCAAAAGCATCTGCCACAAAATAAGTCTTGCATTTTTTAAGAGCCATTTTGCCGCTTGCATCCTACCTCTTCCCATGGAAAATCCTCCTAATACAATTAAGCATATACAAAATCCATTGTCTTACAGGGAACACCAAAACCCATATCACCGAATAGAGCCTTATTACAATATCCT
The DNA here is from genome assembly GCA_045606045.1 of Clostridia bacterium. Classification (GTDB taxonomy): domain Bacteria; phylum Bacillota; class Clostridia; order UMGS1810; family UMGS1810; genus RGIG8748. The sequence goes on along the minus strand of JAZURE010000018.1, from coordinate 21,313 downwards.
CGGGCTTGTAGTCCTTACCATTACGACAAAACGAAGTGACCTTTGCTATAATCATATCCTCATACACGGGGTATTCCTTTTCGGTTTCAAAATCCCCCGCCATAACAAAGGCGCCTTTTTTTCTTCCTATTATTCTGTGAAGTATGTACTTGCCGTTTGTCCTTTTGTAAAGTACAATATCGTACTTTTTTACCCTGTCCGTTTTGGTGAGAACTACAGAATCCTTGATGTTATGGAGTATGGGTGTCATGCTTATGCCCGATACCTTCATTCTTACATCCATCCCGCATGCAAGGCACTCCTCCACAAGCGGCATTACATCCTTTTCGCTGTAGTTGGCATTTTCGTTTATTATCATTCTTCTATTACCTTCTTGGCAATGAGCACCTGTGTGAATTCAGCCACATCTGCTCTGGCTGTATCTTCATCTACATCGTACTCATTGCAGAGTGCCTCAGTAAGAGCATCCGCACTTATATCGTCCTGAAGCTTTTCCCACAAAAATGCTCCCGTTTCATTTACGGTAATCATAGCGGAAAAATCCACAAGTCTCTCGCCCACAGGCACTATTACAAAGCTGCCTGCAACTTCCTTTATACTGAATCCGTTTTTTGCTTTCATTATATATACCTCTCTTACATATTATATGCCCTGCCCATGCCGTCATAGCAATCTGCACAGGGCAGCTTTTTTCTTAGTTTCATGTTTGCGCTTAAGGCTGCAGCTCTTTTGCCAATATCCTCCGAGGCACCTGTATCCATCATAAGATAGAGTGCATCGTAAATACTTATATACTTAATGTGTGATTTTGCATCAAAACAAAAATCGTAGTTTACAAGATATTCCAAAAGCTTATCGGTAAATTCATGTGATGCACTTTTTATGTATTCATCTTCCATAATCTCCAAGGAAAGCTCTTCCAATGATTTGCCTTTGAAATAAGATTGTTTTATTTTCTTCAAAGCGCACAGCTTAAGGGAACGAAAGTCAGATATAAGCTCCATGTGAGAATGTGTGCACGGACTAAAGACAGCATCTTTACAATCAGATTTTCTTATCTTTGCGGCATATGAACTCTTTGCTTTTATAAGCGAAGCATCCATATACACTCCCCTGCCCGATATGCCGAACACATCGTCCTCTAAACCTAAAAGCATCTTAAGGCAATAGTTTGCTACATGACACCTTGCAGACAAGCATAAATAACTCGAATCATCCTCAAAGCACAGCTTGTACATATGTTGTCTCTCAGTATCGTAGACCGTGCGTATATCTATGGGAGAGTATATTCCGCTTTTTACAGAACGGCATCTGAACGATATGTCTGTGCCGCTAATCAGGAAATCTGCCATAGTGACCCAGTCGTGCTTATAAAGGTACTCCCTTGCCCTTTTGCAAAGCTCAAACAAGTCTTTCATATTAAGTCTTGGTGCATTGTCCGAGCTTAATGCATCATATACTGCGCTTTTACGCTCCAAGGACACGATGCATGAGGAAAATTCCTGTACCCTGTCTATATCCGCATATGAATTGCCGTCATACACAGTAACACGCATAGTTTCGTAAGAGCCTGTTTCAAAATCCTTGAATATTACTGTACCTACCATTATACTGTATGAACTTCGCGAGTTTTGTTTACAACATCGGGATTTTTGATATATGTGGGTACTACCTTTTCCACAATATCCTTTACAGCGTTTATATCGTTGTTGTCCGTGGCTTCTTTAAGAAGGTCAAGACTTGGTTTTAATTCCTCCATGGTTATGTCGCACGGAGCGCCGACGAATATCTTTTCGTGTCTTGTTTTGGTAAGACCCTCTTCGTTCATAAGAAGCTCTTCAAAGAGCTTTTCGCCCGGTCTTAAGCCTGTAACCTCTATTTTGATATCTACACCCGGGGTGTAGCCTGAGAGTCTTATTATATTCTTTGCAAGGTCATATATTCTTACAGGTTTGCCCATATCGAGTACGAATATCTCACCGCCTTTAGCGTAGCTTGCTGCCTGAAGCACAAGCTGTGCCGCCTCGGGTATGGTCATAAAGAATCTTGTTATATCCTTATGAGTTACGGTAACAGGACCTCCAAGCTCTATCTGTCTTTTAAACAGCGGTATTACACTTCCGTTTGAGCCGAGCACATTGCCAAAACGCACGGCAACAAACTCGGTGTCGCTTATCTTCTGCATTGCCTGTACTATAAGCTCGCACATACGCTTGGTGGCACCCATGATATTTGTAGGATTAACAGCCTTGTCTGTAGATATCATAACAAAGCGCTTTACCTTGTATTTATCTGCACAAAGAGCAACATTGTATGTGCCAAATACATTGTTCTTTATAGCTTCGCCGGGGCTGTCCTCCATAAGCGGAACATGCTTGTGCGCAGCCGCATGGAATACTATATATGGTTTGTACTCTTCAAATATGGACTCCAGTCTTTCCTTATCTCTTACAGATGCTATGAGCACCTTGGGTTTATTGTCGGGATAAAGTCTGTTTAAATCTATCTGCAAATCGTACGCATTGTTTTCGTATATGTCTACTATAACAAGTGTCTTGGGATTAAAGCGCATTATCTGTCTGCAAAGCTCGCTTCCTATGGAGCCTCCGCCGCCTGTTACAACAACCACCTTATCCTCTATATACTCAGATATAAGATTATTGTCAAGAACTATTGCCTGTCTGTCCAAAAGGTCCTCTATCTGTATACTTCTCAGCATATTTTTTGTGCTGCCCTGTGATGATATGGCCTGGTCGAGAGCAGGAACTATCTTTATCTTAGCCTTTGTCTTGGTGCATATTTCCACTATTTCATTTTTGTCTGTAGTGCTTGCCGAGGGTATGGCAAGGAAGATTTCATCCACGCGAAGTCTCTGGCATATTCCTACAATATCATCTCTGTCGCCTATTACGGGGTACCCGCAAAACACATTGCCATGCTTTGAAACATCGTCATCTACTATGCCGACAATGTTGAAATTTAGGTTTTCGTTTACATTCATGTCTCTTATGAGCATGGATGCCGCAACACCTGCGCCCACTATGAGAATTTTCTTTTTGTTTTCTTCATTTGTGCCGTGTTCGTGGTGAACAGTCATTCTGGAAAACACCCTTATAAGCATACGCATTCCTATGGATGCAACCGATGTCGCAGAAGACATAAGAAATGTAATTCTGAACGCATCTCGCACATCACTTGAATATCTGTGCGGCATGGAATACCTCAAAACAAGTGTAAGTACCATTGAGAGCGCAATGCCTATAAGTGCACAACTGCTTATCCTTACATAATCCTTGGTGGCAGCATACTGCCAGAGCACTCTGTATACGCCGCCCATATAAAACACAAGGCATATTGACAAAATCGTTGTAAAGGCTACGGGCATGAAGTTGTATACACTAAGCGTACCCTGATGCAGTCCGCAGACAAAAAGTATGCTCGCCAGATATATAATTGCAGCAGCGAGAATATCGAAGAGAAAAATCATTCTGTTTCTTAAGAACTTAACCTCTTTCATTTTGCACCCCTTATGTATATATTAATACTATTCTAAATCATGTAATATTATTGTAACACAAGCAATAACTATTGTCAACAAAACGAAAACAGGAACTTTTTACAGTTCCTGTTTTAATACTATTGTGCATTTTTTAACTTTCTATTGCTTTTTCAGTTTTCTTAAATCTTCTCCATGAATATATAACGCCGATATTAAGCACAACGGCAGCAATTACCGTTATAACGCATATTGACATAACGGGATTCCAACCCGATTTATCGGCAATGTATGTAAATCCGTAGCTCTGCGCCATAACTGCCAGAGATTCCGCAGCATTGCTTATTCCTGCAGCCGTACCGCTTTTTCCGTACTTTACAAATCTTAAATTGTAGTTGTATGCAAGAGTTCGCATGGCGGTAAAGAGCGCAGATATTACACACATGGAAACAACTGCACCGAGAGCACCTATATGCACCATGTTTTTAAGTGCCACGGTAAACGGAAGTGCAAACACAAGCATGCCCATATGCACCCAAAGCTCATTGCGTACAAATCTTGGATATACAAAACCTACAAGAAGCATTCCTAAAAGTCCTGCAACTATTACTATGAGACCGAGCGCATTGCTGAGTGACGGGGATATCTCATACGATTCCATAAGCATTACGGGCGACAGGGTCTTTATTCCGTTATCTATAACAACACGGCAGAACACAAGAAGACACATTATAAAGAAGCCGCTTTTTAAGAAAAGGCCCATTGCAGGAACATTTTCCTTTTCGGTTTTTTCAAACTTAATCCTTCCGCTTTTGGATACATATACATCTCTGTCGGGCTTCATCTTGGGAAGCACAAGCTTTTTGTACATAACATATATAACAATAGCAAATGCGAGAAGAACTACAGCGGATATAAGGAAGTTGTACTGCCATTTCGGAACTATTGCGGCAACAAGATACGAAAGAAACACACCTGCCGTAGTGCCAAAGGATATGCCAAATGTCATCATCTTTCTGTCGCTTCTTACAAGCTGTGAGGATATGATTTTAAATGCGCAGGGCCACAATGCAAACTGGGCAAGGGCATTGAATGTCCAGGCAGTAAGCATGATTGAATAATCAGGGTGAAGAAATATAAGCGCATTTGCGGCGGCGCCTCCTAAAAGGCTCCATTTTATCATACGGTAGGGATTGTATTTATCTGCCATAAAGCCGCCCACAATCTGAAGCGGACCGTAGACTATGTAAAACACGGCAGTTATTGTGCCCGACTGCGTTTTGGTTATAATACCCTCGGCAACCATGGATGCCATAGCCGCAGTAAAGCAGCTTTTGGTCATATACACAAAGGCATACATAATCCATAAAACCCAGTAAAATCCGCGGCTTAAGTGTCGGTTTTCCAAATGTACATGTGTACCATCGAGTGCTGCAACAAGCAGCGAGGTTGTTTCTTCTCTCATTTTTTCATCACCTTTTAGATTGTAACACCGTTTTGAAATATTGTAAATCGTTGTAATTGCCCAAAATCTCTTGTTTTTTACAGAGTTTTTGGGCAATTTTGATTATATATATTCCGAATAATCCGACATAAGATGCTCGAGCATAAGCGAAGAAGCCTTTTTATCGTCTCTTTCTATAATTGCATCCAGAATTTCACGATGCTTGTGTAAATCGCGTATGTAAACCTCTCTTGTAAGGAAGTCCTTTTCACGCATCTTGAGAAGCTGCATGGATATAGAATCGTGGAATTGTATTATGATGCGGTTCTTACATGCGCCTATAAGCGAAGAATGAAAGCGGTGTCCGAGTCTTAAAAGCTTAAGCTTATCGGTGATGCCATTCATGCTTTCTATAGCATCTTTCATTTTGGCGATATCATCGTCGGTGCGTCTCTTTGCTGCCATACCTGCGGCAGCCGGCTCTAATATACACCTAATTTCTATGAGTTCAGAAAGAGAGCTTTCATCCATGAGCACCTCGCCCAAATCAACATTGGCAATGGCTATAAGGGCATTGTCGGAGACAAGTGTTCCTCTTCCTGCGGTGGCAGTAAGGATATTTGCAAGCTGGAGTCCCTTTATAGCCTCACGCACGGAGCTTCTGCCCACCTTGAACATTTCGGAAAGCTCAGCCTCTGTCGGAAGCTGACTTCCCTCGGCAAAAACATTGTCTCTTATAAGCTTCATTATCTGTTCGGCTACAGATTCATACTTTTGTTTACTTATAATGGGTATAATATCCATATTGACTACCCTTTCCATCGTTTTCTTTACAACGATTATATCACTTATGCGCTGTAAGTGTAAAGTCTTTTTGAAAAAATTCAAAAAGTTATTGCAATTTGTCAGACAATATGATAATATTATAATCAAACAAATATTGGAGGTGTTCTTATGAACAAAAAAACTGCAATTATAACAAATGCAATGGTAAAAAAATATGTATCCATAGAAGATGTTATAGAATCTGTAGAAAACACATGGAAATGGTATGGTGAAAAAAAGGTGGTAATGCCGCCAAAAATAACCACAGACATGACAGGCCTTGGTGTAAACGGCTGGTTTAACTCTATGCCCTCATACATAGCCCCCATAGATTCTGCAGGCATCAAGGTGGTAGGTGGATACTCGGACAATCCATCAAAAGGTCTTCCCTTTATACGCTCAAACATCCTTGTTACAGACCCGCACGACGGCTTTTTAAAAGCACTTGTATGCGGAGACTGGATTTCGGACGCAAGAACAGGTGCACAGCCTGCAGTTGCCATGAAATATCTTGCTGCAAAAACTGATGTAATAACCATAATAGGCGCAGGCCGTCAGGCTTACTATGCAGTTGAATGTATAAGAAGAGTGCACAAAATAGGCGAGCTTCGTATGTGCGACATATCAAAAGAAGCAAGAGAAGGCTTCTATAAGCACTTCCCCGATGCTGACTTTAAGATAACGCCTTACGATAGCATTGAAAATGCTTGCAAAGAGTCCGATGTAATAATAACTCTTACTACAGCAGATGCAGACCTTGTACAAGAGCCATGGTGCAAGGCGGGATGCCTTGTGCTTACTATGGGTTCTTTCCATGAGGTAAGCGACGATATAGCAAGAAAATTTGATAAACTCTATCTCGACCACATAGCACAGGGACTCCACAGAGGACAGTTCCTCAACATGGCTCACCGCGGCGAGATAACCGAGGCTGATTTTGCCGCAGAGCTTCCCGATATTGCTGCAGGTTTTAAGAAAGGAAGAACAACCCCCACAGAGCGCCTTATGTGCGAGCTTGTAGGTATGGGAAGTCCTGACCTTTGCGTAGCAACCCTTGCATATAACAGAGTTATGGAAAAAGGCGAAGAACTAACCTATGTGGATATGATGGGTGAATAATACTTAATATAATGAGACCGGGTATGGTATATTATAAATAAAATACCATACCCGGTCCCGTTGCTTTTAGAAAAAACTTTTTTAAAAAAGTATTGATTTTTGGCTATACATGTGATATTATATTAAAGTACTTGATTAAGGCCCCTTGGTCAAGCGGTTAAGACGGCGCCCTCTCAAGGCGCAATCATGGGTTCGATTCCCGTAGGGGTCACCAAACAAAAAGGCATCCAAGAAGGGTGCCTTTTTTGTGTATCTTACTCTGTAATTTCCTCCTCAGATGGCACCTCTTCCGCCTCCGTCTCGGGATGAACTATAACATCCTCCAAATCACCTGGCACTTCAGGCTCCAATTCGGGCGGAACCTCTGTCTCATCAGGCGGTGTAATTTCGGGAGGAATTACTTCGGGAAGCTCAAAGGGCGGCTCCTCTATGGGAGGTTCGTCCTCTTTTTTTGTACCCACAGCCACTTCCTTTGCGATGGGCAGGTATCTGCTTCTGGACTCAAATTTTCTGTCGAATTCCACTCCGTTTCTCTTATACACCCTGTAGCTTTCGTATATACTGCCGTCAGAGCCGTTTGTAATTATTTTTGTCTCGCCCTCATTTAAAGTTTCATCCTCTACAGTAGTTTCCGAATATGGTATAGAGGATATATACCTTGTCTGGAATTCCACGCTATAATCCATCTCGGATGTACCCACTATTGCTATGGTTAGCATTGTACCATCTATGGTAGCCTTTATGCTTACGGGGTAAGATTTGTTGTTTTCAAACACATAATCTATGCTTCCGTAGGACACTGTGGCATCGCGTCCCATGGGGACATAGTTTACGGGGATTGAGTGATTTACTCTTGTGACGGTTTTCAAATCTGCCATTACAACTGCGTTATAAAGTGCAGACGATACCTGACATATACCGCCGCCTATGCCGTCTACCACCTTGGTACCCACATACACATGCGCATTCTTAAAGCCTGCCGCCTCTGTTCTGGGGCCTACTACAGCATTGTAAGAAAATCTCTGCCCCGGATTTAACACATAACCGTTTATCTTAGAAGCGGCAAGGGCTATATTTGTACATCTGCCCTGCGAGCTTCCTGCGAACGATGTGGAATACTTTGCCATGATTTTATTTACATACTTATCCTCAAGATAGCTTGCTGTTATCTCGGGGCGTGTTATCTTGGCAGGGATTTTGTAAGGCTCTTTGGAATTTTTGTTTTCTTCAAAAATTTTCTTAGCCTCAGCTTCATCTATCTCCACGCCAACAACCTCAGGCTCTATGTTGTGGTTGCCGTCTTCTACGGTATATACCGCATCTTTTGCCTCTCTGACATACTTGGTTTTAAGCTCTTCAAAGGTAAGATTTTTGGGCGTATACTCTGTAAGCACAAGAGTTACTGCTTTGTCTTGCTTGAAATCGGAAAGCTCATCTTCCATGTCCGAAATGGCTTTTTCGGTATCTACTATAGTGCCCGAAAGGGCGTTTGTTATTATAAGGCAGTCCTCTCCTATTTCCACTGTCATAGGAGACGGGTCTGTAATCTTGTCGCCAAGGTTTTCGCCTGCTACGAGAATAAGCTTATCCTTATCGTAGGATAAAGCCATGTTTAGCTTCGCACCCTTTTTCTCAGCTTCTTTTATATCTTTTTTGTTTTGCTTGGAATCCTTGCCTCTGCCTATGGCATATGCTCTTTCCACACTTTTATCGATATCTGCACTAAGTTCAAGCTGCTGTGCGGGAATGGTAAAGCTTATGCCCTCACACTCAAAGGAAAGCACAATATCCTCTGCAAAGTCGGCATGAGAGGACAGAGCTTTCTTTGCCTCGGCTTTGGTCATACCGCCAACATCTATGCCGGACACGCTCACTCCCTCTGCAATAAGTCCCTTATCTTTGCCGCAGCCGACAAGGGCAAAAAGGCACAATATGGCTATGGCAGCTACAGTAAATGCCTTCCATGATTTTTTAAACAAAAAAGATTTCATTACATTACCTTCCTCAAATATATAATATGCGCAAATATTATAATCAATACTATAATAATTTGGCGGACTTAAAATTTTTAAGTCCGCCAAAACTTTTTAATGATTAGTCATTGTAAGATTTTGCCATTCTCTTATAGTTCTCGTATCTTTCAAGCAAGTCTTTTTCTGCTTTTGCAAAGATTTCGCCTGCGATATCGGGATAAGCTTTTTGGAGCATGAGGTAACGGTTTTCGCCCATGAGGAAGTCGATAACCTTGCCTGTCGGCTCCTTGGAATCAAGCTGGAACGGATTCTGTCCTGCTTCTGCAAGAGTGGGATCGTATCTCCAGAGATGCCAGTAGCCTGTTTCTACAGCCTTCTTCTCTTCGGCAATGGAGTTTGCCATGTTGCCCTTAGCCTTGATACCATGGTTGATACAAGGAGCATAAGCAATGATGAGTGAAGGACCGTTGTAAGCTTCAGCTTCTCTTATAGCCTTAAGTGCCTGTGCGGGATTAGCACCGAGCGCAATCTGAGCTACATATACATAACCATAGGTTGTACCAATCATACCAAGGTCTTTCTTCTTAACCTTTTTACAGGAAGCAGCAAACTTAGCAACTGCGCCTGTAGGTGTAGCCTTGGAGGACTGACCGCCTGTATTGGAGTAAACCTCGGTATCTACTACGAAGATATTGATGTCTTCGCCCGAAGCTATAACATGGTCAAGACCGCCGTAACCGATATCGTATGCCCAACCGTCGCCGCCGAATACCCACTGAGATCTCTTAACAAGGAAGTCCACTCTGTCTGCGATTTCCTTGATAGCAGGGTTACTCATATCTTCTGCACCTATGAGAGCTTCGATTGTCTTAGCTGCTGCCTTTGAAGCGGCTGCATCGTCCATACCTGCAATCCAAGCCTTGAATGCTTCTTTGAGTTCGGGCTTAACAGCATCCATTACGGATTCCATTCTCATTTTGAGAGTCTTTCTGATCTTCTGGTTAGCCTTAACCATACCGAGACCGAATTCAGCGTTATCCTCGAAGAGAGAGTTAGCCCAAGCGGGACCCTTGCCTTCTGCGTTCTTTGTATAAGGCATAGAAGGTGCGCTTCCGCCCCAGATGGAAGTACATCCTGTAGCATTAGCAACCATCATTCTGTCGCCAAAGAGCTGAGTGATAAGCTTGATATAAGGTGTTTCACCACAACCTGCACATGCGCCGGAGAACTCGAGCATGGGCTGTGCAAACTGAGAATTCTTAATGTTCTTGGAAATGTCTATTTCGTCCTGCTTACTGGGAATAGTCATAGCGTAATCCCAGTTGGGAACCTGATCGTACTGGCTGTCGATGGGGTTCATTTCGATAGCGCCCTTAGGACAAACCTGAGCACAAACACCGCAACCGAGACAGTCGAGTACAGATACCTGCATACGATACTGCTTTCCTTCAAAGCCTGTAGCCTTTAATGTGTCAAAGCCTGCGGGCTTAGAAGCAGCTTCATCTTCTGTAAGAAGTACAGGTCTTATAGCAGCATGAGGACAAACGAGTGAACACTGGTTACACTGGATACACTTGTCTGCAATCCATGTGGGAACATTTACTGCAACGCCTCTCTTTTCATAAGCGGAGGTGCCTGTTTCAAATGTACCGTCTTCTATACCTGCAAATGTGCTTACGGGAAGCTTGTTACCTCTCTGTGCGTTTACAGGGTCTACAATGTTCTTTATAAAAGCAGGTCTTGCACTGTCATCCTTAACTTCGTCTACAGCATCCTTCCAGGAAGCGGGAACGTCTATTTTCTTAAGAGCTTCTATAGCGCCATCAACTGCTGCGCAGTTCATGTTTACTATTTCGTCACCCTTCTTGCCGTAGGTCTTCTTTATAGCATTCTTTATAAGAACAACTGCTTCTTCAAAGTCTATAACATTTGCGAGCTTAAAGATTGCACTCTGTGTTACCATGTTGATTCTGTTGGGGCCAAGGCCAACGCTAACTGCAACATCAACGGCATTTATTGTGTAGAACTCAATTTCGTTTTCTGCAAGGTATCTCTTAACATTTGCAGGGAGCTTTTCGTCGAGCTCTTCGGGAGTCCATACACAGTTAAGAAGGAATGTGCCGCCCTTCTTTAAGCCCTCTAAGATATCATACTGATTAAGATATGCAGGCTTGTGGCATGCGATGTAGTCTGCTTCGTCAAGGAGGTAAGTAGACTTAATGGGTTTCTTACCAAATCTTAAGTGAGACATTGTAACACCGCCCGACTTCTTGGAGTCGTAATCAAAGTAAGCCTGAGCGTAGAGGTCTGTGTTGTCACCGATAATCTTTATAGCATCCTTGTTTGCACCAACTGTACCGTCGGAACCGAAGCCCCAGAACTTACATCTTGTGGTGCCCTCGGGAGCTGCATTAACCTTTGCAGGTAATTCGAGAGAAAGGTTTGTAACATCGTCTACGATACCGATTGTAAAGCCGTTCTTAGGCTCTGCAGCATCAAGGTTATTGAATACTGCAACAATCTGTGTAGGTGTAGTATCCTTGGAACCAAGACCGTAGCGTCCGCCAACGATAACGGGAGCCTTAGCCTTGCCGTAGAAGAGGTTGCATACATCAAGGTAAAGAGGCTCACCGAGTGAACCGGGTTCCTTTGTTCTGTCGAGAACTGCAATCTTTTCTACAGTTTCGGGGAGTACATCGAAGAAATACTTACTGGAGAAAGGTCTGTAGAGGTGTACCTTAACTACGCCGACCTTTTCGCCTGCAGCATTAAGATAATCTATTGTCTCTTCGATAGCTTCGCAAACAGAGCCCATAGCTACGATAACCTTTGTAGCATCCTTTGCACCGTAGTAGGTGAAGGGAGCATAGTCTCTGCCTGTAATCTTGGAGATTTCTTTCATATAGTCGGCAACTACATCAGGAACTGCATCGTAGAACTTGTTGGATGCTTCTCTGCCCTGGAAGTAGATGTCGGAGTTCTGAGCTGTACCGCGCAGTACAGGGTGCTCGGGGTTTAATGCATTGTCTTTGAATGCCTTTAATGCATCATAATCTATAAGACCCTTTAAGTCTTCATAATCCATAACCTCTATCTTCTGGATTTCATGAGATGTTCTGAAACCATCGAAGAAGTGGAGGAAGGGAACGCGGCTCTTAATGGAAGCTAAGTGAGCCACACCGCCAAGGTCCATAACTTCCTGCACGGAGCCTGAAGCGAGCATTGCAAAGCCTGTCTGACGGCAAGCCATAACGTCCTGATGGTCACCGAATATGTTAAGAGCGTGAGCAGCAAGAGCTCTTGCACTTACGTGGAAAACTGTGGGGAGTAATCCACCTGCAATCTTGTACATATTGGGAATCATAAGGAGAAGACCCTGAGATGCTGTGAATGTGGTTGTAAGAGCACCTGCCTGAAGAGAACCGTGAACTGCACCTGCAGCACCTGCTTCGGACTGCATTTCTACAACGTCTACAGTCTGACCGAAAATGTTCTTTTCACCTCTGGCACTCATTTCGTCTACAACTTCTGCCATTGTAGATGACGGAGTGATAGGATAAATAGCAGCAACTTCCGTAAACGCATAGGATACGTATGCGGCAGCGTTGTTACCATCCATGGTTTTGAATTTCTTTGCCATGTTTTAATGACCTCCTATTTGAATTTATTATAAAAATATAATTAACCTTACTAATTATATCACAACATCCCCGAGAATTCAAACTATTTTTTTGTATTGGGCAGTAAATTCGATGTTTTTTTGCATTTTTGTTAGAATTGAATAATTTTGTTTGGGATACAATATTAATTTTATCTTTTTTTTGTGTTTTTTGTGTAGATATATTGTAAAAAATGTGTTATACTACATACATATTACAATAAGTGAGGTGAAATCCCATGGCATTTGACGGCATAGTCGTGCACTCCGTTGCACAGGAGCTAAACTCCATTCTTGCAGACGGCAGGATAGACAAAATACATCAGCCTGAAAAGGATACAGTAACTATAGCAATACGCACAAGAGGCAGCGCATACAGGCTTCTTCTGTGTGCAAATCCGTCATATCCAAGGGTACACCTTATGTCAGAGACTATGGAAAATCCTCAGAATCCGCCTATGTTCTGTATGCTCATGCGCAAGCACCTAGGAAGCGGCAAAATAACCATGATAGACCAGCCCGACTTCGAGAGAATAATCCGCATACACATAGAAAGCTATGACGAAATGGGTTTTCTCTCTCAAAAGGTGCTCATATGCGAGCTTATGGGAAAGCACTCCAATATAATACTTACAAATGCCGAGGGGAAGATAATAGACTCGGTATACCATGTGGATTTTTCCGTAAGCAGTGTCCGTCAGATACTGCCGGGACTTATATACACTCCCCCTCCGTCTCAGGATAAGCTAAATCCGCTTTTGGCATCCAAAGAAGATATAAAGGCTCGTCTTACAAAGGACAGCGTGCCTCTTTACAGGCGGCTTATGGATAACTTCTCGGGCATAAGTCCAATAATGGCAAGAGAGGCAGTATTCCGCGCCTGCGCCTTTACCGATAAATCGGGTGAGGATGCCACTGCGGAGGAGATAGACAAGACTGCCTATATATTCTCCCAAATGCTGGAAAATGTAAAAAGCGGGAAACTTGTCCCATGCACAGTATCGGATAAAGAAAGCGGCAAGCTTATAGACTTTAATGCACTTGCCATAACCCAGTACGAGAACATGGCGGATGTAACACAGTATGAGAGTGCAAATGAAGCGGCTGAAGCTTTTTATATAAAAAAATCATCCATGCAGAGCCTTAAGCAAAAAGCGGCGGACCTTATAAAGTTCGTATCAAGTGCTCTTGACAGATGCCACCGTAAACTGCAGATACAAAACGAAACTCTGCAAAAAGCCAAAAACAAGGATAAATATAAGGTGTACGGCGACCTTATAACCGCAAATATATACAGAATAAATCAGGGTGAAAAAGCTCTTATATGCGAAAACTTTTACTCCGAAGAGTGCGAGAGCATAAGCATACCGCTAAAGACCGACCTCACCCCATCGCAAAATGCCCAAAGCTACTACAAAAAGTACAACAAGGAGAAAACGGCAGAGGAGGAGACCATAAAACAAAAAGAGCTTAATTTAAAAGAGATTGACTATTTAGAATCGGTAAAGGAATCTATTGAGCTTGCAGAAAGCACCGCAGAGATTGCCATGATACGCAGAGAGCTTACAGAGGGCGGCTACCTTAAAAACCGTGGCGGCAAAAAACAGATGAAAAAGCCGTCTGTGCCAAAGCCGATGCACTTTGTATCAGATGACGGCTACGACATATATGTGGGCAAAAACAACCTGCAGAATGACTATGTAACACTCAAGCTCTCACGGAGCACGGACATATGGTTCCACACCAAGGATATACACGGCTCGCATGCCATAGTGCGTACTCCCGACGCCATGGAGGTGCCCGAACGCACCTATCTTCAGGCGGCATCTATTGCGGCATACTACAGCAAGGCGCGCGCTTCAAAAAGCGTGCCCGTGGACTACACCGAGGTAAAGAATGTCAAAAAGCCGTCGGGGGCAAAGCCGGGAATGGTAATATATGTAAATTACAATACAATTTATGCCGATCCCGATGAAGAACTGGCAAAAAGGCTTTTATTTTCATAAAAAATATATAAAAATCAAAAAAATCTCAATTTTTACTTGATTTTTAAAAAATTGTATGGTAGAATACAGATTATGTTGATAAATAATGCCAATTGGAGGTGAAACTATGCCTAATATTAAATCCGCTAAGAAGAGAGTTTCTGTTATAAAGACTAAGACTTTAAGAAACCAGATTATCAAGACTAACTTAAAAACTTGCATAAAGAAGTTCGAAGAATGTGTTGCTAATAACGATGCTGCAAATGCTGTAGAAGCTTGCAAATTAGCATTCAAGAAGATAGACCAGGCAGTAGCTAAGGGTATTCTTCACAAGAACACAGCTTCCAGAAAGAAAGCACAGCTTTCCAATAAGCTTAACAAGATTAGCGCGTAATAATTTAGTCAAAAAGAGCCGCAATAATGCGGCTCTTTTTTTATTCTCACTTAAGAAGTATCGGTTGAAGCTGCTTTCCGTCCAATGCATACATAAGCGTTTCGGGGATTTTACTCATATCCGCCACAAGTGACTGTGGCTTACCCGAAAAATCATCCTGACCGAAAGGAACAAAATACACATTCCTAGCCGGAAGTAACAACCCGATATTTTTGGCATTGGCGCCAAGGCCGTCATTTGTAGATACTGCGATTATAAGCGGTCTTTGGTTCCTTAAGTTTGCCTTGGCTGCCATAGATACCGTGGAGTCGGTAACTCCGTTTGCAATCTTTGCCAGGGTGTTTCCTGTACACGGTGCTATTACAACGGCATCAAGATATGCCTTGGGTCCTATAGGCTCGGCAGCCTTTATAGAGTTTATAATCTTGTTTTTTGTAGTATCTTCAAGAAATTCTATAAATTCACTGGCTTTGCCAAAGCGGGTATCCGTTGCATATGCCGCCTCACTCATTATGGGAAAAACCTCTGCACCAAGTTCACAAAGTTTTGTCACCTCAGGCAAAACACGGGAAAAGGTGCAGAAAGAGCCGCATATGGCAAAGCCGATTTTCTTTCCCTCTATTGTCATAATGTTCAAATCCCCTCTGTGTTTTTCACTCCTTGGCATCTGTACATACGCTGTATTGCCTTTGCTGCAGAAATGCCGGCGGAGCGCGGTGCACTTTTTAATGGGATTCCCGGAAGATAACACATATTAAGACCGTATTTTTTGCACATATCCTTTGGCACATAGCCCGGTCTTGCAGAAAGGTCGACTACAAGCGTTCCCTCTCCCGCGGTAGAAACAATGCTCTCGGGAAATATATCCGCGGGGATTGTATTAACCACCGCATCATAGCCTGCAAAGCTCGGAAGCGTGTCTGATACCTTATGACCGCGCATGGAGAAGAATGTCCTCTGAAGCTCACTTCGTGCATACACATCCGTAGTGCACGGCGCATTTGCAAGAAGTGCACAAAGCGCCTTGGATATCCTGCCGCCCCCCAATACAAGAATCTTCATACCGCAAAGCGATATGTCTGTGTTTTCTATTATAGTGCAGAGCGCACCCTCGGCGGTATAGAGTGCATTTTCTGTCTGAAATATTTCGTCCTCGGAATAATCGAGCGCGGTTATACCAAAGCTTGCCGCAAGAGCAATATCCGATGGCGTAAACCTGCCGCCAAAAAGGTATGAGCCGCTTTTCATGCCCGACAAAAGCTCGGGGAACCCAAGAGTCTTATCACTGCGGGGCATATATACTCTGCCATCCTTTAGCGCAGGAAGTCCCAGAACTACGATATCACATCTTTTGGCATCTTTTAGGCTCTCGTCCTCTTTGCCGTGCCCAAAGGTACTCACCCTGCAGCCGCAAGAGGCAAAATATTCTTTTATATATTCCAAGCGCACATCTCCGCCGCAAACAAAAATGCTTTCCACACAAATCCCTCCCAAAAAGTACATTGTCATAATATGCCTTCAGGGAGGGAAATGTGTCTTTTATATTGGTATAATCACCTTAAAAATCTTCCGATTATTGGTATGGAATGTAAATACAATTTCTTTAATTCGTTTTTCCAATAACAATATCTGTCATCATCTTCACTTCGTTTGATTTCCATTTTTATGTATTCGCGTTTTTCTAAAAACGGAACAATATTATTAATCCAAATCAGAATTACAATAAAAATAAGTAAAATATTTACAACCAAAAATAATATTATGTCAAATGCCCCGTAGTTGTCATTCATTTGTGTAATTATTACCACCGTTCTCTTAATGATGTTTTTTCATAAGTGTCAATAAAAATATGCCCGCAACACAATTGAACTTATGTGGTTAGCCTGCAAAGCACTTTTTAAATCGTTGCAAATCAGTCATTTATAGCTTTTTTGATTGCCCTTGCCAGCTGGTCGGGGCAGGATGTACCCTTGCCGCCGCAGCTTATACCCTCTAAAAGCTCGATTATTTCGTGCGCATCTCTGCCCTCGCAGAGCTTTGCAATACCCTTGGTATTGCCTGCACATCCGCCAAAGAAATTAACATTGGAAATTATATCGTTTTCCATATCAAAGGTTATCTGCATGGAGCAGACACCCATGGGGTTGTATGTATATGTCATTTTTTACGCCCTTTCTATATTTACTACGCTTTCCTGCGATATGCCCGATCTTGCCTCTTCGTATATTACAAATCTGTAGCCCTTGTATGTTACCGAATATGTATTACATTCGTACATAACATCAAATCCCTCGGTAAGCACCTTGCCCACGGCTTTTTCGAGAGTCTCTGCGTTGCAGACCTCCTGCTCCTCCAAAAGCATGTAAAGGGGCACACCTATACTGTTGCACGCACCAAGAGGTATATAGCTGTTGTCCGAAGCAAAATCATAATTTTCAAATGCATACCATACATTCTCGAGCCCGAATCTGTAAAGAGGTCCGTCTGCCCAGAGATTTTCGGACATTGCGCCTTTTATATCAGCTATCTCGCTGCTTGTTTTTCCCATAAGTGCAAGCCAGCTTTCGTCTATCATTACTCTCTCGGTTTCTTTGCTCTTAGCTTTTTCATCCTCGGACTCAGTATCTTCTTTGGTGTTTTTTTCGTAAGAGCCTTTGGTAAGTTCTGCAGTACTTTCTTTCTTTTCATTTATGTCTTCTTTTTCCTCAGACGATGTTTCATTCGTACAGCCTGCAAAAAGGCAGAGTACCAGAACAAGCATAAGTGCAATAAGCTTTTTCATGTCATTTTTCCTCTTTCTTTTCTTCATTTAGTTTTTGCATATGAATTCTGTGGTTGTGCGAATATACTTTGTACGCAAAACCGCCGAATGCTATGACCGTAATTACAAATACTGCCGCAGTATATGCACCAACCTCGAGCACAACAACCGCACTTAAAGCAAGTATAGAGGTTATCACATAAAGTATGGCAACTGTCTGTTTCTGCGAGAAGCCCATGTCTATGAGCTTGTGATGCAGATGTCCCCTGTCGGGAGCCATGATGGGTTTTTTGTTCCATATACGGCGCACAATGGCAAAAGCCGTATCAAACAGAGGAAGTCCCAGTATAAGAAACGGAATGATAAAGGATATAACCACATACCCTTTGAACAATCCCTGTATACACACAATAGAGAGCATATACCCCAAAAATGTGGAGCCTGTATCTCCCATAAAGATTTTGGCGGGGTTGAAGTTGTACGGCAGAAATCCCAGGCAACCGCCCGCAAGAGCCGCCGTTATAAGAGCCACCTGCATTTCGCCTGCAAGTATGGCTATAAAAAAGAGCGAAAATGTTGCTATGGAAGACACCCCTACAGCAAGACCGTCAAGTCCGTCTATAAGGTTAACCGCATTTGTAACCGCCACTATCCACAGCATCGTAATGGGTGCGGCAAACACACCGAGCGACAGAATTCCATTCTCATTTATAAATTCAGGTACACTTATATACTCTATTACTACCCCGTGGCAAACCACGATTATTGCGGTTACTATCTGTACAGCCAGCTTAACCTTAGCGCCGAGCTGCTTAACATCGTCCACTATGCCGAGAGAGACTATTATAATTGTGCCTATAAGTATTCCTTTTAGCTGGGTATCCACAGGTACAAAACTTAATACGGCTATAAGGAAGCCGTAAAATATGGCAAGTCCTCCCATACGGGGTATGGGGTGGTCGTGCACCTTTCTCTCTTCGGGAATATCCACCGCCCCGATTTTGTATGCAATTATCCTTACAAAAGGTGTTGTAGCAAGCGACACACCAAAAGCAAGGCTAAAACACAGAATAAGTTTTGTAATATCCATAATTAATTATCCTTTAAAATGGTCTGTCCACAAAACCGACTTTTCTCTTTACCTTGTTTAGAGTTCTGTTGGAAAGTTTGTATGCCCTTTCCGCACCCGATTTGTATATGGCTTCAAGGTAATCCTTATTTTTACGCAAATCTTCATATTTTTCGCGGATGGGTGCAAGCTCATCTGCTACAACCTCACCCACAGCAAGCTTAAACTCACCGTAGCCCTTACCTGAAAATTCTGCCACGGTTTCGTCTATTGTCCTGCCCGTTACAGCAGAGTATATGTCTATTAAGTTATTTATGCCCGCCTTACCCTCGCGGTATGCAATTTCGCCGTCGGAGTCGGTAACGGCTTTTTTAAACTTACGCATTATGGTGTCCTTGTCGTCCAATATCGATATAAAGCCGTTTACATTGGGGTCGGACTTACTCATTTTGCTTGTGGGGTCCTGAAGGCTCATAACCCTTGCTCCCTCCTTGGGAATAAAAGGCTCGGGAACGGTGAACACATCGCCGTAGATGTTATTGAATCTTACGGCAATATCCCTTGCAAGCTCAAGGTGCTGCTTCTGGTCCACACCCACGGGCACAAGGTCTGTCTTGTAAAGCAGGATATCTGCCGCCATGAGTACAGGGTATGTAAAAAGTCCTGCGTTTATATTGTCCTCGTGCTTGGCGCTCTTGTCCTTAAACTGTGTCATACGCGAAAGCTCGCCCATGTATGTAAAGCAGTTTAATATCCACGAAAGCTCGGCATGGGTAGACGAATGAGACTGGAAGAACACTATATTTTCCTCACCGTCTATGCCCGCTGCAAGATACTGACACAAGAAATCCATACACCTCTTGCGAAGCTCTGCACTGTCCTGTCTTACCGTGATGGAATGAAGGTCAACAACAGAAAAAATGCAGTTGTAATCCTTCTGAAGATTTACCCAGTTTTTGAGCGCTCCCACATAGTTACCCAGTGTTATGCATCCTGTAGGCTGGATTCCGCTGAATATAGTCTTTTTATTTTCCATAATAATTCTCCTGAAATTGTTCGTGTTTGCAAACTATATACTAATTATAACCAACTGCAGACAAAATAGCAAGAACTTTCGGACATATTGCGTCTGAAATTTTATCAATTCGTGTAATTTTTTTTAGAAATTTGACCTCTTAATATTGAAATGCTTTTTAAAATATGGTAATATTGTATCGAAATGAATAAAACGCCCAATACATAGGAGGAAATTATTGTGTCTACAAGCGAGAGAAAGCCTATTTACGGAAAGCTTACCGTTATTTGCATGAAAGGCTGCGAGGAACTGGCAGATAAGATAGACTTCTATCTTAAGAGATTCCGCAGCGAATTTGAAGACGAGGATACCTATATTGCAAAGGTTAAATGTCCGCGTTTCGGTTCGGGCGAAGCCAAGTGTGTAATAAACGAAACCGTAAGAGGAAACGATATATTTATAATATGCGATGTGTTCAACCACGGTGTTACATACAAAATGTACGGTGTGGAAAATCACATGAGTCCCGATGACCACTATCAGGACTTAAAGAGAATAATTGCCGCAATAAGCGGCAAGGCAAGAAGAATTACCGTAGTTATGCCCATGCTTTACGAAGGCAGACAGCACAGAAGAACCGCAAGAGAATCTCTCGACTGCGCTCTGGCACTTCAGGAGCTTGTTAAAATGGGTGTTACAAACATCTTAACCTTTGACGCTCACGACGCAAGAGTTCAGAATGCTATTCCGATTTCAGGCTTTGACGATGTTCAGACAACATATCAGATGCTAAAGGCTCTTACAAGAGCAGTTCCCGATATAAACTACGACAAGGAATCCACCATAGTTATATCCCCCGATGAGGGCGGTATGCACAGATGTATGTACTATTCCTCCGTACTCGGTCTTGACCTTGGTATGTATTATAAGAGAAGAAACTACTCTGTAATAGTAAACGGCAAAAACCCCATAGAAGCTCACGAATACTTAGGTAACAGTGTAGAGGGCAAGGATGTAATGATTGTAGACGACATGATATCCTCGGGTGAATCGGTGCTCGACATCGGTGCCAAGCTTAAGGCACAGGGCGCAAGAAGAATATTCATCTTTACAGCCTTTGGTCTTTTCTGCAACGGTCTCGATGCCTTTGACGAGGCCTATAAGAAGGGTCATATAAACAAGGTGTTTACAACCAATCTTGTTTACCGCATACCCGAGCTTAAGAATAAAGAATGGTACTGCGAGGTAGATATGTCCAAATACATATCGCTTCTTATAGACACAATAAACCATGACGAAACCATAAGCCAGCTCCTTGTTCCCGTAAACAGAATCAAGGCTCTTATGGAAAGACATAAGGCCGAACTTAAAGAGCAGGTATCTATGTTTGATAGCGAAAATAAATAATAACTTAAAAAGGGACTTTTTTACAGTCCCTGGTACAATAAAAGTGTAAGTAAATTAACTGTTTACATAGTTGATTGCTTGCACTTATTTTTTTATAATAAGAGAAGAAATGGTCTGACGTACAGTCCCTTGGATTTCGCATCCGCAATAAAGAGTGTCAGCCATTC
>JAZURE010000017.1:0-1813 GCA_045606045.1 Clostridia bacterium | reverse complement strand
AGATGCGTCAGTATCCGAACTCGCCAAAATCAAGTAAAATAGGCGTTTTTCTTCGTTGTCGGTCTTGAAATACGACAGTATTCCTGCGACCTGTCGCCTCGAAAAACAAACTATTTTATCTTGATTTTGGTTGAAAATTTTTGGCATTAGGTTTTTTGCGTCGATGCGAGGCAAAAACGGAGCTAATGCTGACGCATTTGCGAGTATTTTAACAAAGCAGCGGCGTAAAAAACCTTGCCCAAAACGGGTTCGGATACTGACGCATCTGCTTAAAGGATGTGCTATATATAATGAAGAAACTGGTACTGGCTATATGTATAGGCTTGTTTGCGGCGATGTCTGTAGTAACATTTGTGCAGAGCACGCAAGAGTCGCTCGAGGGCGGAGTAATACGGCTCCATGTGCGTGCAAACAGCAACCTCACAGAAGACCAGCAGTTGAAGCTTAAGGTGCGCGACAGAATCCTTGCGCAAACCAAAGATATGGCAAAGGGTGTGTCCGATGTAAAAGACGCGCAAAAGCTTATAGAAGATAACCTGCCGTCGCTGAAAGATGCCGCCATGGACGAAATAAATCTTCATGGCTACAACTACCCCGTAAACATAGAATTCGGAAAGAGTAAATTCCCCGCAAGAACATACGGCGGTATAACCCTGCCCGCAGGCACCTACAAGGCGCTTACCGTAAACATAGGCACGGGCGAGGGCGAAAACTGGTGGTGTGTTATGTTCCCCCCTCTTTGTTTTACCAGGGAGACCGTTGCCACACCCGACTCTTCCTCCGAAGAGATGCTTATAGAAAACCTGGGAAGTGACACCTATTCCATGTTAAACAGCGGAAAGGTGCAGGTTAAATTCAAAATATACGAGTTCATACAATCTATGCGGTAATAATAGAACCGTCTTCGGCATAAGAATTAGTCGAGGACGGTGTTTTTATGACAGAAATTCCAAACGATTTTATGAAAGGCTTTGACAAGCCGCTAATCCAGCGCAAGCTCAAGGAAATTGGTATGCAGGATGTAGCTAAAAAGCTCGATGCACTATCCGAAAAACAGATAGAAAACATGATTCGTTCCAACCCCTCCATACTAAAAAAAGCATCGGACATAATGAAAGGAGGAAAAATGAATGAACGATGACATAGTAAAAATGCTGGGCGGTATGCTTCAGAATCCCGACGCACTAAAATCCCTTGCAGGTGCTCTTGGCGGAAATGAAAAGTCCGAGCCGGAGCACCCTCCGCAGGATGACAGCCTTGAAACAGGTATAAAAAATATGATGAGCGTATTAAATCAAACCGACGACCGAAGAATAACTCTGCTAAATGCCTTAAGACCATACCTTAGTCCGCAAAGAGCAAGCGGTGTAGACAGAGCAATAAAAATACTTAAGCTTACCAAACTGTCGCAAATTATGAGAAATGAGGGTGAATGATTTGTATACACGATATTATGACGGCTACACAGATATCAAACCCCAAGCCAGAGAACTTCCAATAGAAGAAGAGGCACCCTGCGAAATTGCAAACGCAGATGAAAACGCGCCAAAATCCGAGGTAGCATCCTTCCTGCCTAAGCTTCCTTTTAACATGGATGCCGATGACCTTATACTTATAGCGGTGCTCTTTCTTATAGCAAGTGAGTCTAACGATGATTTTATACTTCCTATTATATTGGGGTATCTTATTATATCTAACACATAAAAAAGCCGAAACGAATTTTGAACAGAACCAGTAAAAACGGACAATGACAAAAAAGACCTTCTATGGTAGAATAAAATAGACTTCCATGGGAGGATTTTTTATGCCAAGA
>JAZURE010000016.1:0-28368 GCA_045606045.1 Clostridia bacterium | reverse complement strand
ACGGAAAGGTATATGTACTTTCCAAAGAATAAAAAAAGGGGGTGTAAATTAATTCGCAACAATTGATTTACACCCCCTTGGGGATAGGAAAATAAGATGCAGAATAAGCGAACCGAACCGAAGCAAGCGCGCTTGCGAGGGGTACCCGAAGGCGTACAAAGGTACGTCGAGAGGTGAGGTTCGCTTAGAGCTTATAGGCTAAAAAACATGAGAAATCTGCGATTTTTGCAGATTTCTACATATTTTGAGTGTTTCTGCTATTTTGACACTATAGAAGTTCAGTAATGGAGCCTATAAGCGGTCTGCGCTTTATTTTACATCCACTTTTTGTTTTATCTGTCTTCCATTTTAATGTACTCTCTGGAATTTCTGCACAGACTCTTGTATGCAGGTCTTATTATCTTTCCGCCTGACATTATCTCTTCTATTCTGTGCGCGCACCAGCCTGCTGTTCTGGATATAGCAAAGAGAGGTGTATATATTTCGGGCGGAATTTTGAGCATTTTGTACACGAAGCCCGAATAGAAGTCTACA
The DNA here is from genome assembly GCA_045606045.1 of Clostridia bacterium. GTDB lineage: Bacteria > Bacillota > Clostridia > UMGS1810 > UMGS1810 > RGIG8748. The sequence continues at coordinate 27,834 of JAZURE010000016.1, read as the reverse complement.
TTTACGCTGATAGTCTTCTTTTGATTTTTAACATCCTTGTAAACCTGCGGTGCAATCTCTTCTATAAGCTTGTAGAGATTTAATTCCTCCATGTAGTCAAGACGCTTTGCAAGTGTTTCTGCATTTTTCTTTAATATAACGGCTCTCGGGTCGGAAAGGGTATATACCGCATGACCGAGACCATATATAAGTCCGCTTCCGTCGTGGGCTTCCTTTATTGCGATTTTTGTGAGGTAATCGTATACTTCGTCACGGCTTTCCCAGTTTTTAACATTCTTCTGAATATCTGCCATCATGCTCATAACCTTGGCATTGGCACCGCCGTGCTTGGGACCCTTGAGCGCGCTTATGGCACTTGCAATGGCACTGTATGTGTCCGTACCCGAGGAAGAAAGCACCCTGCAGGTAAAGGTGGAGTTGTTGCCGCCGCCGTGCTCTGCGTGGAGCATGAGGGTGGTGTCTAATATGCGGGCATCCTCTTCGGTGAATTCTTTGTTTTTGGAGAGCATGCGGAGAATGTTTTCTGCCGTGGAAAGCTCATCCTTGGGTCTGTGGAGTATGAGACTCTTGTTGTCAAAATAGTGTCTTTTTGCACTATATGAATTTGCGGCTATTATAGGGAGTCGCGCCATTATTTTAATAGACTGTGTTATTACGTTTTCTATAGAGCAGTCGTCGGGGTTTTTGTCGTAGGAGTAGAGTGTAAGCACGCTTCTTGCGAGCTTGTTCATTATGTCTTTACTGGGGTTTTTGAGTATCATATCCTCGGTAAAGAATACAGGAAGCTCTCTGCTTCTTGCAAGAAAACTGCAGAATTCGGTAAGCTCTTCTCTTGTAGGAAGGGTACCGAAAAGCAGAAGATACATTACTTCCTCAAAACCAAAACGGTTGTCTATACCAAAGGACTGTGTGAGGTCTTCGATGTTGTAACCTCTGTAAGCAAGCTGACCGTGAATAGGTGTTTTTTCGCTCTCGCTAACCACATATCCGTGGACTTCGCTCACATTTGTAAGACCTGCAAGCACACCGGAACCGTCCATGTTTCGGAGTCCGCGCTTAACCTGATAGTTAAGGTATTCGTCTTTGTCTATCCGATAAAATTCGGATACATTGTTCTTTTCTGTAAAATCGTGTATGGGGTCTCGCTCAAAATTGTTACCCATCGTACAACCTCCTATGATTCAGAATATGAGACTATTATATCACAAACAAAATGAACTTACAAGAAGATACCAATAAAATACATAAAAATTAACAAAAATCTATATATTAGTATAAGGAATTTAAGCTTTTTTGGCAAATATATACATTGTCCGAGGTGGAATTTGAAATATTTTTTTATTTGGCTTGCATTTTTTGCGTTCAGCATAGTGCTGCTTCCTATGGTTTTGAATATGAATTTTACAAATATAAAGGATAACGAAAAGCAATATAAGGGTTCGGATATACGGGTATATTTTTCATCTGAAGATAAGACGGTAAAGATGGCATCAGAAGACTACATACGCGGAGTTCTTATGGCGGAAATGCCTGCGGAATTCGAGCTTGAAGCACTCAAAGCACAGGCAGTTGCCGCAAGAAGCTATATGGCAGAAAAAGCAAAAAATATGGCCGACGATAACGTTCATCCCGATGCCGATGTATGTACAGACAGCTCGCATTGCCAGGCATATACGAGCGATACGGATGCAAAAAAGAAATGGGGTAAAAATGCAAGTTTATATTTTGAAAAGTGCAAAAATGCAGTGGATAGCACCTCGGGGGTGGTGGCTGTTTTCAATAATGAGCCAATAAAAGCCGTGTTTCATTCGGTATCGGGCGGTAAGACGGAAAACGCATCGGATGTATGGGGCGGCTCGGTGGCATATCTCAAAAGCGTATCAAGTCCGGGCGAGGAAAATGCACCTAAATATGAAAGCACAGTAAAAATATCTCTTGATGAATTTAAAAGCAAATTAAAAAAGGATGCAGGTGTATCGTTCAAAAAAGGCGACATAGGTAAAACTGTCCGCACCGAGGGCGGAGGAGTAAAGAGCATAGAAATAGGCGGCAAAGAGGTTAAGGGTACGCAGATAAGAAGCATCTTCGGACTCAATTCCTCGGATTTTGAGATTGATATAAATGATGATACCGTTATCTTTAGGGTAACAGGCTACGGTCATGGCGTAGGTATGAGTCAGTATGGAGCAAACTACTGTGCAAAGCAGGGTATGAACTATAAGGAAATTCTGCAAAAGTACTATAGTGGAATAACCTTTGCCAAACTCCATGAATAAATTTCCCACAAACGGAAAAAATAGGTCCGAAAGGGCTGAAAGATATGAAAAAACAATATGTAAACGGCTACGGCAAGGATAATAGCCGAAAAGAAAAATATGTAACCGCAGGTCTTGTAGGCTTGTGCGTTGTAACCCTCGCGCTTACTGTTATACTGGCAGGTGTTTTCGGTGGCGGTGACGGTGAAAATGCCCCTGCAGCAGTTACAACCGAAGAAAATGTGGAAATAGTAGAAAAGGAAGAAACACCAACGGAAGATGAAGAAGAAAATGTACCCGACACATCACCCGAAGAGGAGACCCAAGTTATCACACCCGAATTTTCACCCCCTTGTGATGGTGAACTTCTGCAGGAGTTTTCCACAGAGGTTCCTTTGTACAATGCTACACTCGATGACTGGCGTGTTCATATGGGTATAGATATATCTGCCCCCATAGGCACCAAGGTAAAGGCGATAGCCGACGGCATCGTGAGCAACAAATATGAAGATTTGCGCTATGGTTATACGGTTATCCTCGACCATGAGGGCGGTTTTCGCAGTGTGTATTCCAATCTTGCAGAGTTAGATACTGCCGTTGTAGGCAGCAGGGTTGCCAAGGGCACGGTCATATCTACCGTAGGCGATACCACCCTGTACGAAACCATAGCTGATACACATCTCCATATGGAACTTATGAAAGACGGTGTTCATGTAAATCCGCTTCAGTATTTTGAAGTTATTGAGTAGTAGGAGTTGTTTTTCAAAAATATTCGTGTAAAAACGCACTGATATTTTCGTAAAAACCATTGAATTGACACGAATTGTGTTATATAATTGAACTGACAAGTGAAAATGCGTGCGTTTTTTGCAGATGTATTTGATTTTGTTTGGCATACAAGGGCAACCTCATAATGGCACTTTTCGGGTGCTCAAAAGGGGTTGCTTTTGTATGCAATTTTATTGCTTTTGGCACAATTTGGTCGAGAAACAGGAGTTAATGGCACAAAATGTAATAAATATATGTAGAAAAAGAGTAATATACACCTTGTAACCATTGACAATCATAGACAAAAGTAATATAATAGTGTTGTATAGCTATGTACTTTTAGTGCAAAAAAGACAATAGAAGGATGCTTTTGATATGAGGTCTTTGTTGATAGTAGGTGCCGGTACATATGCACTCCTTGCATATGAAATAGCCTCGGATATGAAACTGTTTGAGAAAATATCTTTCGTAGATGATAACAAAACACAGTCACCGATTGGTGATGATATAGCTGGAAGAATTGAGGATTTGCAAACCATTTCCAAACACTATACGGACATGATTGTTGCAATCGGAAATCCTGAAGTGCGAGCAAATCTACTGGAACGAATAAAAAAAGAAACACGGCTCAATATAGCTACATTGGTTTCTCCGAGAGCTTACATTGCTCCATCGGCAGAAATTTCAGAGGGCGTTATTGTTGAGCCTTTTGCCGTTATCCACACGTTATGTATAATAAAAAAAGGCTGCTTTATATCTGCAGGTGCCGTGATAAATCATGAGAGTATTTGCGAAGAATGTGTGCATGTTGATTGCAACGCAACTGTTTTGGGTTATTCTACTGTTCCTGCAAAAACCAAGGTTCTTAGTGGTATGGTTTATCCAAAGCTATAGTATTATGTGCACACTAAAATATAAATGGGGTTTAAATTGATATGTATAATAATTTTTTAAAAAGATTCATTGATTTTGTATTATCTACAATAGGTATTGTTGTTTTGGCAATACCTATGTGCTTGATAGCCTTGATTATTAAAATCACCGACCCCGGTCCGGTGTTTTTTAAGCAAAAGCGAGTTGGGATACACAAAAGCTATTTTGAGCTTTATAAGTTCAGAAGCATGAAAATGAGCACACCGAAAGATTGCCCCACGCACTTATTGGAAAATCCGGAACAATACATAACAAGCATTGGCAAATTTTTGCGCAAAAGCAGTTTGGACGAGTTACCTCAGCTTTTTAACATATGGACAGGCAAGATGTCTATTATAGGTCCGAGACCTGCTCTTTGGAACCAAGAGGATTTAATTGCAGAACGTGATAAATACGGTGCCAACGATGTAAGACCCGGTCTTACAGGCTGGGCGCAAATCAATGGTAGAGACGAACTGGAAATAGATGTAAAAGCAAAGCTTGATGGTGAATATGTACATAAAATAAGCTTCTTATTCGATTGTAAGTGTTTTTTTGGTACAATCCTCAGTGTTCTTAAATCCGACGGAGTTGTAGAGGGTGGAACAGGAGAGATTGAGAGGGAGAAAGAGGTTATTTCAAAATGAGTAAAGTTTTGTTTTTGGCAAATCATTTTATAACACTATATTCATTCCGTAAAGAACTGATAAATGAATTGATTAACCAAGGGCACGAAGTATACTTGTCATTACCTGAATCTGAAGAAAACAAGTACTTTACAGATTTGGGATGTAAAATCATCCTAACCAAAATCGACCGTCGCGGTGTGAATCCCATTAAGGATTTGCAGTTAATCAAGTTTTACAAGAGAATTATTCCCCACGTTAATCCCGATATTATCTTTTCATATACGATCAAGCCAAACATTTACGGTGCTATAGCAAGTAACGGGAAATATAAGCAGGTGTGCAATATTACAGGTACAGGCGGTACTTTCCTCGAAAAGAATTTTGTCAGTGAAGTTGTAAAGCTATTGTATAAGCTTTCTATAAAAAAATGTTATAAAGTTTTCTTTCAGAATACAGGAGATAGAGACTATTTTATCAATAACAAATTGGTTTCGAACAATTATGATATGCTTCCTGGATCAGGCTGTAATCTTGATGAACACTTTTTTGTTCCTATGCCTGACACCGATGTGATTCGATTTATATTCATCGGACGAGTTATGAAGCTTAAAGGAATTGACGAGTATCTTACAGCGGCAAAAATTATAAGACAGAAATATCCAAACACAGAATTTGTAATTGCGGGTTGGAACGAAGAGGAAGAGTATAAAAAAATTGTGGAAAAGTATCAGAGTGAAGGCATTGTGAAATACATTGGTTTCCGCAAAGATATCAACGATTGGATTGCCAAAAGTCATTGTACAGTTCTTCCATCTCACGGTGGTGAGGGTGTTCCTAATGTTCTTTTAGAATCCGCGGCAACAGGAAGAATATGCATTGGTTCCAAAATAAATGGAACGATGGATGTGATTGAAGATGGTACTACTGGATATTTATTCGAGACTGGAGATGCAAAAAGTTTGGTAGAAGCCATAGAAAAAGTAATGAAATTGACAGATGAACAGAAGAAAGAAATGGGTTTAAGCGGACGAGTTAAGATTGAAAGGGAATTTGACCGACAGTTCGTGGTTGAGAAGTATTTATTGGAGACAGAAAACGTATGAAGAATGCACTAAAAAACATATTTGCGGTTTTACGTGGAAATATTGTATTTGGATGGAACCGAATATTCGGAAAATGTAGTTATAAAAATGTTGTTCGAGTTTTCAAAGGTGCAGACATTACCGTTAACAAGGGTGGCAGGTTTATTGTTGGTCGAGGCGTTGCCATAGGTGCTCGTACGGTTTGTATGGTGCGCAAAGGTGCTGTTTTAAAGATGGATGCGATGTCTAATCTAAATAGCGATTGTAAAATAGTATGTCGCAAAAAAATAGAAATTGGCGAGAATACAATATTCGGACCAAATGTTCTTGTTTATGATCATGACCATTTGTATGACATTGAGGGTGGTGTAAAACGCAAGGAATATGTTTCTTCTGAAATTATAATTGGTAAGAATTGTTGGATTGGAGCAAACACGGTTATTTTACGCGGAACGCACATAGGTGACAACTGCCTTGTTGGTGCAGGAAGCGTGGTTAAAGGTGATTTCCCTTCGGGAAGTAAAATCATTCAAAAGAGGCCTGATATTTTTGCGAGGGGGTAACATGAAAGTATTTATAGCAACAGATATAAGTGTTATTCTGTGTGATGGCAAGATACTTGCCAATGGAAAGCATTCTACTATTTTGAGAAGATATTATAATGCCTTTGGCCCGATTGTGTTGTGTGCCCGATATGGCGCGATTGACGGTGACCAAAAAGGTCTTAATGATATAAGCGATATTGTTGATTCAATAGTAGAGATGGATTCACTCTACAAAATGTTCTTGAACAAATGCAATTCGAAAATGGAAACTGCGATGAAAGATTGCGATTTGGTGGTTGGACGATGTCCTTCAATTGCTGCATATAAAACGGCAGATGTTGCACGGAAATTGAAGAAACCATATTTTGCAGAATCTATGGGATGTGCGTGGGATGCATATTGGAACCATGGCGTTGTCGGAAAAACGATTGCGCCGTATATGTTTTTTAAAATGAAACAAGTTGTTTGGCGCGCGGATTATGCACTTTATGTAACAAGCGAATTTTTGCAAAAACGGTATCCGTGTAAAAATGATAGTGTTGCCGCATCAAATGTTTTGATAGGGAAAATTGATGAATCGGTTTTAGAAAAGAGGGTCGGAAAGAACCCAGATAAAGTTATTACTCTGATGACAACGGCTGCTGTCAACGTAAAATACAAAGGACAACAGTATGTTATAAGAGCTATTCCCAAACTAAATGAGCTAAATATACGAGTAAAATATGTTTTGGTTGGCGAGGGTGATGACTCATACCTTAGAAACGAGGCCGAGAAACTCGGTGCATCCGAGCAGGTAGAGTTTAAGGGTAGGATGCCCCTTGATGAAGTATTTGAACTTCTCGATACTGCGGATATATACATACAACCAAGCCTTCAGGAAGGTCTCCCGCGTTCAGTAATTGAAGCCATGAGTAGAGGTTGTCCTGTTATTGGTGCAAAAACAGCGGGTATTCCCGAGCTTATAGATGATAGGTTCATTGTAAGAAGAAAAAGTGTTTTGGATATCATAGACTGCATTTCTAAGTATGTAAATCTCTCAAATGAAGAAAAAATCCAGATTTCAAAACGTAATTTTGAGGAGGCAAAAAAATATCAGGAAACCGTCCTTGATGAACGAAGAAGTGCATATTATGCCAAAGTAATAGCAGAACTCGCAGAAAAATAGCAAGGATGTGGAAGTTTTATGGACAAGGTTATAATTTATTGTACTAGTCTTGAACGGGGTGGTGCGGAAAGGGTGACGGTTTACCTTGCCGATTATCTTGTACGTAATGAAATAGAATGTAAAATTCTCACTGAAAAGTTTGGTAAAAATGAATATCTGGTTCCTGATGGAGTTGAGAGAATTTCAATTTCAAATAGCAAAAATCCTTTTTGTTTAAAAAAGATAGGTTTACTTCGTCGCGAAATCAAAAAAAGCGGAGCTGACACAATGCTTATTATGGGGGTGCCAAACTGTATTTGGTTAATTCCCGCTTGTGTAGGACTTGGCGTGAATGTAGTTGTGTCAGAGCGAAATGATCCCAAAAATTTTGCCGGCAAAAAGCTTGTTAAGATATTTTCACGCTTTTTAATGAGATTTGCGCAGGGATTTGTTTTTCAAACGAATGACGCTAAGGCTTTTTATGCGAAAAAGCTTAGAAATCGAGGACAAGTTATATTTAACCCCCTTATAACCGATAAATTGCCGGATGTACATGAGGGAAAACGAACAAAATGCATTGTTACTGCCGGAAGATTGGTTAGTCAAAAAAACCAGAAGCTGCTTATATCTGCATTTAGTGATGTTTCAAAAAAACATCCTGAATATAAGCTTATAATATATGGAGAAGGGCCTCTTCGTGCGACACTTGAATCACAAGTTGCTGAGTTAGGTCTTGAAAAAAGTGTTTTGTTTCCTGGTAATTTCAGCGACCTTCTTGAGCATATCAAAAATGCGGCAATGTTTGTTATGTCTTCTGATTTCGAAGGAATGCCGAATGCTCTCATCGAAGCGATGGCTATTGGTTTGCCTTGTATTTCTACTGACTGTCCATGTGGTGGACCAAGGGAATTGATTAAAGATGGGCAAAATGGCATATTGATTCCGGTTGGAGATGCTTCGCGATTGGCAGAAGCTATGGAAAAGTTAATTGAAGATGATGCTTTGGCTAATTATATTGGGCAAAACGCTATTAAAACTCGGAAGAATTTGGATAGCGAGGTAATAGGAAAACAATGGATGGACTATCTGTCAGGCATATGAGCATGATTGATGGTTTTCTGTAGGAGGACTTAGGAAATATGAATCAGCTCAATAAAAAACTGGTAGGTGCTGCATTTGATTTGTTAATAGCAATCATACTTATAGTGCTCTGGTTTGTTTTTGTAGAGGAATTCAGCGAGGGTTTGTGGCTGAAGTGTTTGTTGCTTTTATGTGTTTCTGTGGGTTATTTAATAGCATGGTTTAAGCGGACACATTCTGTTAAATCATTGTTTTTGTTTTTTTTCATGTACAGCACATTGACGAATGCAGGTCAGTTGTTTCTCTCGGTGTTTTCCGTTGACATTATTTATACATTTGATGTTTTTGATATCACTGACAGCAGGGTTTTGAGCAAAACCATAGATTATCAGATGATGTGCACAATTATGATGTGTACCGGAGCTTTGATATCACATAGGTTTAATGCTTTGCCATTGCAAGCTAAAAAGATGACATTTGAAGTTCAGAGCAGCTTAAATAGAGAAGCCGGGTGGTCTATTCAGGATATGCTGTATGTGATTCTGGGAGTGGTCTATTTTTTCTTGAATGTTCTCAGATTGGGCTCAAGAGTTGATCAAGTGTATCTTGACGCTTTTAATAGCGGAGAATCCTATAGCGTACCTTTCATACTGCAGTTTGCATTCTATATCTTGATGTATTACGCATGTTATGCACACAGGGTAAAGGGTGATCCGTTCAGAAAGGTTATTATAGTTATCAACATTATGGTGGGACTATCCAATATTCTGTATGGTTCCCGTAATGTCATTATTCCTCTGGTTTTCGGTATGCTATTCTTATGGAGTTATGATTTTAAAAAAATAACATTCAGAAAGAAAATTGGTATAGTTCTGATTGGAATTGTTTCAATTTATCTTTTGGGAGCATTTGTCAATCTTCGAAGGGTATCACTCTCTAGCCTCAGCTTTTCTTTCATATTTGATGCACTGTTTGGAGTTAATTTATCTGAACAGATCGCCATGACAATGTCTGAAATGGGTGGCTCGCTTCGCGTATTGACCACAACTATTTCGGAAATAGACCGAGGAATTGTAAAAAGTGAACCTACGTTTCTCTATACTATATTGAAGGGAATCGTGCCTCAAGTGGATATTTTAGAATTCTTGGGGATTACAGAACCAGAACGTTGGAGGCTCTCCGAATGGATAACCGTTTCACATGGTTCGAATGCGGGTTGGGGCTACTCAATGTATGCGGAAGCTTACTACAACTTCAAAGAATTTGGATGCATATTTATGGGGCTATTCGGTTATGTTTATGTCTGGCTTGAAAATAAGATTGAAAAGTGGTATTTGGAAGGCTGGGCAGTGATGGCATCGGCATGGTTGTTTGCTGCGGTGTATGTAATTTTCCTGGCTAGAGCGGATAGCCTGCTTTTTGTTACACGCTTAAGGTATTCCCTGTATTTTGGTATAGCGTGTATGATTCTTAGAGGGAGAGTCAAAATTCCAAAAGGAAGAGTTACATTTAAATGAGAAAAATTTTAAGTTTTGTAAATATATATTTAATTTCAGAAGGGAGAAGAATATGAAAGTTGTTATTCTTGCAGGAGGATTTGGCACACGCATTTCCGAAGAATCTGCATATAAACCAAAGCCTATGTTAGAGATCGGAGGCATGCCGATTCTTTGGCATATCATGAAGGGATATTCTCATTATGGCTACAATGAGTTTGTAATTTGTGCTGGATATAAGCAGCATGTCATAAAAGAGTGGTTTGCAGATTATTTTCTGCATACATCTGACATTACATTTGACTTTACCAATGGCAACGAAATGATTGTGCATAATAAGCATGCGGAGCCATGGAAAGTAACAATTGTTGATACGGGTCTAAACACTCAAACCGGAGGCAGAGTAAAACGCATTCGTGACTACATAGGCAATGAGACTTTTATGTTGACTTACGGTGATGCGGTGGGCGATGTTGATATCTCAAAGATAGTGGAATACCACAAATCCCATGGTGCTATCGGCACAATGTCGATGTATAATTTCGGTCAGAATAAAGGTGTAGTTGAGTTCGGTAGTGACGGTAAGATTGTAGCCTTCCGTGAAAAAAGTGATTTAGACGGCGATCTTATCAATATTGGTTTCATGGTTTTTGAACCGGAACTGTTTGACTACATAGAAGGGGATTCTACCGTGTTCGAAAAAGGTCCATTGACTCAACTTGTAGCAGAGCAGCAACTTGTTGGATATATTCATAAGGGGTATTGGCAGTGCATGGATACCTTGCGTGAAAAACAGCAGTTGGAAAAATATTGGGATAGCGGAAAAGCTCCATGGAAGCTTTGGGAGGATTAAAGAATTATGGACTTGTCATTTTATAAAGGTAAAAAGGTTTTTGTAACAGGACACACCGGATTCAAAGGAAGTTGGCTATGCAAAATTCTTGCTAATGCCGGTGCTGATGTTACAGGTTTTTCTTTGGAGCCTCCAACAACACCATCGCTTTTTGAAACTGCCGGCATTTATAATGACATTCATTCTGTTATTGGTGATATAAGAGACTTTTCTGCACTTAAGGATGCATTTGACAAAGCGAATCCGGATATAGTTTTTCATTTGGCTGCTCAACCAATTGTTCGTGACAGTTATAAAAATCCTGTATATACATATGAAACAAATGTAATGGGAACGGTAAACATTCTGGAGTGCATCCGCACCAGCTCATGCGTTAAGTCATTTCTTAATGTAACAACAGATAAGGTATATCTGAATAAAGAATGGGCTTGGGGTTACAGAGAAAACGAAGAGCTTGATGGATATGACCCATATTCAAATTCTAAATCATGTTCTGAGTTAGCGACTCACAGTTATAAGAATAGTTTCTTTTATGATGGTCATGTAGCTATCTCTACTGCTCGTGCCGGTAATGTGATTGGTGGCGGCGATTTTGCAAATGACCGTATTATCCCTGATTGTGTGCGGGCTGCTATTAGCCATGAGGATATAATAGTACGAAATCCCTTTTCCACTAGACCGTATCAACATGTATTAGAACCACTGTGCGCTTATCTCATGATTGCGGCAAAGCAGTATGAGGATGGCTGCTATGCCGGCTATTATAATGTGGGACCGGATGATGTCGATTGTTTTCAGACTGGTGCATTGGTGGACTTGTTTGTTAAAAAATGGGGAGAAGGTCTGAAGTGGATTAACCGTTATGATGGTGGTCCTCATGAAGCAAATTTCTTAAAACTTGATTGTTCCAAGTTGAAAAGCACCTTCAATTGGACTCCTCGTTGGAATCTTGACAAGGCAATTGAAAAGGTAGTTGAGTGGACCAAGTGTTGGGCTTCGAACGGCGATGTTAGGGTCTGTATGGATAAGCAAATTGAGGAGTTTTTAAATTAAGTGAGGTTTACAAAATGCAGAAAGTAATAATTTCCGGTGCTGATGGTTTTGTAGGAAGCTATACAGTAGCTCATTTTCTTAAGGAAGGCTGCGAGGTTCTGGCTCTTGATATTGGCGCAGAATCAAAAAGGTTGACCGAAAAAGAAGGCTTAACATATATGCAGTGTGATGTTTCAGATATAAAAACAATGATGCAAAAAATATCACATGGGGTATATGATACCTTTGTACATTTCGCTTGGGCGGGTTCTGCTGGCAGCGCCCGCGCAGATTACAATCTCCAGATGAAAAATGCGATTGATACGGTTGAGTGTATGAAAGCTGCAAAGGAATTGGGGTGTTCTCGCTTTGTATGTGCAGGTAGCATCATGGAGTATGAGGTTGAAGCCGCAATTCATTGTCAGGGCAGCAAGCCTGGAATGGGTTACATCTATGGTATGGGAAAGCACATTGCACATTGTATGTGCAAATCTGTAGCTGTTGATATTGGTATTGAGCTTCTCTGGCCGATGATTACAAATGCTTATGGAGTTGGTGAATATTCACCGCGATTTGTAAATACTACACTTCGAAAAATCATCAATGGAGAAAAACTGGAGTTTACATCAGGTACTCAGAATTACGATTTCGTCTATGTGTCGGATGTTGCAAAGGCATTCTATTTGGTTGCAAAAAGTGGCAAACCTTTCTGTGAATACATGATTGGTAGCGGGAATGCCAAACCGCTTAAGGAATTTATTATTGAGATGGTTAATTCATGTGCTGAAGGTGTTGTACCCCATTTCGGTGATGTTCCGTTTACTGGGACAAATATGCCACTTAATACATTTAGTATTGCAGACTTGCAGAAAGATACAGGCTATGCAACCGAAGTGTCCTTTGCCAAAGGCACTAGGATGACCATGGAATGGCTTAAGACAATATAGAGGTGTTATTTTATGAAATACGTAAGTAAAAAGGTTTGCAACTGTAACAAATTCAATGGTGAAATTGAGGTTATAAGATATTTATTTGCTTTCTTAGTTGCACTGTTGCATTTTTGGGACGGCTTGTTTGGCAACGGATGGCTGTTGGAAGCCGGCTATCTGGCTGTGGATCTTTTCTTCGTTCTTTCGGGACTATTTTTGTCAATTTCTTTGGACAAAAGACCTCAAAACCCTTTTACTTACACATTCAACAAATGGAAAGGCATGTCCTGGATATATGTATCTTCAATTATTGTCTCTTTGCTACTTCGTGAAACAGGTAGTATTGTGGATGTTGTGAAGCGTTTTTTTGTAGCAATCCCTGATATAACAGGATTGCAGATGACAGGTTTCGTATATCCAACATCGAATGGAATTTTATGGTATGTGTCTGTAATGTTGTATGTAGGTTTTTTTCTTTGTACTTGTGTACAAAAATTCAAGGAGTACTTTGTAAACTTTATTGCTCCTCTGTTTATAGTGCTTGGATACGCATATATTTTTGCTCAAAATGGCAACCTTGATGCAACCAGTGAAGTCGGAGATGGATTTATACCATTTGGCGTTATAAGAGGGTTTTCCGGTATGAGCTTAGGTGTTCTATTACGCATCGGAAGCGATAGAATTAAGGAAAGTGGCTATGTTTTGCGTAAACAAGCAAAATATGTGTTGTCTGCAGTACAGATTTTGGGTTTTGGTATTGTAGTGATTTGCTTTATGTATCCACACACAAAGTATGATTTTTATATGATATTTGGAATAATTGCGATAATATTGCCTGCATATTTGCAGTCTACATTATGGAGTGTGCCAATCAACAACATGGGTAATTATCTAATAAACATTTTTGGGAAACAATATACTTTGGCAATATATGCGTATTCGACTGTTGTTTATACTCTTCTTGGATGTTTTGTTGATTTGAGTGCTCTGGGACGAGTAAAAGCCGTAGTGCTGTATTTGCCCTGCTTGATTTTGGTTGGATTTGTAATTTCTAGATTTACGGAATGGATTAGTAAATGTTTAAAAAATAGAACGAGGAAGGAAGTAACGTATGATACAGAAATTTGCATTTGATGAACTGCCACTTAAAGGTGCGTTCAAAATAACCCCTTTTTATGCTACTGATGACCGTGGCGGTTTTCTGAAAGATTACAATATAGATATGTTTAAATCTAACGGTATTGATCATGAGCTTAAGGAAGTATTCTATACCATTTCTAAGCGAGGCGTTATCCGTGCAATACATTTCCAGCTTGTAAAGCAACAGGCAAAATTGGTAAGATGTGTCAGCGGTCACGTATACGATGTTATTGTTGACCTTCGACCCGATTCTGAAACCTACGGTCAGTGGATGGGGTTTGACTTGACTGGTGACAATATGACACAGCTATACATACCCCAGTATTTTGGTCATGGATACCTTGTTCTTGAAGATTCTGTGGTGTCATATAAATGCGGTGAGGTTTTCTATGGAGAGGGTGATTCCGGAATTATGTACAACGATCCCGACATCAATATAAAGTGGCCATTTGAATTGATTGGCGGTATTGAAAACCTTATTATAAGCGAAAAAGACAAGAACCTAATGAGCTTTAAGGAGTGGGCGGAAATTGTCAAAAAATAAAAGCGCGTCAGGTTATGCCTGGTCGTTAATTGAAAGATTCATGTCTCAGGGGGTCACCCTTGTTGTATCTATAATTCTTGCAAGATTGTTGGATCCGTCTGCTTACGGAACCGTTTCCATTGTAACTATATTTACAACTCTTGGAATAACTTTTGTTACTGCCGGATTTGGTGCGGCATTGGTACAGATGAAAGATCCTCAAAATGAGGACTATGACACTGCGTTTACTCTGAATCTGTCAATTTCAATAGTTCTGTATGCGTTGCTGTATTTTACAGCACCATTCATTGCATTGTTTTATGAAACACCAGAACTTACAAAAGTGTTACGTATAATGTCCCTGATATTGCCAATATCAGCATTTAGCACCATAAAATATGCGTACCTTCAAAAAAAACTACAATTTAAAAAATATGCCTTGGTTACCTTATGTGCAGGAATTTTCTCGGGTGTTTTAGGTATTGCAATGGCTTTTTGCGGTTTTGGTGTTTATGCGTTGGTGGCACAATCACTGTCCAAATATTTTATTGACATGGTCGTGCTATTTATCGTTTGCCCTATGAGAACACGCATCGGATTTTCTTTTAATCGTTGTAAAAAAATGTTTCCTTTTGCATCTAAGGTTTTTTTGTCAACATTAGTTATGAATATCGAAAGTGATATCCGTGGTTTGGTAATAGGAAAAAAATATACCTCCAGTAACCTTGCATATTACAATAAGGCAAATAACTTTCCAAAAATGATCGTTATGAACACCAACGGGGCTGTTTCTAGAGTTCTTTTTCCAACTGTTGCAAATAATCAGAATGATTTAAAAAAGGTTCTGGAGTTTATTAGAAAAAATGTCGCAATGCAATCGTTTTTGATAACACCTCTTGTGACAGGTCTTATGGCAGTGTCAAAACCCTTTATTTTGACCCTGCTTACAGAAACCTGGGCTCCTGCTATTCCATTTATGTACCTTTTGTGCCTTGTATACATTATGATGCCATATGAAAACACCTGCAAAGAGGCGCTCCTTGGAATTGGCAGAAGCGATCTCGTATTTATGGATATGCTGATAACAAAAACAGTCAGCCTTGCAACGATTGTTGCTGCTGTGCTTTTAACAAATAGCGTTCATCTGATTGCAGTGGGAGGTATAGTTGCTAGTTTTGTCAGCCTAGTTATCTATTCTGTACAAATGAAGAAATATTTTGGCTATTCTATTGCCAGTCAGATAAAGGACACGGGCGGAGCCTATTTATGTTGTGCAATAATGGGATTCTCCACATTCTCGCTAAATTTCCTCGGACTTGCTCCTCTTGTTACATTGGTAATACAGATAGTCTTTGGGGTTTCCGTTTATTGCGGATTGGCAAAGCTACTTAGATTAAAGGCTTTTGATGATACAGTGAAGATGATATTCAAAAGGAGGAACAGCAATGTCTGAGGCAAAGAAGCTTGATATTTGTTATGCTTCAAGCGATGAGTTTGCAATACATACCGGTATTTCGCTCTTGTCATTGCTTGATAACAATATAGGTAATATTGGTGATGTATATATTCTTGATTACGGTATTCTTGATCACAACAAAGAAAGACTCTCCGGAATATGCAAAAAGTATAGTGTGTCGTGTAATTTTGTTCCCTCGAAGGATATTCTAGTTGACATAGGTCAGAAAACGGGCATAAAAAATTTCAGAGATAGCTATGCTACATACTCTCGTGCCTTTATCGATAAGTTGTTGCCAGAAAGCGTTGATAGGATTCTGTATATCGACTCAGATACTGCTGCAAACGGAAGTATAGTCGAGCTTTGTGATTATGACATGACGGGCAAGGTGATGGTCGGTTGTGCCTGCAGCAGATTTTACGGTAGGAGAAAAGATCAAAAGGATCGTACTAACGAACTGGATGTTTTAACCGGAAACAAGCTATACATACAATGTGGCGTAATAATGTATTCTCTAAAAAATTGGAGAAAAGAAAATTGCCATGAGATGATAATGGCTGCTGTGCCAAAATTTGAGACACTGCCCTTTGCGGACCAGACACTTATAAATAATTCAATTCCTGATAATTTGTTTGATATCTTTTCTCACAAATATAATATGACCAACCATACACATAACAAAAAGTATTCAACAAGGCTAATGACTGCAGGAGGATGGTACACAAAAAAACAAGCGTATGATGCACTTAAAAATGCTGTTATAGTCCACTATGCAGGCGGAGCTATCAAGAGACCATGGTATACAAATTGCGGTTCAAGATATAAGGATTGGTATCTTAAATACAAGGCGCTTTCTCCTTGGAAAGATGTTCCATTAATAGACAGATGGGAACTTCAAAACATAAAAGGCTTCCGTCTGAAATTAAAAGATTGTCTAACGCTTATGTCCATGAAGACCAATGTATATCTTTTGTCGAGAATATACAGTAAAATCAGTTTATATTTATAAAAAACATCGGTTGAGGTGTTATAAAATGTCGGTAAAAAAGAAAGAGATTAAAAAGGTTGCTTTTGTTATAAATAAAGTTACACTTTCGGGTGGAGCGGAGCGTGTTATATGCACTCTTGCATCTGAATTTTCCCGTCGCGGAATTGACACAACAATTATTACCCTGCAAAACACTGAATGTGGGTATTCCCTTGACGAAAATGTTAAGATTTGGGCTGCAAAGGCAAATGGCAGGATTTCTGTGATACGGAATTTTGCCCGCAATTTAACTATGCGCAAATACATAAAGGAACAGAATTTTGACATAGTTATATCGTTCATCACTGTGAGGAATATTCAGACCATTCTTTTTACACGGGGACTGAAGAGTAAGATAATCATATCGGAAAGAATTTTCCCTGCAACTATCAAACAACCTAAAAAGCTCCTCAGTAAGATCATTTACCCCATGGCCGATGGTTTTGTCTTTCAGACTGAGCAGGCAAGGAAGTGCTTTGGCGGGAAGGTGAGAAAAAAAGGTTGCATAATATACAATCCCCTAAAAGAAGACTTGCCTTACGCAGACAGGACAAAGAATAAATATATCGTAACTATCGGAAGACTTACGTCCCAAAAAAATCACAAGCTTTTGATACGCGCATTTGAAAAATTCATTCAAACACATCCCGATTATGAATTGAGAATATACGGCAATGGCCCCTTGAAGGAAGAATTGGATAATTTTGTGAATCAGCTCGGCATATCGAAAAATGTGCGTCTCATGGGCGCTGTTGAAAATGTTACCGAACATATAAAGGATGCGGCAATGTTTGTATTGTCAAGTGACTACGAGGGTATGCCAAATGTTCTCGCAGAGGCAATGGCAATGGGGTTGCCATGTGTTTCTACAGATTGTCTGGGTGGCGGCGCGGCGGCACTTATAGAAAATGAGAAAAACGGACTTCTGGTTCCTTGCTGTGACACAGAACAATTACACATAGCCATGGAAAAAATCATTACAGATACTGAATTTTCCTATAAACTGTCAGGTAACGGCAAATTACACAGAGAACAACTCAGTGTTGAAAACATAGCTTCGCAGTGGTTGGATTATTGTCACTCGTTATTGTAATATGTATATCTTCATACAAATAAAGGAGACCATGCAAAATGAGCAGAATAACAAGATTTTTCGGATTAAACAGACTGGCATCAAAAGGACTTCTCAATTGGATGCCAGATAGGTTATACTTGAAATTAAGATATAAATCAAGAATGGGTAAAAAACTCAATCTTGACGACCCCAAGACATTTAATGAAAAACTACAATGGCTTAAGATAAATAATAGAAAGCCAATTTATACAGAGATGGTTGATAAACACGATGCCAAATTATATGTAGCCGAGCGTATAGGAGAAGAATACATAATACCAACTCTCGGTGTTTGGGATAATTTTGACGACATAGATTTTACTTCTTTGCCTGAACAGTTTGTGCTTAA
Organism: Clostridia bacterium; assembly: GCA_045606045.1. Taxonomy (GTDB): domain Bacteria; phylum Bacillota; class Clostridia; order UMGS1810; family UMGS1810; genus RGIG8748. The sequence continues at coordinate 9,500 of JAZURE010000016.1, read as the reverse complement.
ATGCACCCACGACTCGGGTGGGCTTGTCATCTGCAGAAACAAAAAAGATCTTGATTTGAAAGCGACAAGAAAAAAAATAAATAAATCTCTGAAAAGGAACTATTATTGGCATACAAGAGAATGGCCCTACAAGAATGTAAAGCCCCGTATTCTTGCCGAAAAATATATGGAGGACAGCTCAACACAGGAATTGCGTGATTACAAGTTCTTTTGTTTTAACGGCGAAATGAAGATAATGTTCATAGCATCCGAGAGATATAATGAATATACAGAAACGAGATTTGACTTTTTTGACCGCGATTTCCATCACCTCGATTTCCGCAACGGACATCCCAACGCCGACATACCTCCCGCAAAGCCCGAAAAATTTGAGGAAATGTGTCGGTTGGCAGAAAAACTGTCGGTCGATATTCCGTTAATCCGGGTGGATTTTTATGAGGTGGATGGTAAGATTTATTTTGGAGAATTGACATTCTCGCATTGGGGAGGGATGATGCCCTTTGAGCCTGAAGAATGGGATGAAAAATTGGGAAGCTGGATTCTATTGTCCGAGAAGTAAATGGAGGTTTTTATGCTTGAAATAGAAAAAAGAATTAAAACTAAAAAACAACTTAAAGAATGGCTCGACTATGAATTGATTAAATATGGTAATAACAAAATAATAAACATGCTTTGTATAACAGAAGGATCAATTATCAGAAGGCATCAATATTTATTGAGAAAAACGGAATATTGTATAAACACAAATAAGCGTATTTTAGGTTTCTTTTATAGAATAAGATTGTTAAAACTGCAGAACAATCATGCGATTCACATTCCGCCTAATTGTTGTGCAAAGGGTCTAAGAATTATGCATTTGGGCCCCATTCTAATGAATTCAGGGGTTGTAATAGGAGAAAACTGTACTATCCATATGAATACTTCTTTTGTTGCAGGTGGAACTAATGATAATGCTCCTCACTTGGGTAATGGAATTGTTGTGGGTGTTGGGGCAGTAATTTTAGGCGGAGTAACTATTGCCGATAATGTTGCAATAGGTGCAAATGCAGTGGTAAATAAGGATGTTTTAGAAGAAAACATAGCAGTTGCCGGCGTGCCTGCAAAAAAAATCAGTAACAATGGTAGAAGCGAATGGAATAAAAAGGCTAATCAGGAAGATAAGTAATTATTAAAACGACGCTTGGAGATTACATTTCTTGCACTTACATAGTTTGGTAACGTGATTGAACATATGGTCCAGAAAATATAATACAAAATAATTAAAATAGGTGACATAATAATGCAAGAATTAGAAACTTTCCTCAGCGTAATAGGTGCTATAAGCATTGTGGTTTCTGTAATTCGATTCATTTGGTTATTCTTTTCTTCCGGTACGGACTGGATAGACAATCTTTCCATAGAGGTAGAGGATTACGACCGTGATGTTGATTACGAGGAGTACTTTGCCTTTAACGGCAAGAATATTTATCCTACCATATACGAGGATGTGAATTGTGAGCCGGATTACCCCACAGTTAACTTCTTTATTCCGCAAAACACCATAATAAGAAAAATAAAAATTCAAAAGGTAAGTGACGAAAGTATAGCTATCGGCAGAATGAAGTACAAAACGGTTAAAGTGGTAAAAAATATAACTCCCGATAACCCTCTTTGTATCATCGTTTGTCGGGGTGAATGTATCGCAAGATACAAAATATGCTGGACCACTGCCTATGGTGGTAAGGCAGAATACTATTTTAATGATAATTTGCGCGATGGTACATACAATAAGTTAGGTGTGCAGTATTCTTATGGCTTTATGTCGCGGGTACGCAAGTTTTTTGGCTTGGTGTGAACGCTGTTTGAAGATGTACACGCATCTCGAACAAGCCTTTGCAGATAACGATATAGATGTTTGGAATGCGCAGCTTATATAAAGAAAGGACTTATGCATCATGCAGACAAAATTTGCAGAATTAGCAAAAATCTTTCAGATTGAAGGAGATATTGTTTCCATTGATCAGATAGGAAACGGCAATGTAAATCAGACATATGATGTTGTTATATCTAACAATGGGGTAGAAAATAGATATGTTTTCCAAAAGGTAAATATATTCGTTTTCAAGAATCCTAAGCAGATAATGAAGAACATAGAGGCTATCACAAGCCACATTGCCGAAAAGCTGGAGGCATTTTGTGAAAGCCGCGACTGTGTAATGCACTTTGCCCACAGGGAAAACGGCAAGAATTATTATACCGAGGACCAGGGCTTTTGGCGTATATCGGAATATGTTCCAAACACCATTACATACAATGCCTGTGATGATTTGGATAAATTAAGGTCTGCAGGTAAGGCTTTTGGACATTTCCAGACACAGCTTTCGGATTTTGATGCAAGCTCTCTGTATGAAACCATACCAAACTTCCACAACACCCGCAGCCGTATAGCAGTATTTATGCGTCATGTAAATGAGGACCCCTGCGGCAGAGCAGATGAAGTGACGGAAGAGATAGAAAAGATTAAAACCTACAAATCACTTGCCGTAAGTTTAAATGAGCTTATCGATTCACAGGAGCTTCCGCTTCGAGTTACTCACAATGATACCAAGATAAATAATGTCCTCTTTGATGCGGAAACAGGTGATGCAAAGACTGTTATAGATTTGGATACAGTAATGCCTGGTCTTGTGGCGCATGATTTTGGCGATGCGGTACGCTTTGCGTGCAACTGTGCAGTAGAGGACGAGCCTGATTACTCCAAGGTCTCTTTGGATATGGATAAGTTCCGTGCTTTTGCAGAAGGCTTTATACCAGAGGTTGCATCGTCACTTACTCCCATGGAGATTAAAACTCTTGCGCTCGGTGCTTTTGTTATGACGGTAGAGCTTGCAGTCCGTTTCCTGGATGACTATATTACAGGCGACCAGTACTTTAAAACACTCTATCGAGGACACAACCTTGTCCGTACACGCTCACAGCTTGCCCTTGCAGATGATATATACGAAAAACTTGGTACCATGAATGCTATAGTAGCAGAGATTGCAAAGATACCTTTTTAATAACAAGTCTTTACATACAAGCTTTGGAAAGGAAATTAACCATATGAAATGTGTACAAGTCTTCAATGAAATATACAAAAGAGAACCTGACGGCATAGCATTTTGCCCGTACAGAATTTGCCCTGTCGGTGCACATTCCGACCACAATTTTGGTAAGATAACAGGTCTTGCTATAGATAAGGGCATACATATTGCATACCGTCCCAAGCAAAATGGTATTATAGAACTGTGCTCAATGCAGTTCGATAAACGAGCACAGTGGCACATAGACAGTACTCCCAAAACAAAGGAAAACGACTGGGCAGATTATCTTCGCGGAGCAACGCTCGCATTAAAACGTAAGCACACACTTACAGTGGGACTTTGCGGAGTTATAGAGGGAACTCTTCCTATTGGCGGTCTTTCTTCTTCGGCGGCTGTAATCATAGCCTTTTTGTCGGCTCTGTGCAAGGTAAACGGAATAAGGCTTTCCAAGCAGGAGATGATACTTACTGCACTCCATGCAGAGAACAAATATGTGGGTGTGGCTTGCGGTAAGCTCGACCAGAGCTGTGAAGTTTTTTCTAAAAAGGACCACCTTTTGTACCTTGATACAAGGGATGATACATATGAACTCATACCTACCAATCCAAATATGAAGCCGTACAAAATTGCCATTTTCTTTTCAGGTGTGGAGCGTACTCTTGCAGGTTCCAAGTTCAATATGAGAGTGGATGAGTGCCGCAGTGCAGCATATGCGTTAAAGGCGTATGCGGGTATGGAATACGGCAAATTTGAAGAAACATATTTAAGAGATGTTCCCCGCCGTGTATACGATGAGTATAAAGACAAGCTTCCCGAAAACTGGCGGAGGAGGGCAGAGCATTGGTATACAGAATTTGACAGAGTGGAAAAGGCAGCATCCGCATGGAAGATAGGAGATATCGAAGCCTACGGTAAGCTCTCTTTTGAAAGCGGATATTCTTCCATTCATAATTGGGAGACAGGCTCGCCCGAGCTTAAAGAGCTTTATGATATTATGACACATACAGACGGAATCTACGGAGGCAGATTCTCGGGTGCAGGATTCAAGGGTTGCTGTATGGCGCTTATAGACCCTGCATACGAGGGGCAGATTGTAAAAACCGTGGAAGAAAAATACCTTGCAAGCTTCCCAAAACTTAAGGGTAAATACTCTGCCCATATCTGTATGAGTGCAGATGGTGCCACATTGGGCATATAGGAGGATATAATATGAAATGTTTAATACTTGCAGCAGGATATGCCACAAGGCTTTATCCTCTTACAGAGAACTTCCCCAAGCCTCTCCTTAAGGTGAGGGACAAGACTATATTAGATTGGCTTATAGAAGATATAGATTCCCTTGGTATTGTGGACGAATATGTGGTTATATCCAATCACAAGTTTGCACACCATTTTGATAAATGGGCTTCAGAGTCAAAGTATAACATAACTGTAGTTGATGACGGCACAAGTACAAATGAAACCCGTCTTGGTGCAGTTAAAGACATACACTTTGCTATAGATAAGCTCGGTATAGATGACGATATACTTATAATAGCAGGAGATAATCTTCTTGACTTTAGCCTTACTAAGTTTATTGAATATGCAAAGTCCAAAAACGCATCCTGTGTAATGCGTTATTACGAGGCGGATGCACTTCGCCTTACCAAAAGCGGTGTGGCATCTGTAGATGATACCGACCTTATAACAGACATGGAGGAGAAACCTGCAAATCCCAAGTCAAATTGGTGTTGCCCTCCTTTCTATTACTATACCAAAGAAGATGCAAAGCTTATAGAAAAAGGCATAAATTCAGGCTGCGGAGTAGATGCACCCGGCAGTTATATTGCGTGGCTGTGCAAACAAACCAAAGTATACGCCATGGAAATGCCGGGAAAGAGATACGATATCGGCAATTTGGAAAGCTACGAAAAGGTACAGAAGGAGTATGAGGGTATAACATGCTGAAACAAAATGTATTTTTAGAAAATAAAACAGTTCTTGTAACAGGTGCGGCAGGCTTTATAGGTGCCAATCTTGTTATGGAGCTTATAAAGACGGTTGGCAACATCCATATAGTAGGTATAGATAACATGAATGACTACTATGATGTTTCGCTAAAGCATTACCGTCTTGGAGAGATAGATGCCCTACTGGAGAGTTATCCCGATGCCAAATGGACCTTTGTAGAGGGTAACATAGCAGACAAGGCACTTATAGATGATTTGTTTTTAAATTGGGAATTTGATGTAGTGGTAAACCTTGCCGCACAGGCAGGCGTGCGTTATTCCATAACAAATCCCGGGGCATACATAGAGGCAAATCTCATAGGATTTTACAATATTTTAGAAGCTTGCCGTCATTCGTATGACGATGGCAAAAAAGGTGTGGAGCACCTTGTATATGCTTCCAGTTCAAGTGTGTACGGAAGCAACAAAAAGGTTCCCTACAGTACAGATGACAAGGTAGATAACCCCGTATCGCTCTATGCCGCAACCAAAAAGTCAAATGAGCTTATGGCTCATGCATATAGTAAGCTATATAACATTCCGTCTACGGGACTTCGTTTCTTTACAGTTTACGGTCCTGCGGGAAGACCTGACATGGCATATTTCGGCTTTACAAATAAGCTCATAGACGGCAAAACCATAGAGATATTCAATTATGGTAATTGCAAGAGAGATTTTACATATGTAGATGATATAGTAGAGGGTGTTAAGCGTGTTATGATGCATGCCCCCGAGAGACAAAACGGTGATGACGGGCTTCCGCTTCCGCCGTACAAGGTTTACAATATAGGAAACAGCAACCCCGAAAATCTTTTGGATTTTGTTACAATTCTTCAGGAAGAGCTTGTTTCTGCCGGTGTACTGCCGGAAGATTATGATTTTGAAGCACACAAAAAGCTCGTTCCCATGCAGCCGGGCGATGTACCCGTTACCTTTGCCGACACATCCGCTTTGGAGGACGATTTAGGTTTTAAACCAAATACTTCCTTAAGACATGGCTTAAGAGAGTTTGCAAAATGGTACAAAAAGTTTTATAATATATAATAGTAAATACTGCTAACTAAAGTTGCCATAGGAGACACCATAGGGACTTTTTGAAGCACTATAATATCAACAACTCTGATTTTCGTGAGAACGGACATAAGGGTTGGCTTGCTTTATAAAAAATTCTATTAAAAGGAGAACTCTTATGAAAATTGCAGTAGCAGGAACAGGATATGTGGGACTTTCCATAGCGGTATTACTATCGCAAAAGCATAGTGTAACGGCTGTGGATATAGTACCCGAAAAGGTGGAATTAATAAATAACAAAAAGTCGCCCATAGTAGACAAGGAGATAGAAGACTATCTTGCAAATAAGGATTTAAACCTTGTTGCCACTACAGACGGAGACACGGCATATGCCGAGGCGGAATATGTGGTAATTGCCGCACCTACAAACTACGACCCCAACAAGAATTATTTTGATACTACAGCATTGGAAAGCGTTATAAAACAGGTTATAGCAGTTAATCCCGATGCGGTCATGGTAATAAAGTCTACCGTTCCGGTAGGATATACCAAAAACATAAGGGAAAAGCTTAGTTGCGACAATATATTGTTCAGCCCCGAATTCTTGAGGGAGGGTAGAGCATTGTATGATAATCTCTATCCCAGCCGTATAATAGTAGGCTCACCTAAGGGCAATGTCAGATTGTTGAAAGCTGCACAAACCTTTGCAGGTATGCTCTCGGAAGCTGCACTTAAAGAGGATGTAGACATCCTTTATACCGACTTTACAGAGGCAGAGGCTATAAAGCTTTTTTCAAACACATATCTTGCATTAAGGGTAGCATATTTTAATGAACTCGATACCTATGCTGAAACAAAGGGACTCGATACCAAATCTATAATAGAGGGTGTGTGTTTAGACCCGAGGATTGGCAATCATTATAATAATCCATCTTTTGGTTATGGCGGATATTGTCTGCCTAAGGATACAAAGCAGCTTAGGGCAAATTACAACGATGTTCCGCAGAATCTTATAGGTGCTATTGTAGATGCCAATACAACCCGAAAGGATTTTATCGCAGACCAGATTATTGCCAAAAATCCTTCGGTGGTAGGAATATACCGACTTACTATGAAAGCAAATTCCGACAACTTCAGGCAAAGCTCTATTCAGGGCGTTATGAAGAGAATAAAAGCAAAGGGCATAGAAGTTGTTGTATATGAGCCGACAATGCGTGATGATAAATTCTTCAATAGCCGTGTAATCAGAGATATAACAGAATTTAAAGCCGTTTCCGATGTTATAATAGCAAATCGGTTCAGCGAAGAAATATCGGATGTGTTGGACAAGGTTTACACAAGAGATTTATATTTTAGAGATTAAATTATGGTGAATACAATGACAAACGCACAAAAACTCACATTGGAATTAATAAGGTACAAAATAGCAGGGACACCGCTATCTCATGAGTTTAGTCAGGGGATATCGGACGATGACCTTCGTTTGGTGTACGAAATTTCAACATCGCAGGGTGTGGTTGGCATTGTAGCAGAAGCGCTCTCAGACCTTGATATGCTGGACGGAGAATTAAAACAGGAATTTTTTAATTCACAGCTTGCAAATATATATGTTACAGAACAAATAAAGTTCGAGCTTGAAAACATATCTAAACTGTTCGAAGAGGAAAAAATCCCATTTATTCCGCTAAAGGGTTCGGTAATAAGAAATTATTATCCAAAACCCGAAATGCGCGAAAGCTGTGATATAGATATTCTTATTCATAAGGAAGATCTTGACAGGGCATGTCTTGCGCTAAAAACCAAATTAAACTATGAGCAGCGTACAAAGAGCCCTCATGATGTAGGCATGTTTTCACCATCGGAAACTGAACTTGAATTACATCATACCTTGTATACTGCTGATGATAAAAGAAAAAAAATCCTCGATAGAGTATGGGATTATGCTGTATGCTGTGACGGCTATGAATATAAGTTCAAAATGACGGAAGAGTTTTTTGTATTGTATCACCTTATTCATATGGTAAAGCACATCATAAATGGCGGATGCGGTATAAGACCGTTTCTTGATTTGTATATTATTAATACAAATTTGAGTTACAATAAAGACGAATTAACATGTTTTACCGACGAAGCAGAAATCACAATATTTTCGGAGGAAGTGTTCAAAACCGCAAAAGCATGGTATGGTAATGATGTTTCAGACGAAACAACAGAGCTTATGTCAGATTATGTGTTTAGTGCAGGCGTATATGGTAGTTTTGAAAATCAGGTCGTAACATCCCTTGTACATAATGGTACAAAATTCAGAAATCTTATGGACAGAATATTCATGCCGTATGACAAGCTCAAAGTAATATATCCTGTTATAAAAAAACATCCCATACTAACACCTTGGTTTGAAGCGAAAAGATGGTGTAGGATAATATTTAAAGATAAGGCAAAACATCAGCTTGTGATAATGAAGCATAATGCAAACATAACAGAAGAAAAGCAAACAAAAGTAACAAAATTAATGGAGAATCTCGGTTTAAATGAACGCAAATAACCTCGAAATCGAAAAGAAATTCCTCATAAAATATCCCGATAAAGAACGCCTGAAATCCGTATCCGAATATACAGACATAGAGCAGATATATCTTAAGAGCGAAAGAGATGTGTCCGAGCGTATAAGAAAGCGCGGCAGGGACGGGGAGTATCTTTATTATCACACAGTTAAAATCCCTGTTACAGACATGACTCGCATAGAAGAAGAGCGAATTATCACCGAGGAAGAATACGAAAGCTTAAAAAAACGCTCGGACGAGAAATATAACATCATATACAAAACCCGCTACTGTGTTGAATACAAAAATCACACAGTAGAGATAGATGTTTTCCCGTTTTGGTCTAAGCAAGCATTTGCAGAGGTGGAGCTTTCCTGTGAGGATGAGGAGTTTGAACTTCCCGATTTTATAGAAGTCATTTGCGACGTTACAGAGGATAAGCGCTATACCAATCATTCGCTTGCCTACGAAATACCCAATGAATAAATGAGCACATAAGTGCTCATTTATTGTACAAAAAATGGAGATGTGATTATTCACATCTCCATTGCATATTAGAAGTTTCTGCTATAGTTTGGTGCTTCCTTGGTGATTGATATATCGTGGGGATGGCTTTCTCTTAAGCCTGCAGCAGTAATTCTTACGAACTTGCCTTTTTCCTTAAGGTCGGGTATTGTAGCAGTACCACAATATCCCATGCTTGAACGAAGACCGCCCATAAGCTGATAGATTGTATCTGCCACAGCGCCCTTGTAGGGAACGCGACCCTCAACGCCTTCGGGAACAAGTTTCTTTGTGCCGTTCTGGAAGTAACGGTCTTTACTGCCCATTTCCATTGCGGCAATAGATCCCATACCGCGATATACCTTAAACTGTCTGCCTTCGTAGATTTCGGT
>JAZURE010000015.1:0-51661 GCA_045606045.1 Clostridia bacterium | reverse complement strand
CTCCAAAATAAATTTTAAAAATGGTTTCCATTCGCACTTATTACAATTCATCCTGGTTAGTTACACGGGAGCATATTTGTCCCAACCTGCTTAATCGAATTCATATAATAAGAGAATGGCTGACACTCTTTATTGCGGATACGAAATCCAAGGGACTGTACGTCAGACCATTTCTTCTCTTATTATAAAAAAATAAGTGCAAGCAATCAACTATGTAAACAGTTAATTTACTTACACTTTTATTGTACCAGGGACTGTAAAAAACGAAAAATGTTTTTTACAGTCCCTTTATTTTTGGCGCGCCGCAGAGAATTCGAATCCCTGACCTTCTGATCCGTAGTCAGACGCTCTATCCAGCTGAGCTAGCGGCGCAAATCTTAACAACGACAATTATTATAGCATAGCTATTTATAAAAGTCAAGATTTATTGGCAAATTTTATTGGCAAGAATTTCCGATATAAGCACAGTAAATTCTTCATGGTTTAATCCTGTGCCCACAAGTGAACACCATGAATTTCCAATGATAAAATCAGCGGATAAATTATCGTCAGTTTCTGTAATACAAACCTTGGTGTCCAATATTATTTTATACTTATCTTCACATAATACGGGTGGATTAATTTTACCTGCGGTAAGAGTGGCAGTAGCGTCGAGACTGTTCTCACACGATATGGTAAATACAGAACTATCGTCTGTAATATTACCCTCTGTGTCTCTTACTATACGATAGTTTTCGGGATAATGTATATTCATTCCGTTTGATAACACAATATCCTCATTAAATCCAAACCCAAGATAATCAAAATAGTCTTTTTTGGAAATATATTCTTCTGAAAGATTACCTTTGCCAGCTTTCAGCATGGTACTATTCATACCGCCGCCGGAGGATGCTGTTTCAAATTCCTCCTTAGCCAAACTGTCATCTGCAGTATCAAATATGGCACCTCTGCTCTTGGGGTTTGTCATATTACCTGATTCTTTTGACACATTTTCATTTATACTTTGGTCGCTTGTGTTGTGTTGTGTTTCAGGCACGTTCTTTTTATATACCACAGCATTATCTAAGGTGTTTGTACGGGGTTTGTTATTTATAGCATATATTGATACGAAAAACAGAACTGCAGCCATAGCAGCAAGCACAGACCTATATACATATATTGTTTTTGGCTTTTTATGAGCTTTTTCAAATATTTCGTCTATAATCATATGGTCGGCACAAAGCTTGTCGTTTGCTGATTTGTAAGATTTTTTAAAATTCAATTTCATACCTCCCGTTAAGCATTTGCTTTAACATTTCCCGAGCACGATGCAGTTGAGATTTAACGGTTGATTCCTTGATTTTAAGATAACCCGAAATTTCTTTTACCGAAAGGTCTTCATAATAAAACAAGTGGATAACCGTTCTGTATTTCTGAGGCAGTTTTGCCACAACAGTATATATCTCCTCTTCTTCGGGCATCTCGAAGACTATATCTTCGGTAAGTGCAACTGTTTTTTTGTTCCAGGAATTTGTAAAGCTGGATTTACTGCAATTTAGAGTAACTCGTATAAGCCATGCTTTTATATGTTCTTCGCTTTCAAACACTTTATTTGTCTTTATGTATCGCAAAAAAACCTCCTGCAATACATCATCTGCGCGTTGGGAGTCTTGTGTCTGCGACAATGCAAGCCTGTATACAGTATTAAAATATTTTTCTGTAATATAGCGTTTAAATTCCGTGGTGTTATATCTTTCGTACACAAGAAGTCCCTCCTTTTATAAATACTTTTTACTCATGCGAAAGGTTGCATAAAAAGATGCAGAATAAGCGAACTGAGCCAAGCAAGGCAGAGCCTTGCTTGGGACACACGAAGGCGTGCAAAGGCACGTCGAGAGGCGAAGTTCGCTTAGAGCTTATAGGCTAAAAATATGAGAAATCTGCAATTTTTGCAGATTTCTACATATTTTGAATGTTTTACTGTATTTTAACACCATTAAACAGCAGCAATAGAGCCTATAAGCGGTCTGCACTTTATTTTACAGTACCTTTTTCAGATTTCCATTATTACGGGAAGTACCATCGGTTTTCTCTTTGTTTCTGTATAGAGTCTTTCTGAAACTTTGGAACGGATATTGGTCTTTATTGTTGTCCAGTCCCGAATCTTATTCTTCTCACAAATTTCGAGGCAGGATTTGGCGATATTTCGCACTTCATCCATAAGCAGTTCAGATTCTCTTACATATACGAAGCCTCTGGATATAACATCGGGTCCCGATACAACATATCCGTTTGCAGAATCTATAGATACTACTATTATTATGATACCATCTTCGGCAAGGTGTTTTCTGTCTCGCAGAACTATATTTCCAACATCACCCACACCGAGTCCGTCTACAAACACTCGTCCTGCAGGAACGGTCTCTGTAGATCTTGCTGAATTCCCTGCTATTTCAAGTACCTTTCCGTTTTCTAACAAAAATACATTTTTGGGATCAATACCCATAAGATAAGCAAGCTCTGCGTGCTTCTTGAGATGTGTAAATTCGCCATGAACAGGAATGAAATATTTTGGTTTTGTAAGAGCTATTATGATCTTTAATTCTTCCTGACACGCATGTCCCGAAACATGTACATTTGCATCCTTTTCGTGGATAACCTCAGCACCTTTTTTGGAAAGCTCATTTACAACATTGGAAACGAGCTTTTCGTTGCCCGGTATGGGGTTTGCAGATACTATTACAAGGTCTCCGGGAGTTATATCCACTTTTCTGTGTTCATTGTATGCCATACGGTAAAGCGCGCTCATAGGCTCGCCCTGACTTCCGGTAGTTATAATAACAAGCTGCTTGGGCGGATATTTTTTTATATCCTCAATATCTATCAATATGTTATTATAAAGTTTCAGGTAGCCAAGAGTAGATGCCACCTCTATGAGGTTTAGCATACTCCTTCCAGAAACTGCTACCTTGCGTTTATTAGCGTGGGCAGCATTTATAATCTGCTGTATACGATGAACATTGGATGCAAAGGTAGCAACGATTATTCTGCGGTTTGTACCACTGAAAACCGTATCAAAAGTGTGACCTACAAATTTCTCCGACATAGTAAATCCCGGTCGGCCTGCATTAGTACTGTCACTCATAAGAGCCAATACACCGCGTTTTCCAAGTTCGCCAAGACGGGTTAAATCTATCATTTCACCGTCTATAGGTGTTGAATCAATTTTAAAGTCACCTGTATGCACTATAACACCCATAGGTGTATGAATTGCCAAAGCTACTGCATCAGCGATTGAATGATTGGAACGAATGATTTCTATACCAAAAACGCCAAGCTTTACAACATCACCGGGATGAACTATATTGAGCTTACTTCCCGACAAAAGATTGTGTTCTTTGAGTTTATTCTGCACCAGACCCAAAGTAAGATTTGTGCCGTACACAGGTACATTTATTTCCTTAAGAAGATACGGCAAACCACCTATATGATCCTCATGTCCATGTGTAAGAACAATTGCTCTTACCTTTTCACTATTTTTAATAACATAAGAAAAATCAGGTATTACAACATCTATTCCCAGAAGTTCTTCGTCAGGAAAAGCCATACCGCAATCTATCAGAATAATGTCATTTCCGTATTCTATGGCAGTTATATTCTTTCCGATTTCATCCAAACCGCCAAGGGGTATAATTTTTAATTTAGATTTTTTTGCCACAATTTACCTCCGTTTTAATAAATTCATATTATCCAAAAAGTCTTTTTATATCGAAGAAAGTTATAGAAATCATAAGTACTATAAGCAAGGCAAATCCAATAAAGTGGAACATGCCCTCCTTTTCCTTTTCTATAGGCTTTCTTCGTATGAGTTCAATAATTATAAAAAGTATTCTCCCACCATCTAATGCAGGAAGCGGCAGAAGATTTACCACACCAAGATTTATGCTTATAAGTGCGGCAAGACTAAGCACATTCATAAGTCCTGCCAGAAGACTTACTGCCATTCCGTCTTTTGCGGCATTGCCGATTTCATTTACAATACCAACAGGACCGCTGAAATTCGAAAAAGACGCTTTGCCTGTAATAAGCTCTTTAAGAGAATCTAAGACAAGTTTTATAACAAACTTACTCTGTCTGTAAGATGAAGAAAGTACATTGTCAAAACGTGGTTTTTCAATAAAAGGTGAAAAGCCCATGATTTTTGCTTTTAAATCTTTATCATATCTTGGAACTATTGTCTTTACAAATGTATTATCTTCACGCCTTATCGTAACCTTGACAGTGGAGACGTCGTTTTTGGATATGAAATACTGTATATCATTATAGGATGCAATATCGGAAGAATTTCCGTCTGCAGATTCCAAATATATTATTTCATCGCCGCTTTTGATTCCAGCATCCTCAAAAGCACTGCCGGATATAACCTCACCTACTTTGTTAGTGGTTATACCTTTTGAAAACGAAAAGACAAGTACAAAAATAAGGAAACCAAGTACAAAATTCATAAATGCGCCTGCAAAAAGCACGCAAAGCCTTTGCCACGGCTTCTTGTTGCAAAAGGCATTTATATCATCTGATGCCTCATCTTCGCCCTCAAGCTTCACATAACCGCCTATCGGGAGAAGTCGCAAGGAATAATCAGTCTTCTTACCATGATGTGTAAAAAGTTTTGGACCCATACCTATAGAAAACTCATGGACTGTCATTCCTGTGAGTTTACTTACGATAAAATGCCCGAATTCATGAACAGCTATTATTAAACAAAAAACCAAAATTGTGTATACTGCTGTTAACATGTCAGTTTCCTTTCTACTATTTGGACTGCCTTTTCCCGTGCCAAAGCATCAGTGTTCAATACGCTTTCAAGAGTAGCTGATGTGTTCTCAAAGCCATCCATCGTCTCTTCAACAACTTCACCGATGTCGGTAAAATTAATTTTATCATTCAGGAATGCATCCACAGCTATTTCATTTGCCGCATTAAGAACAGTTGGCATAACACCGCCTCGCACCGATGATTCAATCGCATGCTTAAGACATACAAAAGTATCCGTATCTGCTTTTTCAAAGGTTAAAGTTTTGATATCAAAAAGATTCAGTCGATTATCCAGCCTTTTGCATCTCTGGGGATAGTTTATGGCATATTGTATCGGAATCTTCATACTGGGTATTCCCATTTGAGCTATAACCGAGCCGTCGCAGAATTCCACCATGGAATGTACAATGCTTTGCCTGTGCACATACACCTCTATATCGGAAATATCTACACCGAAAAGCCATTTTGCTTCAATAACCTCAAGTCCCTTATTCATGAGCGTGGCAGAGTCTATAGTTATCTTGGCACCCATATTCCAGTTAGGGTGTTTTAAAGCATCCTTTGCTTTAACTTCTTTTAACTCTTGCATAGTTTTTCCAAAAAAAGGACCGCCCGAACAAGTGATAAGTAATTTTTCAATTTCACATTCCCTGCCCGATTTTAATGCTTGAAAAATCGCACTATGCTCGCTGTCAACCGGTATGATATCCACACCGTATTCTTTAGAAAGAGGCATAATGAATTCTCCGCCTGTAACAAGAGTTTCCTTGTTTGCAAGCAGTATTCTTTTTTTTGCCTTTATGGCATCAACCGTGCTTTTAAGCCCAATGCTTCCCACTACCGCAGTAAGAACCATATCTGCGTCTTCGTGGGTTGATATTTCCGAAAGCGACTCGCTTCCTGCTACGATTTTGATATTGGTGTCAGCTAAAAGAAGCTTAATTTCAGAATATTTGTCTGTATTGCAAATACACACCGTATCCGGATGATATTTACGCGCCTGCTCGGCAAGAAGGCTTACATTTGAATTGGCAGATAGTGCCACTATATTAATATCACTCTGGCTATCGGCAACCTCCAAACATTGTCTGCCTATGGAACCTGTAGAACCTAATAAAGCAAGATTTTTCATAATACATCCTCTATTTTATGCAATAACGGGAAAAATAACCACAAAATAATATACAGTCGGTGCTACAAAAAGAACCGAATCAAATCTATCCAATATACCGCCGTGTCCGGGAAGCAGATTACTGTAATCTTTTAGATTGTATTCTCTCTTGATACAGGATGCCGCCAAATCTCCAAGCTGAGAAACAACACCTGCAACAAGTGCAAGAATAACCACGGCAAAATAATTCACTTGCAAATCAAATGCAAAAGTGCAAATAAGTGCATAAATCAAATTGAAAATAACAGAGCCTGCCAAACCGCCAACAGCACCCTCTACAGTTTTCTTGGGACTTATGGCGGGGATTAACTTGTTTCGTCCGAATTTGAGTCCCACAGAATATGCCATGGTATCGGAAAGCCATGCGGTAACAAAAATAAACCACATAACAAACATCCCGTTTTCAAGCTTTCTTACAAGGATTATATGCGCGAAAAGCACGCTTACATACACAAACTGAAAAAGCAATGTACATACCGAGGAAAAATCGCATGCCTCGTGATTAAATATCATGTATATAAGCACGAGAACAATGTAGAGAAAAACAAATGTTGCCACGCAAACTGCAGGATTTGGCATAAATCCTGCAAACACATACATGAGCATGGTATATACATAAGTAAAAATACAAAGCTTATTTTGTTTTCGTAAAATACCTGTTGCATTATATATTTCACTAAGGCCGATTACGGCCATGATTCCCACAACAAGTGACAGCACTCTGACATCTGCCAGAAGAACTGCAATCATAAATATACCGCCAAGCACTCCTACAATTAATCGTTGTTTGAGCAAATCAAACACCTCCGTACCTTCTGTTTCTTTTCTGAAAATCGGAAATAGCCTTCAGAAAATCATCTTTTGTAAAATCGGGCCAGTTAATATCTGAAAACCAGAATTCACTGTAAGCACTCTGCCATATAAGAAAATTACTAAGTCTTAATTCTCCGCTTGGGCGTATAATAAGGTCAGGATCAGGCATATAGCTGGTGTAGAGATTATCGCAAATATCCTCTTCTGTGATATCCTCTGCACGGATTTCGCCTTTTTCAACCCTGCGGGCAAGTGTTTTTACAGAATTCAGTATATCCTCTCGTCCGCCGTAATTTACAGCAATATTCATTGTAATCTTACTGTTGTGCTTTGTGGCTTCTTCTACAATTTTAATTTTTTCGAGGATTTCCTCAGAAAGCCCTTCCCTCTTACCGATAATGCGTATTCTGATGTCTTCTCCGCCAAGCAGGCGTTTGTAATCATCAAGATACATTATCATAAGCTTCATAAGAGACTCTACCTCTTTTGACGGTCTCTTCCAGTTTTCTGTAGAAAAGGCATAGTATGTTATATATCTTATGCCTATATCTCCCGCAAAACGAGTAAGCTTTTCCAAAACCTTTGCGCCTTCACGATGCCCGAAATTTCTGGGCAGTCCCCTCTTTTTTGCCCATCTGCCGTTGCCATCCATTATAATCCCTATATGTTGAGGAAGATTGTCATAATCCACAGAAAAGTCTTCAGCTTTTTTCTTATTAAAAATCATAAAATCACCCGATTATTCTTTATATCATACAATTTCCAAGCATCGCAAAGCGATGCTTGGAAAACAAAATTATACTTCGAGTATTTCTTTTTCTTTAGCAGCGATAATATTGTCGATATCTTTGATATAAGAATCTGTAAGCTTCTGAACATCTTTTTCTATGTTCTTTACATCGTCTTCTGTGATTTCGCCATTCTTCTTTTGAGTCTTGGCATCCTCCATTGCATCTCTTCTTATGGAGCGAATTGCAACCTTAGAGTCTTCGCCTGTTTTGCGTATGCCTTTAACAAGTTCTTTTCTTCTCTCTTCGGTAAGGGGCGGAAAGTTAAGTCTTATTGCCTTGCCGTCATTATTGGGAGTAATGCCGATATCGGATTTTAAGATGGCTTTTTCTATATCACCAAGTATAGAACCATCCCAAGGCTGAATGAGTATGCTGCGTGCATCGGGAACACTTACATTGGCAATAGTAGTAAGCGGAGAAGGTGCACCGTAATAATCCACACTAACCTTATCGAGTATTGCAGGGTTTGCTCTTCCTGCTCTTACGGTTTTCATGTCTGATTCGAGAACCGAAATGGTTTTTTTCATTTTGTCTTCAAAAAAGTTAAGCGCATTTGCCATAATTAATTCCTCCTGTATGTCTTTTTAGATTAATTGTTTGATACATATGTTCCGATTTCTTCCCCGTTTAAAACCCTTATAATATTCTGCGGGTCATCAAGGCCGAATACTCTTATCGGTATATCGTTATCCATGCAAAGAGATGTGGCAGTAGAATCCATAACTCCAAGGCGTCTGTTCAAAACCTCCTTGAATGTAAGGCTGTCAAACTTAACAGCATCGGGATTTATATTGGGGTCGCTGTCGTATACTGCATCCACTTTCTTTGCCAAAAGTATAATTTCGGCATCGATTTCTGCGGCTCTTAAAGCTGCAGTAGTATCTGTAGAAAAGAACGGATTACCTGTTCCACAACCAAAAATTACAATTCTGCCTTTATCCAGGTGACGCGCTGCCTTGCCTCTTATATAAGGCTCTGCTATCTGACGCATCTCAATGGCAGTCTGAACTCGTGTAGGTACTCCCCTTTGCTCTAAGGCATCCTGCAGAGCCAGAGAATTGATAACAGTTGCAAGCATACCCATATGGTCTGCTCTTGTTCTGTCCATCTGCGTTCCGCTTCTTCCTCTCCAGAAATTACCTCCGCCTACAACTATGGCAATCTCTGTACCAAGTTCAAGTGCCTCTTTTATCTTATCTGTAATTCTGCCTATGGTTTCCTCGCATAGACCAAAATGCTTATCGCCCGACAAAGCTTCGCCGCTAAGTTTTAAAAGAACTCTTTTGTATTTTGGCATGGTATAACCTCCAATAAAGTTATTTACAAATTTTTCTATGTAATTATAACACATCCCCTGCATAAATGCAAGGCATTTTTGTGCAAACGGAATATTTTGTGTAGGCTTTGAATAGATAGTTTACGAGGTGAAAATATGACTAATAAATTTTGGCTCGGAACGAGTGCGCTTTTATTTGTTTTTATATTGATATACGGTCTTTATACAAAATCGCAAACACTTATTCCTTCAAGCACAAAAGTTTATCAAAAAAAGACTGTTGTAATAGATGCAGGGCATGGGTTTCCAGACAACGGCGCAGTCTCAGAGGACGGAATATATGAAAACGAAATAAATCTTGAAATTGCCAGAGGGCTTGAAAAACAATTAAAAAAAGCAGGCATGACCGTAATAATGACACGAAAGGACTCTAATTCACTAAGTACCTCCAAAACAAATAACAAGCGGGATGACTTAAACAAGAGGGTCAGCATACGCGACAGCACAAATGCTGATTTATTTGTAAGCATACACTTAAATCACTTTTCCGATGCAAAGTATTCGGGCGCTCAGGTGTTCTACGGAAGCGGCAATGAAGAGAGCGAATTGGCGGCAGGTATACTGCAAAACAATCTCATAAAAATAGTCGACCCGAACAACAAAAGAGCACCCATGAAATCAGATAACATTTACATTATAAAAAACAGTAAAATCCCGTCTGTATTGGTTGAATGCGGTTTTTTGTCCAATCCCACCGAAGCAAAACTCTTAAGCACAAACGAATATCAAAAAAAGATTTCCGCAGCGCTGTATTGCGGAATTTGTGAGTATCTTGCAAAATAACTGCCACCACAATATGTTGTGTTTTGTCATTTTAACAAAATTATTACAAAATTTTAATGGATTATTTGAATGTGTTGTGTTATAATTTATAATGAAAACGCAATTATTGTCGGAGGATAGTGTATGAAAAAGATAAGCCTGTTTCTTCTACTTGTATTACTTTTAATAAATATTATGCCAACTTTTGTACTGGCAGAAAATGAGCCTGTTGTTACTTCGGGAAACGCTCTTTTGGTAGATATGCAAACAGGCAAGCATTTGTACAGCAACGATATAAGTAAAAAAATAGCTCCGGGCGGTTTTGCCAAAATCATGACTGCCATTATTGCAATAGAATCCATGGTTGATAAAAACGAGACAGTAGTTGCAGATGCTGACACCATAGCCTCTTACGATTACAGTTTTGGTCACATGGGAATACTTGCGGGCGAAATTCTCACTCTGGATAATCTTATAAACGGTATGCTCATATATGATGCAGGTGATGCCGCAGAGGTAATTGCGCAGTATTCAACCGGCTCCAGAGATGAATTCGTCAAGAAGATGAATAATAAAGCTGTGGAAATAGGCGCACTTAACACAAAATTCACAAATCCCACAGGTTTTCCTGACAAAAATCAATATTCCACGCTTGAGGATATATCCAAAATCACAAGATATGCTATGGAACTCGATTACTTTAAGGAAATCGTTGCAAAACGCCGATACGAGATTGAGCCAACCAATAAATACCGCGAAAAAAGATATCTTGACAACAAAAACAAGTTCATGAACACCACTACAACCGATGCCTACTATACAATACGCGCAAAGGGTGTTAAAACCTCTTATATAGACGACAACAACTGCGGTCTTATATTGCTTTATGAAACGGACAAAATGTCTCTTCTCACGCTTGTATCGGGCTCTCGTTTTGACGGCGCCACAAATCATGCATATGAAGACACAAAAAAACTTATAAACTACGGATTGGATTTTTACACAAGTGTAAAAGCAGTTTCGGAAGGCGATATACTTGCCGAGGTAGAACTTCTTAACGGCAAAGAAACAAACAGAATTTTACTCGAAGCTACAGAAGATATTTTTGTAAATCTCCCCAAAGAATATGATGAAAAACTCCTTAAGACCTCTGTGGTACTCGAAAAGGATATAAAAGCTCCCATATCTAAAGGCAAAGTACTTGGCAAGGTAACGGTTTTATATAACGACGAGGAATATGTGTCCTGTCCCCTTACATCCCCTGTCGAGGTAAAAGCAAACAATATAAAAGGCTTGTTTACAAGGGTTTGGCGGTTTCTTACATCCCCTGCCCTGCTTGTTTCGCTCGGCATCTTGCTTGTGATTATAGTATGGACAACCCTTATATTCAACCGAAAGAAGACATACAAAATAGACAAGAGAAAATGATACAAAACCCGTTGCATCTGCAACGGGTTTTGTAATATAAAATTATAAAGTTTCCAGGAATTCAGACAGTTTTGCAATAGCAGCACTTCTGTGGCTTACGGAATTCTTTTCTTCGTCTGTAAGCTCTGCAAAGGTTTTGTCAAGAGGCGGATAATAAAACACGGGGTCAAAACCAAAACCGTTTTCACCCTTTAGAATATTGGTTATATATCCAAAGCATTCACCCTCAAAGCTGTATTCACTGCCATCGGGCATGATAAGGGCAATTACGCTTACAAACTTAGCTCCTCTTCCCTCGTACGGAACACCATCAAGGTTTTTAAGAAGCTTTTCTATACCCTGCATAGGCGTAGTGTTTTCACCTGCATAGCGAGCAGTATATACTCCTGGGTCTCCGTTTAAGTAATCCACCATAAGTCCACTGTCATCGGCAATTATGGCACAGTTAGTGTACTGCTTCAAAGCGCGCGCTTTAAGAAAAGCATTTTCTACAAAGGTATCGCCTGTTTCCTCTACATCAATATCTACGCCGATTTCCATCTGACTCATAACATTGTGGGGATAAAGGATGTTTTTTATTTCCTTTACCTTTCCCTGATTGTTGGTAGCAACAATTATGTCCATAAAACCTGTCCTTTCAACTGTTGTGTTGTTTCTTGAATACAAAAAACATTCTTTCTTCCTCATGTGAGGGTATATCAAAAAGCATATCGCCGTACACCGCTTCAAGAGAGAGTGAATTATCCTCTGCACATTTGATTAAAAACTCTCTGCTGTGATATTTCTGTGTGTGATGCTCAGTAAAACGGGTATAGCTTCCGCTATTTTCTTCTACAAAGAAATTCAAATAGAAATCCAGAAAATTGTCCTCATAGAAATTTTCCCATGAATAAAAGATGTTGTCCTTTTCAAAAACATAGGTGTTATTGCCAAGTACATTTTCAAATTTGTGAAGTGTATTTACATCGAATATAAAGATTCCGCCGGGATTAAGATAATTGTTTACAAGCTTAAATATCTTATACACATCCTCGGACTGCGTGACATAATTCATGGTATCGAGTGTGCTCAAAAACACGTCCACAGTACCGTAAAGTTCAAAATCACAAATATTCTGATTTAAAAAAAGTATATTCGGAGCTTTTTGAAAGGCGACATTAAGCATTGCCTCCGAACTGTCGATGCCTATGCAATCGTACCCTTTTTGGTCCATTAGTTTACAAATACTTCCCGTACCGCATCCAAGGTCGCACAAGAGCTCCGGCTTACCTGAAAAATGTTTTTTTATAACATCGTCTATGTACGAGGAACGCTTGTCGTACTCAACATCATCGGTAAGTGCATCGTAAACATATGCAAAATCATTGTAAGGGGTTTCATTATACATATAGTTATCCTCTATTTATCCTCACTAAGTCTTTCAAGAACTATGCGATATCCGTCCTCACCATAGGTAAGCGCATTGTTTACTCTGCTTATCGTAGCAGTGCTTGCACCTGTTTTGGATACAATATCACTATACACATTGCCACCCTTAAGCATAGCAGCTACCTCAAGCCTTTGCGCCATGGCTTTAACCTCGGAAACAGTACATAAATCCGCAAGAAAATTAAGACATTCCTCAGAGTTTTCTATACACGAAAATGCCTCGGCAAGTCTATGTATATTTTTATCATCAAACTTTTTTATCATAAATGCACACCGCCTTTACATACATCATAGTTTTTCAAGTTTGGCAATAGATGCCAAAAGCTTTTTTGTGCCGATATTGTTAAACAGAATTTCTACCATGTAATCACCGTTTGACGGTTCAATGGAAACTATCATACCTGTTCCGAACTTTTTATGTTTTACACTATCGCCTTTTTTGAAATTAAAATCCTTATTAACAAGTGAGGAAGCAGAAACCATGCTGTATTTATCTGCAATGGCAGATATAGACCCTTTTGGTGTGCCAAAGCCCGAAAAGCTTTCCCCTTTTCTCTCGTGGCTTCTGTATGTGCTTCCATAAGGATTATCGTAGCTTCGTGCTATGAAATTGCGCTTCTGACCTGCATCTTCCATAAGTTCATCGGGTACCTCCTCCGCAAATGGAGACAAAAGCTGAGGCGCGGTTTGTCCGTAGAGTGTACGGTATCTTGCAGCTGTCATAAACAATTTTTCTTTGGCACGGGTAATTCCCACATAGCACAAGCGCCTTTCCTCTTCCATGCCACCCTCTTCGGCTTCTGACATGGCACTTGGGAACAGTCCCTTTTCCATACCGCACATAAATACCACAGGGAACTCCAAACCTTTTGCAGAATGAAGTGTCATAAGAACTACGGCATCTTCATTTCCGTCGAGATTATCTACATCCGAAACTAACGAAATGTTATCCAAAAATCCTTCAAATGTGGGATTTTCCACAGCGTTCTGATATTCAAGTGCTTTTGAACGGAATTCCTCTATGTTTTCTATCCTTGAACGCGCTTCCTTGGGGTCTTCTGCAAGAAGAGCCTGCGCATAACCTGTCTTTTTAAGCATTTCATCAATAAGTGCTGTTACGGGAATCTTATTTTTCAGCTCCATAAGTTCAACAATTATTTTGGAAAACTCACCTATTTTTGCCGATGCTCTACCTAATGCATCGCTATACTCGGGGCTTGTAAGAATTTCG
The DNA here is from genome assembly GCA_045606045.1 of Clostridia bacterium. Lineage (GTDB taxonomy): Bacteria > Bacillota > Clostridia > UMGS1810 > UMGS1810 > RGIG8748. The sequence continues at coordinate 37,907 of JAZURE010000015.1, read as the reverse complement.
TACATACTCTTTCCAAGACTCGAGGCTAATGCATTTACCTTTGCAATAGTAGCCTCACCTATTCCTCTTTTGGGCACATTTATAATTCTTGTAAGATTTATATCGTCTGTAGGGTTATAAATTACTCTCAGATAAGAAAGGATATCCTTTATTTCTTTTCTGTCATAGAACCTTAGTCCTGCAAGTATTCTGTACGGACAGGTAAGGTTTTCTTCAAACGCTCTTGTCTGTGCATTGGTACGGTAGAGTATTGCAAAATCATTGTAGCTGTATCTACCCGCAGAAACCATCTTTTCAATACAGGAATTTATGTAAGATGCCTCGGCTATCTGGTCATCAAGAACACAAAGAGTTATCTTATCACCCTTTCCCGCACTTGTCCAAAGGCTCTTAGCTTTTCTGTCTTTATTGTTTTTTATAACATTATTTGCAGCATCAAGTATGGTTTGAGTGGAACGGTAGTTCTGCTCAAGTTTTATAGTTTTTGTTTCCTTAAACTGCTTTTCAAAATCAAGGATATTTGTAATGTCGGCGCCACGGAATTTGTATATACTTTGGTCATCATCACCCACAACACAAAGATTGCGGTATTTTGAGGCAAGCATAGCAACAAGCCTGTACTGTATGTGGTTTGTATCCTGATACTCATCTACAAGTATGTATTTGAATTTATTCTGATAGTATTCTAAAACATCGGGGCATTTTGTGAAAAGCTCTACTGTTTTGGATAACAAATCGTCAAAATCCAGCGAATTATTGTCCATAAGGCTTGTCTGATATGCAGCATATATACGGGCAATGCTTTTTTGTTTGAAATCAGCTACGCTGTTTTCAAATTCTTCGGGATAAATGCCCTTGGTTTTCATATCGGAAATGCGGGATATAAGCATCCTTACAGGATACATATCCTCACTCATGTTAAGGCTTTTTAAAATGTCTTTTACAAGACGCTTCTGGTCGTTTGTATCGTATACATTAAACTCTCTTGTGTACTTACTTCCGAGCTTTTCTATATCGTAGCGAAGTATGCGAAGACATGCGCTGTGAAAGGTTTTAATCCACATGTCCGAGGTGCTGTCGGGTACAAGAGAAGTTATACGGGAGAGCATCTCGCTTGCAGCTTTATTTGTAAATGTTATTGCAAGTATCTGCCACGGCTTTGCAAGACCTGCTTCGACTATGTGAGCTATTCTTTTTGTAAGGACGGTTGTTTTCCCGCTTCCTGCACCTGCAAGCACCAACAGCGGTCCCTCGGTAGTGAGTACCGCTTCTCTTTGTCTGTCATTTAGTCCGTCTAAAATGTTCATTGTGTTACGCCTCGCAATCCAGAACTATCTGTGTTATATAATCCCAAAACATATCCGTGCCCTCGCCGTTTATGGCAGAGAAAGGTATGATAATATCATCGCCTTCAAGTTTAAGGTCGGTTATTATACGCCTTAACGATGCATCTATCTCTGATTTTTTTAACTTATCTGTTTTTGAAGCCACAATTACCGCCCTGTCACATACCGCACGAATGAAATTAAGCATCACTTTATCATCCTCGGTAGGTGCATGTCGGCTGTCTACAATCAGTATCACCTGCGAGAGTGTTTCGCGGGTATTAAGATATGTTTCTATCATGGCTGCCCATTTTTTCTTTTCTTCTTTGGAAACTCTGGCAAAACCGTATCCGGGTAAGTCTACAAAATTTATACAGTCGTCTATGTTGTAAAAATTAATTGTAGCAGTCTTGCCAGGTTTTGAACTTGTTCGTGCAAGAGACTTTCTGTTTAAAACCTTGTTTATAAATGACGACTTACCCACATTTGAGCGCCCTGCAAATGCAACCTCAGGAACACCGTCCGTTGGATATTGTTTTGGATTTACTGCTGATATTGTTAAAGAAGCATTGTGTATATTCATAAGACTATCCTATTAGTGCGGTAGCAAGAACAGTATCCATGCTGTCTGCAACCACAAAGTTAATATCCTTTCTGATTTCTTCGGGTAAATCAAGAGTGTCGGGCAGATTTTCCTTAGGTATCAAAATAGTTTTGATACCGTTTCGATATGCTGCAAGCGACTTTTCTTTCAATCCGCCTATGGGAAGAATTCTTCCGGTTATTGTGATTTCGCCCGTCATGGCAACGGCTTTACTTACCTTTTTGCCCGAAAGTGCAGAAATCATAGCAGTTGCCATGGTAATACCTGCGCTCGGTCCGTCCTTTGGAACTGCGCCCTCGGGTATGTGCACATGGAGGTCTTTCTTTTCATGAAAATCTCCCGATATACCAAGTTTCTCGGCATTGGAACGGATGTATGTTATAGCGGCTTTGGCAGATTCCTTCATGACATCACCGAGCTGTCCTGTGAGTTCAAAATCACCGCTTCCGTCCATTACATTTACCTCTATGGATAAAGTATCACCGCCAAACTGTGTCCAGGCAAGTCCTGTAACTACGCCAACCTCATCTTTATTTACTATGGCCAAATCTTCGTATATTCGTCTTCCCAAAAGCTTTTGCAGAGTTTTTGGAGATGCTGTTATACTTTTTTTGCCTCCTGTTACGATTTCACTTGCAGCTTTTCTCATAACAGAAGCAATTTTTCTTTCGAGTTCACGCACTCCCGATTCTTTGGTGTAATATCTTATGATGTCCGAAATCGCTTCGTCGGTAAATTTAAGCTGGGACTTTTTGAGACCATTTTCCTCGAATTGCTTTGGAATTATAAATTTCTTGGCAATCATGAGTTTTTCTGCATCGGTATAACCGTTTATCTCGATGATTTCCATTCTGTCGAGAAGGGGTCTGTCTATACTTTCCAGAGAGTTTGCGGTTGTAAAGAACAGTACATCGCTAAGGTCCAAATCGCACTCGAGATAATGGTCTCTGAATGCAAAATTCTGCTCTGTATCGAGTACTTCAAGAAGCGCCGCGCTTACATTACCCCTGTAATCCTGTCCCACCTTGTCAATTTCATCTAAGAGAATAAGGGGGTTTAATGTACCTGCCTGCTTAATAGCATTTACTATTCTTCCCGGCATAGAGCCTATATATGTGCGTCTGTGTCCACGGATTTCCGCTTCGTCATGCACACCGCCCAAAGACATACGGACATACTCTCTGCCAAGCGCCTCACTTACTGCCTTTGCAACACTTGTCTTTCCTACTCCGGGAGGTCCTACAAGGCAAATTACAGGTGACTTTTTGCCTTTTGACAGCTTTCTTACTGCCAAAAATTCTATAATACGTTCCTTAACCTTTTCCAGACCATGATGGCTATCCTCAAGAATTTTTTTGGACACAGCCATATCCTCTATCTCCGTACTCTTCTTATTCCACGGAATTTCTAAAAGTAAATCAAGATAGTTACGTATAACTGTAGCTTCGGGTGAAGAGGTCTGCATTTTTGAAAGTCTGTCAAGTTCTTTTCGGAACTTTTCACCTACTTCATCGGGAAATTCGGTTTTTTCCGCCTCTGCAAAGTAAAAATCACATTCTTCATCTGATGTATCTCCCAATTCTTCGCGTATTACCTTGAGCTGTTCACGAAGATAAAAATCCTTTTGATTATCGTCAATTTTGTGTTTAACCTTACTTGATATGTCCTTTTCTACTTTGAGTACCGCAATTTCATGATGCATCATGCTGAGAAGAAGGGCAAGTCTCTTTAATACATCTCTTTCTTCAAGAAGCTGCTGCTTTTGGTAAGCATCGAGCATAATGGACGAAGAAAGCGAATCCGAAAAAGCATTTGGCTCCTTTTCCCTTGCAAATGATATATTCATCTCGTCGGGAAGCTTTCCTACAAGTGAAAAGTACTCTGCAGATATCCTTTTAAGTTCACGAACATATGCCTCTGCAAGTACGGAATCTTCGATAATTTCTTCATTGGTTTCCAAAACAGCGGTGCATATGATGCTTGGCTCAAAATCGGTAAAATCTATTACCTCTGCCCTATGTTTACCCTCAATAAGTATTCTTAAGTTACCCTCGGAAATACGCAAAACCTGTTTGATACCGCAAAGGGTTCCTACTCTGTATAAATCCTCAGCCTGAGGAGATTCTACATCAGGGTCTATCTGAGCAATTACAAGTATTTCCTTACCGGATTTCATGGCTTTTTCCACAGCATCTACGGATATATCCCTGCCTACATCAAAATGCACTACCGCCCCCGGAAAAATAGGAAGACCGCGCAAAGCAAGTACGGGATATATTTTTAAATTGTTCTTCACTTCTGTATTACACATTTTATATAACCTCATAAATTCCCAAATTAAAATAAACATGTATATTATACTAAATAAATTATATTTTTTCAATAGATAAATACTGTAAAATTGATTTTATGTGCTTTTTGTTGACTTTTTCAAAATATTTATGTTATAGTGTTGGACGAGGTGATTTTATGCCATGGTACAAAGGTGTTATTTTTGATCTTGACGGTACACTTGCCGATTCTATGGGTATATGGGAAAAAATTGATGTGGATTTTCTCGCCCGAAGAGGTATAGAAGTGCCCGATGATTATATGCATGCAATCGCACATCTCGGCTCCTATGAGACCGCCATTTACACCATAGAACGATTTTTGCTTACCGATACTCCCGAGGAGCTTATATCTGAATGGGTGGAAATGGCAGGCGAAGCCTACAGAAAAGTAGATTTGAAGCCGGGTGCGCGTGAATTTTTGTCTTATTTAAAAGATAACGGCATAAAAATATCCATTGCCAGTGCCACAGAATTGAGCCTTATAGAAACGGCTCTTAAATCCAACGGAATTTTTGAATATGTTGATAATATCGTCACTCTTTCCGATGTTAAAAGACCGAAAGAATTTCCCGATATTTACTTAAAATGCGCAAGCCTCATGGATGTGATGCCATCGGAATGTATTGTTTGCGAGGACTTATTAATGGCGGTAAAGGGTGCAAAATCGGGCGGATTTTATGTAATTGGTATTTATGACGAGTATAGCGCAAAGGATAAAGACAGCATGGAACACATATGCGACAATTACATATATAACTTTAAGGATTTAATCTAAAAAAGGCGGTGCCCAGCACCGTCTTTTTTAACATTCAACCACTTCTCCGCAATCAAGCAGAAGCAGATAGCTTCCGCTTATTTTTTTGCCCAAAGCTCTTTCGAGAGCAATTTTGTAGTATTTTAGCTGCGGAGCATATCGCATTTTAATTTCGCTTATATTGTCACTAATTTTATCTGTCTTGTAATCTGCAATTATAATATCTCCGTTTTCATCCTCGAAGAACACATCTATCATACCCTGAATTACAATTTTTTCGTCAAGCTTTGCATCTTGTGCAAATTCATGTGCATCTATAAGATACTTAAAGCTATATTCGCGTTTAAGATTTGAACTTAACTTCATCTTTTTTCCGATATCAGTTTTAAGAATACGCACAATATTATGAACATTTATAGCTTTTGCCTGACGCTCTGTAAGAAATCTTTGACTTATCAGCGCATCTATCTGGGCACAAATGTCCTCTGCCGTGTCTGCAGATGAAAAATCCAGTTTTTCCATAACAAGATGTGTAGCGGTGCCGACTTCTGCTGCCGACAATGCCTCTGTACCGCTGTAAAAGCGCGGTACTTCAAGCTTTACGGATTTATAGAACTCATAAACATCATCACTGTTTTCCATGCGCTTTAACTCTGTTACAGACATATTTGACGGAATTTCACTAAGAGATGCATATGGATATGAAAAATCCAGAATTTCCGAAACTTTATTGTTATCTGAAGATGTTAATTCAGAAAAGTTTCTTTGTGTTTCTTCGTCATTTATATTAAGCACCATGTTGTCTTTGTGCAGTATTGAAATTCTGAAAATTCCGTTGGAATCAACTCTGATTTTATAACCAAACCCTTTTTCATAAATTGATGCAGTTTTGTCTCTTATAAGTGACAGAAGTATCCAATCCATATATGATTTAACATCCGAAGCCACCTCACTTGAAAGGCAGAATTCCTCACACATGATTTTTTCGGACAGCTTTTGCAGTTTTGAATACAGATTTCTTTCGGAGCCAACAATAAAAAGCTTTTCTCTCGGGCGTGTGAGCGCTACATACAAAATCCTCATTTCTTCGGAAACAAGTTCCCTGCGAATTACATCTTTTAACATCTTCTTCTGAGGTAACTCATAGTGATATCTGTGATACACATCATAGTAATCAACACCGAAACCGCCATCCTTGTGCATAAGCACCTTGTTTCTTGTAATATCATTCTCGTTGAACTGCTTGGCAGCGTCGCACAAAAATACCACAGGAAACTCAAGACCTTTGCTCTTGTGTATGGTCATAATCCGTACTACATCCTCGTCATCGGTTAAAAGTCTGGCACTTTCGACATCCCTGTTATTCTTACCGAGAGAATCTATATAGCGAATGAAATTAAAAACTCCCTTATATGATGTTTTTTCAAAATCATATGCCTTTGACATAAGAGCCTTTACATTTGCTTTTTTGAGTTCTGAATTAGGCAGAAATGTAAGGTAGCTCATATAGTCTGTATCGCGTATTATCTCCCATATGAGTTTGTCTGTCGAAAGGAATTTTGACCGTTCATAGAAATTTCTCATTATTCCGAGAAAATCATTTAATTTAATGCAAAGCTCATTTGAATTTTGGGATAGATAGCTTTTTATTGAATTATAAAAATATCCTTTTGGTTTTGCAAGCCTAATGCTCACAAAATCATCCTCTGTAAACGAAAAGACAGGGTGACGCATTACAGAAAGAAGTGCCACATCATCAAACGGGTTATCAATAATCTTTAAAAAAGCTACGATAAAGGAGATTTCGGCTGAGCCGAAATAATCATCTCCGCTTTCGCAATACACGGGAATCTGTGCGCTGGTAAGTATTCTGTCAAAAGCCAAAGCCTTGGATTTACCCGAGCGCAAAAGAACACAGATGTCGCTGTATCGCAAGGGTCTGTATTTCTTTTGAGGCTTGTCATATATCATATACGGTTTTTCGGATGACATCATTTCTTTGATTTTATTTGCAACATATATTGCTTCAGCTTCCACCTTTTTTATATCCTCAACCGAGTTGGTTACAGAAGCGTATTCATGTGCAGACTCTGTTTCTATAAGCACTACATCCACACACTTAGTATCGGAATTTACCTCTTCGTAGGAACCCTTATTGTAATACAGGTATTCCTCCTCGCTGTACTTTACATCCCCGCATTTATCGGACATAATCTGTGAAAATATGTGATTTACAGCTTGTATGATAGTCTCTCTGCTTCTGAAATTTTTGTTAAGAACAATTTTGCTGTAGGAGTTGCCCGCAGCATAAGGCGGATATGAATCTGCCTTATCTTTGAATAAATCAGGCTGCGAGCCGCGAAAGCCGTAGATACTCTGCTTCATATCCCCCACCATGAACATGTTTGGACTGCCTGTATTCTCACGGGATATAAGTGAAAACAGCTTCTCCTGTACTGCATTGCAATCCTGATATTCATCGACATATATTTCCTCGTATTTGTCCATAAGCTGCTTTGCAAGCTCACTCTGCCTGCCGCTATCATCCTGCAGTAGACGTAGTGCCATATGCTCAACATCGGTAAAATCTATAATGGCTGACTTTGCCTTGGCAGATGCAAATTCACAGGCAAATTCCTTTGTTACCTCAACAAGCTTTTCCAAATATTCATATGCGGTATTCATATCTTCTTCTATCTCACATAGCGGAGCAGAGAATATTTTTTCAAGCTCCTTTTTATAGCCTTTTGCAGTATCTCTCGGAAGCTTTATGGATAATTTATCCTCTTCCGAAGTACCAGACGGGAAACGCAGTGTTCCAAATTCAAAGGTTTTAACAGAACTGTATATATCATCCCAAGTATGTGCTTTTTTTGCCAAAAAATAATTGTTTTTTTCGTCTAATAGCAAAGTTCTGACCTTCTCGAATTCGGGAGTAAATGAGCTTTCTTCTATGGCAGTATCGTAATACTCTATCGCCTTATCGAAAATTCTATGCGCTTTTGAAACAAAATACTCCTGCCATGCTGTATCCTTAAATTTACGGAGCATGGTATCAAGTTCTTCTGTGCCGCACGGCATGGAATTTGTGAATTCAAACACTTTTAATACAAGTTCAAAAAGTTCATCGTCTTTTTTTGAAGTATAGCAATCTATGAGGTTTAAAAAACCTTCATCATTAGCGGCATAGTGCTTTTCAAATACTTCCTTTAAGACATCGGATTTTATAAGTTCTATCTCGGCACTGTCTGCAATTTTAAAACCCGGATCCAAATCAAGCTTATAGAAATTGTTGCGCAGGATATTAAGACAAAAACTGTCTATCGTGCAAATATCTGCGTTGTTTATAAGCATAAGCTGTTTATTTAATCTGTCCGGCTCATCTGTGTTATCAAGGCTGTCCATGATGCTGTTCATAAGCCTGCTTTTCATTTCGGAAGCAGCAGAATTTGTAAAGGTAACGACAAGAAGCTTATCAATATCGGTTTTTCCATTTAAAACCCTTGACACTATACGCTCGACCATTACTGCCGTTTTGCCAGAGCCCGCTGCAGCTGATACGAGATTTGCGGCACAGTCTGCATTAATCGCAATCTCTTGTGCTGGTGTCCACATTAATTTCTTCCTCCATTTCCTTTATGATTTGGGCATTTGCAGATACCGACTTGTAAAACCTGTATTTTTCATCCCTGCATGACGGATCAAATCTGCAAACTGAACTGTATCCGCAATAATCACACGGCGAGAAATCCCCTTTTTTGTACGGAAGAATGGAAAAATCACCCCTAAACATATCAGTGCAAATTTCTCCCAGCTTTTTCTTAAGATAGGAATCTATGGTTTTAAATCCGTCTAATGATACGCCATTTCCCGAGGTATTTGCTCTCTTTACAGAGGAAGCCATCTTCTTGTCATAGGCATCGAGCACAGCTTCATCATAGGGTACGAGTCCTTTTAAGCCAAGCGATGCTTCAATTGCTTTTTGTGCCTCCTCGGGCATCATTTTTACATCGGATTTTACAGATATATCCGAAACAGAAAAATACAAAGCTCCCCCGTGTTTATTATTGGTTTCAATTCCTACAAGTTTACTTAGATATACCATGAGCTGCATATTCAACCCATAAAAAACATCATCCAGTTTCAGCTCTTTTTTACCTGTCTTATAGTCTATCACACGAATATATGAATTATCTCCGTCTATATATATATCGGCACGGTCAATCTTGCCTGTAAGCTTTACATCTGCACCATCAGCGGTAGTTAAATGTATAGGTCCAAGCTCTGATTTTTCGCTGAACTCTATTTCATATCCCAAGGGTTCAAATTTTGAATTAAGAAGCTGGCTTTTTACAGCACTAAAACACAGCCAGATAGAATTTTTAAGACGCTTTACGGCATACCTGTCCCTTGCAGAGATCTCATCCGAATGCTTGGAAAGTTCACAGATGTATTTATCTATCTCTGCATCAATTAATCCAAGTACATCACTCTCGCTGCAACCTGACAAGGTTTTGATATCCGAGGCATATTTTCGGGAAATAACCTCGAGAACCTTATGGGTAATATTACCGATATCAAGTGCATCCACAGTTTCTGTCTTGGGTCTGTCAATGTTTAAAACATAATCTATAAAATACGCATATTTACAAGCCATGTATCTTTCTAATTTGGAAACGGAAGTATACGAAAGCATTGGAATTAATTTTTTAAGGTTCGTACTGCTTATTTGTTCTGCAAAGTTATGCGTATCCATGAACCTTTCTAATCTGGTTGTAAATTCTTCATCGCGATTGAGATAATCATAAAGATTTTTCCAATCACCTGATATATCTCTGCCCGACTCAAAAGCGGCAATGTTTTTACAAAGCATTTCGCGGGCAGGTCCCTTGGCATATAGGGAGGAAATGTCGGAAAAATCTCGTTCTAATTTTTCCTTAATGCCAAACATTTTTAAAATTCGGTCTATTATATAGGATTTTCTTAAAGTTTTGGAATCGTTTCCGCACTTTGAATACGATATGTACAGCTTCTCCGAGGGCATGGTAAAGGTACGGTATGAAGCGTACTGGAAATAGTATGCCGCAACCGAAGAAGTTGTGGAAAACTCAACTCCTTGGTCTTTCATTTCAAGCTTGTCTGAGTCATTTAATACTCCGTCGGGCTTTAGTGACATGGGGAAAACAGATTCATTGACACCCAGCACATACAAAACCTTTATATCCTCAAATCGGGTCCTCTCAGTATTTCCTACCATGACACAATCTATTGCAGACGGAATAGAGCCCACCTTTTGCTGAGAAAATGCGGTGACAAGCATATCATAAAAGCTCTTTGGACTTATTTTTTTATCAGAATTTATGTGTACTGTTTCATCGAGTGCTTCAAGAATAACCTGCCAAATCTTTTCATACTCTTTCGCAAGATGAAGTTCTCCCTCAGCTTCGAATTTTTCTATATAGTTTGATATAATTTTTGGCATTTCAAGTTGCAATATATAATCAAAAAGCACGGTTGCATCGTGGCGTACGGTGTTTTTACCTTTTAATTTTTCGTGCATATTAGCAAGAGGAAGAATGTATTTATTCCGTATATCTGAAAGTATTCTTGCACTTATCACATCTTCCTTATAATTTGCATCAACAAGTGCATTCCATCTTTCGTCATCAAGCCATGTAAGGCGTCGGATTCCCGTATTTTGTATAAATCTCTCCAAAAGGGCAATATGGCTCGGATTTGCATTAACAAATGAAGTTTTCAGATAATTAAAAACCGAGTTGTAGCTATAGTCCTCTATATAAATTTCCAAAAGGCCGAGAATAAACCGCACTAAATGGTGGTTTAATACATCGTCCTTTTCGTCTATAAAATATTCAATATCCGCATAGTCAAACACTCGCTCAAGGTGCATTTTGTACATTCCTATATCAGAGCACACAACTCCAATATCGCTGTATCTGTATCCATAGTCAGATACAAGCTTTTTTATTGTATAAGCACAATTTTCAACCTCGCTTAAAGGATTTGAGAGTGCATAAATCTCTATGTCCTTTGCGGTCTTTCCGTAAGGAGCAGATTTAAATGCAAAGAGATTCTTCTCCAAATGCGAAAGCTCACGGGATGCAAAATATGTTTCAGTAAGTTTAGTGATTTTGGGTGCAGAATTAAGTGTCTTTGTAAGCCGTGCAAATGTATCCGATGTGGGCATAAAAAGTGTAGTATTACATTCCTTTTCATCACCGCACAAGGCTATTGTAAAACTTTTGCATGAAGCAGACAATGCTCTTATTACCTCAAGCTCTTGTGGAACAAAGGTATCAAATTCATCCAAAAATATGTGTTTCTCGGAATACAACGGCGCGTTAGTTAGCTGTTTTGCAAGTATTGTAAGAGGCTCATCGGTATCCTCATAATATTCTGACAATTCTTCTTCGTACATACGATATATGTTTGAGAGGTCCCGAAGCTTCATACTCAGCACCTTGTTATCCGAATCATTGGCAAGCTGTAAAAGGGTATCGGGCATAATCATATATTTTTTAAGTTCCGCCATAGAGCTTGCAACAATGTCAGTAAATCCTTTTTGCTGACCTGCATTTTTATAGAACTCAAATTTACCATCTGCGAGAATGTTTTTTATTATGAGGGATTTTGCAACAGGATTTATTTTCTGTGCATGAGGACAACCTATGCGTGCCTGCGTTGCCGTGGCAAGATGTTCAAAGGAAAACACCTCAACACCGTTCTCGCCTATTGTGTCCACAAGCTCCAAAAGATGCCGTTCTGCTCCGTGAGTGAATTGTTCGGGCACAATAAGCATAGCCTGCTGTCCGCTTTTTGCAAGAGAGGCTATTTTATCATAAATATATTTGGTTTTTCCAGATTTACTTCTGCCCGATACAATCTCCATCTGTATCACTCCGTAAGGTTTATTGGTTTTACCTGTTTTTCGTACGAAAAGAAACCCGCACCGTTAATTGTGAATGAATACTCCCTCTTACCGTCTGCACATTGATAGTTTTTGGGAAGTACAACCACATAATTCCCTCTGCAGTTAAAGAGGTTTTTGCCCGATACTGTTACAACATTATCCTTAAAACTGATTTCTGCCTCTCCGCCCATGGAAAGATGCATGTCGCTGAATATAATGCGAGGTTGGTCACTCTTTGCAATTTTAACTATCTCACATGAATTCGGCGGTATTGTCCCAAGCTTTATTATATCGTCAAATTTGCAATCAAGGACTTTTGTTCTGCCAAAATATGAGGAAATATTATACTCGGAAGCATGATCTACATAACCCCCGCACAGACTGGAATCCAATCTGAAGCTTAGCTCTACATCAGTAAAACTGTTGTTAAAGAAACAGACGGTATGGTACGAATCATTTACCTCCACATCCACAACACTTACAAATGCATTGTCACCAAACATATCTCTCGGGTATACCCTGCTCGGTACTGCGGGATATAAAAGACGAAGAGACTTAAGTGCATCGTTTGTTACCATGTTACTTGCAACCGCAGGCGATGCGCATATGTATTCACATGCAAAAAGGTACCTTTTCTCATCTCGGGAAAACTTTTGCAGAAATTCACTATCCAATGTAAAACCGCATGTGCTGTTCCACCATAGGGAACTGTATGAACGAAGAGCGCATTGATTTGCGATTTTACCACATATATTTGAATTATTTTTATTCTTAAGTACCGATAAATCCGAACATATCTGATTGGAATCCGAAACTGCGCACAGCATAGGTGAAAAGGCGTTTGTTGTATACAGATATCCGTCTTCACCTATTGCCTCTTTTATTGCCATCATGGTATTTTTGTATGCTTTGGCGAGGCTGAGCTTTGGATTGTGTAAAACCACATCCTTTTGCAGCATAAAGCATATTGTATGATCTGCATGATGAAGATAAAAGCCCAATGCCGAAAGTCTCTTATATAGCATGACAATCCAATCTACACACTCATCATGCGTAATATCTAAAATTGCATATTTTTTCCCGTCTGCGGTATAAGTACAATATGACCCGTCGCCGTGGCGCAGAAGCCATTTATTTTCCGTACTGAAAAGCTCAGAGTCCTTATCTACCAAAAACGGCATGGTATATATGCCTGCCCTGTAGCCGCTTCTGTTAATAAGTTTAGACAGATGGCTTATATTAACTCCATCGCCATCCTCCCAATCTCCTGCAGCCATATACCATTTACCCGATATTTCCACATAACTAAACGGTGCCCGAAGACTCTTTAAAAAGGATAGTCTCTCAGAAATCTGCTCTGCAGAGGTTACATCGTCTATGCAATAAATTGCACCTTCATTTTTAACATCTTGAGCACCCGACATTTCCTTGCGCTTAAGAGAATACTCATCCAAAAGACGCGAAAGATTACCCCCTGTAACAATTCTGACCCAATCGGTATATATGGTTTCACCGCTGTCCAATATGCAATTAAACTCACCGCCAAGGCGAATTGCCTTTAAGGCTCCTTTACAGTCAGAGGATATACTTATATCTGTAAGCTGACTATCATTTGTCAGAATCTCAAGACAAACAAATGTCTTACCTGCTTTAATTATGGTTATTCCGTCTCCGCGCAGAACTGCATCGCCTGTTGTATAGTCACGCCAGGGCATACCTTCATCGGAAAGACGGTCTGCAGCATGCTCAAATGAATGGTCCCTTACACCAAGAACGCAGGAGGCAGGAATATCATTTAGCTGTCTTGAACCATTGAAAATTTTCCAGTCACAAGTGGAAAACTCCCCTATTTCAAGATTGTCAGTAAGTATAGGATAAGCGGAAATTAATTTCATAGGATTATCCGCAACATTTGTAATTTTGAGCCTTGTGATTAAGTCTCCATTATCAAGCGGTATTCTTTCTCTTTCCACATCAATACTTGATGTGCCGTAATCAATCGTAGTTTTACTGCTTTCTCCGAGCGCACAATAAGATACCGCAAAATGAATATCCGCACTTACGCTCCCGCAATTATATTTTTCCACGAAAACACCTCCCGAAACACAACTCCTCTATTACTTTGTTTTTCTTCGAACAAAATAGTTAATTACAAACGCAGAAAACACACCTAACAGCGTCTGGAATACACGCATAGTTGCATACAGATATCTGTCTGTATCAGAGTCTGACAGCATGCAGATTACTGTTATGATAGCAGCAATACCGCAAAAATTTTCACACTTAACAAGCTCTGCCGTGGTAAGTGAGATAATGGTTGCAATAAGTACCAGGACAAAATCTATAAATACACGCTGCCAACTTGCAGTTGTTAATGCACATAGACGGACCGACAAAGCTACAAACAAAAGACCGATTACAAGACCAACTATAGTAGCTTTGATTCGCAATTTTCCAAATGTCTTTGTTTTTTCCAATGTGTCCCTTAATTCTATAATAGCGTATATATAGGCAAAAATCGGATGCTCCTCCAAACCCGGTACAAAAAGACGTATAATCTGCCATATTACAAAGGCAACAGCAACTGCCATTATGCTTTTAAGCTTTCTCATTCCGATATGAGGCATGATGTCGTTATTCATGGTAAACCTCCAAAAGCTATACAACTTATTATATATTATATAGCAATTCCACACATTTTGCAATAAAAAACACGAAACCCATCGAAGTTTCGTGTTTTATAAAATTAACCAAGATTATTTACAGTTCTGGGATAAGGAAGAACATCGCGGATGTTTGCCATGCCGGTAAGATACATAACTGCTCTTTCAAAGCCCAAACCAAAGCCGGCATGCTTTGTGCCGCCGTATCTTCTGAGGTCAAGATAGTGAGCATAATCCTCTTTGTTAAGACCAAGTTCATCCATTCTTGCCTCAAGGATATCCATTCTTTCTTCTCTCTGGCTTCCACCTATGATTTCACCAATTCCGGGCACAAGACAATCCATGGCAGCAACAGTCTTGCCATCGTCATTTAGTCTCATATAGAATGCCTTTATCTCCTTGGGATAATCGGTAACAAAGAGGGGTTTTTTATAAACCTCCTCAGTAAGATATCTTTCGTGCTCTGTCTGGAGGTCCATTCCCCACTTAACAGGATATTCAAATTTCTTTCCACTTTTTTCGAGTATCTCTATAGCCTCGGTATAGGTAACATGACCAAACTCGCTGTTTAATATGCCGTTGAGTCGCTCAAAAAGTCCTTTATCCATGAACTTATTGAAGAAGTCCATTTCTTCGGGCGCATTTTCGAGAACATAGCTTATTACAAATTTTAACATATCCTCGGCAAGTTTCATATCATCGTTTAAATCTGCAAACGCAATTTCAGGCTCTATCATCCAGAATTCCGCAGCGTGTCTTGCGGTATTGGAATTTTCTGCTCTGAATGTAGGACCAAATGTATATATGTCGCCAAAAGCCATGGCAAAGGTTTCGCCCTCGAGCTGACCGGAAACAGTAAGAGATGTCTCCCTCTTAAAGAAATCTTCTGTATAGTCAACATAACCATCTTCGGTCTTTGGGATTTCGTTTAAGTCCATTGTGGTAACTCTGAACATTTCTCCCGCACCCTCACAGTCTGAGCCTGTGATTATGGGAGTGTGAACATATACAAAGCCTCTTTCGTTAAAGAATTTGTGTATGGCATATGCAATAAGAGAACGCACACGAAATACCGCAGAGAAAGTATTTGTTCTTGCTCTAAGGTGAGGTATGGTTCTTAAAAATTCAAAGGAATGTCTCTTGGGCTGAAGAGGATAATCCGGTGTGCTTTCACCCTCTACATCAATGTCGGTTGCCTTTATCTCAAAAGGCTGTTTAGCATCGGGTGTTACCACCAAGGTACCTTTTACCCTTACGGAAGCGCCAATATTGAGCTTGCATATCTTTGCAAAATTCGAAATCTTATCTTCCTCAAAAACAACCTGCACAGGCTTAAAGAATGAGCCGTCATTTAACTCAATAAATCCAAAAACCTTGGAATCTCTTAAATTTCTTACCCAACCGTTAACGGATATTTCCTTTCCGTCCATATCGGTATAGGAATTGTATAACTCTCTGATTTTCATTGTATATTGCACCTCGTCAATAATTTATAATAGGAAGATTCCAGCTTCCTTACAAGCTTTAAGTGTTTCTTCATCCCATATGCTTACCTGAACTTCGCCTATATGGGCGCATCCGAGCATAAGCATACAGAGCCTTGATTGACCGATCCCGCCGCCGATTGTAAGCGGAAGCTCATCGTTTAAAAGCATCTTGTGGAACTCAAGATTTCTTCTGTCATCACAACCCGAAATAGTAAGCTGTCTGTCAAGCGACTCGCTGTCTACTCTTATTCCCATAGAGGAAATCTCTATTGCTCGGTCTAATACATCATTCCAGAAGAAGATGTCACCGTTTAAACTCCAGTCGTCATAATCTGGTGCGCGTCCGTCGTGCGGTTTACCCGAGCGCAGAGCTCCGCCTATCTGCATTATAAATGCTGTCTTATGTTCTCTTACATATGCATTTTCTCTCTGGGAGGCTGTCATATCAGGATACATATCCTCAAGTTCCTGTGTTGTCACAAAAGAAACCTCGGGACAAAGTGAGGACGAAAGTGACGGATAGCGTACCTTTAATCTGTCGTTTGTGTCACATATCGCCTTAACTATGGCAGAGACAACTTTTTTCAGATAATGGACATTTCTTGATTCTTTTGTTATCACCTTTTCCCAGTCCCACTGGTCAACATATATTGAATGAAGATTATCCAGCTCTTCATCGCGTCTTATGGCATTCATGTCTGTGTAAAGACCGTTTCCAACGCTGAATTCATACTTTTTGAGTGCAAGCCTCTTCCATTTGGCAAGCGAATGAACTATCTGTGCATCTGCGCCAACAGCAGGCACATCAAAAGTAACAGGACGCTCATATCCGTTAAGATTATCGTTGAGTCCTGAATTCTCGGTTACGAAAAGCGGTGCCGATACTCTTTTTAAATTAAGTGCTAAAGCAAATTCTTCCTGAAAGGTTTGTTTAATATATGCTATGGCTCTTTGAGTATCGTATCTGTCAAGCTGCGGTTTGTAACCTTGCGGCAAAAACAATTTATTCATCGGCCTGCCTCCTAAATTATGTAAAAAGATATTTAATTATACAACATTATTCAGAACAAAGTCAATAATTTTAATATATAATTTGCCAAAACTTTAATTTTGTTTGTTTTTTGTGGTTTTGTTTTGACTTTTGTTGTTTTACTATTGACTTTTTAAATAAAACATTGTAAAATTGATAGTGAATGATAAGAGGGGTTTTATGATGAAAATTATATTTTCCGATTTGGACGGAACTTTGCTTTTGAGAAACGAAAAAGTTCTTAATAAAAACATAAAAAATTCCATATACAAAATCCTTGAATCAGGTAATTTGTTTGTTGTATCGTCAGGCAGGACTTACATAGAACTCAAAGACTTTTTCAAGGAGTTTGAAGACGATATTTTCTTCGTATGCAACGATGGCTCGCTTACTGTATTTAAAGAGCGTACTCTCATGAGTAAACCCATGGACAAATCCATGTTTGCTAAATTCAAGCAGTACACCGCCCATGGCAAGTATGTTACATATATAAAATCGCAAAACCCCGTTACTCTTCGCTCTGCTGCAAAACAATACAGAAATCACATTGTTCGCATAGATGATATATATGATATTGATGAAGATATATATAAAATATCGGATTTCGATAAAACCGTATCATGTCCCTTGCCGATTGTATACAAGAACTATGCTATGAATGAGTATGTTTCCGAAAACTGCGACAAAAAAGATGCTGTTTTACACATCATGAAGTTTCTTAATATTAAGAAGGAAAATTCTTTTGCTTTCGGCGATAATTTAAACGACCTCGGTATGTTTGAGGTATGCGGCACATCTTATGCTGCAATCGGTGCGAAACCATTTATAAAAAAGAGTGCCGATAAAGTAAGCCGGAGTATAGAAAAAGACTTTGAAAGCATAATTACCAATCGGTAAAGCACTAAAACTTACCTATTATATATTTTAACCATAAATCATGGAGGATAAACATGGATAATCTTTTGCCACAAGATAAAATGAGAATAGTTCAGGAGCTTGTTCCCGGAAAGCAGATTACACTTCTTCACATAATTGCTAATCCTGATGATGTTCTCTATCAGAAATTAGGCCTCGACACAACAGATGATTACAACTACGGTGCTATAGGAATAATGACAATCTCTCCGAGCGAAACTGTTATCATAGCTGCCGATATTGCTATAAAATCTTCGGGTGCGGAAATCGGCTTTGTAGACAGATTCAGCGGCACACTCATAATTACGGGAACCGTGTCCAGTGTAACTGCTGCCTTTGATGCCCTTAGCGACTATATAAAAAACACATTAGGATACGAAGTATGTCAGATAACAAAAACATGAAAACGAAAAAACGCCTTATGCTTATAGGAAGAAGCGAAGCAGGCAAAACCACTTTAACACAAGCGCTCGAGCACAGAAGTATTGAATACGAAAAGACACAGGCTATAAGCATGAACAGCATGCTTATAGATACTCCGGGTGAATACATTCAGACCAAAAACCTTGGTACAGCACTTGCCATATATTCCTACGAAGCAGATGTGATAGGTCTTCTTCTAAGTGCAACCGAGCCGTATTCCCTTTTCAGTCCCAACATTACTTGCATGACAACTAAGGAAGTTGTTGGTATAGTTACCAAAATAGACCACAAAAACGCAAATGTTCAAGGTGCAGAAAAGTGGCTTCGTCTTGCGGGATGCAAAAAAATCTTCAAAGTCAACTCTCTCGCAAACCAAGGAATAGACGAAATCAAAGAATATATGGGTTGGATTTGACAAAACAAAGAAAAACAAAGAAAAAAGTAAAAAAAACAACATTTTTGTATTGACATAGCATATTATATATGTTATTATTACAATGATGGTATAAAATTTTTTATAAGGAGATAGATATTATGACAAACGAATTTGAAATCAAAAAACAAATTTGTGACATCGGTAAGAGAATCTACAACAGAGGAATGGTTGCTGCAAACGACGGTAACATCTCCGTTAAAATCAGCGATAACGAATTCCTTTGCACACCCACCGGTGTAAGTAAGGGCTTTATGACTCCCGACTACATCTGTAAAGTAGACGCAGAAGGAAATGTAATTTCTGCAAACGGAAACTTCCGTCCTTCTTCCGAAATAAAGATGCACATGAGAGTCTACAAGCAGAGACCTGATGTAAAATCCGTTGTACATGCACATCCCATCTATGCAACAAGCTTTGCTATTGCAGGTATTCCGCTTACACAGCCCATCATGCCCGAGGCTGTAATTGCTCTCGGTTGTGTTCCGATTGCAGACTACGGCACACCCTCCACAGAGGAAATTCCCGATGCAGTAGAAAAGTACCTCCAGCACTTTGATGCGGTTCTTTTAGCAAATCACGGTGCTCTTACCTATTCTGACAATCTTTTGAGTGCATATCACAAGATGGAATCTCTCGAATTCTATGCAGAGCTTCTCTATCACTCAAAGACTCTCGGCGGTCCTAAGGAGCTTTCCGCTACACAGGTTAAGAGACTTTATGAAATCAGAAAGGCATTCGGCATGACCGGTAAGCATCCTGCTGACATCTGCTTAAATGTTCACGGCAAGAGCTGCCATAACTGCAACATGGGCGTAGAAAAGACAAACGCTCTCGGCTGTGCAGGAACAGATGCCGACCTTATTGCTGCAATTACCAAGAAGGTAATGGAAGAACTCGGTAAATAAGATATGGACGACAAAACTTTTAATATTTTGGTCGACACCGTAACTCAAAGTGTACTTAAAACTTATGCGGATGCTAAAACCGAATATTCTAAAAGATACATAACCCTGTCGGCAGCAAAGATGCTTTGTGAAAAGGTCGAGAGGGAAGCAGAAAGAATAGGATTAAAGGTTGTTGTAGCCGTGGCAAACGCAGCTGCAAGACCTGTTGTTGTAGAATGTATGGATGATTCCTATATTGCAAGCTACGACATAGCCGTAAACAAAGCTTATACTTCGGTAGCTGTAAAAATGTCTACCCTCGCTCTTAAAGCTCTCTCCCAGCCCGAAAGAGACTTATACGGAATTCAATTTACAAACCAAAACCAGATTGTAATCTTTGGCGGCGGTGTCACTCTGGAAAAGAACGGTCAGATAATCGGGGCTTTGGGAATAAGCGGCGGAAGCGAAGAACAGGACACATATCTTGCCGAGTACGGCAAAAAGATTTTTGAGGAGGAACTGTCATAATTACTTTTTGTGATGATATATCCCCCAAAGAAAATGCAAAAAAGCTTACCGAAGAATTAAATGGCTCAATCACAGTTAAAGTTCCCTCCGATTTCAAGGACGAAGTTATCTATCATCTCATAGAAAACGGCGGCTGTCTTATTTCGGACAAACAACGTGATGAAATGCTTAAGCTTTCTAAAAGCACCTCAAACCTCAATGCAATTCTTTGCGGTATAGGTGTTGTAACAGACGGCATTCGCAAATTTATAATTTATAATTCAAACGCACAACTTTCCGATACACCCCTTCCTTTTAAGTCTATTGGAATAGTTTGCGAAAATAATACTACAAGGAGAATGGCTATGGATTTAAAACAGCAGCAAATTCAGGCTATCGTTCAGCAGGTTTTGGCAGGCATGACACAGGGCGCTGCAGCTACTACTACAGCAAGCACACCTGCTTCGTCGGGCTCCATACCCAAGACATGCCGCGCAGCTATGCTTACTGCCCTTGAGAATTATGAAATCAAAGAGTTCCCTATTCCTGAACTTGGCGATGATGATATTCTCGTAAAGGTAGAAGGCTGCGGTGTATGCGGAACAGATGCTCATGAATTCAAACGCGACCCATTCGGTCTCATCCCGGTTGTACTCGGTCACGAAGGTACCGGTGAGATTGTGAAGATGGGCAAAAATGTTAAGAAAGACAGCGCAGGCAAACCCTTAAACATCGGAGACAAAGTTGTAACATGTATGATATTCAAGGATAATCCCGATATCACAATGTTTGACTTAAACAAGCAGAATGTTGGCGGTGCAGATGTATACGGTCTCATTCCCGATGACGATACACATTTAAATGGTTGGTTTGCAGACTACATAGTTGTAAGAGGCGGTTCTACAGTATTCAATGTAAGCGATCTGGATTTGGATTCCAGAATACTTATCGAACCCTGTGCCGTACTTATCCACGCAGTAGAAAGAGCTAAGACAACAGGAATTTTAAGATTCAACTCCCGTGTTGCAGTTCAGGGCTGCGGACCTATCGGTCTTATATGTATAGCAATACTTCGCACAATGGGTATTGAAAACATCGTTGCAATAGATGGCGAGCAGAAGAGACTTGACTTCGCAAAGAAGTTCGGTGCTACAGCTACCGTAAACTTCAAGGAATTTAATGGTCAGGAAGCTCTTGCAGAAGGTGTAAAGAATGCTCTTGGCGGCTACTTTGCAGATTTTGCATTCCAGTGCACAGGCTCACCTATCGCACACAGCAATATCTACAAGTTCATTCGCAGCGGCGGCGGTCTTTGCGAACTCGGATTCTTTATCAACGGTGGCGATGCTACTATCAATCCCCACTTTGATATATGTTCTAAGGAAATCACAACTGTTGGTTCATGGGTATACACACTCCGTGACTACGCTACAACATTTGATTTCTTAAAACGTGCTAAGGGAATTGGTCTTCCTCTCGAGGAACTCATCACACACAGATTCCCGCTTTCACAAATTAATGAAGCCCACAAGGTTAACCTTGAAATGAAGGGTCTCAAAATAGCTATTATTAATGAATAATTTTTAGGAGGATAAAAAAATGGCTAAAGAAGCATTAGGTATGATTGAAACAAGAGGTTTAACAGCGGCAGTTGAAGCAGCAGATGCAATGGTAAAGGCAGCAGAGGTTGCACTCGTAGGTACAGAAAAGATCGGTTCCGGTCTTGTAACTGTAATGGTTAGAGGTGATGTTGGCGCTGTTAAGGCTGCTACAGAAGCAGGCGCTACAACAGCAGCAAGACTTGGTGAACTCATCGCAGTTCATGTAATCCCCAGACCCCACGAGGATGTAGAAAAGATTCTCCCCAAGTTCTAATCGGAAGGAGTATCAAAAATGGCTGCATCTAATTCAAAAGCCCCCAAGGCAGCAGCTAAAGCTGCTCCCAAAGCGGCAGAAAAAGTAGTTGAAAAAGTAGTTGTTGAAAAACAAGAACCCGTTAAGGAGGAAAAGAAAATGTCATTAGAAGCATTAGGTATTATCGAAACAAGAGGTTTAGTAGCTGCAATTGAAGCTGCTGATGCTATGCTCAAGGCTGCAAATGTACAGCTTGTAGGCACAGAAAAGATCGGTTCCGGTCTCGTGAGTGTTATGGTTAGAGGCGATGTAGGCGCTGTTAAGTCTTCTGTAGAAGCTGGTCAGGCTAACGCTGCAAAGCTCGGCGAAATCATTGCTACACACGTAATTCCCAGACCTCATGGTGATGTTGAAAAAATTATTCCTACACTTAAATAATCCCTTTTCACTAAGTTTTTAAATGAGGTGATATAAGTGATTATAGGCAAGGTTATAGGAAGTATCGTTTCAACACGAAAAAATGATAATCTGGTCGGAAGTAAATTCATGGTGATTGAGCCATGCCAAGGCATGGCTCAATCCAGATTTGTTGCTGTTGACAATGTGGGCGCAGGCATCGGTGAAATGGTCCTTGTAGCTACAGGCAGCAGTGCAAGAGTTGGATGCAACCTTGAAGATTCCCCTATCGATGCCGCAATTGTCGGTATAGTAGATTCCGGCTCAGAATTGGAGTTTTGATTTAAATGGAAATTAACATTCTAAAGGAAATACTTCAAAAGGCAGGCGTAACCGGTGCCGGCGGTGCCGGTTTCCCCTCCTATGCAAAACTTAATACAAACGCAGATACTGTTATTTTAAACTGTGCAGAATGTGAGCCACTATTAAAACTTCACAGGCAACTTTTGGAAAGCAAAGCTTCCGAAATACTTACAGCGCTTTCTACTGTTTGTGATTGTCTTGGAGTTAAAGAATTTGTTATTGGTATCAAAGAGTCCTACAAAGCGGCTCTAAATGCTGTAGAAAATGAAATCGAAGATTTCAAAAATGGCAGAATTCACATTCTTGACGAAATATACCCCTCGGGCGATGAGGTTGTGCTTACCTACAATGTAACAAAACGCATCGTTCCTGCAGGCGGAATCCCTATTGATGTGGGCGTAATTGTTTTCAATGTAGAAACAATGTACAACATCTATAATGCAGTTGTAAACTGCTCAAATGTCACACACAAGTATGTAACCGTAGCTGGTGAGGTTAAATCCCCCTCTACACTAAGAGTTCCTCTTGGAACAAAATTTTCGTATCTGATTGAACTTTGCGGCGGTAAAACTACCGAGGATACTGCTCTTATACAGGGCGGACCAATGACAGGAAAACTCAGCAAAGAATCAGATACCGTTTCAAAAACCACAAATGCGATATTGGTATTGCCTAAAGAGCATTGCCTCATACGCAACCGAAATCAAAAAACAACCATAAGTGTAAAGAGAGCAATGAGCGCTTGTTGTCAGTGCAAGACCTGCACCGAACTGTGTCCTCGTAATCTTTTGGGACATCCCATAAGCCCGAGTGACTTTATGCGTTCCATTACCTCTATGCAGGCAGATACAAATGCGCTACTCAATACAATGTACTGTTCACAGTGCGGAGTGTGTGAAGCGTATGCATGTCCGCAAGGACTTAATCCTGCTACGCTTATCGGCGAATATAAACTCGGACTAAGGAAAAATTCTGTTAAGCCCGAAAAGCTTGAGCCGCCAAAAGATGTGCGTCCCGAGCGCAGCTACAGACAAATCCCCATGCAAAGGCTTATCCGCAGGCTTGACGTTACAGACTATGATGTCCCCTCTCCTATGAGCGATACAGAGATTAAGCCAAATAAGGTTAAAATTTCCCTCTCTCAAGGTATTGGTGCATCCGCGCAGGCTGTAGTTAAAATCGGAGATTTAGTTAAAGTTGGAGATTTGATTGCGAAGCCTTGTGAAAACGCGCTTTCTATTGCACTTCACAGTTCAATAAACGGCAAGGTTTCCGATATAACAGACAGATATATTGTAATAACTTCAAAATAAGCCCAGGAAAGGATACTTACCATGGCAAGAGCAATTGGAATGGTTGAATATTTTAATGTAACAACCGGTGTTCAGGCAGCAGATATCATGGCAAAGACTTCAGATGTCGAGATACTATCTGCAATGACCATATGCCCCGGAAAATACATTGTTATAATCGCAGGAGATTTAAGTGCTGTTAAAGCATCTGTGGATGCTTCAAAAACCAAATTCCCAAACAAGCTTGTAGACAGCTTTGTACTGGGAAATCCGCATGAAGATATATTCCCTGCCATATACGGTGCTACAGACCCGGGTGAAGTTTCTGCACTTGGTGTAATAGAAACCTTTACTGCAGCATCTGCTATAGTAGCTGCCGATGTAGCAGCCAAAACTGCCATTGTCAAACTCATTGAACTTCGTTTGGCAAAAGGCATGAGTGGAAAATCCTACCTGTTCATCACAGGTGAGGTAGCAGCGGTAACGGCAGCCATAGATAAAGCAAAAGACGCTATAAAAGACGATGGCACATATCTTGACAGTGCGGTTATCCCCCGCCCTGACAAAAACCTTTGGAAATCAATTCTTTAAAATACATAAAGTGAGGCTGGAAGATTATGAATAACGAAAAGTACATTAGTGAAATTGTTGCAAACGTAATCAAATCCATGAATGGTGCAAACGGTGTTGTAGTTACAGGTACACATCAGAAAGGTGTATTTACATCTATGACAGATGCTCTTCAGGCTGTAAACAAAGCCTACAATGAGCTCAAGAAGTATTCTGTTGCACAGAGAGAGGAAATGATTAAAAACATCAGAAGACTTACCCTCGAAGAAGCTGAAATCATGGCTAAGCTCGGTGTTGAAGAAACAGGAATGGGTAATGTTCCGCACAAAATCATCAAGCACCAGCTTGTAGCTAAGAAGACACCCGGTACAGAAGATTTAAGACCTTCTGTTATGACAGGTGACGACGGCATGACATTAATCGAGATGGCTCCCTACGGTGTAATCGGAAGTATTACTCCCTCTACTAACCCATCCGAAACCGTACTCTGTAATTCCATGGGTATGATTGCCGGCGGTAACGGTGTTGTATTTAACCCTCACCCCAACGCAAAGAAAACTGCAAACTATGCTGTAGACCTTGTAAACCGTGCTGTACTTGAAGCGGGCGGTCCCGAAAACATAGTTGTTTCTGTAGAAAATCCCACTAAGGAATCTTCTGACGAAATGATGCAGTCCCCCATAGTAAGAATGCTTGTTGCTACAGGCGGACCCGGTGTTGTTAAGGCTTTGCTTTCCTCCGGTAAGAAAGCTATCGGTGCAGGCGCAGGTAACCCCCCTGTAATTGTTGACGATACAGCAGATGTTTTAAAGGCTGCAAAGGATATTGTAGACGGTGCAAGCTTTGATAACAATCTCCCCTGTATTGCAGAAAAGGAATGTTTTGCATTCTCCAACGTTGCAGATACTCTCATTGGCGAAATGCAGAAGCACGGTGCATACTTACTTAAGGGTAATGACATCCAGAAGCTTATGGACCTCTGCCTTGTTAACAAAGACGGTAAGTATGATATAAATAAAAAATGGGTTGGTAAAGATGCTTATAAGTTCCTCGAAGCTATTGGCATAACAGCTCCCAAGGGCACAAAGCTCATCATCTGCGAAACAGAGGAAATGCATCCCTTTGTTCAGGTAGAACTTATGATGCCCATACTTGCAATCGTTCGCGTATCGAACATTGACGAAGCTATCAAGATGGCTTGTAAAGCAGAACACGGTAACAGACATTCTGCTCACATCCATTCCAAAAACATAGACCACCTTTCCAGATTTGCAAAGGCTGTTGAAACCACAATCTTTGTAAAGAATGCACCCTCCTACGCAGGTATCGGTGCAGGCGGCGAAGGTTATACAACATTTACCATCGCAGGACCTACAGGTGAAGGTCTCACAGCTGCTCATTCATTTACAAGAAGCAGAAGATGTGTTCTTGTAGATGGCTTCCACATTGTTTAATACATAAAAATTGTGCATAGCACAAGAAAGACGGTAAACTTATGAATGCATTAGGCTTGATAGAAGTATATAGTTTTACAACTGCTTTATGTGCAGCAGATGTTATGGCAAAAGCTGCCGATGTTAAGATTATTGCTTTTGACAGAAACAGACCATTTGGAAAGAACATACCTGTTCCGCTTATCATGGTTGTTAAAGTTGAGGGCAGCGTTGCTGCTGTTAAGGCTGCAATAGAAGCAGGAAGCGAATACGCAAAAAGCAAAGGCAAATACATCGTTTCGCACATTATCCCCCGTCCCGATGAGGATGCAGAAAAAATGGCTTATCTTATGGATATGAACAAAGATAAGTTCAATAAAAAGTTCCCCAAAACCATGAAAGGCGTAGAGGCTCCCGATGCAAATTTCGGCAAAGCTATCGGTATGCTGGAAATATCCGGCTTTACTTCTGCTGTTGTTGGTCTTGATGCTATGTGCAAGGCTGCTGATGTAAAACTTCTTCACAAGGAAGAAAGACTCGGCGGTATGCTGGTAACACTTGTTGTTGCAGGAACAGTATCTGCTGTTAAGGCTTCGCTCGAACACGGCGAAAAGACTTGCAACACCATAACAAAGGTTTACGGAAATGAATGTATCCCCTCACCCCACCCTGAAATTCTCAAGTTTTTCGACTTGGATATCATAAATGATTGATAAGGAGAATTGTTATGTACGACATTCAGACTATTGAACAGGCAGTAGCAAAAATATTTAAAGAATATAACCAAGACAAAAATGGTGAAATTAAAATAGGTGTTTCTCAGAGACATGTTCACCTTTCCAGAGAAGACCTCGATACCCTTTTTGGCAAAGGCTATGAGCTTACCAAAAAGAAGACTCTCATGGGCAGAGAATACGCTGCCGAGGAATGTGTAACTTTGGTTGGCCCCTCTCTTAAGGCTATAGAAAAGGTGCGTGTTTTAGGTCCTGTAAGAAACCAGACACAGGTGGAAATATCTAAGACAGATACCTTTATATTAAAGGTTAGCCCCCCTGTGCGTCCCTCCGGCAAGGTAGAAGGCTCGGAAAAACTCGTATTGGTAGGACCCAAGGGCAGTGTATATTTAAAACAAGGTGTAATCATAGCCAACAGACATATCCATTTAACTCCCGAGTATGCGCTTCGTCATAATATCAAAGACGGCGACTATGTAGATGTTATGGTAGACAGCATTAAGCCCACCAAATTCTACGATGTACAGGTGCGTGTTCGTGACGATTTCAATGTAGAGATGCACATCGATACAGATGATGCTAACTCTGCAGGCATCAGAAACGGTGATATGGTTCGCATCATAAAATAATTATTTGAGGTGAACACAATGTTTGCTGTTGAAAGGCAGAAAAAGATAATAGAAGCTCTCAAAAATGATGGCTCAGTTCTTGTAAGCAAGCTAAGCTTGGAGCTTGGCGTTACCGAAGAAACCGTGCGACGCGACCTTGAAAAGCTTGAAAAACAAGAAGCTCTTGTGAGAACTCACGGCGGTGCTATTCCTGTGGACGAAAGCAACCATGAAATGTCGCTTGAAAAAAGAAAGCACCTTAATGCCAATGCTAAGGAAAAGCTTGCAAAGGAAGCGGTTAAATATATCCTTCCCGGCGATACTGTATTTATGGATGCTTCAACCACTACCTTCTACATGGCAAGAGAGCTTAAAAATCTAAAGGATATAACTATAGTAACAAATTCTATCCGTGTTATTTCTGAACTTGCAGGCCATACATCGCTAAAAGTCATAGGCGTTGGCGGATATGTAAGTAATAACCAGTCATTTGTAGGAACTCTTGCGAACAACTACATAAATGAAAACTGTTATGCAAACAAGGTGTTTTTCTCAAGCCGTGGTGTAACCGCCAAGGGTGATATCCTTGACAGCAACGAACAGGAATGGGCTGTAAAGCAATCCATGATAAACAACTCCGACAAGAAATTTTACCTTTGTGACAAGTCCAAAATCGGCAGAATCGGCTTTGCAAAGCTGGCAGAATTCAGAGAAATAGACTACTTTATATCCGAAAAAGGTTTGGACGAAGAAATATCCAAGCTTCTTGTAGATACCGAAGTAAAAGTAATAACTGTATGATTATAAAAGTGTCCTTAACACAGGGCACTTTTCATTTGTAATTTTTTTCGAAAAATATCAATAAATCGCATCTTAAAGGTTGACAATATACCATATTTTGTTGTAAAATATATAGGATAAAAACAACATAATCTGTTTATATTTGTAAAGGGTGGACAGCTTATGTCTTCCCTGTTTTTTTGAGTTTTTTTATTACAGTTCATTTTAGGAGGATAACTTATGGATAAGACACTATATCTTGTACTCGAAAACGGTAAGGTTTTCAAGGGTTACAGCATCGGTGCTGAAGGCGAATTTGTAGGAGAAACTGTTTTTCAGACTGCTGTTTTAGGATACAACGAATTACTGCACGACCCCGCATACTGCGGTCAGATTGTTGTTCAGACTTTTCCACTTATTGGAAATTACGGTATCATTTCCGATGAACTCGACAGCAAAGAGCCAACAATCGGTGCATACATTGTTAAATCCATTTGCACTACTCCCTCAAATTTCAGATGCGCAGGTAATTTAGAGGACTATCTTAAAGAAAAGAATATCATAGGTCTTGCAGGTATTGACACCCGTGAGCTTACAAAACTTATTCGTGACCTAGGTACCATGAAAGGTAAAATCACAAATGATATTTCGGATATCGAACAAATAATAAAAGAACTCAAGAATTTTGAAATTTCTGTTAATCTTGACAAAGTAAGCGTTAAAGAAGCTAAAACTTACAAAGCCGATAACGAAGAGGCAAGAGTTTGTATGCTTGATTTAGGCGCTACAGAAGCCTTTATAGATTCCTTTACCTCCAATGGAATTACTGTTACTGCCATTCCCTACAATACTAAAGCTGAAGATATTATAAATTCAGATGCAAACGGAGTTATAGTGTCACAAGGTCCCGGAAATCCTAATGAATTTGAAAAAATAATATCAGAACTCAAGAAACTTATTTCAAACAATGTTCCCATATATGCCTGCGGTCTCGGTCACGAGCTGTGTGCAATGGCACTTGGCGCCGAGGTGATAAAACATCCCTTCGGACACAGAGGCGTAAATCAGCCAGTTAAGAGTGCCAAAAGCGGAAAAATATATATAACAGGCCAAAACCACGGCTATATTGTAAAAGAAAACACTCTCCCTTCAGAGACAAATATAAGCTTTGTAAATGTTAATGACGGAACGATTGAGGGCTTTAATACTGCAAAAATCATTTCTACGCAGTTTGCACCTAATATATGCAAGGGACCTCACAACACAGAATTCATAATTAACGATTTTAAAAGCATCATGAAAGGAGACAAATAATTATGCCGCTTAATAAAAACCTTAAAAAAGTTATGGTAATAGGCTCAGGTCCTATAGTTATAGGACAGGCTGCCGAATTTGACTACGCAGGAACACAGGCTTGCCGTGCATTAAAACAGGCAGGTCTTGAAGTTGTGCTTGTAAACTCTAACCCTGCTACTATCATGACAGATAATGCCATGGCAGACGAGATTTACCTCGAGCCTCTTAATCTTCCTACAATTAAACGAATTATAGAAAAAGAAAAACCCGACAGTCTCCTTTCCACACTTGGCGGACAGACTGGCCTTACACTTTCGATGCAGCTTGCAAAGGAAGGATTTTTGGAAAAACATGGTGTTACACTCCTTGGTGCAAAACCCGAAACAATAGACAAAGCAGAAGACCGTCAGATGTTTAAGGATACCATGGAATCCATAGGACAGCCATGCATACCTTCAACAGTTGTTACTACCGTTGAAGCTGCAGTGGATTTTGCAAACGAAATAGGCTATCCTCTTATAATCCGTCCTGCTTTTACCCTTGGAGGTACAGGCGGCGGTATTGCTCATGACGAAGAGGAATTAAGAGAAATATCGGCAAACGGATTGTACCAGTCCCCCATTACGCAGATTCTTGTAGAAAAGTGCATCTCCGGTTGGAAGGAAATCGAATTTGAAGTTATCCGCGACAGCCTTGGCAACACTATTGCCGTTTGCTCTATGGAAAACCTCGACCCCGTAGGTGTACACACAGGTGACTCCATAGTTATTGCTCCTGCGGTAACTTTGGCATCGCATGAATATTCCATGCTCAAAAATGCTGCTTTGGACATCGTAGATACCCTTGGAGTAGAGGGCGGATGTAACTGTCAGTTTGCACTTAATCCTGAAAGCTTTGAATATGCTGTTATAGAGGTTAATCCCAGAGTTTCGCGTTCTTCGGCACTTGCATCCAAGGCTACAGGTTATCCCATAGCCAAGGTTGCTACAAAGATTGCAATAGGCTACACACTTGACGAAATCTTAAATGATGTTACAGGTGCTACCTACGCAGCTTTTGAGCCTACTGTAGACTACTGTGTTGTTAAGTTCCCTAAGTGGCCTTTCGATAAATTTGTGTATGCAGCCAAAAAGCTTGGTACCCAGATGAAAGCTACAGGCGAAGTTATGAGTATCGGCGCAAGCTTTGAGGAAGCTATTATGAAAGCTGTACGCGGTGCAGAAATTAAGCTTGATACCTTATCAAACCCCAAACTTTTTGACTTAACCGACCGCGAGATTGAAACTAAGCTCTACGATTGCGATGACCAGAGACTCTTTGTTGTATACGAAGCCTTAAAAAGAGGCATAACCATAGACAAAATTCATGAAATCACCATGATAGACGAATGGTTCCTCTCTAAGCTCCTTAATCTTGCAAACTTTGAAAAAGACCTTTCCAAAGCACAAGAGCTTTCCGACGAACTCTACCTGAAAGCAAAGAGACTCGGATATCCCGATACCGCTATAGAAAGAATAAGCGGACAAAAGGTAAAAAATCACCTTTTTGCTTCGTTCAAAATGGTTGATACCTGTGCAGGCGAATACAAGGCTGCTACCCCCTACTTCTATTCAGTTTACGAAGATGAAAACGAAGCAGAGGTATTTTTGGCTGCACGAAAAGAAAAGAAAGATACCGTAATTGTATTTGGTTCAGGTCCTATAAGAATAGGTCAGGGTGTTGAATTCGACTATGCATCCGTACACTGCGTATGGTCGCTTAAAAAAGCCGGATATGATGTAGTAATAGTAAACAACAACCCCGAAACCGTATCTACTGACTTTGACACCGCAGACAGACTGTATTTTGAACCTCTTACAAACGAGGATGTTATGAATATAATACGTGTGGAAAAGCCTGTAGGTGTTGTTGTAGCATTTGGCGGACAAACTGCCATCAAGCTCACAAACTTCCTTTCTGCACAAGGTGTTAAAATACTCGGTACTCCTGCCGAAAGCATTGATGCAGCAGAAGACAGAGAGCTCTTTGATGCACTTCTCGAAAAGCACAATATCGCAAGGCCTAAGGGCACTACTGTAATGACAACCGAAGAAGCTCTTAAGGCCGCAGAGGAAATCGGCTACCCCGTACTTATGCGTCCGTCGTATGTACTTGGCGGTCAGAATATGATTATTGCTTTCACCGAAAATGACATAAAAGAATACATGGCAATTATTCTAGAAACCAACATAGAAAATCCTGTCCTCATAGACCAGTACCTCATGGGAACAGAGCTTGAGGTTGATGCTATCTGCGACGGTGAAGATATACTCATTCCGGGTATAATGGAACATATAGAGCGTACAGGTGTACACTCGGGTGACTCCATTGCTGTATATCCTGCATGGAATATCTCGGATGAACTCACACAAAAAATCATAGACAGTACAAGAAATCTTTCGTTCTCGCTTAATGTAATAGGTCTTGTAAACATACAGTACCTCATATATCAGAACGAGCTCTATGTAATCGAAGTCAACCCCAGAAGTTCAAGAACCATTCCGTATATAAGTAAAGTTACAGGAATACCTATGGTAGACCTTGCCACAAGAACCATGCTTGGAGAAAAACTCAAGGATATGGGTTACGGCACGGGACTCTATCCGTCCTCACCTTATGTGGCTGTTAAAGTACCTGTATTCTCATTCGAAAAGCTTGCAAATGTAGATAACCACCTCGGACCTGAAATGAAATCCACAGGTGAAGTTCTCGGACTTGCAAATACAAGAGAAGAGGCAATCTTTAAGGGGCTTATTTCCAGTGGTTGCAATATGAAGCAGCGCGGAGGAATATTTATTACTGTCCGCAACTCCGACAAGGGTGAAATTGCTTCTGTAGCAAAAAAATATGCTGACCTTGGATTCAAACTCTATGCTACCGAGGGTACTGCCGAAGTTTTAAGACTTAATGATTTGGATGTAGAAACTGTTTCCAAGATTCATGAAAATTCCAAATCCAATACACTTACTCTCATAGAAAGCGGCAATGTAAACTATGTTCTTTCTACATCGTCAAAAGGCAGAATACCCACAAGAGACAGCGTAAAAATACGCCGTAAAGCTATAGAGAGAAATGTCCCCTGTCTTACCTCTCTGGATACAGCTTCTGCCCTTGCAGACAGTATTAAGAGCCGCTACAGTGAGTACAGTACAGAACTTGTAGATATAAATAATCTAAGAAGCGAAAAAACTGTATTAAACTTTACAAAGATGTATGGAACAGGAAATGACTATATATTCTTTAATTGCTTCGACCAGCGCATAGACAATCCCGAAGGACTTGCCGTAAGCCTTTCCAACCGCAGATACGGCATAGGCGGCGATGGAGTTGTTCTTATATCCCCCTCCGATGTTGCAGATGCAAAGATGCGTGTATTTAACTTAGACGGAAGCGAGGGAGAAATGGGCGGCAACAGTATTCGCTGTGTTGGTAAATATCTATACGAAAACAGAATTGTTGAAAAGCTTAATATTTCCATCGAAACCAAAAGCGGCATCAAGGAATTAAAGCTTACCCGTCAAAACGGTAAGATAGGCGCTGTGGAAGTAAATATGGGCAAAGCAGACCTTTCTCCTGAAAATATTCCCGTTAAACTTGACGGCGACAGAATAATAAACCGCGAGGTTGAGGTTGCAGACGGAAAATATAGTATAACGGCTGTTTCTGTAGGAAATCCGCATTGTATAGTTTTTGTGGACAATGTAGATAAGCTAAACATAAACGAAATTGGACCCAAATTTGAAAATGACCCTCTATTCCCCGAGCGAATCAATACAGAATTTGTAAAAATTGTAGGCGAAAACACCATTAAAATGCGTGTATGGGAAAGAGGAAACGGCGAAACATGGGGTTGCGGTACCGGTGCTTGCGCTGCGGCTGTGGCTGCATGCGAGATGGGACTGTGCGCCAGAGATACCGACATCACAATTAAGCTTGTGGGCGGCGATCTTATCATTCGTTACACATCAGACGGAACAGTATTTTTAAAGGGCGATGCTGTAAAATCCTTTGAAGGTACTGTAACCATTGAATAAAAACAACTTTTGCAATGCAAATAGCAATTTTTGTATAGTTTTTTGTTTTTTCTTGTGTTATATTAATCTAAATATATAAGCACAAGGAGATTCACTCCGTGTGCTTATCTAAAAGTGAGGTAAAAATTATGAAAATGACATTCAGATGGTATGGCGAATCCGATCCGGTTACTCTCGAAAAAATAAGACAGATACCCGGAGTTACAGGAATAGTATCGGCAATATACGATATTCCTGTTGGTGAGGTTTGGCCATATGAAAGAATTATGGAGCTTAAGAATACCGTAGAAGCTGCAGGTCTTGAGTTATCTGTAATAGAAAGTGTACCTGTGCATGAGGACATCAAAACAGGAGACGGAGACCGCGACAGATACATAGAAAACTATTGTCAGACTCTTCGCAACCTTTCAAAAGCGGGAATAGACTGCGTATGCTATAACTTTATGCCTGTATTTGACTGGACCCGTTCCGACCTTGCATATCCCCTTCCCGATGGCTCCAATGCACTTATTTACGACGAAGAGACAGTACTTAAAATGGATCCGCTTACAGGTGAGCTTGCTCTTCCGGGTTGGGACCTTTGCTACACAAAGGACGAAATGAAAGCTCTCCTCGAAAAATACAAAGCAATAACCGAAGAGCAGCTTTGGAACAACTTAAAGTATTTCCTCGACAGAGTAATTAAGGTTGCCGAAGAGGTTAAGGTCATGATGGCGATACATCCCGATGATCCTCCCTGGAGCATTTTTGGTCTTCCCAGAATTATTACAAATAAGGAAAACTTAAAGAAATTCCTAAAGCTCTATGACAGCAAGTACAACGGTCTTACACTCTGCTCCGGCTCTTTGGGTGCAGACCCCAACAATGACATCGTAGACCTCGTTAAAGAATTTTCCGACAGAATTCACTTTGCACACATAAGAAACATCAAGCTTACAGGGTCAAAATCCTTTGAGGAAGCTGCTCACAAAACAGAATGCGGCTCTCTCGATATCTTTGGTATAGTTAAGGCATACCACGATGCAGGTTGGGACGGTTATGTAAGACCCGACCATGGCAGAATGATTTGGGGCGAAAGCGGAAAACCCGGTTATGGTCTCTACGACAGAGCTCTTGGTGCGGTATATATAAACGGTCTTTGGGAAGCTTGCGAAAAGCTGTCTAAATAAAGGAGATAATACATATGAAATTACCTATCAATATAGACCTTAGCGGAAAGACCTGTGTAGTTACAGGCGGAGGCGGTGTGCTTTGCTCGGTATTTGCCGAGGCTCTTGCCGCAGCAGGTGCCAAAGTGGCAATACTTGACTTAAACCTTGATGCAGCAAATGCGGTTGCAGACAAAATAAATGCAGACGGCGGCAAAGCTATCGGTGTAAGTGCAAATGTACTGAGCAAAGAAAGTCTTGAAGAAGCCAAGAAAATTGTAAACGAAAAATTAGGAAGTGTAGATATCCTTATAAATGGTGCAGGCGGTAACAATCCCAAGGGCTCCACATCCAAGGAATACTATGAGATTGGCGATGAAAATCTTGAAGATGTTAAATCTTTCTTTGATTTAGACCCTCAGGGTGTTGAATTTGTATTCAACCTAAACTTCCTCGGTACACTTCTTCCCACACAGGTATTTGCAAAAGATTTAATCGGCAAGGCAGATGCTTCAATCATAAATATGTCTTCCATGAACGCATATACCCCACTTACAAAAATTCCTGCATACAGCGGTGCAAAAGCTGCTATCTCCAACTTCACACAGTGGCTTGCAGTTCATTTCTCCAAAGTAGGTATAAGGGTTAATGCCATAGCTCCCGGATTCTTCTCCACCTTGCAAAACAAAGCACTCCTCTTTAACGAAGATGGTACTTACAGCGAGCGTTCCAAGAAGATTCTCTCCCAGACTCCAATGGAAAGATTTGGTGAGCCTGATGAACTCATCGGTACTCTCCTTTTCCTTGTGAGCCATGAAGCTTCAGGTTTTGTAAACGGTGTTGTAATACCCGTAGACGGCGGTTTTTCTGCTTACAGTGGTGTATAATTAAGCAAAATATTCAAAGCGTATCTCGAAAGAGATGCGCTTTTTTGTTTTTAATAAGCATAATACTTAAAACATTTGGAAAATCTAAAAATACAAATAGATTTAAGGAGAATTGCCATGACGGAATTTACTTATACTATAAAGGACTCTTTAGGTATCCACGCAAGACCTGCAGGTCAGCTTGTAAAAACTGCGGGTAAATTTAAAAGTGACATATCCATAAGCAAAGGCGAATCCTGTGCAGATGCAAAAAAAATATTTTCTGTAATGTCGCTTGCCATAAAATACGATGATGAAATAAAAATCATAGTAAACGGCGAAGATGAAAACGAAGCCTGCGAAGAATTAAAATCTTTTTTTACAAAAAAACTATAATTTGGAGATGCCATGATAATATTAAAAGGTCACCCTGTCAGCGGAGGTATTGCCTTTGGAAAGCTGGCAATTATCAACGATACCGTTCAACGCGTTCACCGAACAAAAATCAAGGAAACCAGTGCCGAGCTTGAAAGATTTGAAAAAGCAAAAAACACTGCTGCACTTCAACTTGATAAACTTTATAAAAAAGCCCTCGGTGAAGTTGGTGAAGACAACGCAATGATTTTTGAAATTCACCGCATGATGTTGGATGATGAAGATTATTTAAAGTCCATACGCTCTCATATAACAGAAAGACATATAAATGCCGAAAGTGCAGTTGCAAAGACCTGTGACAGCTTTGCAGATATGTTTACTTCTATGGAAGACAGCTATATGAAAGAGAGAGCCGCAGATGTAAAGGATATCTCTTCGAGA
The DNA here is from genome assembly GCA_045606045.1 of Clostridia bacterium. Lineage (GTDB taxonomy): Bacteria > Bacillota > Clostridia > UMGS1810 > UMGS1810 > RGIG8748. Next base: position 1,386 of record JAZURE010000015.1, on the reverse strand, counting down.
CTCATTTCTATTCTCTCCAATACAGAAGGAACTAATATAGATTCTAAAGAATCAGTAATAATCGCCGCATCCGACCTTGCCCCATCTCAGACAGTACAGCTCGATAAAGATAAAATTCTTGCTTTTGTTACGGAAAAAGGAAGTTCCAACTCACACACAGCCATACTTGCAAGAACGATGAATATTCCTGCTGTTATAGGCGTAGACAATGTAACAGATAAAAAATACGATAATTGCGAAATAATAGTAGACGGCTTTAGCGGAGAAATATTTGTAGAGCCGGACATGAAAACAATTATACGAATGCAGGAGAAAAAGCAAAAACACGAAAATCAAAAGAAACTTTTAAAAAAGCTCAAAGGTGTATCACCAATTACAAAAGACGGCAAGCTGATACTTCTTTATGCAAATATCGGCTCTCTTAACGATATGCCCTCCGTTTATGCAAATGATGCCATGGGTGTTGGGCTTTTCCGAAGCGAATTTATATATTTGGAAAGTGATACCTATCCCGACGAGGATAAGCAGTTTTCCATATATAAAAGTGCTGCCGAGAAAGCGCTGGGCAAGCAAGTTATAATCCGTACTTTAGACATAGGCGCAGACAAAACCATAGATTATTTTGAGCTTCCAAAAGAAGAAAATCCCGCCCTTGGAATGAGAGCAATAAGAATTTGTCTTTCAAGACCGGGAATTTTCAAAACACAGCTCAGGGCGCTCTACCGTGCAACTGCTTTTGGAAAGATATCAATAATGTTTCCTATGATAACCTCACTTGAGGAAATAAAGCAAATTAAAGCAATGTGTAAAGAGGTTTGCGATGAATTAAAAAAAGAAAAAATTCCTTTTTGTGAAGACACACCCCTTGGAATAATGATAGAGACCCCTGCATCAGCAATTATAAGCGATGTATTAGCAAAGGAAGTGGATTTCTTCTCTATAGGAACAAATGACCTTACACAATATACTCTTGCCGCAGACAGACAAAATCCGTCACTTAACAATTTTTTTATTCCCGACCATCCTGCTGTGCTTCGACTTATAAAATTAACAGCAGACAATGCCCACAAAGCAGGAATATGGTGCGGTGTTTGCGGCGAGCTTGCATCCGACCCCTCCCTAACCGAAACCCTTCTGGCTCTGGGAGTAGATGAGCTATCTGTATCCCCCACACATATACTTCCCATAAAACAAAAAATTTTGGAAACTGATATTACTGCCGCACAAAAAGAAAAATCAGGTAACTTTGAACCGACCCCCAAAAGTTAGACCATAAATCTAACGATTGGGAGGTCGGTTTTTTCATGGCAAAATATAGTTATGAATTCAAGAAAAAGATTGTACAAGAATACTTAGATGGCAATGGAGGATATGAATATTTAGCAA
>JAZURE010000014.1:0-58622 GCA_045606045.1 Clostridia bacterium | reverse complement strand
CAGCGTTCGTGCTCTGCACTCCGCTTCACGGCAGGGATTCTTTAAGAGAGTCTGCCTATGGTATTAGTATACCATAGGCAGACCGATACTTCAAGTTCTCTATGCAATTTTTGATATGTTCGTTCAAAATCCCGTATTTGTCCAAACAAATAAACGCCTTTGAAACCCGCTTAAATGCAGAGTTTCAAAGGCGTTTATATTTATTTGGCTCTTTGTCAACAGTTGGGGGCAAAATTGATTATAGTGGATATATACTGTAATGAGTACACTCTTGACATATCTGCCTTTTTATGTTATATATTTGTTATGTTATTTACAAAATTCTACATTATATTACAAGGAGAGAAAATCATGAAAATGAAGCTCGTTGCAATGCTTGTACTAATTACGCTAACGGCAAGCATCATGACGGTATCGGTATCTGCTTACGGAGAAAGCATATATTCTGATTATGAGGCGGGAGAGTTGCCGGAGAATATGTTCAAAACGGACAGGGAGATTAAACAGCAATATTATCTTCCTAATGGATTTGTGGATTGTGTTCTTCCGTCGTGTCCGCAGGACAATAATCCTATGGTCCTTGCTTCCAAGACAGAAAACGGTTACAGAATAACAGCAAATGGTAAGGCAGATAAAGTAATGACCGGAACATATCCCACAGATTATACCAATGCTTACGGTTTGTATTTTGACAGCAGAGCGATAAAGAGTAACAATAAGAATTCGGCGGGAACACTAATCAGCGGCGATATTGCAGGCGGTAAGAACTATGTGTATTCTCTGCAGGTCAGAAACCGCAATTCGTATATCACGCCCAAAGTTCATGTTCGACTTTACGATTCGGATATTCCGAGTGTACTCCATTCAAAGGAATATGGCTCTGCAGGTATGGAAATTACAGGTACGGACTGGCTTGAGCTAAAGGGTACCATTGCAAATACCGATGATTCCTCCAAAACTCATACTGAGAATAATGTAGATAAACTAAGTATCGGATTCCCCTTATCCACAATAGCGCAAAGCTCTGTGGAGATAAATTTTATAGACTCGGGCGAAGCTATGCATATGCCATACTTTGCAGAGGAGGCGGCATACGATATTACAAACACTCTCACGGCAGGTGCACCTAATCTCGAAGACGGCGGACAGGCTGAATTCAAGGCGGAGATACTTAATCAGGTCGGTCTTACCGGGTACTTAAAACAAGAATTCACATGGAGGGTAATGAACAAAGATAGAACTGCCGTTGTTGATGGCTTTGTAATTACAAAAGGCGAAAACGGTACTGCCACAATTAAGGTAAACGGCGCAAAGGCAGGCACATACGATGTCGTTGCTTACAGCGAGGAATACAAAATGGCAAAAGGTGTTCCAATCACAGTTCGCGGCGAAGAAGTAACGGATATAAGTATAGATAATTCTGTAGCGGATAAGTTTACACTTAAAGGTGTTGAGGTTGTAAAATCCGATGCAAAAAGCATTCTTGTAGTTGTAGCAAGCTATACCAAAGCAGAAGGCATTAAAAAGATAAAGGATGTCGGTAAGGCAGAGCTTACGGTTAAAGACGGTGCGGTTAGCCTTACACACAGCATTACAATAGACGCTCCCCAAGGATGCGATGTAAGAATATTTGTATGGAACGCATCAAATCTTGCACCCATAAGTCTTGGAGACAATGTTATAGCTGAATATAAAATTCCGTAGAATTTTTCGCATAGAAACATGAAAAACAGTTGACATTTGTTATGCGCTGTGATATAATTTCGTGGTAAACGCATAAGTACGGTCTATAAATCTGCCTTGGGCAGATACCGTAAATTAGCGATATCATATTGAAGGAGGTGCTTCATAATGTATGCAATTATCGAAACAGGCGGCAAGCAGTACAAGGTTTCCGAAGGTGATGTTATCTTCATCGAAAAGGTAGCAGGCGCAGAGGGCGATGCCGTTAAGTTTGACAAGGTACTCGCAGTAGGCGGCGAAAAGACAGCTATCGGTGCTCCCGTAGTTGAAGGCGCAACTGTAGATGCCAAGGTTCTCGCACAGGGCAAGGGCAAGAAGGTTATTGTCTTCAAGTACAAGCCCAAAAAAGGCGAAAAGTGCAAGAAGGGCCACAGACAGCTCTTTACAAAAGTTCAGATCGAAAAGATCAACGCGTAAGCCATGACTGAGGTTAAGCTTTATCGCGACAGGGGTGCCAATATCGTTAAAGGTGTTGTATCGGGGCATACAGGCTTTGATGACACAGGCTATGATATTGTGTGTGCATCCGTTTCATCAGTATATTTCATGGCTTTAAACGGCATAGAAAATGTACTTAACATTAAATTCGGCTACAGTATAGACGATGCTTTTGCGCAGTTTATACTCCCCGACGATTTAAATGATGAACAAACAAGTAAAATAAATATATTGTTGGAGTCTATGTATTTGTTCCTTAAAAGTTTAGAGGAGCAGTACCCCGACAATGTTAAAGTTACCGAATTGGAGGTGTAATTTGATGTTTACTTTAAATATTCAGTTATTTGCTCATAAAAAAGGTATGGGTAGTACCAAGAACGGCAGAGACAGCGAATCCAAGCGTCTTGGCGTTAAGAAGGGTGACGGCCAGTTTGTTACAGCAGGCAACATCCTTGTAAGACAGAGAGGTACTAAAATACACCCCGGCATCAATGTTAAGAAGGGTAGCGACGATACTCTCTTTGCAGTTGCTGATGGCAAGGTTAAGTTTGAAAGACTTGGCAGGGATAAGAAGCAGGTAAGCGTATACGAAATCGCTCAGTAATCTACGGGCTGTGAAAAACGCGCATACCGTTCAAGACCACCGGTTATAATGGTGTGAATGTTTCAAAACCTTTTGTAGTGAATAATAATTAACGATGAAATCCGCAAGTAATTGCGGATTTCTGTTACTATATGCTCTTGAACTTTGAACGAACTTCAGCCTCGACGTACTTTTGTACGCCTTCGGGTTCATTGCGTTCAGTTCGTTCAATTTGCATCGTTTTTTACTATCCCTTTTGGGGTACAATATTACAAAAAGGAGAGATTTGCAATGCTTGCAGATACAGCCGAAATTTATATAGAAGCCGGTAACGGCGGAAATGGACTTGTAAGCTTCCATAGGGAAAAATATGTTGCCGCAGGCGGTCCCGACGGCGGAGACGGCGGCAATGGCGGAAGCGTAATATTTATAGCAGACGAAAAGATGAGCACCCTTTCCGACTTTCGTTATCAGCGCAAGTATAAGGCACAAAACGGCGAAGACGGCAGAGCTGCCAAAAGCTCGGGCAAAAACGGAGAAAACCTCATGGTTAAGGTGCCTTGCGGTACCATAATTCGTGACATAGACTTAGACAGAGTAATTGCCGATATGAAGACCCCGGGTCAGACCTTTATAGCCGCAAAGGGCGGCAGCGGCGGCTGGGGCAACAGCCATTTTGCTACTGCCACAAGGCAGATACCCCGTTTTGCCAAAAGCGGTATAGACGGTGAGAGCCGCAATATCAAGCTTGAGCTTAAGCTCCTTGCAGATGTGGGACTTGTGGGATTTCCCAATGTAGGCAAATCCACTCTTCTTTCGGTTGTAAGCGATGCTAAGCCCAAGATTGCCAACTACCATTTTACAACTCTTGAGCCAAACTTAGGTGTTGTAAGAACAAATGATGCAACAAGCTTTGTTATGGCAGATATCCCCGGCCTTATAGAGGGTGCAGGCGAGGGCGTAGGTCTCGGACATGAGTTTTTGCGCCATGTGGAGAGGACAAGACTTCTCATTCATGTGGTGGATGCTTCGGGCATAGAGGGCAGAAATCCCATAGAAGATTTCGACCTTATAAATAAGGAACTCAAAACCTACAATGAAGCTCTGTCGGAAAGACCGCAGATTGTTGCGGCAAACAAGATGGATGTTGTGTATGATGAAGCTATATACGAGGACTTTTGCACCGAGATGGAAAATCGCGGCTACAAGGTATTTCGTATAAGTGCCGCTGCGAACAAGGGTGTAGCAGAGCTTATGATGTATGTGGCATCAGTACTCGATACCATACCCGTACCTGTGCTCTACGATGAGGACGAGGCAGAGACTCTTGTTATTTCCTACAAGGATGACCTGCCGTTTACTGTGCGTGTGGAGGACGGTGTATATGTGGTTGAGGGAAGCTGGGTTAAGCGCATGATAGGCTCCACCAACTTTGAAGACAACGAATCTCTCCAGTATTTCCAGAACGCACTTAGGAAAAAAGGTGTCATCAAAGCACTCGAAAAAGAGGGCATACAAGAGGGAGACCTTGTTCGTATGTACGAATTGGAATTTGATTATATGAAATAAATTATTTGTCCTGCGGTCATTGACAAGCAGGGCAAATTTTTAGTATAATAATATAATGGAAAAAATGTGTGCTTTTCTTATTGTATGAAAGGATTGTATAAGCATATGATAACAAGTAAGGAGAGAGCTTTTTTAAGAAGCCTTGCAAACAAAATAGATTCGTCCGTACAGATAGGCAAGGGCGGCATAAATGAAAACATGCTCACTCTTGTGGAAGACATTTTAGAAAAGAAAGAGCTTGTAAAGGTGCATGTACTTGAAAATGCCTTTGCCGATGTAAGAGATGTATGCCACGAGCTTTCGTCGCTTGTGCATGCCGAGGAAGTACAGATTATAGGAAGAAGATTTGTACTTTACAGGCAGTCTTCCGAGAACAAAAGGATAAACCTCAATAATCTTACGGTTAAATCAGAAGAAAAGAAAGAGAATAAAAAAGAGGTAAAGCCTCTCTACAAAGCCAAGAAAAAACTCGCACAGGAGCGCAAAAAGGCTAAGGAAGCGAGAGAAAAGAGAGCCAAGTACTTTAAAAAGCAGAGGTGATTAGATGTGTCTGTAGCTATATTCGGAGGCACATTTGACCCTGTTCACACAGGGCATGTAGCTATGGCGGAATCTGCTATAGAAGAATTCAGCCTTTCGCGTCTTATTGTGGTGCCAAACGGCAATCCACCGCACAAGACGGATTTTGACATCACCGATTTCACCCACAGATACAACATGGCTTGCCTTGCGTTTTCTAAAATTCCCAAGACGGAGGTTTCCGATTACGAAGCGAGCGAGGAGCATCTCAGGTATTCTCTTAATACAATGAGGTATTTCCGTAAGATATACGGAGAGAACACAGCCTTTATAATAGGCGCCGATTCGCTTCTTACCATACACAAATGGTACGAGTATGAGACCTTTATTAAGGAAAATCATTTAATTGTATTTCATCGGGAGGGCGATGATACCTTTTGGGACACTGTGGATAAATACAAAAAGGACTACGGTGCAGATATAATGGTATCTTCTATGGGTTATGTGGATGTATCCTCCACATACATCCGCAGTATGATAAAAGAAAATTCACTCCCCCACGGCATAGTCCCCGATGCAGTTATGGATTATATAAAAAGAGAGGGGCTGTACACTAAGTGATATGAATAACGAAGATATCATAAACACCTTGCGCACCTTTCTTACACCCGAAAGATTTGAGCACACTTTGGGTGTGGCAAAATGGGCAAAGTATCTTGCTCTCTTAAACGGCGTATCGCCCGAAAAGGCGTATACCGCCGCACTTTTGCACGATTGTGCCAAGTGCTTTACAAAAGAGGAGCTTAAATCTTATATAAAAAAATATAATATAGAGCTGGACGCTTCTGCTCTTTCTTCACCGCAGCTGTGGCACAGCTATGTGGGTGCCTTTGTGGCAAAAGATGTCTATGGCATAAGTGACAAAGAAATTACAGATGCCATATACTATCACACCACGGGCAAGGCGGGCATGTCCGACCTTTGTGCCATAATATATCTTGCCGACGCCATAGAAGACGGCAGGACATACGAGGGTGTAGAAGAACTTCGCACCATGGCAAAAGACTCATTGTGGGATGCAGTGTATGCTTATACGGAGAGGTCTGCAGAATTTATTAAATCCAAAGGGTGCATAGTTCACCCTGATACATTTGACTTATTAAACAGGAGACAAAAATGAACGTAAAATCCTTTTTCAAGCTGCTTATATCTTTTATAATAACCTTTGGTCTTACTGCTACCTGCATACTTGCGGCATATGTGTGTACCTCGGGCGGCTCTTTTATGGGCTTTGAATTCAATTCCGAGGAGGAGACCACCCATATAAATGTCATGCTCATGGGTCTGGATAAAGGCGGCACAAGAACGGATGTTATGATATTAGGTCAGCTAAACTTTGCCGACGAAAAGATAAATATGCTTCAGATACCCCGAGATACCTATGTGAAAAATAATGGCAGAGGCGATAAGAAAATCAATTCGGGTTACGGCTACAAAAAGGAAAAGACAGTTTTCAAAGAGGTTGAGCAGATTACAGGTATCAAGGTGGACAAGTATGTAATAGTAAACACCTCGTCCTTCAGAGACCTTATAGATACAATAGGCGGTGTGGATTTTGAGGTTCCGCAGGATATGAATTATGATGACCCTGTACAGGATTTGCACATACACCTAAAAAAAGGATGGCAGCATCTTGACGGAGACAAGGCGGAACAGCTTGTGCGTTTCCGTAGTTATCCCGAGGGCGATATAGCCAGAATGCGAGTTCAGAGCGACTTTATACAGGCAACCATAGATGAGCTCTTCAGCGCATCAAATGTGCTGAAGATAAACGACCTTATAAAAGATATCTCCGCTATGGTAGATACCAACCTCTCTTTAAACGAAATGCTTTCGTATGCACCGCATATCTTAAGTATAGAACGAAGCAAAATTCAGACGCATCAGCTTGCAGGCGAGGCACGATACATAGGCGGCGGCTCGTATGTTGTTCCCGACTATGAGGGCAATGCACGCATAAGGGAGGAGCACTTTACACCCACAAAATTATCCGAGGCTAAGTCGCATCTGTATCTCTCCGAGGACATTATAGGCGATAGCGGCACTTACAAATATGTTGAGGACACCAAACCGAGAAAGTGGTTTTTGAACGGCTTTACAAGTGTGGATGTGCTCGATGCCACAGGCGGAGAGGCAGACCCGTCGGAGTTTGTGGATGAATTAAAGCAGTATGGATACAATATCCGTGTATACGAGAACACAAGTGCAGTTTTTGACGAGACAATAGTTGTTTCCAAATCTGCATCCTCGGGTGCGGCATCCGTAGCCAAGCTTTCGGGCGCAAAGGAATATGTTATAAATCCGCAAAAATCGTCGGGAAGCGACGTAACAATAATAGTAGGAAAGGATTTTAAGAAATAGTATGGATATAAGTCTTGCTTCTAAAATTGTAAAATATGCCGATGACAAAAAGGCATCGGATATAAAACTTCTTAATATAAGTGACCTTACAACCATAGCAGATTATTTTGTTATCTGCCATGCAAATTCAAACACGCAGATGAATGCTATATTCGGCGAAATAGAAGAAAAATTAAGAAAAGAGGATGGCATAAGCCTCTTAAACCCCGAAGCACGCAGCAGCACAGGATGGCTTCTTATGGATTACGGCGATGTAATTGTGCATATCTTTAATGAGGAAACCCGAGAGTTTTACGGCATAGAGAAACTTTGGGCAGATGCAGAAAATATAGATATATCTGAAATGGTAAAATAGAAAGGGATGTATAATATGAATTATGATTTTGGTGCCATAGAGAAAAAGTGGCAGGCAAAATGGGAAGAAACAAAAGCTTTTAAAACAGAAATAAACGACAGACCTAAGTACTATACACTTGAGATGTTCCCTTATCCATCGGGAAATCTCCACATGGGTCATGTGCGTAATTACTCCATAGGAGATGTTGTGGCAAGATTCAAGAAGATGAACGGCTACAATGTACTTCATCCTATGGGTTGGGATTCCTTTGGTCTGCCTGCGGAAAACGCTGCTATAAAGAACGGCGCAAACCCCAAGGATTGGACGGACTCCAATATAGAAAACATGAGAATTCAGCTTAAAACCCTGGGTATAAGCTACGACTGGGACAGAGAGGTTGCTACCTGCAAGCCCGATTACTACAAATTTACTCAGAAGCTCTTTTTGGAGTTCTTTAATCACGATTTGGCATACAAAAAGAAATCCTATGTAAACTGGTGCCCATCCTGCCAGACTGTTCTTGCAAATGAGCAGGTTGTAAACGGCAAGTGCGAAAGATGTAAATCCGAAGTGGGCAAAAAGGACCTTGAACAGTGGTTCTTTAAGATTACAGAGTATGCAGATGAGCTATTAAAAGACCTCGACAAATTAAAGGGCTGGCCCGAAAAGGTAAAGACTATGCAGGCAAACTGGATAGGTAAGAGCCGTGGTGCACAGGTTACCTTTAAGGTAGACGGTATGGACGAGGAGCTTACCGTATACACCACAAGACCCGATACAATCTACGGTGTTACATACATGGTAATTGCCCCCGAGCACCCCATTGTTCCCAAGCTTGTTGAGGGTTTGGATACTAAGGTAGAGTGCGAAGAATTTATCCGCAAGATGCAGTTCTTAAACGAAATAGAGCGCACCAGCTCCGAAACGGAGAAAGAGGGTGTGTTTACAGGCCGCTATGTTATAAATCCCATAACAGGCGACAAGGTACCGCTTTATCTTGCAAACTATGTATTAACCGACTACGGTACAGGCATAGTAATGGCTGTTCCCGCACATGACCAGAGAGACTTTGAATTTGCAAGAAAATATAATCTTCCCATAAAGGTTGTAATAACCCCTGACGGCAAGAGCATAGATGCCGACACCATGACAGAGTCCTTTGAAGCAGAGGGCATCATGGTAAATTCCGGTGAATTCAACGGCATGGGCAACAGAGATGCTCTTGCAAAAATCATAGACTATATGGACGAAAAGGGTATAGGTGAGAGTAAAGTAAACTTCCGCCTAAGAGACTGGCTTATATCCAGACAGCGTTACTGGGGTGCACCAATCCCCGTTATATACTGTGAGGACTGCGGTGCTGTAGGCGTACCCGAAGATCAGCTTCCCGTTCTTCTGCCCGAGGATGTAGAGTTTACAGGGCAGGGCAAATCACCTCTTACCACAAGCCCTACATTTGTTCACGCTCCCTGCCCCAAGTGCGGCAAGATGAGTGTAAGAGAAACCGACACCATGGACACCTTTGTGTGCTCCTCCTGGTACTTCTTAAGATACTGCGACCCCAAGAACGACAAAGAGCCGTTCTCCATGGATGCTCTTAAATACTGGATGGGCGTAGACCAGTATATAGGCGGTGTAGAGCACGCAATACTCCACCTCCTCTATGCAAGATTCTTTACAAAGGCATTTCATAAGATGGGTCTTGTTCCCGTGGATGAACCATTTGACAATCTTCTTACACAGGGTATGGTGTTAAAGGATGGCACCAAGATGAGTAAATCTCTTGGTAATGTAGTAAGCCCCGAGGAGATAATAAATAAATATGGTGCAGATACCGCAAGACTCTTTATTCTCTTTGCGGCACCTCCCGAAAGAGACCTCGAGTGGTCTGATACTGCTGTAGAAGGCTCCTACAGATTTATAAACAGGGTTTTCCGCCTTGTTACAGACAATCTTGACAAGATATCTCTTAATGCGTCCTATGATAAGGCTAACCTCACAAGCGAGGATAAAGAGCTTCGCTATGTATTAAACTACACCAAGAAAAAGGGTACAGACGATATAAGCATCCGCTTTAACTTCAATACTGCCATAAGCGGTATAATGGAGCTTGTAAATGCTCTCTATGCGTATAAGGGTACAAACACAGCACTCTTCAGCGAGGCTGTTGTAGATACCGTAACAATGCTTGCTCCCTTTATTCCTCATGTAACAGAGGAGCTTTGGTCTCTTATGGGTGGCGAGGGAAGCATCCATGAAAGAAGCTGGGTTACCTATGACGAAGCTGCTCTTGTTAAGGATGAAATCGAGCTTGTAGTTCAGGTAAACGGCAAGATAAAGGGCAAGATAAATGTATCATCCTCACTCGATGATGAGGGAATAAAGGCAGCTGCCGTAGCTGACGAAAAGGTAAAGGAAGCTATAGCCGACAAACAGGTTCTCAAAGTTATTGTAGTAAAGGGTAGACTTGTAAATATAGTTGTAAAGTAAAATCGTACCAATATAACAAGAAGGCTTTCGCATTTTGCGAAAGCCTTCTTGTTATATTAAATTTATACTTTGAAAACCTATTGCTTTTCCGAGAATATAGGTCTGGCTCAATTCATCACCCGAAAAATACATTGGCTGATATGCAGGATTCTCTGCTACAAGCATAAGACCGTCGGCGGTTTTGTACACTCTCTTTAAGGTGGCTTCATCGCCTATCACAACTGCGGCTATCTCGCCGTTTTCCACAGAGCTTTGCTGACGTATGAATACAATGTCGCCATCTGCTATGCGTGCGTTTATCATACTGTCTCCGCGCGCGGTGAGGCAAAAATCGGCATTTGCATTTTCGCCTGTAGCAAGCACATATTCGTACTCTTCATTACAAAATATGGGTGTACCGCAGGCAATGGAGCCGAGCATACGCACCTTTTTGACAGGTATAGTCATTTCGGGGCGGCTCTCTGCGATGGTCTCCACCCCCGTGAGCAAAAAGTCTACCGAAACCTCGAGCACCTTGGCAAGAATCTTTAAAGTATCTGCCTGAGGCGTCTGAAAGCCTGTTTCCCATTTGCTTATCATCACTCTGTCTGTTTTGAGGTTGTAATCATTTCGGAGTATATCCATAAGGGCGGATTGTGTAAGATGTCTTTCCTTACGGAGAGATTTGATTCTTTCACCAAGTTCTGACAAAAATAATCATTCCTTTCCTATTTACGATGTCAATGGTATTGTTTTGCTGTAAAAAAATAAGTAATTCTGTCGACACATTAATCATACCATACTTGTGTCGCAAATGCAACACTTTTTTCGTAAAAACCTAAAAAAATTAAAAATTTTTGAAAATATTTAAAAAATGTGTTGACATCGACAAGTTTTGGGTGTATTATGAATGTGTCGATATCGAAAACAAAAATATTTGACTATTACTTTGAGAGGAGGTCGCATAATCTGTTTTAATAAGTGATTATGCGGAAAATTATGAAAAAGATAATAAGATTCTCGGATGTTGTAACTATATTTAAATTATTTGTGCCTGTCATAATGATGTATATGGCAAGCTGTCTTGAAAGATTGGTGTAATCAGGATTTGTAAATTGCAAATCTTTTTACATAGCGTTTTCTTTAACAGATTTCTTTCGCTTGAAAACAGTAAATACTGCAGCAAGGCACTGCTTCCCCGGCAGTTAATACCGTGCTATATTATTGTATTGCTTTAAACAAAGACAAAAACAGAGTTCAAAACTATAGAAAGGAAAACCACAATGATAAGAACACTAACTTGTCCTGTGTGCAACACTGAATTCACAACTGAGCAAAATGCCAAAAAATTTTGTTCGGCAAAATGCCGCAGAACCTTTAATGCACAAAGAGCCAGGAAAAACAATTTAAGAGAATTCATATGCGGATGGTGCGGCGATGCTTTTCTTTCCGACAGACGCAAAAAATATTGTTGCAAGGAATGCAGACTTTACGCCAACGGAAGAATAGGCAAAAGAAAATCAAAACCCCAAAAACCGTTGCTTTCTCTGGAACAGGTTGCAGTCCTTAGCAGAGAGGCGGGTTTAAGCTACGGCGAGTATGTACATAAGTATTCGTTAAATTAGGGGGAATGAGATGCCACTTTATGCCATATGTCCATTCTTTTTGTATGAGAAAAAGAATTGTATCGGCTGCGAATTAAAAACTATAAAATTTCAAAATTACAAGGACAAAAAGAACTGGATGTACAATCATTGCTGCAGCTGGGACTACGAGGAATGTAAGAATTCCATTACACTAATGAAAAAATATATTTAGTATATGAGGAGCATATGCTCCTCTTTTTTGATATATTTTTATTTTCTGCAGATAATATTTGTGGTGATAATATGCAAAAAATGTTTGAATTAATAGACCAAAATAAGCTTTATGAGGACTATGAATATCTTTTGAAAAATGCCGAAACGGGTTTTGAACTTAAAAAGACGGTGGATTATGTTGCAAAATCGCTCATGGAAGCGGACATAGAATATACTATGTGCGGCAGATGCGGTATATGCGCGGTTTTGGGTAACAGTACCCATCCAAAAACTCTTCTTTTAAGGGCAGATATGGACGCTCTTCCCATGGGCGAGGGAGCTATGCATGCCTGCGGACATCATATGCATACGGCTATGCTTCTTGCTGCAGCAAGAGCCATAAAGCAAAATGAAGATATGCTCTCTTGCAGAGTTAAGCTTATGTTTCAGCCTGCCGAAGAAATCCTGTCGGGTGCCAAGGATATGATAGATTCTGGAATATTGCAAAATCCCAAGGTGGACTGCGCCTTTATGCTTCATGTGGCAACCGCTACCGATTTTGATACGGGCACATTCATATTTGCATCCGACGGAGAGGTGGCACCATCAGCAGACTATTTCAATATAGAGGTTCAGGGCAAGGGAAGTCACGGTGCACAGCCGTCCGAGGGCAGAGACCCAATCACTTCGGGCGCTCATATACTTTGTGCGTTGCAGAGCATAAATGCCCGGGAACTTGGTGTGTATGAGGATGCAACAATAACTGTGGGCATGATGTCAGGAGGTAGTGCGCCAAACGCAATAGCAGACAGCTTAACTATGAAAGGTACCATGAGAACATTCGGGGAGCAAACAAGAGAATTTGTAAAGTCTCGTATTGGGGATATAGCCTCAGGCGTTGCCAAGGCTCTTCGTACAAGTGCCAAAGTAGTATTTAACCTCGGTTGCCCCGCCTTTATAAATGACAAGGAATTTCTTTGCAGAGTTTCCACCCTTGCCAAAGAATTTTCAGGTGATGAAAGAGTGGTAATGCTTCCCAAGGGTCAGCGCGGAGGCGGAAGCGAGGATTTCGCCTATGTAAGCACTCTTGTGCCAACGGCAATGGCGCTTTTGTGTGCAGGTAGGACAGAGGATGGCTACAAGTATCCTCTCCATAACCCCAAGGTTAAATTTGACAAAAAAGCACTCCCTTACGGAAGCGCTCTTATGACATATATTGCCTTTAATCTTTAGAATCAAAAACCTTGTAAGAGATTTATATCGATGCGAAGTTATCTGTGCAAGGCACAGACAACTTCGCAATGTCCCGAATGAGGAAACATGTCCACGCCGCAAACTTTTTTAAGAGTAAATCCATAGTCACTAAGGATTTTTACATCTCTTGCCAGAGTTGCACTGTTACAGGATACATACACAAGCTTCTTTGGAGACATCTGATTTATAAGCTTAAGCATATCCTCGCTACAGCCCTTTCTGGGCGGATCTACAACAACTATATCCGCACTTTCGCCGTTTTGCAACAGCTCATATACTACCTTGGCGCAATCTCCTGCATAGAACAAAGCATTTTTTATACCGTTTAATTTAGCGTTTTCCTTTGCGTTTTCTATAGCCTTTTCCACTATTTCTACGCCTATTACTCTTTGTGCCTTTTGCGCAAGAAAGAGTGATATACTTCCTGTGCCGCAGTACAGGTCAAACACTGTTTCGTTTTCTTTTGGAGCGGCATATTCGAGTGCTTTCCCATATAGCTTTTCCGTCTGCTTTCCGTTTATCTGGAAAAAGCTTTCTGAGGATATATTGAATTTAAGCTTATCTATCATTGAGCAAATCTTATCTTCGCCGTAAATCACTCTGTTTCTCTTACCAAGGATAAGATTTGTTCTCTCGGTATTTATGTTTTGGATAATGCCCATAATATCCGACTGGTTTTGTAGGATTTTAACAAGTTCATCCTCATGGGGCAGGGGGGATGCACAGTTTGTTACTATTGTAATGAGTATCTCGCCCGTCTTGTTGCCTGTGCGTATATAAAGATGCCTTAATATACCTTTGTGGGATTTTTCGTTATATACACTAATCTTGTATTTGTTGGCATATGTAAGGAAAAGCTTTGTTATGTTATTTATTTTTTCATCCTGTATCATGCAACCCTGAGATGCTACTATCTCATGGCTCTTTTTGGAGTAGAAGCCTACCACAGCTTCGCATCCTGATTTGCCTATGGGTAGCTGTGCTTTGTTTCTGTAGCCAAGGGTGTTTTTAGCACCAATTACTCCTTGAAATTCGTATTCGTGGGGGTAAACGGAGCCTATTCTCTGTAGATTTGATTTTATTATGTTCTCCTTTATACATAGCTGGTGGGAGTAATCTATGTGCATAAAGTCACAGCCTCCGCACTCATTAAACACAGGGCACATTGGCTCTGTGCGGTAAGGAGAGGGATTTATAATTTCTGATATATTACCAAAACCATAGGTTTTGTTCGTTTTGGTTACTTGAATTTTAAGAACATCGCCTGTTACTGCACCTTTTATAAATATGGGGTAGTCCTCGTGTTTTGCAACTCCGTCACCTGATGCGGTAACATCCTCTATAGTTACGCTTATAATATCGTTTTTCTTTACCATTATCTCACTTCCAATCTGTATTTACTATATAACAAAAGGCATTTTTTTGCAAGTATCTTTGATAAATTCATCCTCAGGGACATATAGTGTTAGAGAGGTGAATTAAGTGGAAACTGTTATTCTTAAAACCTTTAATGATGATTTGTCGGCAGTAATCGACTATTGTGTAAATAGCAGTGTTATGAAAATTAGCTATAACATCAAGACCAAAGTCCAAGGAATATACAAGCTTCTTGTGTTTAGTTCATTTAAACCCGCCTTAGAGCCTTTGGTGGCGGATACCCTTGAATTTGTAAACCATTGTGCACACTCATCGAGGGAAATAAGCGAATATGATGCGGCATACAAGGGGTACTATCTTAATGATTTGGATACATTTGTGCTTGCCGTTAAAAAGCCCGATGGGTTTTCGGATGTTGGAGTGCATTTCTGTCGTTTGGCATGGGACCTGTGTGCCAATCCGTTTTTTATACCAAATTCCCGTCCTGACGAAAGTATAGAAAGGGCGCAAAAGGCATTAAGCAGTATAAAAGACTTGTCAACCGAGGAAATCTACAATGAATATCTTGGCAGACTTAAATATTTTGAAACTGTTTTTAAAAAAACTGCTCTTATGCCTTTGGAAGGCTTTGACTGGTACGAAATTCCCGATAAGACTATTTTGTGCAGTATAACCTCTTACAGACACGCATTGGCAGAGCTTGATGGAGATATACCTTTTTTTTGGGGTGTGGGGAAGGACGGCATTACAGCTCTTGCCGCAGGGGATGATTTAAATTTTGCATTTCACAATGTTTCGGATTGCGTGCAAAGGCTGGGCGGTTTTTACATAATAGGGGTAATATTCAGGAAAGACGGGCAGTATTTTGCCAAAATAAAATGAGCCAAGGCAAGCTAAACTTGCTTTGGCTCGTTTGACGTTACATATTTTTACAAGTAAAATTCCAGGAATCCTTGCACATTTCGTCTATATTGAGTTCTGCCTTCCAGCCTAATTCCTTAAAGGATTTTTCCGTATCGGCAAAGCACTCTGCTATATCGCCGTCTCTTCTTGGGGCGATTTCGTATTTAAGGGTTTTGCCGCATGCCTTTTCGTATGCGTGAAGCACTTCGAGTACGGTGTAGCCGTTACCTGTGCCAAGGTTGTATGCGTTTACTCCTGTGGTGCTGTTTGCCTTTTCCAGAGCTTTAACATGACCTTTGCTGAGGTCTACAACATGTATGTAGTCTCTTACACCTGTGCCGTCTTTGGTGGGGTAGTCATTGCCGAAGACATTGAGGTGGTCTATCTTACCTACAGCTACCTGTGCGATGTAGGGAACGAGGTTATTTGGTATGCCGTTTGGATTTTCACCTATAAGACCGCTTTTGTGAGCACCTATTGGGTTAAAGTAACGGAGAAGCACTATGGACCACTCTTTGTCCGAGGTGTACAGGTCTGTAAGAATATCTTCTATCATAAGCTTGGTACTGCCGTAAGGGTTTGTCGTATATCTGGGAAAATCCTCTTTTATAGGTACTGTATGGGGATTGCCGTATACAGTAGCTGAGGAACTGAACACAAGCTTTTTACATCCGTACTTTGCCATGGTTTCGCAAAGCACAAGTGTGCTCAGGATGTTGTTGTGATAGTATGCAAGGGGAATCTGTACGGACTCGCCCACCGCCTTCAAGCCTGCAAAGTGGATTACGGAATCTATTTTGTTTTCCTCGAATATCTTCTCCACACTTTCCTTATCGCACAAATCGTTTTCATAAAATTTTATCTTTTTGCCTGTGATTTGCTCTACTCTGTCTATACTTTCTTTTTTGGAATTGCACAGATTGTCTATAACCGCAACCTCATATCCTGCTTCTATAAGCTCTACGCAGGTGTGGCTTCCTATAAAGCCTGCGCCTCCTGTAACAAGAATCATTGTATACACATCCTTCACTGATTTTTAATGTCACATACATTATACATTATATTAAACAAAATTTCAAGATATATTAATCTATGAAATTTTTATTAATTTTTTGAATTTGGGGTAGATTTTTAATGGATTTTGTAGCATAATATATGTGTACGAATATATTTATTCGGAGGTTAATTATGAAATACATAGTAGTATTGGGCGATGGTATGGCGGATTACAAGGTGGATGAGCTTGGCGGAAGAACACCGCTTGAGTGCGCCAATAAGCCTTGTATGGATTATATGGCGAAAAATGGTGAGACAGGTCATGTTAAAAATGTACCTGAGACTCTTTCGCCCGGAAGCGATGTGGCAAATCTTGCCGCTATGGGTTATGACCCGCTTAAATATTATTCGGGCAGATCTCCTCTTGAGGCGGTAAGTGTGGGGGTGGATATGAAAGATACCGACATAATCTTCCGCTGCAATCTGGTTACACTCTCCGAGGATGAGCCATATGAGGAGAAGACTGTAATAGACCACAGCTCTGACGAGATTTCTACCGAGGAGGCAAGAGAGCTTATAAAAGCTGTAAACGATGCATTTGCTGACGAAAAGTTCTCATTCTATCCAGGTGTGAGCTACAGACATATAATGGTATGGGACAAGGGACCATATAACTTTACCCTTATTCCTCCGCACGATATACTGGAAAGAAAGGTGCGCGACTATATACCGTCGGGAGAGGGCAGTGAGCTTATATACGATATGATGGTAAAGAGCTACGACATACTCAAAAACCATCCTGTTAATATAGCCAGAGCCGAGCGCGGACTTAAAAAGGCCAATTCCATATGGATATGGGGCGAGGGCAGGAAACCTCTTCTTTCCGACTTTGGTGAAAAGTATGGAATGAAAGGCACAGTAATAAGCGCGGTAGACCTTATAAAAGGCATAGGTCTTTGCACAGGACTCGATGTTGTGGATGTAGAGGGTGCAACAGGCAATGTTCACACCAACTACAAGGGCAAGGCGGATGCTGCTTTAAAGGCGTTAAAGGACGGAAGCGACTATGTGTACATACATTTAGAGGGTCCCGATGAGTGCGGCCACAGACATGAGATAGAAAACAAGGTAAAAGCCATAGAGCTTATAGATGAAAAGGTTGTAAAGTATATAAAAGACGATTTGGACAGAAACGGCATAGACTACCGCATGCTGATACTTCCCGACCATCCCACACCGCTTGCACTTAGAACTCATACAAGAGACAGCGTGCCGTATATTATATATGACAGTACAGCCGAAGTTAGCGGAACAGCAGATTTATACACCGAGGATGAGACAAAAAAGAGCGGTATACTTATAGAAGAAGGCTATAAACTTATGGAAAAGTTTGTAATGAGATAGGATGATATTATGAATGTTTCGGAAAGCCGATATATAGAAAAGCTTGTAAAACTTTTGTATGCGGCATTTGCAGTTCTGGCGGTCATGTTTGTACTGCCAAGGATTGTGCCTTGCCTTTTGCCGTTCTTTTTTGCGTGGATAATTGCTCTTATAATAAAGCCGTTTGTAAGCTTTTTTGAAAGCTTACGGGTAAATAAGCGTATAGCAGTTATTTTGTCTATGCTTGTGGTGTTGGGACTGCTCTCTGCGGTGCTGTATTTCGTATCAAAGGCGGCAGTAAACGAGGTGCGTATTTTTGCAGGTATGCTTGGAAATACAAAAGACGGAATACCTCTTTTTGTATGGGATGTCATAGACTCCCTGCCAAAGCATATTCAAAAGGTTGTTGCAGATTTTCTGGAAAACTATGATATGTCTGCAACCGAGCTTGTAATGCCTGCTATTACCTCGGCACTTCCCAAGCTTGGCGGTGTTGCGGGCAAGCTTCCGAGTGTGTTCGTATTTACCGTGGTATTTCTTATGGCGATATACTTTTTCAGCTATGATGAAAAGGGTTTAAGACAGGAGCTTAAAAAATTTATTTCCGAAAAGAACATAGAGAATTTAAGAAAAGCCCGCATCGTTATGGGCAGAGCGTTTGGCGGATATGTAAAGGCACAGCTTATCATAATGGCTGTGGTGTTTACGATACTTCTTACAGGCTTTGTTATACTGGATGTAAAGCTTGCGCTTCTTCTTGCATTTATAATAAGTCTTTTAGATGCGATTCCCGTTTTGGGTACGGGCATGATTTTAAATCCCATGGCAATAATCTATCTTATACAGGGCGATTATGTAAGGGCAATAGGCTTTGTGTCTTTGTATGTAATAATACTTTTTGTAAGGAATTTCTTAGAGCCGAGAGTTCTCAGCGTACAGCTTGGTATGCACCCTATAATAACCCTTGTATCCATGTATGCGGGACTCAAGCTCATAGGCGTAATAGGAATGATAATTGGTCCTGTTATTGCACTTATAGTTATAAGCTTTATCAAAATGAACAGGGAGGGCGTGTAATATGGCATTGGGCAATACTGTAATTATTGTAGATGACGATAAGAACATATGTGAGCTTATAAGACTCTATCTTACCAAAGAGGGCTACGAGGTAAAGTGTGCTTTCGACGGAAGCACGGCACTCTCTCTTATAGAAAAAACCAAGCCTTGTGCTGCAATACTTGATATCATGCTTCCCGGTACAGACGGCATAGAGGTACTTAAAAAAATACGCCGATTCAGTAAGATGCCTGTAATTATGCTTACCGCAAAGGGCGAAACCATAGACAAGGTGCTCGGTCTCGAACTTGGTGCAGACGATTACATTGTAAAGCCGTTTGAGCCAAAGGAGCTTGTTGCAAGACTTAGGGCGGTTTTAAGAAGAGCCGACACTACGGATATAGATTCTGACGAGGTGTCCTTTGACAAGCTCTCTATAAATATGAGCACATATGAGCTTAAAATAGACGGCAAAATTACGGATATTCCTCCCAAGGAGCTTGAGCTTCTTAACTATCTTTGCATACATCCCAATAAGGTATTCACCCGCGACCAGCTTCTTGATGAGGTGTGGGGCTATGAGTATTTCGGTGATTCGCGTACCGTGGATGTGCATGTAAAGCGCTTAAGAGAAAAGGTGGAGGGCGTAAGCGAAAAGTGGTCGCTCAAGACCGTATGGGGCGTGGGTTACAAATTTGAGGTGAGGTAGTTTGAGAAAAAGTATCATAGCTACTCTTGTATTGTGGAGTACCCTGCTTATAGGGGTAGTGTTCGTGAGTGTAATTTTTTATTTTACATCATATATAGAGAATTTCGCCATAACGCAAAAGGCGGATATTTTGCTCAAAAATGTAGCATATGTAGAAACCATAAGCCACTATTACCTTACAAATCAGAATTCCGAAAACGATGTGAGATTTCAGGAGGCTATAGATTTTGTAAGCGGTACCACGGAAACCGCGGTTGCCGTGTTCGACAACAACGGCATGATAATAATATCCTCGGGGCAAAAGACAGCCAAGGATGAATTTGTCATGGTTTCAAAAAATGTTTCATCCTCTGTTAAACAGGGCAAAAACTTTATTTCCATGAATGTGTACAAGGACCAGTTTGGCGATAACTACCTTACTGTTGCATCCCCGCTTAATACAGACGGCGAAATCTACGGCGGTGTTATGTTTAATCAGAGAATCCCCGAGATAAAAAGCGTGTACGGCTTTGTGGCAAACAGGATTTTGTATATTATTATACTTGTTATGCTTTTATCTGCAATCATGTTTGGTTTTTTGTCAATTAAGGTTACAAGTCCCGTGCGAAGAATAAGTGCGGCGGTTAAGGAGTTTTCCAAGGGAAACTTTAAAAAGAGAGTGGACTATTCTTCCGACAATGAGCTTGGAGAGCTTGCAAAAAACATAAATGACATGGCATCATCTCTTGATAATCTCGAAAAATTAAGAAAAGGTTTCATATCTGATGTAACGCATGAATTAAGAACACCTCTTACCACCATATCCGGCTTTGTGGGCGGCATAATGGATGGTACAATACCCGAGGAAAACCACAGGGAATATCTTGAGGTAGTGCTATCGGAAAGTAAGAGACTTTCAAGACTTATTACAAATCTTGTACAGGTCACAAAGATGGAAAACGGCGAAACAAAGCCACAGAAAACAAAGTTTGATATAAATGAGCTTGTTCGACAGACGCTTCTTAAATTCGAGATGATGATAACGCCCAAGGGTATAGATGTGTCTATAAATATTCCCGAGGACAGGGTGCTTGTATATGCAGATAAGGACAGTATAAGTCAGGTGCTTATAAATCTTATAAACAATGCGGTAAAGTTTACTCCCGAGGGCGGAAATCTTTCCATTGACATAAGCATAATAAAATCAAAAGTTCATATTTCCGTGGAAAATTCGGGACAGGGAATAGACGAAAATGAACTTAAATATATATGGGACAGATTTTACAAGAGTGATAAGTCGCGCGGTGAGGACAGAACAGGCATGGGACTCGGACTGTACATCACAAAGCGCATAATGGATATGCACAAAGAGCAAATCTGGGTAAATAGTACAAAGGGAGAAAATACTGTATTTACATTTACGCTTCCTTTGGCAGAATAAAAAAATTTATCTTTTTACACTTTATTCATAGTTTATTAAAAAAACTGTGGTATGCTATAGTTGTAATATTCCGAAAGGAGTTTTTGTCATGGATGAATACAAATGGTTTAAAGACGATTTTGAAAATGATTTAAAAAGTTCATATTCTTCTGAAACTTCACAGAATTTTGCTTCAACCTCTGAAGATGCTTCGGGTGAGAATGCGCAAGATGAAAGCTACTCACAGTATGAAAATAAAGAGACATATGATTACAACACCTCAGGAGCACACTATGAGGATTACACCGCAAAAAGCGAGAGCGACAATTTTTACAATACTACCGTAAAACACAAAAAATCCAGAAAAAAGGTAAGCGTGTTTGCACTTGTTGCGGCTGTGGTTTTAAGCATAGGTGTATCTGCCGGAGCCAGTGTGTATCTTACTAAAGCTCTTCCCGATATAAAAGAGAAGATAGCTTCGGTATCGGGCAAAAATGAAGCATCGCAGACAAAGGGCGATACCCCCGGCGCAAAGGTTGTGGCACAGGCCACAGCCGATTCTGACGGCAACAAGGCGCTTACCACACCCGAAATTGTAGATAAAGTAGGACCTGCAGTTGTGGGCATAGTTACAAAGTCTACATCCTATTACGGCTACTATGGTTTCGGCTCATCCGAGCAGCAGGGCAGCGGCTCTGGTGTAATAATAAGCAGAGACGGATATATAGTAACAAACAACCATGTTATAGAAAATGCAAACGAGGTTAATGTAATTCTCAACACAAGCGAAACCTACAAGGCGAGGGTTGTGGGCGCAGATGCTGCAACCGATGTTGCAGTAGTAAAGATAGATGCCTCCGAGCTTCCTTATGCGGTTATGGGCAAAAGCTCTGATTTGAGAGTGGGCGATACAGCGATTGCCATAGGAAACCCGCTTGGCCAGGAATTTGCAGGCACTACCACTCAGGGTATAATAAGCGGTCTTAACAGAAGTGTTACCATAGATAATAAACAGCTAAATCTCATACAGACAGATGCTGCCATAAACCCCGGTAATTCGGGCGGTGCGCTTGTAAATGCTTATGGACAGCTTATAGGCATAAACACTGCCAAGATTTCTTCCTCTTCGCTTGAGGGACTTGGTTTTGCCATACCGATAGACGAAGCAAAGCCTATAATAGAGGACCTTATAAATAACGGCTATGTAAAGGGAAGACCCGTAATAGGTATAGCAGGAAGAGCCGTTACCAAGGAGGATGCCGAAGCTTACGGCCTTAAGGTAGGCGTGTATGTATCGAGCATGACACCAAATTCCCCTGCATATATGGCAGGAGTTAAGATTGGTGATATCATAACAGAATGTGACGGCACAAAGGTAGAAACCGTAGAAGAAATAAATAAGATAAAGAACAAAAAACAGCCCGGTGACCAGATGACAATCAAGGTCTACCGCCAGGGCGAATACAAAAAAATAACATTGATATTAGGCGAAGATATGCCGAGTATAGAGTAGCTTGTTTCTGTCTGCTTGGACAATTTTGCCCCCGCAGATTTATACCCCCTTTCTTTTTCCTCACCCCCATAATGACATGGAGGTGAGGTTTTTCTATTGACAAAAGGAAGTGTTTGGTATATAATTTATTAAGTTAATAAAACTTTTGGAGGTTTTTAAAATGAAAAAGATTTTATCTCTTATTCTGGTTGTAGCAATGCTTGCTACATGTGTGCTTGCTTTCACATCCTGCGGTAAGGATGATGCACAGGTGGATGTAGACACCGAAAAGGAAGCAGCAAATGTTATCAAAATGGGTACAAACGCAGCATTCCCTCCTTATGAATTCAAAGAGGGCGAAGAGTTCAAGGGCATAGATGTTGAAATTGCAACTGCTATTGCAAAAGAGCTCGGATGCGAACTTGAAATCGTAGATATGGAATTCGATTCCATAATCACTTCTGTTCAGAAGGGCGAAGTTGATTTCGGTATGGCAGGTATGACAGTTACCGACGAGCGTAAGCTTGAGGTTGATTTCTCCTCCAGCTATGCTACAGGCGTACAGGTTGTTATTGTTGCTGAGGATTCTGCTATAGCTACTC
Source organism: Clostridia bacterium (assembly GCA_045606045.1). Taxonomy (GTDB): domain Bacteria; phylum Bacillota; class Clostridia; order UMGS1810; family UMGS1810; genus RGIG8748. Next base: position 35,573 of record JAZURE010000014.1, on the reverse strand, counting down.
TTGATGACCTTGAAGGCAAGAAAATCGGCACACAGCTTGGTACAACAGGTGATATCTACTCCAAGGACGATTACGGCGCAGAGAATGTAACAAGCTATTCCAAGGGCGCAGATGCCGTTATAGCATTAAAGGGCGGCGATGTTGATGCAGTTATCATAGACAACGAGCCTGCAAAAGCTTTTGTGGCAGAGAACGAAGGTCTTAAGATTCTTGATACCGAATATGCTATAGAAGACTATGCAATAGCTGTTTCCAAGGAAAACACAGAGCTTCTCGACGATATCAATGCAGCTCTCGAAAAGCTTACTTCCGATGGCACAATAGATGCAATCATAGCAAAATACATCAAAGCTGAATAATAAAAATACCATTATGCTGCAAGGATGGAATATACCATTCTTGCAGCTTGTTTTTTAAGGAATGATTACAAAATGTCAAAGAAAAGAATTATTGCATCGGTCATAGCGGTGCTTGCCGTAATATCTGTTGTACTGTGGTGCGTGTACGATATACATTCACAGACAAAGGCAGAAGAAATAAGCGTCTTTAAAGCACAGGAAATAGTTAATAAAGAGCTTGACGGTGCTGCAGTTTCAAAACCTCTTAAATATATAGCAGAAAAGAATGAAATCACAGTAAACTCTGTTTCGTACGGAAACTCCAAGGATATAATCCTGCATTGCAGTATAAGCACACTAAATACATACAAGGCAGTAAAACCGCATTACGAAGAATTCTTAAATGCAGATGTAAAAAAGAAGAACAATACCATGTTCAAATCTGCACTTGATTTCAAGCTTGAATTTGAAAGCGGGATTATAGACCTGCTCATATTGGCAGAGGAAGCCGAGGCAGAAGCTGACATTACAATATACGATACCGAAGAAGGATATAAGGTTCACGCAGATGAGAGCGTAATCAATGCGGTTTTCGGCGGAGTTGCCGATATCGAAAAGGAAGTTCTTGCAATAAAGGAAATTAAAGTAGGCACTTCGGGTGTAAAGACACTCGAGTCTACCAATATAAACAAAGGCTTTGTACAGTGCTTTGAATACAGGGCAAACACGGTTAAGCCCGAAACCGCCCGCGGAATACTTAAGGTATGGAATAAATTAAAAAAGGATTTTGAGGTAAACTTTATAAGACACGGCAGATGGAAGACAATATTTGTAGGTCTCTGGTCTACCATAAGGCTTACATTCTTTGCTCTTCTTATAGGTATAGTGCTTGGCTTTATAGTGGCGCTTATACGCTGTACTTACCTTAAGAGCAAGAAAAAAGGACCTGTTTTAAAGCTGCTTAATGCAATTTGTCAGGTATATCTTACCATCACACGAGGCACTCCTGCCGTAGTGCAGATTATGATAATATATTTTGTTATATTTATGCCCCTTGGTGTAGATAAGTTCCTGTCGGCAGTTGTGTGCTTCGGACTAAATTCGGGTGCATATGTTGCCGAAATAGTGCGAGGCGGTATTATGAATGTGGATGACGGACAAACCGAGGCGGGAAGAAGTCTTGGCTTCAACTACATTCAGACCATGTCCTACATAGTTCTTCCTCAGGCATTTAAAGCGGTGCTCCCCGCACTTGCAAATGAATTTGTAGTACTTCTTAAGGAAACCTCAATCGCATTCTATATAGGTCTTGGCGACCTTATGTACGCAGTAAATGCGATACGCTCTGCTACCTACAGCCCGTTTATGCCACTGATTTCGGCGGCGGTTATATATCTTATATTGGTGCTTGGCCTTTCCAAGCTTGTAAGTATGCTGGAAAGGAGATTAAGAAGCAATGAACGATAATATTTTAATATCCGTTAAACAGTTAAAAAGATATTATCTCGACGGAACTGTTAAAGCTCTCGACGGAGTTTCCATAGACTTCGAGCGGGGCAAGGTGGTTGTAGTAATCGGTCCGTCGGGAAGCGGTAAATCTACGCTTCTTCGCTCACTCAATCTCCTGGAAGAGCCCACCGAGGGCGAGATAGTGGTAGACGGAGATAATATCCTTGGCAAAAATACGGACATAAATCTTGTAAGAAGAAAAATGGGTATGGTGTTCCAACAGTTTAATCTTTTTCCGCATATGACGGTACTTAAAAATTTAACTGCGGCACCTACCAAGCTTCTTAAAATGCCTAAGGAGGAGGCCGAGAAAAAAGCAATGGAGCTTCTTGAAAGGGTAGGACTTGCCGACAGAGCAGGAGCTTATCCTGCCATGCTTTCGGGCGGTCAGAAGCAGAGAGTTGCCATTGTGCGTGCTCTTATGATGAATCCCGAGGTTATGCTGTTTGATGAGCCTACATCGGCTCTCGACCCCGAAATGGTAGGCGAGGTTCTGGATGTTATGAAAGAGCTTGCCGCAGAGGGTATGACAATGATAGTGGTAACACACGAAATGGGCTTTGCGCGCGAGGTGGCAGACAGGGTTGTCTTTATGGACGAGGGTAAGATAGCTGAGGACGGCACTCCCGAGGAAATCTTCCAAAATCCGAAGAGTGAAAGACTTAAAAGCTTCTTTGCGAAGCTTCTTTAAAAAAACTGTTGCAAATTTGAATTGTTTATGATAGAATACTTTTATATGAGAAAAATATGATGGAGGTGTCTTTATAGATGACTACGGTTGAAACTATTATTACAGTTATTCATGTAATTCTTTCTGTTATTTTGATAGCAGTTGTACTGCTTCAGTCCGGTAAGTCCGCAGGTCTTTCCGGTTCTATCGGCGGAGGTGCTGAAACATTTTTCGGCAAGAACAAAGCCGGTACTCTCGATGGTATGTTTGAAAAGGCTACTGCTGTTGTTGCAGTACTCTTTATAGTTACATCCATTACTCTTGCAATACTTGCAAAATAAGAAATTTAAAAAACAAACCTCTCAAATTGGCAACGAAGCCCTTTTGAGAGGTTTTTGTCATATTGTTATATTTTCTGCTTTGGCATTAAGGTACGATATAAGCTCGCTTGAATTTACAAGAAGCTGGCATCCCTTTATGCCTGCACTTACGGTTATCTTATCATGCGACAGGACTAAACTGTCAAAGTATGTGGGGTAGCTTTTTTTCATGCCTACAGGTGAGCATCCTCCCCGTATATAGCCTGTGTTTTGAAGAAGGTCTTTTACATGAAGCATTTCTACCTTTTTGTTGCCCGATACCGATGCCGCCTTTTTTAAGTCGACTTCTTTTTCTACAGGTATGCACATTACTATGATGCCCGTTTTGTCGCCTTTTGCAACGAGAGTTTTAAATACTATTTTGGGGTCAAGTCCTGCGTTTTTTGCAATGGTTGTACCCGAAAGGTCACTCTCGTCATATTCGTATTGTATCGTCTCATATGTTATTTTGGCACGGTCAAGCATGCGCATTGCATTTGTTTTGGTGTTTTTTGCCATATTACATCTTCTCTATTTTACTGGAAAGCTCATCGAGCCACGGACCCTCAAACAGTTCTATCATGCCTGCATTCTGACCGCCCGAGAGCTTTTTGTCTATAGGAAGCTGTGCTATAGTGTCTATTCCGTGCTCTGCGGCAATTTCGTCTATATGGCTCTCTCCGTATATATAGTGGCGCTTGGAACAGTTATCGCACTCAAAGTATGCCATGTTTTCAACTATGCCCACTATTGGTATGTTCATCATCTTTGCCATGTTAACCGCCTTGGCAACTATCATGGATACAAGCTCGTTGGGGGATGTAACTATTACAATGCCGTCCACGGGTAGCGACTGAAATACTGTAAGGGGTACATCGCCTGTTCCGGGGGGCATGTCCACATACATAAAGTCGATATCTTCCCATATAACATCTGTCCAGAATTGCTTAACTGCACCGCCTATAACGGGACCTCTCCATACTACAGGGTCGGTTTCGTTATCTAAAAGCAGATTGATGCTCATTACATCAATTCCAGTTTTTGTAGGTACGGGAACTAAACCTCTGTCATCGGCAAAAGCCTTGGTGTTTATGCCAAAAGCCTTGGGTATGGAAGGGCCTGTGATATCTGCATCGAGTATAGCGGTGTTGTAGCCCTTGCGCTGAGAAAGGACTGCAAGCATGGAGGTTACCATGGATTTGCCCACGCCGCCTTTACCGCTTACTACGCCAATAACCTTTTTAACACTGCTGGCAGGATTTAAGTCTGCAAGAAGGCTCTCGCTCTTTCTTGAACTGCAATCCGCACCGCAGGAACTGCAATCGTGTGTACATTCACTCATAAATTATTACCTCCAAAATTAGTACAAGATATATTTTAGCACTCATTACTCATTGTGTCAACTCAAAACACTTGACAAAATACCATTTTAACTATAATATATACTATATATGCAAAATTATGAAAGTAGGTATGACAATGCTTAATTCTGAAAAGACAATGGAAAAAATAGTTGCCCTCTGCAAAGGCAGGGGTTATGTATACGCAGGAAGCGAAATTTACGGCGGTCTTGCAAACACATGGGACTACGGTCCGCTTGGCGTAGAGTTCAAGAACAATGTTAAAAAAGCATGGTGGAAGAAGTTTATTCAGGATACAAACTTAAATGTAGGTCTTGACTGCGCTATCCTTATGAATCCCGAAACATGGGTTGCATCAGGACATGTAGGCTCTTTCTCCGACCCCCTTATGGATTGCAAGGATTGTAAAGCCCGTCACAGAGCAGACAAGCTCATAGAGGACTTTGCTCACGAAAAAGGTGAGGATGTTGTGGTAGACGGCTGGAGCAAGGATGTAATGGAAGCTTACATAAAGGATAACGGCATCACCTGTCCTAACTGCGGTAAGGCAAACTTTACCGACATCCGTGAATTTAATCTTATGTTTAAGACCTTCCAGGGTGTTACAGAGGATTCCTCCTCTACAGTATATCTGCGCCCCGAAACTGCACAGGGTATATTTGTAAATTTCAAAAATGTACAGAGAACCTCCAGAAAGAAGATACCCTTCGGTATCGGTCAGATAGGTAAGTCCTTCCGTAACGAAATCACCCCCGGTAACTTTACGTTTAGAACAAGAGAGTTCGAGCAGATGGAGCTTGAGTTCTTCTGCAAGCCCGACACAGACCTTGAATGGTATGAATACTGGAAGAAGTACTGTATGGATTTCCTCCTCTCGCTCGGTATGAAAGAGGAGAATTTGAGATACAGAGACCACTCTCCAGAAGAGCTTTCTTTCTATTCAAAAGCAACCTGCGATATAGAGTTTGTGTTCCCGTTTGGCTGGGGCGAGCTTTGGGGCATTGCCGACAGAACAGATTACGACTTAAAGCAGCACCACGAGCACAGCGGTCAGAACCTTGAATATGTGGACCCTGTTACAAACGAAAAATACATTCCTTACTGCGTAGAGCCGTCACTTGGCGCAGACCGTGTGGCGCTTGCATTCCTTGTAGAAGCATATGACGAAGAAGAGGTAGGCGAGGGCGATACAAGAGTTGTAATGCATCTCCACCCTGCACTTGCACCTGTTAAGGCGGCTGTGCTTCCCCTCTCCAAGAAGCTTTCCGATAAGGCTCTTGAACTCTTTGAAAAGATGTCCAAAAAATTCCCCTGCGAATTTGACGAAGCAGGAAGCATAGGAAAGAGATATCGCCGTCAGGACGAAATCGGTACACCATGGTGTATCACCTACGATTTCGATACCGAAGAGACAGGCAAGGTTACAGTAAGAGACAGAGATACAATGCAGCAGATTACACTCGATATTGATGAAGTTATACCATATATCGAAAAACACCTCGAATTCTGATTGACAAGAGCACCGCAAAGACTTTCTGCGGTGCTTTTAATTTACAAAAAGTTCAATATTTATCCATTGCAAAACATAGTTTTAAGTGTTAAAATTAAGTATTATCAATAATAGGGGAGAAAGCAATGAAAAAGACAGTTTCGATAACTTTGGCTTTAATCTTTCTGATGTGCTCTGCTTTATGTACATATGCCACGGAGGAAGTTACATACGATTTGAGCCTTGCCGACGCTATTAAGATGGCATTTACAGACAACGAAAGGATTATGGCAAATGAGCAAAAGCAACTTGCCGCAGATATATCTGTAGACAGTGCATACCTTTCTCGTAAGCCATACAAGAAAGCGGTTGTAAATGTTTCAAGCAACTTTGAGCTTTATTGCCTTAAGGAAGGCTATTACATAAAATCTGCCGAAATGGCACAAAGACTAAGCATAAAGGAAGCAGACAAGATTAAATCCTCTGTTGCCTACGGAGTAACGGAGGCATACTACAACCTTGTACTTATGAAAAAGCTTACAGCTGCGGCACAAAACGCATATAATCTCGCACAGACAAACAAGGAAATTGTAGACCGCCAGTATGATTTGGGATTACTCTCTGCCATTGATTACGAAAATGCTTCGCTTGCAAGCCTTTCAGCAAAGGCAAACCTTGATTCGTACATAATGAATGAGAAAATTGCAGAAGAAAACTTAAAAATCCTGCTTAACATAGAAGATGAGAATATAAGCATAAATCCCACAGATGAAATAGAGTGCGAAGAATACGTTTCAGACAGCGCATTGGATGCGGAAGTTGCTTTAGAAACCCGATACGATATTACCGCCTTAAAGGAAAATATGGACCTCGCGTATGAGTATTTCGACCTGTCTTCCGTGCTTACGCAGAATTCTGCCACATATAACAGTGCGTATTCCTCTTACCTGGATGCAAAATACAACTATAACTATGCGCTTAAGATGACTAAACTCTCGGTAAAGAGCATGTACAATACCATCATATCATCAAAGGCAGGCATGGATATAGCAGAGAAGCAATATAACATAAAGAGAAAAGAATACAATGCCGCAAGGATGAAGTACGAGCTTGGTGTTATAGCCAATGTAGAACTTACTAAGTCTATAAACGATTTGTACGACGCACAGGTTTCGTATGCAAATGCGAAGCTTGGATACCGCATGGCAATAGAAAAGTATAAGTACGAAATTACAACGGGACTTTGATGGGGGTATTAAGACATGAAAACAAGAATATTTTTGCTTGCCGCTTTTATATGCATATCGGCTTTCTTTTCGGGCTGCGGTAAGAAAGATGAGGCAATAAATACTAATGTTGGAATAAATGTAACCGCAGACGAGGTTACACTTGGAAATATAGAGGAAAAAATGTCCTATACAGGCGAGCTTAAGGCTTCAAACGGCTCGGGTGTTTCCGCCAAGGTTTCAGGCTCTGTAAAGACTGTAAACGCAGAGATTGGCGACTATGTTACCAAGGGTACGGTGCTTATGACAATAGACAGCACACAGTATTCCCTTGCATACAATCAGGCACTCGCCGCATACAACAGCGCTGTGGCCTCCTACAACAATGTTACGGGCGGAAGCACGGAGCAGACCAAGCTCAATATGAATCAGGCACTTGCAAACGCACAGTCTGCCTACGACAGCGCGCTTGATAACTACAACAGACAAAAGGCGCTCTATGATATAGGCGCTGTAAGTAAGGTTGCATTAGACAGTGCTCTTACCTCATTAAACAACGCAAAAATCGCATTGGATACTGCCAAAAACAGTTCCAACCTTAACGATACTGTCATAATCCCACAGACCGAAGCCAGCGCAAGCGCAGGCATAGGTCAGGCAAAAGCGGCGCTTGATATTGCCGCCTCCAACCTTGCAAACTGTACTGTTACAGCTCCAGTTTCGGGCTATGTAACCGCCAGGAATGTGAGCGTGGGTCAGATGGCAAGCCCCGGTGTAGAGCTTTTCTCCATAAAGGATACCAAGCAGATAGACATAGAGCTTAGCGTTACCGAGTCGGTTATTTCGTATATAACAACCGATACAAAGGCATATGTAAATGTTAAATCCGCAGGTGTGGAAAATCTTGAGGCAACCGTGTGTGCAGTAGCCAATGCCAAAAATGCGCAGACGGGTATGTATCTTGTAAAAGTCACCTTCCCCAACGAAGACGGTAAGGTTAAGCTTGGTATGCTTGCCGATGTGTATCTTGCAACGGCAGGTGCAAAGGATGTGCTTACAGTAGATGCCAATGCTGTTTTCCTCTCTGACGACAAAAACTATGTGTATGTTGCAAACGGCAATAAGGCAGAAAAAAGGGAAATCGCCATAGGCGTTAGTGACGGCAAGAGAACAGAGATTGTGTCGGGTCTCAAAAAGGGCGATAAGGTCATAGTGGACGGCAAGGACTTTATAACCGAGACAAATAACCTTATAAATATTGTTAAATGAGGAAGTCAGAATATGAATCTTAGTAAATTATCTGTTAAAAGACCTGTTGCCGTTACCATGATTGTGCTCATATTTGTGGTAATAGGTCTGTATTCTGTAACCATGCTTCCCATGGAAATGCTTCCTGAGATGGAGCTTTCCATGGCGCTGGTGTACACTTCGTATCCCAATGTAGGGTCCGAGGAGGTGGAAAACCTTGTTACCAAAACCATAGAGGGTGCGGTAAGCTCGGTTTCGGGAGCAAAGGGTATAACAAGCCAGTCCTCCGAGGGCGCCAGCATGGTTATGATAGAATTTTCTTCGGGCACGGATATGGATACCGCCATACAGAATCTTAAGGACAATGTAGGTCTTGTGGAATCGTATCTGCCCGACGGCGTACAGGAGCCCATGATACTTAAGCTCGATACCTCCATGATGCCTGCCGCCATGATGAGTGTGTCCTACGAGGGTATGGACCTTATACAAACCAAGAAGTTTGTAGAAGAAAATGTGGTAAATAAGCTCGAGGCGGTAGATGGTGTTGCTTCGGTAAGTGTGTCCGGTGCTACAGACCGCATAATAGAGCTTGAGGTAGACCCGCAGAAGCTCTTTGGCTACGGCATAAGCATGACTGATGCAGTAAATGCAATAGCCGCACAGAACATGAATCTTCCTGCTGGCATGGTAAGTAAAAGCAGCCGTGAATATCCGCTTCGTGCAGTAGGTAAGTTCAGCTCTGTAGAGGATATAGAAGCAGTACCTATTGTTACCGCCACAGGTCAGGTTATATACCTTAGGGATATAGGAAAGATATCGGATACATATGCAGATGCCACTACAATATCCCGTCTTAACTTTCGTGATTCGCTTGCTGTGAGCATCACAGCCGAGTCCGATGCAAACACAGTAGAGGTTGTAGATGGCATATACAAAGCCCTCGATAATATAAAGAAAAGCACCCCGAAATTTGCATACGAAATGACAATGGAGCAGGGAACATATATCAAGGATTCCGTATCAAGCGTTGCTTCAAATGCTGTTACAGGTGCATTTCTTGCGGTGCTTATACTCCTGCTTTTTCTTGCAAACTTCAAGACCAGTATGGTTATAGGTATATCCATGCCTGTTTCGGTTGTTACTACATTTATAGGCATGTACTTTTCGGGTATGACGCTAAATGTGGTATCGCTCGGCGGTCTGGCGCTTGGCGTGGGTATGCTTGTGGATAACGGTGTAGTTGTGCTTGAGAACATATTCCGCAGACGAAAATCGCTTAGTGAAGATGCCGTTATCTCTTCCGAGAGGGGTGCCTCCGAGGTTTTCGGGGCGGTTGTTGCATCGGTTATTACAACCTGTATTGTATATGTACCGCTTCTTTTTGTAGACAATATAATGGCGGTCATGTTTAAACAGCTTGCCTTTTCCATCATATTTTCTCAGGCGGCGGCACTTGTTGTTACATATCTTCTTGTGCCTATGCTATCGGCACGCATTACCGAGGATAAGCCAAATAAGAAGCTTGCCTTTGTACTTGTGCCATTCTCTAAGTTTATGGATAAGGTTTATTTAATATACGAAAAGGCACTTCGGTGGGCACTTTCGCACCGCAGGAAATTTATGCTGAGTGTCATAGCGGCATTTGTTATAGCCATGATAGTTTTAGGTATGCTGGGTATGACACTTATGCAGAGTACCGACGAGGGCACAATTACCGTAAATGCTACTCTTGCAAACGGCACAACCTTGGACGAGACAAACAAGCTTACATTAGATATAGAAAAGATTATTTCAGAAAACAAAAATGTGGATAAGGTTTTTACCACCGTAGGCTCAGGCTCTATGAGTATGCTCGGGCAGTCCTCGGCAAATTCTTCGTCTGTTACCGTAACGCTGAAAAAAGACAGAAAGAAATCAACCGATGAGGCAGAGCAGGAGATAAGGAGGGCACTATCCAACATAGTAGGAGCCGAGATTGAGGTATCCAAATCCTCCAGTATGAATATGGGAACAGGCGGATTGGAATTTGAGTTTACGGGAAATGATGATAAAAAGCTCGCAGATTATGTAATAAAAGCCAAGGAAGTACTTGCGGGCATAGATGGTGTTGTAGAGGTGGATACCTCTATATCCGATACAAAACCCGAGGTGCAGATGGTCATAGACTCCGACCGCGCGGCTCGGTACGGACTTAGCACCGCCACGGTTGCAAATGCGGTTAAGGGAGTGCTTTCGGGCACAACAGCAGGAAGGTATACCGAGGGAGGAATGGAGTACGATATAGACATAGTATATCCCGACGGCTATGCCAAAACTGCAGATGAACTGCGTAATCTTAGTATAAAGACTATGACAGGTCAGTGGGTAACCCTTTCTGATGTGGCAGACATCACGGAAAAAGAGGGCTATACCACCCTCACAAGAGTAGACCAGAAGAGAGTAATTACCCTTTCGGCTAAGCTTTATGATACAGACATGGCAACCGTTACAAGAAAGTTTAACAAAGCTTTGGAAAGTGTTCCAATGCCCGACGGTGTGTCTAAGTCTTCAGGCGGCGAGTACGAAATAATGATAGATGCCATGCTCTCGCTTGTGGTGGCGATACTTCTTGGTATACTTCTTATGTACATGGTAATGGCGGCACAGTTTGAAAGCCTTACTCAGCCTCTTATCATAATGTTCACTCTGCCTCTTGCAATGATTGGCGTAGTTCTGGCACATGTGTTGTGGGGTATGCCGCTTTCTGTAGTAAGCTTTCTCGGAATACTGATGCTCATGGGTATAATAGTAAATAATGCTATAGTACTTATAGACTTTGTAAACACAGCAAAAAAAGAAAATCCCGAAATGAGCCGTACAGAGCTTCTTGTACACGCAGGACTTACCCGTATGCGCCCCGTACTTATGACTACGCTCACCTCGGTGCTCGGATTTATGCCCATGGCTCTTGCTATCGGTTCAAGCGGCGGAGAGATGATGCAGCCTCTTGCGGTATCGCTTGTCGGAGGTCTTACGATAGGTACTGTGCTCACGCTTCTTGTAATACCTGTTGTATATACCATATTTGACGATAAGAAAAGAAAACAGAAATAAAACTTGCCCCCGAACTATGATTCGGGGGCATTTTAGTGCAAAATTAATATATCCAAGGGAGAATTTTTTGGAAAAATGACCTTTGAAAAAATTCTCTAAAAATGATATAATATGATTGATACATCAGAAAGGGCAGAGCTTATGGATATTAAATTTTGCAAAAATGAAAAAGTAGTGTACGGAAACAACGGCATTTGTCTTATAGAGGATATAAAAATTATGAAGTTTGGCGCAGAAAGCGGCGCTTACTATGTGTTAAAACCTGAGTCAAATAAGAGCGGTACGCTGTATGTTCCTGTGGATAAGGAGAATCTCGTATCCAAGATGCGCCATGTGCTTACCAAGGATGAAATAGACAAAATCCTTATAAATGATTGCAAGGATTCCATGAAGTGGCCCGAAAACAAAGCTGAAAGAAATGAACTCTTCAGCAAAATAATATCGGGATGCGATACCGCAGAGCTTCTTATGATGATAAAATGTCTGTACCTTAAAAAACAGGAAAAATCCGCCCAGGGCAAAGTTCTTTCGTCGAGTGATGATACAATGCTCAAAACAGCCGAAAGGCTCATAAACGAGGAGTTTTCGTATTCTTTGGGTTGTTTTGCGGAGGATGTGGGAGAGTACATAAAGAAAAAAGTAAACAATAATTAAAATAAAATTCTCCGATTTGTGCACGCACAAACGGAGAATTTTATTTACTGATTACTCTGCCGTAATTTCATTTTTTGCCAGTTTATATAGCTGTAAATATCGTTTGCAAGAAAGGCAGCAAAACATACAACCACAGAAATATATCGGATTTCGTGCATGCTTGCAAGACCCCACAAAACAATAAGAACAATGTCATTTAAGGCATACGCCAGAGCAAAATTTGGGTTTCTTCTGTATGTGAGATATACCGCTATAAAGCTTGTAGTAACCGAAAAAGTGCTCGGAACTATATTGGCTGTGCCGAAGTGACTTAATATAAAGTAAAAAATAACAGTAACAAAAACCGAAGCTATAAGAGCCAAAAGCATTTCTTTTTTGCTTATTGTATTTACCTCGACCTCGGCTTTGTTGCCCTTGTACGGGTTTCTGAGCCACGATACAAGTGCAAAAACGGACATGGGCAGTGTCATACCCACATATGTTATCATTTCGCCGTAATACGAAAAATTAAAGGAAATAATACCGTACAGCAAGCTGAATACTATCATGAGTATCTGACCGAAAGGATTGCCTTTTGCACAGAAAATGAGCGAAGTTACGCCGACAAGAGAGGCAATTAGCGTCATATAGTTTTCTCTGTCGAAAATGCAGAATGAAAGTATAATTGATACTGCAGAAGAGGTCCACAATATAATATCAAGTGTCGAAAAATATTTTTTGAGCATAATAAAACCTAAAATCCGATATAACTTAGCCAGTTTAATAGAAGAGTTGACCACTGACCTGTGTGGCTGAGTACTTTTTTGTCTACTGCGTCAAATTTAACTTCATCGCACAGACCAAGACCGTGAGGACCGTCGGGGAAGATGTGCATTTCCGCAGGAATGTTGAATCTGCGCAGAGCTTCGGCATATCTGTAGCTGTTTATTACATTTACTCCGTTATCGGAGGCAGTATGCCATATAAATGCCTTTGGTGTCTTGTCCGAAACCAGTCTGTCGGGTTCAAAATCTTCACCGTCCCAAGCGTGCTTTTTGCCAAGGAGGTTTTCACCCGAACCGATGTGGGCAATATCCCTTCCGAGTACCCTTATAACAGGATAGCACAAAATCTGTGCATCGGGTACAAAACTTTCTTTTTCGATTTCGTCTGCAGTTATTTCGCAGTCGGTGTCGCCAAGATATGTAGAGCAAAGAGCGGCAAGATGTCCGCCTGCAGACGAACCCATAACAGCTATTTTGTTTTTGTCTATGCCGTACCTTTGGGCATGGTATCTTGCAAATTTAACTGCCCGTCTTGCATCGATGAGAGGGCAGGGGAATATGTGCGGATGTACTCTGTAGTCTGCAACAAAAGCAGTAATTCCGTTTTCTGCCAGAAAGCGTGCATATCCGTCTCCCTCGTGGACTGCTCTGTGGCTGTATGCTCCGCCTGCAAAGATAACTACAGCTCCTCTGCTTGTTTTGCGGTCGGGTATATATACATTTATTGTCGGTTTTTCGTCATATGTACATGGTATGGTGTTCCAAAGATTTAATTTTTCTATCTTCATTTTGTTTGCTCCTTGTTTTGTTATATGGCATGAGTATAGCTTTTCATTTTTAGTTTGTCAAGTTCCAAATTGTTTTTATAAAGTTTTCCATAGTAGTTGACAAAATAGTTTTTATTCTATATAATAAAAATAGAAAAAGGAAAGACCTCAAACGGTTATGCCAAAATGTTTGGATTAAAAAATAACCCTAACTTTTAGCGGAGTGGGGGTTATTTTTTTATGGTAATTACTAAAAGTAAAAGAACAATCATAAAATAAATTATGTATTCATTTCCCATAAGCTATCACCTCCTTTTTGAAGAGATGATGGCACAACCGCCTTATCTTTACACTGTTTTAAGTCTCGCCTTTCCTAATAGTATACAACATATTTTCTGCTATTTCAACATCTTTTTACAAAGCTCTGATGTGTTGTATAAAAGTCTTTACATTTTTGTTCCCATGTGTTAAAATAACATATACCACACTACATTTTAATATATAATGCATAAGTTTTTCACATAGAAGAAAACTACCTTGGCAAAAGGTGTTTTCTCTTATTCTTCTGTGTGAAAAATATATCGGTGTAGTGTGGTAGCGAAACCGGGGGAAACACTTTTTCGGCACATCCTTCGGGGTGTGCTTTTTTAATTGCGAGGTAAAGAATATGATAAAAAGACAAATAATTGATGTTACGGGCACATCGCTTACACCGTCGAGGCAGGGCAAAAGATGTTTGGGAAACGGCGAGAATCCTCAATATGAGTGTTGTTGTGATGAGTGTGATTATTATTTGTATTGCTTTCCGCAGTATGATTTTGAGTCGAAATTAAATAAGCTAAAAAAATGGTTAAATAAACACAAGGACAGATTTCTATTTTGAAATCCGTCCTTGTGTTTTTAAATCTTACATGAGTTTTTCGAGTCTCTTATTTATTTCTTTAAGGAAATCTTCGGTATTAACCTTAGTCTTTTTTTCGAGTGTAGACATGGAGTAGAGGTCGCCTGTCATTACGCCTTCCTCTATGGTCTGAATTGTAGCCTTTTCCATGTTCTTAGCAAAGGTACAAAGCTCGGGAATATTGTCAAGCTCGCCTCTCTTATTTAAAGCACCTGTCCATGCAAATATGGTTGCAACAGAGTTTGTGGAGGTTTCCTTGCCCTCAAGATGCTTGTAGTAGTGGCGCTGTACCGTGCCGTGTGCGGCTTCGTACTCATACACACCGTCGGGCGATACGAGCACGCTTGTCATCATGGCAAGGCTTCCGTATGCGGTAGCTATCATGTCGCTCATTACATCGCCGTCGTAGTTTTTGCAAGCCCATATGTAACCGCCTTCGGAGCGGATAACTCTTGCAACTGCATCGTCGATGAGTGTGTAGAAGTATTCAATACCCAGTGCTTCAAACTTTTCCTTGTACTCGGCATCGTAAACTTCCTGGAATATGTCCTTAAAGGTGTGGTCATACTTTTTGCTTATGGTATCCTTTGTAGCAAACCACAAATCCTGCTTAAGCTCCAAAGCATAGTTAAAACAGCTTCTTGCAAAGCTTGCTATGGAGTTGTCCTTGTTGTGCATGCCCTGAATTATACCGTCGGAGTCGGAGAAGTCATATATAATTTCTCTGGTCTCATTGCCGTTTGCATCCACAACGCTAAGATAAGCCTTGCTGTCCTTTGTAACTTTCATTTCTGTGTTCTTGTACACATCGCCGTAAGCATGACGGGCAATGGTGATAGGCTTTGTCCATGTGGGGATATACGGGGTTATACCCTTTACAATAATGGGTGTTCTGAAAACCGTACCGTCAAGGATTGCTCTTATTGTTCCGTTGGGGGATTTCCACATTTCCTTAAGGTCGTATTCTGTCATTCTTGCCGCATTGGGAGTGATTGTTGCACATTTAACCGCAACACCGTATTTTTTTGTAGCTTCTGCGCTGTCTACTGTAACCTTATCGTCTGTGTTGTTTCTTTCCACAAGACCTAAGTCATAGTATTCTGTTTTTAAATCAACATAGGGAAGAATAAGGATATCCTTTATCATCTTCCATATGATTCTGGTCATTTCGTCTCCGTCCATCTCAACGAGGGGAGTTTTCATTTGAATTTTTGCCATTTATAATCAGTCCTTTCCTTATATTTAAGCCTGTGCATTTAGTTTTGTGTAGTTAAGAAGTCCGCCTGCAAGAATAATATCCTTTGCTCTGTCGGAAAGCTCGCATACACATTCAATTCTATCCCCTGTGGTTTTGTTTACCACAACGGGATTCTTACCGCCCTTGATTGTGTCTATGAGGTTTTCGCAGATGATTTCGTCACCCTCGGAAATCTTGTCATAGTCACTTTCATTTGCAAAGGTAAAGGGCAGTATTCCTGCATTTACAAGGTTTGCACGGTGAATACGCGCAAAGGACTTGGTTATAACAATCTTTACGCCAAGGTGAAGCGGTGCAAGTGCCGCGTGCTCTCTGGACGAGCCCTGACCATAGTTGGAGCCGCCTACAATTATGCTTTTGCCAAGGCTCTCTGCTCTTTCGGGGAACTTTTCATCGCATACTGTAAAGCAGTGCTTTGATATGGCGGGTATGTTGGAGCGCAGGGGCAGTATCTTTGCTCCTGCAGGCATGATATGGTCGGTAGTTATGTTGTCGCCCACCTTAAGAGAACAAGCGCACTCTATGGTGTCACCAAGAGGCTCTGTTACAGGGAATGGCTTTATATTGGGACCTCTTAAGACTTCTACGGAATCCATGGCCTTTTCGTCTATTGGAGGTACTATCATATTGTCATTTATATCAAAGTATTCGGGCATGGAAAACTTTGGCATATCGCCGAGTGTGCGGGGGTCTGTGAGCACGCCTGCTATAGCGGATGCTGCCGCAACCTCGGGTGATACAAGGTATATCTGTCCGTCCTTGGTGCCGCTTCTTCCGAGGAAGTTACGGTTAAAGGTACGAAGCGATATTCCTCCCGAATTGGGTGCCTGACCCATGCCTATGCAGGGGCCGCAAGCACTTTCAAGAATTCTTGCACCTGCTTCTATCATGTCGGAGAGTGCACCGTTTTTAGAAAGCATATTAAGTACCTGCTTGGAGCCGGGTGCTATGGATAAAGATACATCGGGGTGTACTGTCTTACCCTTTAATATGTGTGCTACCTTCATCATGTCCATAAGAGAGCTGTTTGTGCATGAGCCTATGCAAACCTGGTCTATCTTCATGGAGCCGATTTCCTTTATGCTCTTTATGTTGTCGGGAGAGTGGGGGCATGCTGCTGCAGGCTCAAGGGCGGATAAATCTATATTTATCTCCTCGTCATATACTGCGTCCTCGTCTGCTTTAAGCTCAACCCATACATCCTCTCTTTTCTGTGCTTTTAAGAATTCCTTGGTAATTTCGTCGGAGGGGAAGATGGATGTAGTTGCGCCAAGTTCTGCGCCCATGTTTGTAATGGTGGCTCTTTCGGGTACTGAAAGAGTTTTAACACCTTCGCCGCAGTATTCAACTACCTTGCCCACACCGCCTTTAACAGACATTATTTTAAGAATTTCAAGGATTACATCCTTGGCACCTACCCACGGAGAAAGCTTGCCTGTAAGGTTTACCTTAACAACCTTGGGGTATGTGATGTAGTATGCGCCGCCTCCCATGGCTACTGCCACATCGAGACCGCCTGCGCCTATAGCAATCATGCCTATACCGCCGCCTGTGGGGGTATGGCTGTCGGAGCCTATTAATGTCTTTCCGGGTGCGCCGAATCTTTCCAGATGTACCTGATGGCATATGCCGTTTCCCGGTCTGGAGAAGTAGATACCGTGTTTCTTAGCCACGGAGCCTATGAATCTGTGGTCGTCCGCATTTTCAAATCCGGACTGAAGTGTGTTGTGGTCGATGTATGCCACGGAACGCTCTGTCTTAACTCTGGGTACGCCCATAGCTTCAAATTCCAAGTAAGCCATGGTACCTGTTGCGTCCTGAGTAAGAGTCTGGTCGATTTTTATACCGATTTCAGTTCCCTTGACAAACTCGCCTTCCACAAGGTGTGCTTTGAGGATTTTCTCAGTGAGTGTAAGTCCCATTTTTCGTCTTCCTTTCATAATAAATATGAGTAAATGATACCACAAAATGCTGCCTTATGTCAAATGACTTATAAAATAATGGATAAATCTACATAAAAACCCAAAAATATTACAATTCGATAGTGTACAAAGCACAAGTCTTGACACAAGGATATTTCTGTTGTATGATTTATCTGACTATGTGAAGGAGGCGGATGTATGAGTATTTATGCGAATTCTGAGGTGTTTAATAATCCTGAATACAAGTATCTTTTTGATATGGCACGTTTTAACAGAGAGGATATTTGTAATGTCATTTTTGATAAAGAAGCAATAAAAAAGTTTAACGATGAATACAGTATGTTGGGTAAAGAAAATCTTGAACTTGTTATGAGGGCGCTTGATGAAATCAAAGATGATGCAAGCTATACAGACCTTTGCTGTATCCTGTATGCCTTTATGAAAAACGATGTCTGCCCATATGATGTAAAACCCGTTGCAGACAAATCACACAAATCCGAATTTGCTCTTATGCTTCCGTTTTTTGCCTGCGTATCTGATTTTTGTACCGATGCATTAAAACACGGAGTAAATAAGCAGATTTTGTCCGCAACTTTAAGCGCCGTGGATATGTATATAACCGCAAACCAAAAGCGCATGGGTGTGACGGGTACAAGCGGCTATCATGCATGGCTTCCCCGTTATGCAATGGGCAAGCTATTCAGAATAGGTGCTTTTCAGTTTGAAATTCACAGCAATGATATAATAGGTGTACACATACCGAGGGGAACCAGGCTTAATGTTGCAGATAACCTTATCAACTTCCGTGAGGCACTTGAGTTTTTTAATAATCACTATCCCGAATACGACTTTAAGACCTTCGGAACTAGCTCATGGCTTCTCAATCCCCATATAGAAAAAATCATGGGAAGACCGACCAATATAACCCGTTTTGGCGATATGTTTGAAAGACTTAAGGAAAACCATGCTGAAGAGGGTGTGTACATCAATCTTTTTGGTATGGCAAAACCTCAGAATTTAAACGACCTCCCCGAAGAAACATCTATGCAAAGAAATGTCAAGAGATACTTAATGGACGGAAATGTATTTAATGATTATGTCGGCGCTATAAGCCTGGAAAGATTGCAAAAATTAATTTCGGAGATTAACGGGTAATGAATGTGTATGATTTTGACAATACAATATATAAGGGAGAGAGTGCTCTCGACTTCTTTTGGTTTTGCCTTAAGAAAAAGCCTGTGCTTATAAAGGTGCTTTTTCCTATCATGCGAGACCTTGTGCGCTATAAAGCGTGCCTGATGTCTAAGGAAGAGTTCAGGGAGCGGGGAGCGTTTTACACGGAGAGCTTTTTTAACCTCTTTGATGATATATACGAGGTTATAGAAGAATTCTGGGATATGCACGAACACAAGCTTCGCCCGTTCTATGCAAAGCTCAAAAAGGAAGACGATGTCATAGTTACTGCCAATATAGATGTTCTTGTAGGGGTAATGTTTGCAAGAATGGGCGTTACAAATTTTATCGCAACACATTTTGATATGGATAGCGGAAAGCTTGTTGAGGTATGCTTTGGCGAGGTAAAGGCAGAGCTTTTTAAAGAAAGATACGGAGACAAAATAGACAAATTCTTTACCGATTCTTATAACGATAAGCCTCTTATGGATTTATCAAATGAAGTTTATATGGTAAAAAGAGGAGTTATAGAAAAAATAAAATGACTTTGTGCCTTTTCGGCGCAAAGTCATTTGTCTTTATCTGTGTTCCGTCATTACCTTTCGGTATATGAAGAAGAAATATACTATAAGAGCTATTGTGGTTATTGCCCATGTTGTAGGGTAGGATATATAAAGGCATTGGAATGTATGGAATTTTTTAAATGCCGTGGCAAGCCATATAAACCTTATACCGCATATGCCGAATACCGATATGATTGCAGGCACGGTAGAATGTCCGAGTCCTCTTATCATACCTACGCTTATTTCCATAAGACCTGCTATC
This sequence comes from Clostridia bacterium, assembly GCA_045606045.1. GTDB lineage: Bacteria > Bacillota > Clostridia > UMGS1810 > UMGS1810 > RGIG8748. Next base: position 16,016 of record JAZURE010000014.1, on the reverse strand, counting down.
ACATAGGTGGCAGATAGTGTGAGAGAGGATATTTTTGCATATGCGAGAGCCTTTTCGTTGTGAGGTAAGAACAGCTTTAAAAGAGGCTCCACATTAAAGCGTATCAAAACTGCCACGATTGCCCAGCATACAATCATAAGGACTACAGACCACATGTATACTTTCTTTATTCTGTCAAATTTTTTGGCACCGTAGTTCTGACCTGTAAATGCAAGCGATGCCTGACCAAAGGCGGAAATGGTGTTCCATACGATTGAGTTAAGTGTGGCCCCTGCACCTACACCTGCCATTGCATCGGCGCCAAAGGTGTTTACAGAGCTTTGTATGGATATGTTGGATATTGAAAACATAAGCCCCTGTATGCTTGCGGGTATTCCAATCTTAAGGATAATTGAAGCTCTGTGAGGCACTATGCGAAGCTTTTTGAGTTCAAGACGGCAATAGCCTTCTTCCTTTGTAAGTGCCCGTATAGCTAAAAAAGCCGAGAGATATTGAGATACGGTTGTAGCTATGGCAACACCTGCGGTGCTTAATTTAAACACAATTACAAGCACAAGGTTCAGAATTACATTGAGAACCCCTGCAATGCACAGGTATATAAGAGGTCTTTTGGTATCGCCCTTGCTTCGCAGGACAGACGAGCTGAAATTATAGGCGGAAATTGCAGGCATACCAAGGAAATAAATTCTAAGATATATATCGGCAAGGTCCATTACCTCGGGGGGACAGTTAAGAAATTTAAGAAAGATACGGGTAAGGAAAAAACCTGCTATGCCAAGCAGAGTACCTATTACAAAGCTAAGAAGCATTGCGGTATGCACGGTTTCCTCGCAGGTTTTCTTCTGCATAGAGCCAATACCTCTTGCAAGGACAACATTTGTACCTACTGCAAGTCCCATGAAAAGATTAATAACAAAGTTTGTTATGCTTCCCGTAGAGCCTACGGCGGCAAGGGCATTACTTCCGTCAAAAGCGCCTATTACCGCATTGTCGGCTGCATTAAACATGGTCTGGAGTATTCCCGAAAACATAAAGGGAATGGTAAACTTCATTATCTTAGGCGCAAGGGCGCCCGCGGTCATATCAATCTCGTGTTTTCCTTGCATGGTGAAAACCTCTTTCCGATATTGGTTAAGCAGTTGCGTAAAAACGCGCACCCAAAACGGGTTCGTTAATGCTATAATATTACAAATATCATCACAATTCAATACAAAAAATTATTATTGTTTATTGTTGCTAAAAGAATTTTAAAAAGTCCTTGAAATTTGGGATTTTTAATAATATAATGTTATCATGGTATATAATAGGTATTCATGCACTTTTGCCCTGAATTGCCACAAAAAATCGTGAATAAACCATACCGAACTCTCAATAATATTTAATAATAAGTATTATGGAGTTTGCTATGAGATATATAACGATTTTTTTGCTTGGAGCTGCGGGATATTCGGGTCTTGAGGTTCTCTGGCGCGGATACACGCATTGGACCATGTCTGTTTGCGGCGGATTTTGTTTTCTGCTTATATACTTTTTAAATATCAGTTTTGCACACGAGAGTATTTTTTACCGCTGTCTTGCGGGTGCTCTTGTCATAACTGCCACTGAGCTTGTGGTAGGTGTTGCGGTAAATATAGTCTTAGGGTGGAATGTGTGGGATTATTCTAATGTGCCTCTTAATTTTATGGGGCAGATATGTCTTCCTTACACAATACTCTGGTTTTTTCTGTGCATACCTGTATTGTGGCTTTGCACGGGAATAGACAAAATAATATAAAAAGGTGATACAAATGATAAATTCAAAAAGGCTTCGCGCAAATATCCTCCTGTTTATTGCCGCATTCATATGGGGTACGGCATTTGTGGGGCAGAGGCTCGGAGTTAATGTCCTTCACGGGTGCACATTCAACGGTATCCGTTCAGCCATAGGCTGTCTTGCGCTCCTGCCCGTCATAGCTTTTATGGACGGCAGGGCAATAAAAGACGGAACATACAAAAAGGACAACCTTGGCGCGCTTATAATCGGCGGTATAGTATGCGGTATACTTCTTTTCGGAGCAAGCACCGCACAGACCGTAGCTATGGTGGATGCCGACGAGGGCAAGGCAGGCTTTATGACAACAATGTATCTTATAATAGTGCCCCTGCTTGGACTTTTTGTCGGCAAAAAGGTAAGACCTGTGGTGTGGGTAAGCGTGGTTTTTGCAGTGCTCGGACTTTACTTTCTGTGTATGGAAAAGGGCACAAGGTTTACATTCGACAAATCGGAAATACTGCTTATTATGTGCGCATTTATCTTTTCGCTCCACATACTTGCAGTAGACTATTTTTCGCCAAAGGTAAACGGGGTTAAGCTCTCGTGCCTGCAATTTCTTGTGGTTTTTCTTATAAGCCTTGTGTACATAGTTTTTATAGACAAGCCTTCATTTAGCGATATATTAAGATGTATAAAACCGCTTTTGTATCTTGGTGTTATGAGCTCGGGCGTTGCCTACACTCTGCAGATAGTAGCCCAAAAGGACGCGGAGCCTGCAGTAGCATCCATCATAATGAGTATGGAGTCGCTTTTTGCTCTTGTTGCAGGGGCGGTGTTCTCACAGGCTATGCCGCCGCTTAGAGCAATTACGGGCTGTGCATTTATGATGGTTGCCATAATTCTTGTACAGCTTCCCGAAAAGAGAAAAGAGGTATAGTATGCCAAAGATTTTAGTTTCTTCGTGCCTTTACGGCAAGTGTACCAAGTATGACGGCACAAACAATCTTTTAAAACACCCCTTGTTTCTCAAGTGGAAGAACTTGGGAGAGCTTGTGTGCGTATGCCCCGAGGAGCTTGGGGACCTTCCCACACCCAGACCTTGCAGTGAAATCTGCGACGGCAGAGTTGTAAATTCGGAGGGTGCGGATGTTACGGAAAATTTTAGCAGGGGAGCGCAAAAGGCACTCGACATTGCGAAAGAAAATAATGTGATATTTGCAATATTAAAGCAGGGCAGTCCCTCATGCGGATGCAAGAAGATATATGACGGCACTTTCTCGGGTAAAAAAATATCGGGAATGGGGGTCACTGCAAGACTTCTTACAGATAACGGCATAGTAGTGTTTGACGAAGACGATATGCCTCTTGCAAAGCTTTTGTACGACCATGCGGGCAAAAAGCACCATCATCACGATTAAGGAGGAGTACATATGAACGAAAAAGGCAAAGAGCTTGTAGAAAGCTTCACACTCGACCACACCAAAGTCAAGGCACCTTTTATAAGACAGTGCACAGTATACAGAGGTGAAAAGGGCGATACCGTAACAAAGTACGATATCCGCTTCAAACAGCCAAATGTGGACGAGCTTAAAAGCGAGGGTATACACACTTTGGAGCATCTTATGGCTACATATATGAGAGAGTATATGGAGGGCATCATAGACCTCTCGCCAATGGGTTGCCGTACAGGTTTTTATCTTACAGTATGGCAAAGCCCCGATGTAAGCATTGTAAAGGACGCTGTGTTAAAAGCACTTTCCGATGTGGTTAAAGCCGACTGTATTCCTGCCGAAAATCCCGTTCAATGCGGAAACTACAGACTTCACAGCCTTGAGCTTGCAAAAGAGTATGCGCAGGAGATATTAAGACTGGGTTTTAACGAAAACTATATAATAGGTTAATAAAATTTATAAAAAACGAAAAAAGATACAAACCTAACAAACCCTTTTGTAAAATGTGTAAAAATTTTGCTTGACATAATGAAATTGTTGTGTTATTATTATAAATTGCAGTTGTATCTTTTTTTGTAAATTTGCATTTGTGCACAATGTCTTTTAAATGTGCATATTTGCGGAAAAATTTGGCAATATTATTAGAAAAATTCTAATTTACAATAAGTGCTACAGGGTTGCAAAAAAATAATATGAGGTGATTATTTTGATGAAACGACCACATCCCATCATGCTTGGCAGAAATGAAAGAATGAGCTACTCCAAAGTAGAAGAAGTTCTGGAGATGCCAAACTTAATTGAGGTGCAGAAGAAATCATATGATTGGTTCATCGATAAGGGATTAAAAGAGGTACTCCATGATGTATCTCCTATTTGTGATTTCTCGGGAAATCTTGTCCTTGAATTCGATGACTACTATCTTGATGATAATCCGAAGTACTCAATTGAGGAATGTAAAGCTCGTGATGCTACATATTCCAAACCCCTTAAAATCAAGGTAAGACTTATTAATAAGGAAACCGGAGAGGTTAAGGAGCAGGAGATTTTCATGGGCGAATTCCCGCTTATGACAGATTCCGGTACTTTCATCATCAACGGTGCAGAGCGTGTTATAGTAAGCCAGGTTGTTCGTTCCCCCGGCATCTACTTTGATATGCAGCACGACAAAATCGGTAAGGAGCTCTACAATGCTACCGTTATACCAAACCGCGGTGCATGGCTTGAGTACGAAACCGATTCCAACGATGTATTCTCTGTTCGTATAGACAGAACCCGCAAACTCCCTGTAACAGTTCTCATACGCGCATTAGGTATAAATACAAATGAACAGATTCTTGAGCTTTTCGGCTATGACAACACACTTGCAGTAACCTTGGAAAAGGATGCTACAACAAATAGTGAAGAAGCTCTTATCGAGATATACAAAAAGCTTCGTCCGGGCGAGCCCCCTACGGTAGAGAGCGCTACATCTCTTATAAACGCACTTTTCTATGACCCCAAGAGATACGATATCTCCAAGGTAGGCCGCTTTAAATTCAACAAGAAGCTTTCGCTTGAAACAAGACTTAAAAACCGCACTCTTGCAAGAGATGTGGCAGACCCCATGACAGGCGAAGTTCTTGCAACAGCAGGCGAGTGCCTTACCGCAGAAAAGGCGAAGGAAATCGCAAGAGCAGGTGTAAACGAAGCATTTGTAAATATAGACGGCAAGGAAGTCAAGCTTTTCTCAAACGGCATGGTAGATATCAAGGATTTTGTAAGCTTTGATATATCCGAGCTTGAAATAGACGAGCTTGTACGTTTTAGCGTGCTTTCCGAAATTCTCGATAGCTTCGATTCGGAAGTAGACATAAAGAATGCCATACAGGAAAGACGCGATGACCTTATACCCAAGCATATCATAAATGATGATATCTTGGCATCAATCAACTATCACTTAGGCCTCCAGTACGGAATAGGTACTACAGACGATATCGACCACCTCGGTAACAGAAGATTACGTGCAGTAGGTGAGCTTCTGCAGAATCAGTTCAGAATAGGTCTTTCCAGATTAGAAAGAGTTGTAAGAGAAAGAATGACTATTCAGGATCTCGATTCCGTAACTCCTCAGGCTCTTATAAACTCCAGACCTGTAGTAAGTGCTATCAAAGAGTTCTTTGGCTCTTCACAGCTTTCACAGTTCATGGATCAGACAAACCCCCTTGCAGAACTTACTCATAAGAGAAGACTTTCGGCATTGGGTCCCGGCGGTCTCTCCAGAGAGAGAGCAGGTTTCGAGGTTCGAGACGTTCACCATTCCCACTACGGAAGAATGTGTCCTATCGAAACTCCCGAAGGTCCCAACATCGGTCTTATAAACTCTCTTGCATCATATGCAAAGATAAATGAATACGGCTTTATAGAGGCTCCTTACAGAAAGTTCAACAAGGAAACCTTAAAGGCAGAGGACGAGGTTGTTTACATGACAGCCGATATCGAGGATAACTACAAGGTAGCTCCTGCTTCCGAAAAGTTAAAGGCTGACGGAAGCTTCGAGAACAAGACAGTTATCGTAAGATACCGCGATGAATTTATCGAGGTAGACCCCTCTCAGGTTGACTATATAGACGTATCTCCCAGACAGATTGTATCCGTAGCTACCGCTATGATTCCGTTCCTCGAAAATGACGATGCTGTCCGTGCACTCATGGGCTCCAACATGCAGCGTCAGGCAGTTCCGCTTCTTAAGACAGAGGCTCCTATCGTAGGTACAGGTATGGAATACAAGGCAGCCAAGGATTCCGGTGTGTGCGTACTCGCAAGAGAAGACGGCGAGGTAATAAGCGTTGGCGCAGACGAAATTGTTATAAAGGGCAAGGGCGGTCACATCGAGACCTACAAGCTCATTAAGTTCCTGCGCTCCAACCAGAGCACATGTATAAATCAGAGACCCATCGTTAAGAGCGGCGAAAAGGTTAAAAAAGGCGATATAATCGCAGACGGTCCCTCTACCGCAGACGGTGAAATAGCTCTTGGTAAGAACATTCTCATAGGCTTTATGACATGGGAAGGTTACAACTACGAGGATGCTATCTTAATAAACGAAAGACTTGTTAAGGAGGATGTATTTACATCCATCCATATAGAAGAATACGAGTGTGAAGCAAGAGACACCAAGCTTGGTGCTGAAGAAATCACCAGAGATATATCCAATGTCGGCGAAGATGCTTTAAAGGATATAGACGAAAGAGGTATCGTAAGAATCGGTGCCGAGGTAAGATCGGGCGATATACTCGTAGGTAAGGTTACCCCCAAGGGCGAAACCGAGCTTTCCGCAGAAGAAAGACTTCTCCGTGCTATCTTCGGCGAAAAGGCAAGAGATGTAAGAGATACATCTCTTAGAGTTCCCCACGGCGAAGCAGGTATTGTAGTAGATGTTAAGATATTTACCCGTGAAAACGGCGATGAACTTGCTCCCGGTGTTAACCAGCTTGTAAGAGTGTACATTGCTCAGAAGCGTAAGATATCTGTCGGCGATAAGATGGCAGGACGCCATGGTAACAAGGGCGTTATCTCCAGAATTCTTCCCGAAGAGGATATGCCTTTCCTTCCCGACGGAACACCTCTCCAGATAGTATTAAATCCCCTTGGCGTACCTTCGCGTATGAACATAGGTCAGGTGCTCGAAGTACACCTTGGCTATGCTGCAAAAGCGCTCGGCTGGAAGATAGCTACACCTGTATTTGACGGTGCTACCGAGGCAGATATCTGCAAAGCGCTCGAAATGGCAGGCAAAAGCATAGATGGTAAGACAGTACTTTACGACGGCAGAACAGGTGAGCCCTTCGACGGTCCTGTAACCGTAGGTTATATGTACTACTTAAAGCTCCACCACCTTGTAGATGATAAGATTCACGCAAGAAGCACAGGTCCGTACTCCCTCGTTACTCAGCAGCCTCTGGGCGGTAAAGCACAGTTCGGTGGACAGAGATTCGGTGAGATGGAAGTTTGGGCACTCGAAGCTTACGGTGCAGCATATACACTTCAGGAAATCCTCACAGTTAAGTCCGATGATGTTGTGGGCCGTGTAAAGACCTACGAAAGCATCGTAAAAGGTGAGACAATACCAAAGCCGGGTGTTCCCGAATCCTTTAAGGTACTTATTAAAGAACTCCAGTCCCTCGGACTTGATGTTAAGGTACTCGACGAAAACGATGAGGAAATCATCTTAAAGGAATCTCTGGATGATGAGGGATTCAAGTTCAACTTTGACCGCGGAGACGATTTCTACGAAATGGCAGAGCCCATGGATGAACCCGAACCCGAGGAAGATGATGACGATGAGGATGACCTCTTTGCAGACTTTATGAAGAGCCTCTCCTCTGACGATGATGATGATTTTCACGATGATTTGGATGATATTCAGGATGTGCCCGAAACAGAAATACTCGAGCTTGATATAGACGACCTTGCAATCGACCTTGATGCAGACCTCGGCAGTATCGACAGCAGTATTGATGATTTAAACGGCGATAACTAAGAAAGGAGATTAGCTATGTCAGAAAACATGATTGAAGAAAAGAGCTTTAGTGCCATCAAAATCGGTTTGGCTTCTCCGGAAAAGATAAGAGAATGGTCCCATGGCGAAGTTAAAAAGCCCGAGACTATAAACTACAGAACACTTAAACCCGAGCGTGACGGACTCTTCTGCGAAAGAATTTTCGGACCCACAAAGGACTGGGAATGCTTCTGCGGTAAGTACAAGAGAATTCGTTACAAGGGTATTGTCTGCGATAAGTGCGGTGTTGAGGTTACCCGTGCCAAAGTAAGAAGAGAGCGCATGGGTCATATTGAGCTTGCAGCTCCCGTGTCGCACATTTGGTATTTCAAAGGTATCCCCAGCCGTATGGGACTTATATTAGACATTAGCCCCAGAATACTCGAAAAGGTGCTTTACTTTGCATCCTACATTGTAATAGATGCAGGTAAGACCAACCTCGAAGAAAAGCAAATCCTCTCTGAAAACGAATACAGAGAAACAGTAGAAAAGTACGGTGCAGACAGCTTTAAGGCAGGTATCGGTGCAGAGGCTATAAAAGAACTTCTTACCGCTATCGACTTGGATGCTCTTTCTGCAGAACTCAAGGAAGAGTTAGAGGGTGCACAGGGACAGAAGAAGACAAGAATTGCAAAGAGACTCGAAGTTGTAGAATCTTTCAGGCTCTCGGGCAACCGCCCCGAATGGATGATAATGGATGTAGTGCCCGTTATTCCTCCCGAAATCCGTCCTATGGTACAACTTGACGGCGGAAGATTTGCCACCTCCGACTTAAACGACCTCTACAGAAGAGTTATAAACAGAAACAACAGATTAAAGAGACTCTTGGAGCTTGAAGCACCCGATATCATTGTCCGCAATGAAAAGAGAATGCTTCAGGAAGCCGTAGATGCTCTCATAGACAACGGCAGACGCGGAAGACCCGTTACCGGCCCCGGAAACAGACCCCTTAAGTCACTTTCCGATATGTTAAAAGGTAAGCAGGGACGTTTCCGTCAGAACCTTCTCGGTAAGCGTGTTGACTACTCAGGCCGTTCCGTTATCGTAGTAGGACCTGAACTCAAGATTTATCAGTGCGGTCTTCCTAAGGAAATGGCACTTGAACTCTTTAAGCCCTTTGTTATGAAAAAGCTCGTTTCCGACGGACTTTGCCACAACATAAAGAGCGCTAAGCGCATGGTAGAAAGAGTTAAACCTGAGGTTTGGGATATACTGGAAGATGTTATAAAAGAGCACCCCGTTCTTCTTAACCGTGCTCCTACACTTCACAGACTCGGTATTCAGGCATTTGAACCCATTCTTGTAGAGGGCAGAGCGCTTAAACTCCATCCTCTCGTATGTACAGCGTTCAACGCCGACTTCGACGGTGACCAGATGGCTGTTCACGTACCTCTTTCACCCGAGGCACAGGCAGAGGCGAGATTCCTCATGCTTTCTGCAAACAACCTCTTAAAGCCCCAGGACGGTAAGCCTGTAACAGTTCCTACACAGGATATGGTACTTGGTAGTTACTATCTTACAATCAATAAGCCCAAGGAAGTTAAGATTACCGACCCCGGTGATACAGGCTTTGAGGTGGGCGATATAGTTTGCTACTTAAGCAATCAGGAATTCAACAAGAACAACAAGAAAGCCATAACAAGAGGCAAATCCTTAAAGCAGATAAATGCTGAACTTGAGGCACAGGGCAAGAAACCTGCACAGTTTACCGAAGAGGGATGCTTCTCCGGTGAAAAGGGCGAGGGCAAGTACTTTAAGAACAACGATGAAGTTCTTATGGCTTACAATGCAGGCGAGCTCCAGCTTCATGCTCCTATAAAGGTATTAAACAGCCGTACTATAGACGGTGTTACCTACGAGGCTATTATAGATGCTACCGCAGGTAAGATTATCTTCAACAGTGAGGTTCCTCAGGATATTGGTCTTGTAGACAGAACAATCCTCGATACCGACACCTACGAAGAAAAAGCTCAGAAGCTTCTTAAGCTTGAAGTCGGAATGGAATTCACCGCCGACAAAAAAGGCCTTGGCAAGATACTTGATAAGTGCATAAGAACTCACGGAACCACAGACTCCGTAACAGTTCTCGATGCTATAAAGTCCCTTGGATACAAGTTCTCCACAAAGGGTGCGCTTACAATAAGTGTATTCGATATGAAGATACCTGAGTCCAAGTATGAAAGACTCGACGATGCTCAGATGGCTGTTGATAAGCTCACAAAGCAGTACAAGAGAGGTCTTATCACAGACGAAGAAAGATACGAAAAGGTTATCGGTGCATGGAACAGTGCGGTTGATGATATTTCCGATGCTCTTATGGAAAACCTCGACCAGTACAACCCCATTTACATGATGGCAACCTCAGGTGCCCGTGGTAGTAAGGACCAGATTAAACAGCTCTGCGGTATGCGTGGTCTTATGGCAGATACCACAGGTAAGGCAATCGAAATCCCGATTAAAGCTAACTTCCGAGAAGGTCTCAATGTTTTGGAATACTACATTTCAACACACGGTGCTCGTAAAGGTCTTACCGATACCGCGCTTAGAACTGCCGACTCGGGTTACCTTACAAGAAGACTTGTAGATGTATCTCAGGATGTTATTATTCGTGAGGACGACTGCGGCACAAGCGAAGGTATATTAGTTAAGAAGATTGCTATAGGTGAGGAAATAATAGAAAGCTTCAGAGACAGACTCATAGGCAGAACAGCTCTCGAGGATATACTTCACCCCGAAACAGGCGAGGTACTTGTAAGTGCAAATTCGCTTATGACAGAAGCTATTGCAACAATGGTTGCAGATGCAGGCGTAACCGAAGCCAAGATAAGAAGCATCCTCACTTGTGAATCCAGAATAGGTATTTGCGCTAAGTGCTATGGCTCCAACCTTTCCTCAGGCGAAATGGTAGATGCAGGTGAAGCAGTAGGTATTATAGCTGCTCAGTCCATCGGTGAGCCCGGTACACAGCTTACAATGAGAACATTCCATGCGGGCGGTGTTGCCGGTGACGATATTACTCAGGGTCTTCCCAGAGTTGAAGAGCTCTTTGAAGCAAGAAGACCTAAGGGTGTTGCCATAATCGCTGAGGAAGAGGGTACTGTTAAGATTGAGGAAACACAGAAGAAGAGAGAAGCTATCATCACTACCGAAGACGGTATCACTCACAACTACCTCATTCCTTACGGCTCCAGACTTAAGGTCAGTGATGGTGACAAGGTAAGCCTTGCCCAGGAGCTTACAGAAGGCTCTATATATCCTCAGGATTTACTGCGTGTTATGGGTGACAACGGCATAAAGGCTGTTACCGATTATCTTATCCAGGAGGTACAGAGAGTGTACAGACTCCAGGGTATCGATATCAACGATAAACATATTGAGGTTATCGTAAGACAGATGATAAGAAAGGTTAAGATTACCGAACCCGGTGAAACCGACCTTCTCATCGGCTCCTTAATAGACAGAGCAGAGTTCGAGGCGCAGCGCCGCAAGGCAGTTGCCGACGGAAGAGAAGAGCCCCAGTGCGAGAGCGTACTTCTTGGTATTACCAAGACAGCGCTTGCTACAGACTCTTTCCTCTCTGCTGCATCCTTCCAGGAAACAACAAGAGTTCTTACAGATGCTGCCATAAAGGGCAAGAAAGACCCGCTCATAGGTCTTAAGGAAAATGTAATTATAGGTAAGCTCATTCCTGCAGGTACAGGACTTCCTGTATATCAGGATGTAGAGATAGTTACACCTATTATATAATCAAATATATTTTTGATGTCATGTGATAGCATTGATACAGAGATTTGAAGACATATCAAAATAAAATAATATAGAAGCACACTCGAGAGAGTGTGCTTCTATATTATTTATTAAATGACGGGGGAATAGTTTCATTACTTGCAAATGCATTGGGTCCTGGGTCGGACATGGAGAAATACATTTTTGCTGCCTTTGTTGTGCCGAAATCTCTGTTAGAGCCGCTGTTTTGCACTTTGTTAAATGCATCGCGGAACATCTGATTATGCGCTTCCTCGCGGTTAAGGAGAAAATCAATAGTTTCTTTTACCTTTTTATCGTCTATCTGACGATACAGGTATTCATACATCACTTTTGCGCGCTGTTCGGATGCAATATTGCTGAGAATATCGGCACACAAATCTCCTGTTACCGTAACATAGTCTGCTGTCCAGGAGTATCCCGAGGCATTTATGAGTCCCGGATTTAAACCCAGATTCACATGTGTTTGGATTTCCCCTGCCGGTACTTTAGCGGCATCCACATCATGCCCGTTTAATAGGTTTATAGTTTGTGCAACCATTTCCAAATGACCGAGCTCCTCTGCGGCAATATCAAGAAATAAATCCTTGATTTCAGGGTCTTTAATGCGAAAACTCTGAGACATATATTGCATAGCCGCCTTAAGTTCACCGTTTCCGCCACCAAGCTGTTCCTGAAGAAGAGCCGCGTATTGCGGATTCGGCTTTTCTACCTCTACAGGATGAAAAAGCATTTTTTCATGTTTGAACATTTTATTTTACCTCCAAATTGCATTTTCCTTATTTTTAGCAATTTAAGGTAAGTTATTCATTACTTTTATTTAGTGTAGCTGCACGCGCAAAACAAAAAAAATTAACGCACAAAATGAAAAAAGCTGAGATTTTAAGAAATTTTTCCTTGAATCTCAGCTTTTTTTGAATGTTTTTAAATTTTCAAATGTTTTTTTAATGATATTTCATAGTATTTTAAATGTGATTTAAAAAATTTTAAATTACCATGTAATACCACCCCAAATTTTACGACCATCACCTTTGAAATGGTATTTTCCATCTACTTTAAGAGTGGTCGAACCTCCGCCATCAAGAGAGATAGCAAAATCAAGTTTGAGGTTTTTTGCGGTTTCTTTGGCTCTTGTGGAATTAGAACTTGAACGTACTGCTATAATAATTTTATTATCACTTTTTCTATAGCCAATAATAGGTCTGTTGGCACTTCTTGTTACATCACTAAAAATGCCTGTAAAACCTTCTTTTGCAGCTGTGATTGTAGGATATATTCCGTAACCGCTTACAGCAAAAAACAGATTTTTAACGGTTTTTAAATCCTGTACATAGGCTAGCTCGACACTACCATCAGTATGTACAATTAGGGTTGCAACAGGTTTGCCATGTGTAGGGTAATTAGCGATAATTTTACCCTCGCTTGCGGCCATGCCCTGTCCTATATCGCCGCTGAAAAACAGAGAATTGACGAAATTCGCATAAGGCGTTGAATAAGTAGATTTATGTGTTTCTACATGTCTTACATCTAACGGGCTAAGCTCAACTATATGAGTAATTCCTTCCACTCTATATGTTGTTTTTTTAGGCTTTATAGTCAAATCATTTTTTAATATATGCTCCCAGGTGTTTTGGCCTACAACACCATCTATTTCAAGAGAACATGCCTTCTGAAAATTTCTAACCGCAGAATCCGTTGCGGTGCCAAAGTCACCATCAGCTCCATAGTCTTCGCAAGAAAAACCTTTTGCAATCAGAAGCATCTGCAATGATTGAACTATTGAGCCGTTTGAACCTTTTCTTAATATAGGAAGTGTAATATTCACCGTGTTTGCCTCCTTTTTTGTTGATATAGCATTACCATAGGAAGGTCTTGCAAAACCTCTGATGCCATTTTTACGCGCTCTTCTCATTACAGACCCGCCATTATCATCGTTTGTAATTGATGTATTTCCCTCAATTACTGAATATGTACCGTCCGAATTAACCTTTTCTACAATTCCAATGTGACAAGCATAACCTTTTTCGTAAAAATCATAGAGCACAATATCACCGGGTTGACCTTTTGTAAACCACTGATTTATGTGTTTGTAATAGGTTTCAACAGCCGGACAGTAAGCCGTCTTCGCACCGTTGAAAAACAATTCCGAAGCACCACACTCTTTGAATACCCACCATACAAAAACACAACACCACGGAAAATCAGAGCCGCTAACCGTCCCACCATAATAATCGGTATTGTAAATAACCTTATTAGAACCGAAAGGGTGTTCTTTAGTGCCTATTTGAGAAATGGCTTTTTCAATTATTGTATGTGCTTCCACAATTTTGTCTGCTTTTCCGTGAAGCTGTATATCATGCTGTTCGGGCATAGTATCACTCCTTTAAGTTTCGCTTAAGTTCAAATGCACCTGTAGCAGCCAAGCCCGAAGCGAGACCTTTTAGAAGTATCTCTACATCAAAAGCTTTGAAGTGGAGTACCGCAAGAAGTACCCCGAGCACACCCATAATAAGAGGTATGTACCTATTGGGTATAAAATCAAGACTGTGCTTGATGATATATCCCACACCCAAGCATATTGCCATAATTGCAACTACAACAAACTGAGCTAAAATTTCCATACTTAATTCCTCCATATTCTCAATCATTTGCAAATTCAGTTACTTTACTGCCGTAGTAATAATATCTAAGCGGCGCTGTTTTCGTTTTGACCTTACTGTCCGCGGTAGCATTCTCATCCACAAAGAAAGCCGAGCTTGTTGCTTTGGGATTCATAAGGTCATACCACTTGTCGCCTATCTTAAAGAAGATTATATTTCCGCCATGAATAATACTGTCCGTAACCGTCATGCTATCCGAAAGGTATATACTGTTTGCGGTATATGCATCATGGCCGTAGATAACACTGTTATTCTCTATGTGCTCAAATCCGGGAGGCATATAAGGAAGCTTGTAATTTGCCTTATATGCTTTTGCGCCTGTATCAGAGCCAATATTGTAAGTGATTGTTTTTTCTGAATATTTGGCATCTATAGTGAACTTAAAGAGAAAAGTGCCGTTGTTTCCGGTTTCAACCTGGTCGATATACACAATTTCCTCTCCATAAGTTACAAGAAGAGTAACCTGATTTTTGGCTACTGCTTCAGATATATAGCCTATTAATTTGGTGGAACCTGACATATCAACCGACATAGAGGTTACTGCTATGGTAGGTTCTGCGTAGGCTATAGGTACCGATGATGCAAAGACAAGTATAAAAGCAAGCAGAATGCCCAAAAACTTGTATTTTTTCATTTATTCCACCGCCTTTGCATTCGTTTTAAGTATGCCATCTATAAAATACGCATTACCTATTTCCTCGCCCATGCGATACAGCTTAATTTCTATATTGCTCAGGTCTTCGAAAACAACAGGCAACGTGGTAAATCTCGCTTGATTAGGCAAAAGGGTTGTACCCACCTCAGCGTTATTTACATACATTGTTGCGATATCTGCCGATAAAAAGTCGGGAACATCTATAACAAGGGTCTTTGAACGCTTACTTTCGTTTGTGAAGCTATAACCTATTTCGGTGGTATAATCTTCGTATGTAGGTTTTTCAGCTTCGAGGTGAGGCTGTTTCGGCTCTGTGGTGATGTCTTCCTCTGTTTCGGTCTTTTCAGCTTCCGAGCTCTCCTCGGTAACTGCCTCTTTTTCTTCCGATACTTCATTCTCTACTATAGTAACCTCTTCTATCACCTCGGGTTGCTTAACCTCGGTATCTGTTACTGCAGGGGTTAATGCTAATCCTGCTGCAAGAACTACAGCTGCAGCTCCGCTTACTATTGATTTCTTATCCATGGTTATTTCCTCCTATATATTTTCAATTTCAACAAACTGCAAAGTTCCCCAAGAGACTTTTTTATGTCTGTTAACAAACACTGCAGTTGTTACAATAACGAATTTTTCGGCAGATATTTTTACCGTAATATTCTCATTTCCAAATAGTTCCGAAGCAGAAACAAATGTCTCATCAGGCTTAAGGTCACCGCTTATTTTTTTGTCCGCAAGCCACACACTCCAAGCACTGAAATTTAAAGGATATTCAAGACTAATGTTCATGCCGGATGTAAGTCCTTGTAGAATTTCAGTTACAATACAACGACCAAATAAAGCATCTAAATCTTTTTTTCTTGAAATAGAGTCTGGTACAAATATTTCGCCAAGCGTCTCAATCGTTTCTTTGAGTACTTTTATTGTCGCACCTGAATAATTGGAACCTGCTAAAACTGTTATACCATCAGGTGTCAATTCTTTTATTGCAAAACCATTTATCCCATACTTGCTATCGCTTGTCGCTATAAAACCATCGAAAGTATCAAAAGGCATTTCTTGCGGCATTGATGCAGGGTCAAAATAAACCATAAAGTCATCCGGAGCCACACCGCAGATAGTTGCACTTACAGATTTTACTCCTCCCGCATTGGGTGAGGGGTTTAAAATCTGTACAGTTTTTCCTACCAGTTCTTTA
>JAZURE010000013.1:0-16546 GCA_045606045.1 Clostridia bacterium | reverse complement strand
AAAACTTCAAGTTCCGACTTTCCGCATAGCTTAGAATATTTTTTTATATAGGATGAAACCTCGTCCAAGATTATTGTTTCATCATCGCATATCGCTATTCTCATGTTTCCACCTTACTTTCTTACCAAACTTAAAAACCATTCATCTTCCGGCAGGGCAATATTGTTTTTATTACACGATAATTTTGCTACAACAAAATATCGCAAACTTCTTCCCTTTTTTACAGATTTCGACCGAATTCTGTATTTTTTCGACTTGAAAATTTCTTTTTCAGCATCCGTCGACATAATTTTTACTCGTGTCAAGTCAGGGGAACAGTGAATATTAGGACCCACTAACTTTTCCCTATTTTTTTACTGTATTTTCCTGAATAAAATTCTTTAGAACCCGCGAGAATACTGGATTTTCTCGCATCCGATAGTATATGTAAATATCAAAATCGGCAAACTATTCTTTTAAATTGTATGGACTTGACACGAGTAAAATATAATACTCATTATTCTTTATATTTTATGCAACTTGTATTGTTATTCCAAGCAATGGTGCAAGTATCAAATAAATCGTAATTACACTTAAAATTGGCGTAAGTATAATTGCACTATATACTATAAGTTTTTTAAATTTATGCTGAACCTTAAAATATGCAAAAATATGTAATGCCAAATAAACTATAAAACTTATTCCGCATCCGAAAAAGGCAAATGCTCCATCCCCGCCCCAAAACCACATAAACATAAAGTATTCAATCAATGTAAATATAGCCAGTGGTATATGTAGTAAGAATATTATCGCTCTCTTCATTTTTGCACTTCCTTTCACATCAATACACATCATTTATAAAAGATATTATTAGATACCAATCAAAATTTCAGCAGTATCAATTTCAGACAATTTGATTTTCTTTGACACATTTGAAGTTGTAACTTTAAAGTTCTCCATTGGTTCTTCCAATTCTACATCATAGCATACATACCATTCACCGCTGTCTTTGACAATATCTATTTCTATATCTAATTCTGATATATGCCACCAATTTGTATTCAAATAAGCAACTGACAAATCTACATTACCATTCCCTTTAAACTTTTCATCATTAGTGAGTTTATAAAAAGCATCTTCGCTTAACACGAATCCTATTGCGTACCTACCGTATTTGCCACCTTTAATTTTAAAGTTTTCAGTATCATTTTCAAGCCTGATTTTACCGCCATTTTCGTACTCATAATACTCGTCAACGGTATTTGTTTCTTTACCATTTACAGTAATGTCATACTCTCCCGTAATTCTGTCAAAAGGATAAAAACGATAATATATCCATTTATAATTAAATGCACATATTACTAAAATAAAGGTAAAAACAATAAAAAGTATTAAAAATGTTTTCTTCATATATAGCACCTCTTTTAAAATCTTTTCCTTTATTCGATTAAGAAACTTCTTATCGTATTTTCAGAACTTTAACAACACCCTCAAATACATCTGGACTATTCTTTGATGTTATTTTATACGCTATACTTTCAACATCGTCTTTTATAAACAAAATCGACGGAAAAGCAACACTGGTATTGTGCTTTATATAATCTACCTTCAATTTAACAATGTAATTCTCCCCGTTTGGATAGATTGAATAGCAAAAAACATCATTTAATTCGTCTACAAAATCATCACTATAGTTTTGTACAAAACCAGGCAATCCATATGATGTTCTTGGTGTATAATTAGAAGGTCCATTTCTTTCTGATTCTGAATATTCGGAATATTCAGCTGTGCTATTAATTCCGAATAAAACACTCATATCACAATCATTTAAAAGATATCCCATTTCTTCGTTATTAAAACTGGGAAACTCCGTTAAAGATAGCAAGGCTTTTTGTGGAATCTCAAAAGTTATCTCAACATCCTCATCAATTGCTTTTCCGCAATTTTGAATGGCTAGCCTCAAACAACGCTTTTCTGAAAAAGCCTTTTCTATCGGCATCCATTCCAATGCTTTAGAAATCACCTCATGCAGTTTTTTTATTTTTCTGTATTTTTGAACTTCCTCAGAAGTGCCATTCAGAGACGGGCCGGTAAGTAAATTTGATGATAAAGTATTTCTATTTAGATTTCCTAAATCAAAGAAATTACTTGGAATCTCTATTTTTAGCTGATTAGCAACAGTTGTGATATATTCACGTTCTGCTTCATCAACATCAACCGGCTTTGTAAAACCAGAAAACAACGAACTATCAATATTGTGTCTCTTCCCTAGTTTTATATTTTTAATTTCTTCATATAACCCCATAATCGTATCAATATACTGCTTTGTTGTATTTGGGGTATTTAAAACAAACGGATAAATTGAAGCCTCATTCGATAAATTTCCATCCTTATCGATTCCCACTAATTTTAACTCTGGAACCCTTTCAACAGTTGCTTCTTTTACTTTTTTCTCTGATAAAAAGTGCATAGAAAGTTGAGCAAAAAACATTTTTTTAAACTCTTCACCTGATGAATATGTAAAATAGATTCCACGATCTTTATATTTTTCACGGAATGCTTGAATATGTTTATATTCTTCACTATTCATTTGGGATGGAGAGATTGGCTTGTCTGAAAAATACATAAATACTTGTTTTCCAGATTGAAGCATAATCTCAATCTCTTCTTCTGTTCCTGAACCGTATTCATCAGTAGGAGAACCAAATTTTGTCCAAAAGATTGCCACTGCTGCATCACAGTCGTTAACTATCTGTTCATTTAATAACTTCTGAGGTTTTCCACCAGATTGAGCATAAGAACTTTTTTTCCAATATTTAGTTTTAATCACTATACCTAACTGATCAGCATACAATTCATTGAACTCTTTAACAGCATCTTCAATCAATCCAACTTCTTCTCTAACATCACTAGGACAAGAAATTAAAAGATTATATAAAGTAACATTTTTAGACATAATTTCACCTCATGTTAATTACTTCTGCAACAATTAATACATTTATCAATAAAATTCACCCTTTTTAGACTCGTGTCAAGTCCGGAGAACAGTGAATAATAGGACCTACTATTTTTCCCTTAATTTTTTCACTGCTTTTTTCTGAACAAAACTTCTTAGAACCCGCGAGAATACTGGATTTTCTCGCTCCGACTTTTTATGTAAATATCATAAATCGGCAAACTAATTTTTAAAATTGTATAGACTTGACACGAGTAAATTTATGTGCCCGCATGTTTTATTTCTCTATAGCAATAATATTTTGCCACAACTCATTACGATTGACACCAACATATCCACTTTCTTGTGCATCGTTAACTTCAATTACTATCCACTTTCCTTGCTTTGTTTTTGCAATATCTACCGCCAAGAATGGAACATCAATAATTTCAGCAACTCTTTGTGCTAACGAAAATGCTTTTTGTTTATCTCTATTATCTAATATATATTGAACACCCATTGTCCAATAAGAGCCATAGGAAACAAGTTGCTTTTTCCAGAAAAACAAGCGGAACTCATAACTAAATGGAACCATATCAGGAAAAGATGAATCATCGACCTTTTGCAAATCTATATATTCTCTGATTACTATATCCTGCCAATGTAATATTGAATCCATCTTCCAATGCTTTTCTAATTCTTTATACATATTATGGTTTTCTATAATACATAATTTTTTATTATGCTTATTTGTCTGCCTGTTTCCTTTCACAAAAATTGGAAAGGAAAATTCATTCAAGACTTCTTCTACAGACGGAAATTCATTATATATCTTACTATATGGTGTATAATCACTTATAAGCGGATACCAATTCGATAATTCACTTGCTCTCTTATGTTCCTCATATGTCATAGCAAGTTTACAGCCCATATCATTAACTTCTTTCTCGGTGGCAACATAGTCCATGACAGCACCGATTCTAAGTATTATAGGATTAGAAATACTATCTATAACAGATTTGCATTCAAAATGATTTCTAAAATTGTAATCATAAGAATTATTACCTATCAATTTAATCATTATTGGCACATTATCAATTAAGATAAAATCATCAAAATTTCTACTCATCTTTACCCTCCTTTCCATTTTTCAACCTCATTCGACATTTTCCGACTCGTGTCAAGTCAGGGGCAAAAAATTAATACTTCAAATTTAATTATGTGACAAAAGCTTCCTCGTCTCCACTCTGTTTTGAATTCTGTCTGTTCCTTCAAGTAAATTAATTAATTTATCAAAGGATACTTTTTATTTCTTTTAATGATGCCACATTATAATTTATTTTTAATCCCTGTGGAACAGGTTTCATTTTGGGGTTATAAAAGCATGCCTGCATACCAAATTGAATTCCGCCAAACATATCTGAAGATAGTGAATCTCCTATTATCATAACTTCATCAGGCATGATAGCCTGTTCTGTTTGCGCATTCAAGCGGTTCATACAAGCACTAAAAAACTTATCCGAGGGTTTCGAATAGCCGATTTCTTGGGATATAAATATATTTGAAAAATATGGCAACATTCCGCTAATTCTAAGTCTATTCTCCTGTTGGAAATATGGACCATTGCTTGCAACACAAAGGGTATATTTACCATAAAGATATTTTACCAAATCCATTTTGCATAGATTGTTTAACGTATTGGTCAAAACTCAGCAGCGTATTATCAATATCAAACATTATTACCTTTAGCATATATAAATCCGCCTAAACATGTTTCTTAAAATATTTCTTCATACAAAGTATACATAGTACACCAACAACAGGGAAAAGTCCTGCTACAAGTAACCCTGCTCTCATACTAACCTGTTCTATAGTTATATTAAACATATCTGAAAGTTTTAAAGCAAAACTCGTCAAGCCGAATTTATCAGATATAATTCCAAGCAGCTGTGGTGCGACGGACGCTCCCATATCACCGCCGGCAGCCATAAGTGCATAGATAGCCACGCCCACATTTTCAAACTTTTCTTCTACATAAATCAAGGTTCCGGGCCATAACATGGATGTAAAAATTCCTGTAAGAGCGCATGCTATTATTCCAACTGCAGGGCTTAATGCTAAACTTGCCATAAAATAGCAGACACAAGAACCAAGCATCCCAAACAATAAAATATTAATAATATTTTTACCATATCGGGAATATAAGGTTCTACCTGTCCCCAATAATGCTGCAAATAAAGCTACTCCTATAACATCTCCATAAATTTTTGGAACTCCTATGGCATTTTCAATAAATCCCGATGCCCATTGCGACATCGTACATTCTGCTGCCCCGCCAAAAAATATACATAATGTGCATAATATGATGCCTTTATTAAATATTTTTGTTTCCTTTTTTTCTACATCAGGATGCTCCATTGGGGGAAGCTTTGCCTTTAAAAACATTAAAAACGCTATAAATGGAACTATCGACCAAAGTAACGCAAGATACATCCAGTTTATACTGCCGAAAATTGTTAAGAACAATGTACTCAATATTACCACACCTACTACGCCCCAGGCATACATTGAGTGCAGCTTGCTCATTTCATGTTCGGGTTTTTTGCTTGGTATTGCCGCAATCACGGGACTTAGCAAAACCTCGCTTAACCCTGAAGCAACAGAAAACACTACTGTTCCTGCCAAGATCCATAAAAATGCCTTGTCAGGAAATGCTCTTGGTAAAACTGCGTATAATATCAAGCCGACAAATACAATAAGAGGCGTACTTCTTACTGCTTTATGTATGTTGAAATACTTAGTAAAAAATGTAAATATCAAATCAACAAGAAGTTGCGCAAAAAAATTAATTACCACAAGAAATCCAAGTAAGGTATAAGATAGATTATACATATCTCTAAATGTCAAAAACAGGAGAGGCGACAAATTGGCTGATATGGACATTGTGACGCCTGTCAGATAGCACGCATTTTTTGCAAGTTTGTATTTTTCCATTACTATATCCCTCGTTAGTAAATATTTTGCCACAAACATTATATTACATTTTTATCCTTTGTGCAAGTTCATGATGATGTTTTATACATTTACAAATGAATAAACTTTTTTGCGTAGTAAATAATAAGCAAAAAAGGATGTGCTAATATGGACTACAAAGATGCAAAAAGTGCAAAAGAACTCTATGATACCATATACAAAGAAATAGAAGAGACAACATACAAAACGCCCCAAAGCGATTCCAAAAAGAAGCTCTACTATCTATCGGCAGAGTTTCTTACGGGAAAGATGCTTGTAAATACGCTCATAAATGCAGGGTTGTATGACAATGCGGAAAAAAGTCTGGAAAAGCTTAATACATCGCTTTCTGAAATAGAAAAAGAAGAAGACGAGCCATCGCTTGGAAACGGCGGTCTGGGAAGACTTGCAGCATGCTTTATGGACTCTGCGGCAAATCTTTCACTAAATGCCGAGGGTATGGGAATAAACTACCACTTTGGTCTGTTCCGTCAGGAATTTATGGATAACAAGCAGGTGGAAAAGCCTAATCCGTGGATGCACAAAAATGTGTTTTTAAAAAAAACACCGCTTACTTACAATGTGGAATTCGGAAACCTCACGCTTAAAGCAAGAGCATGGCAGATGGATATAGTGGGAAGAGGCGGCAGAGTGAATAAGCTCACCCTCTTTGATATAGATTCCGTAGACGAGAGCATAGTAAAAAACGGCATAGAATTCGATAAATCGGATTATGCCAAAAACCTTACACTCTTCTTGTATCCCGATGACAGTGACGAAAGCGGAAGACTTTTAAGAGTATATCAGGAATACTTTATGGCAAGCTGCGGTGCACAAAAAATAATAGATGAATGTATACAAAAAGGCTCTACCCTTTACGATTTGCACCGATATGCAGCAGTACAGATAAATGACACCCATCCGTCATTTATAATACCCGAGCTTATACGCCTTCTTATAAAAAAGGGGCTTACAGTCGACGATGCTATAGATACAGTATCGAAAACCGTAGCCTATACAAACCACACCATTCTTTCGGAAGCTCTGGAAAAATGGCCAATGCACTACCTTAAAAGAGCTGTACCAAACATAGTGCCTATAATAGAGATACTCGATGACAGAATAAGAAGAAAATATCAGGACAGCTCGGTGTATATAATAGACGGCTACGATACAGTTCATATGGCACATATGGATATACACTATTCATTTAGTATAAACGGGGTTGCCAAGCTCCATACCGAAATACTAAAAAACGCAGAGCTTAATAATTTCTACAAGATATATCCCGAAAAATTCAACAACAAAACAAACGGAATTTCGTTCTCGAGATGGCTATTTAAGAGCAATCCCGCACTTACTAAATATATAACTGAATTAATCGGAGACGGTTTTCACGAAGACAGCTCCGAGCTTAAAAAGCTTATTGGCTTTGAAAATGACAAAAAGGTATTAAAACAGCTTATCGATATAAAAAAAGAAAACAAAATAAGCTTAAAAAAATTCATAAAAGACACTCAGGGAATAAGCATAAACGAAAATGCAATATTTGATATGCAGATAAAAAGACTCCACGAGTACAAGCGCCAGCAGATGAATGTACTGAGCCTTATAAATATGTACCTCGAAATCAAAAAAGGCAACACACCCAAAACGCCAATATGCGCTATATTTGCCGCCAAGGCATCGCCTGCATATACGATAGCAAAGGATATAATACACCTTATCCTCTGCCTTGGCAAAGTGATACAAAATGACGAAAAGGCAAAAGAGTATCTTCAGGTAGTAATGATAGAAAACTACAATGTAACCTCTGCAGAGGTGCTTATACCCGCCTGCGATATATCCGAGCAGATATCTCTTGCATCCAAGGAGGCAAGCGGTACAGGAAATATGAAATTTATGCTAAACGGCGGTGTGATACTGGGAACCGAAGATGGTGCCAATGTAGAGATTCACTCTCTTGTTGGCGATGACAATATATACATCTTTGGTGAAAGAGCAAACACCGTAATAGAAAGGTACAAACGAGGAGACTATGTAAGCCGCACCTACTATGAAAATAACGCAAAACTCAAAGAAGCAGTAGACTTTATAACAAGCGAGGCTATGCTATCGGTGGGCGACAGAGTTTGCCTTACACGCATAAAGGACGAGCTTATAAACAAAGACTGGTTTATGACCTTTCCCGATTTTGACGATTATATGAGCACCCGAAAGAAAGTATATCTCGACTACGAAGACAGAGAATTATGGGCAAAAAAGATGCTTGCAAATATAGCAAATGCAGGTTACTTTTCTTCCGACAGAACAATAGCACAGTACAACAACGACATATGGCAAATATGAAAGGAGCAGTATAGATGAAATCTCTTTCCAAAAAAAGTACCGCCTTTGACTTTCTGCAAAAGCTGGGCAAGGTACTCATGGTGGTAATAGCGGTTATGCCTGCCGCGGGTATAATGATAAGTATCGGAAAGCTCATAGGTATGGCAAATACTGATTTGACAATTATAAAGCGTATTGCAGCAATCTTTGAGGATATAGGATGGGCGATTATAGGAAATCTTAATATCCTATTTGCAGTCGCCATAGGCGGCTCGTGGGCAAAGGAGCGCTCAGGCGGAGCTTTTGCGGCACTTCTTGCCTTTGTGCTTATAAATAAGATAACAGGTACAATATTCGGTGTAACAGGCGATATGCTGTCCGACCCCGAGGCAGCTGTAAAGACCCTCTTTGGTCAGACTGTCGAGGTAAACGGATACTTTGCCTCCGTTCTTGGCTCGCCCGCACTAAATACAGGTGTGTTCTCAGGTATAATATCGGGCTTTGTGGGCGGTGCTGTGTACAATCGATATTACAATTTCCGAGGTCTTCCTGATGCTCTGTCATTCTTTAACGGCAAGCGGTTTGTACCTCTTGTTGTAATACTGTGGTCAACTATTGTCGCACTCATTCTTGCGGTAGTATGGCCATTTGTACAGCTTGGTATAAATAACTTTGGTATATGGATTGCAAATTCGCAGGATACCTCTCCTATTCTCCCACCCTTTATATACGGAACCTTGGAAAGACTCCTCCTGCCGTTCGGACTGCATCACATGCTTACAATACCCATGAACTATACCTCATTTGGCGGAACATACACCGTTCAGACAGGTCTTGGTGCAGGTACGGTGGTATTCGGTCAGGATCCGCTCTGGCTTGCATGGATATCCGACCTTATAAACTTTAAGAATGTGGGCGATACTGCCTCCTATGAAGCACTTCTTACAGGTGTTACACCTGCAAGATTTAAGGTGGGACAGATGATAGGCTCATCCGGACTTCTTCTTGGTGTAGCTCTTGCCATGTACAAACGGGTAGATAAAGACAGGAGAAGAAAATATCGTTCCATGTTTATATCCACCTCACTTGCCGTATTTCTTACAGGTGTTACAGAGCCTATAGAATTTATGTTTATGTTCTGTGCCATTCCGCTTTATATAGTGTATTCTCTTCTGCAGGGTCTTGCCTTTGCGGCATCGGGAATTGTAAACTTAAGGCTTCATTCATTTGGAAATCTGGAGCTTGCAACAAGACTTCCAATGTCTATAAAAGCAGGTCTTACGGGTGATATAATAAACTTTCTTATATGCGTTGTGATATTCTTTGCTTTAGGATATATAGTAAGCTACTATATGATAGGTAAATTCCGCTATGCCACCCCGGGCCGTGAAGGCAACTACAGCGATGAAGCCGAAGACGCTTCAGAGGGTGAGGCGGCAGTTAAACCCGAAACAAAGCTAAATAATTCACAAGCTGAAAGAATAATTACACTTCTTGGCGGACGCGAAAACATAGTACTTGTGGATGCCTGCATGACAAGACTGAGAGTAACCGTAAAAGACGAAAAGTTAGTTGGCGATGAAGCCGAGTGGAAGAAAGAGGGCGCACTGGGACTTATAAAGAAGGGCACAGGTATTCAAGCAGTATACGGACCAAAGGCGGATGTGCTGAAATCCGATATAAATGATATCTTATGAAAATCCTCACCTTGAACACCCATAGTCTTATAGAAGACGATTATGAGAATAAGTGCCGTATATTTACCGAGGGAATAGCCAAACTTATGCCCGATGTAATAGCACTTCAGGAGGTAAATCAGACTATAGGCAAAAATACGGTGCCAAATACCGACCATGCCTTTTCCGTAGGCAGTGTCCCTATTAAAGAAGACAACCACGCACTTAAAACAGCATACATGCTCTCTCGTATGGGCATAAAATACCATCTTGCGTGGGCAGGAATAAAAAAGGGGTTTGGCATGTATGATGAGGGTATTGCCATAATGTCGCTTATTCCCATAGAAAATGCCGTGTGTTTTACTATAAGCAGTATAAATGATTACGAAAACTGGAAAACCCGAAAAGCACTCATAGCCAGAGTAGGAAAAACAGATATATGCACCTCTCATTTCGGGTGGTGGGACGATGCCGAGGAGCCGTTTGAACCGCAGTTTTTGAAGCTGAATTCCGAGCTTGAAAAACGAGGCTGCGGTATACTTGCAGGCGATTTCAACGCACCCGACACTGCTTGCGGCGAAGCATATGAGCTTGTAATAAAAAACGGCTGGCAGGATGCCTACAAATCCGCAGACATCAGACAGGGGTATGAAACAGTATCAGGCCCCATTGCAGGATGGAACAAAAACGATAAAATCCGCATAGACTATATTTTCACCAAAGATAATGTGCCTGTAAAAAAATGTGAAACAGTATTTGACGGCACAAACTTTATGAGAGTATCTGACCATTTTGGAGTAATGGCAGATACAGAAAGGAGTGCAAAATGAGAAAATCGGGTATTCTTATGCCTGTAACAAGTCTTCCGTCGCCATACGGAATAGGCTGTTTTTCCAAAGAAGCCTATGACTTTGCCGATTTTCTTAAAGAAAGCGGACAGAGCATATGGCAAATTCTGCCTCTTGGCCACACGGGATTTGGCGACTCCCCTTATCAGTCGTTTTCTGCATTTGCAGGCAATCCGTATATGATAGATTTATGCCGTCTTGCAGATGAGGGACTTATATCATATGAAGAATGTGAGCCTTTAAATGGCTCCGCCTGCAGAGTTGACTACGCAAAGCAATATCAGCTCAGATACCCCCTGCTTCGCAAGGCTCATCTTAAAAGCAAGGATAAATACAAGTCGGATTATATACAGTTTAAAGAGAGTCAGAGATTCTGGCTTGATGACTACAGTCTGTTTATGGCTCTTAAGGAGCATTTCGGCGGTCGCATATGGACAATGTGGCCCGACGATATAAAATTCGGTAAAAGCAAAGAAAAGTACAGAAAGCTTCTCGAAAACGAAGTGGATTTCTGGGATTTTGTCCAGTACAGATTTTTTACAGACTGGAAAAGGCTCAAAAATCACATAAACAAAAACGGAATAGAGGTAATGGGCGATATACCCATATATGTATCGCAGGATTCGTGCGATGTGTGGGCAAACCCCGAGCTTTTCTGTCTGGACAGTTCACTTAACCCCATGTTTGTTGCAGGCTGTCCCCCCGACGGCTTCAGTGCCAAGGGACAGCTATGGGGCAACCCTGTATATAAATGGGAAAATCACAAAAATGAAGGCTACAAATGGTGGATATCACGCATACGGCACAGCCTTACAATGTATGACAGTATAAGGATAGACCACTTCCGAGGTTTTGAAAGCTTTTATTCCATACCCGCAAAAAACGAAGATGCTACTGTGGGCACATGGGAAAAGGGACCCGGAATGGAGCTGTTTGATGCTCTTAAATATGCACTTGGGAATGCTAACATCATAGCAGAAGACCTCGGTTTTATAACAAATTCGGTAAAAGCACTTTTAAAGCAAACGGGCTTTGCAGGTATAAAGGTACTCGAATTTGCCTTTGACGAGCGAGACAGCGGGATATCGGAGGATTATCTGCCATATAATTACCCCGCAAACTCAGTTGCATACACAGGCACTCACGACAATGAGCCTATATCCTCATGGTTTAAGGGCATAGACAAAAAAAGCGCCCTTACCGTACGAAAATACCTTTGCAATTTTGAGACTCCCAAAGACGAAATATTCAAACCTCTCATTTGCGAGGTATTAAAATCACCTGCTGATACTGCAATTATACCGATTTGGGATGTGCTGGGTCTTAATGAAGAAGCCAGGATAAATACCCCCGGTACAACACAAAATAACTGGACATGGCGCATGGATGGTAAAATGCTTACAAGTGATGTTAAAAATATGCTAAAGGAAATAACCGAGATATACGGAAGAATCAAAAAAAATCTGTAAGAGAAACCTCTTACAGATTTTTTTTGATTTCGTTATATGCTATTTTTGCAGCTTCCTGCTCCGCCTTTTTCTTGCTGGTGCCCTCGCCCTCCGAATATCTTCTGTCACCTACCAAAGCACAAACCTTAAATGTCTTTGCGTGGTCGGGTCCGTATTCATCCAAAAGCTCATATCTTACGCTGTAGCCTATGGACTGCGCATATTCCTGCAGGTGCGACTTGTAATTCATCACAATCTCGTCGCTTTTTGCAAAGGCATCTATATCCTCCCTAAGCATAGAAAGTACAAATTCCTTTGCCTTTTCAAAACCGCCGTCCAGATATATAGCCGCAATTATAGCCTCCATGGCATCCGAAAGCGTAGAGGGACGGCCACCGCCTCCCGACATGCGCTCTCCCCTGCCAAGCATGAGAAATTCGCCTACATTTAATCTGTTAGCCATTTTGGCAAGCGAATTCTCGCACACTACTTTAGCACGAAGCTCTGTGAGCTTACCCTCGGGAAAGCTCGTTAAATGTGTAAATATATATTCACTCACCGCAAGCGAAAGAACAGAGTCTCCGAAAAATTCCAACCTCTGATTAGAATAAATCCTCTCTACATTCTTTTCATTCAAAAATGACGGGTGAATGAGGGCTTTTTCCAGTAAGCTTATATCCTTAAAGGTGTAGCCCAGATTTTTTTGCAGCATATTAATATCAGCCATACAAGACCTCTTTTACTGATTTGAGTGCGCTTTGATGTACTCTACTGCAGCACCTACTGTTGTAAGGCTCTCTACATCCTCTTCCTCAATTTCCATGCCGAATTCTTCTTCCATGGTCATTATAAGCTCAACTATATCAAGAGAGTCTGCTGCAAGATCATCTATAAAGGAAGCATCCATTGTAACTTCGCTTTCGTCTACTCCAAGCTGATCTACAAGAATTTCTTTCATTTTTTCAAATACCATTTTGTCACCTCCATAAATTTTATAAAGACATCCTATAGTATATATTGTATTTTATAAAAAAGCAAGCTTTTTATTTTCAATTATTTTACTTTTACTCTGCTCCACAAATCCATATGTTTTTTAGCAAGCTCTGCATCGTAGTTAAATATCTCCATATTCTGAAGCTTTGTTATATCTGGATAACGCAAAGTATCATTCTTTATTTCATCATCCAAAAGCTCTTTTGCCGCAGTGTTTGCTGTGGAATAACCGATGTAATCTGCATTCATCTTGGCTATCTCGGGGCGGCACATAAAGTCTATAAACAGTTCTGCTTCCTTTTTGTGCTTGCTGGTTTTGGGTATTACCATGCTGTCAAACCAAAGGTTTGAGCCTTCCTTGGGTACGGAATAAGCCAAATCCTCATTTAAACTCATGCAGTAAAATGCATCGCCCGACCATGCTATAGTCATGGCACCTTCGTTTGCAATCATCTTGTCCTTGACCTCATCGCCGCAGTAAGCCTTTACAAGAGGCTTTTGCTCTACAAGAGCCTTTTCTGCCTCGGCAAGCTCATTATCGTCGATGCTGTTCATGGAATAGCCAAGACTCTTTAGTGTAATGGATATCATGTCTCTCTCGGAATCGAGCATAAATATCTCGCCCTTGTACTTACTGTCGTACATTGCCTGCCAGCTCTGTACATCTTCTTTAGAAACCATTTTCTTGTTGTAGAGAATGCCCATTGTACCCCACATATAAGGTACGCTATATTCGGCATCGCTGTCATAGTCGAGACCCTTGAATTCATCGCCTATGTTCTTGTAATTGGGAACATTATCAAAGTCTATGGGAAGAAGCATATCCTCATCTATCATGCGTTCAACCATATAGTCGGAGGGGAACACCACATCGTATGCAGTTCTGCCTGCCTTTACCTTGGCGTGCATTTCCTCATTTGTATAGTATGTTTCATAGTTTACATTTATTTCAGGATATTCTTTTTCAAACAATTTTATAACTTCTTCGTCTATATAGTCGCCCACATTGTAAACATATATGGTGGTCTTTTTCTCACAGCCTGTAAAAAATGCAAATACCATTGATACACATATAAGAAGTGCAAAAAACTTTTTCATAAGAAATCCTCCTAACTCATAAGTACATTTGAATCTTTGTCTTTGGATGTGCGCTTATTTAATATAAAGAGCAGTAACATTATTACAATAAACATTACTGTAGAGAGTGCATTTATCTTGGGATTAAGCCTCTTAGCCGTAGTGTACACATATATGGAAAGATTGGTAACACCGTTGCCCGTGGTGAAGAAGCTTATGACAAAATCATCTATAGACAGCGTAAACGCCATAAGAAGTCCGTTTATAATGCCCGGCATTATCTCGGGGATTACCACATTCTTAAAAGCATACCACGGCTTTGCACCCAAATCCACAGCCGCTTCGTAGAGGTTGTTGTCGAGCTGCATGAGTTTGGGCGTAACAGAGAGTATTACATAGGGGATATTGAATGTAATATGTGCAAGAAGCATTGTAAGTATACCACTGGGTATATTGAGAGCTATAAAAAGCATCATAAGAGATACACCTATTACAAGTTCGCTCGATACCATTGGGATATTTGTAACGGCATTTATGATGTTTCTGACCTTTTTTCGTCTGAAGCCGTATATACCTATAGCCGCCGCAGTACCTATAATGCACGATATTACAGCAGAGAGAACTCCCACTATAAGAGTGGTAAAAAGTGCCGACATAAGTGCCGAATCGTTTAGCATTTCTATATACCACTTAAATGAAAATCCGCCCCATACCCCTCGTGATTTTGCCTCGTTGAACGAGAAAACCATAAGAATAACTATGGGTATGTATAAGAACATAAACATAAGATAAAGGTATGTGCTTTCTATTAACCTTTTGATTTTTGCTTTCAATTTATAATCTCACCGCCAATCAAAACATAGCCATCTGCTTATTGCCTTTGTTGAACAAATTCATTATCTTCATTGATATAAACATAAGTATCATCATAACTATTGCCATGGCCGAACCGTAGCTCCAGTCGCTCGCACCGAGGAACTGTCTTTCTATAAGGTTACCTACGAGCATCGTATGTCCTCCGCCGAATATATTGGATATATAGAATGTGGTAATAGACGGTAGGAACACCATCGTTATACCCGACACCACTCCCGGAAGACTCATCGGCAGGATTACCTTGAAAAATACTCTTGTATGATTTGCGCCAAGGTCTTCTGCCGCTTCGGTGATGCTTGAATCTATCTTAATAAGCACCGAGTATATAGGAAGTATCATAAAAGGTATAAAGTCATATACCATACCTAAGATAACTGCAGGCGTGGTGTAGAGAATACTCACCTTGGGAAGATTTAAAAATGTAAGCACTGCATTTAAAAGTCCGTTGTCCTCAAGTATGGTAAGCCATGAGTATGTACGAAGCATCATATTCATCCACATGGGCATTACAAAAAGCATAAACATGGTGCTTGACTTTTTGCCTTTTTTTAATCTTTCCTTTTCCCTCTTGGAAAGAATATATGCCACAGGATATCCAAAGCCCACGCAAAACACTGTGCTAAGTAGCGCTATATAAAGCGAATAACCAAAGGTTTTGAGATACAGAGTATCGCTAAAGAGCTTTTTGTAATTAGAGAGTGAAAAGCCGGCTTCAGCTCCCGTGGTAAATACATTTATACTGTAGAGAAATATTATGGCTATAGGTACAAGCACAAATACAGCCACCCATATAAGGTGAGGAAATGCAAGAGTTTTTTTATACATAACCCACCTCCGTCAGACTGACTTTTTCATAACATGTATGTCAAAGGGCTTAGCAAATATGCTGACCTTTGTACCCGGCTCAAAGAGAATGGTATCGTGTATAATCCACCTCTTACCGCTTTCGGTAACAACTGCCATTTCATAGTGAACACCCTTGAATATGGCACTTTCTACCACACCGCAAAGCTCGCCCTTGTCAGGCTCAAGAAGATATATATCCTCGGGGCGGATAACCACATCTACATTTTCATTCTTTTGGAAGCCCTTGTCCACACACTCGAATTCAACACCATCTATCTTTACACGGCAATCATCGAGCATAACGGAGTCTATTATATTGCTTTTGCCGATAAAATCTGCAACATAGGCATTTTTAGGCTCATTGTATATATCGGTGGGCTTACCTATCTGCTGAATTGTGCCTTCTTTCATTACGACCACAGTATCGGACATGGTGAGTGCTTCCTCCTGATCGTGAGTCACGTAAATAAACGTGATTCCCATGGCCTGCTGAATGCGTTTGAGTTCAATCTGCATATCCTTGCGCAG
>JAZURE010000012.1:0-4260 GCA_045606045.1 Clostridia bacterium | reverse complement strand
AATGAAGTGAACCCCAAAGTTTAGACAAAAATTTAATATTAAATTGCTTGTGAATGAGTTCGGTATTGTGCCGGACTCATTCCTTTTAGTTTCATGGAAATTCTTTCATTGTTGTAGTAATGAATATATCCTTTCAATTCTTCAATAAAAGCAGTAACACTTTCAAACTTCTCACCATAGAACATTTCAACCTTGAGCCTGCCAAAGAAGTTTTCCATTGCTCCATTGTCCATACAGTTCCCTTTTCGGGACATACTTTGTGTAATATTATGTTCAGATAACAACCGTTGGTATTCTGCATGTTGGTATTGCCACCCTTGATCAGAATGGAAAATCGGTGTTGCGTCGTCGGGCAGCTTTTCAAACAAACCATTCAGCATTTCTCTCACTTGTTCTAGGTTAGGACTTAGTGAAATGGAGTAAGAAACTATCTCTCGGTTGAACAAATCCATCACCGGTGACAAATATACTTTCTCATCGCAGACCTTAAATTGAGTAACATCTGTTGTCAACTTCTCAAAAGGCTTTTCTGCATAGAATTCTCGCTTTAAAAGATTATCGGCAACCTTTCCAACCTCACCTTTGTATGAATGATATTTATCGTTTTTGCGCTGTTTTCCTTTCAATCCAAGACTGTTCATCAGCTTTAACACGGTTTTATGGTTAATTGAATAACCATTATTACGCAAAACCATCAATATCCTGCGATATCCGTATCTACCTTTGTTAGCATTGAATATATCCAGTATTTCTTGCTTTTCTTTCCCATACTTATCTGTATTTTGTTCTTTTAGGTAGTAATAGAATGTACTGCGAGCCAAACCGGATAATTGCAGCAAGTCATTTAATGGATAACTTTGCCTTAATTCATTGACTATTGCTGCTTTTTCTTTTCCTCTTGCAATCTTTTCTGAACTAAGGCGTCGAGTTTTTTTAAGTATTCTATCTCCATTCGCAAGCGTTGATTCTCTGCGATTAAATCTTCTTCAACTCTTTTATCAAGTTTAGGTGGGCGACCTTTTCGTGCACCGCTTGCTTTGCAAGCTCTGCCTCGTCTATCTTTCATCAGACCCTCTGCTCCTTCTTCTAAGAATATGCGTTCCCACCGTTGAACTGTTTTTACATAGTTTAAATCTTGTCCTCTGGAAATATTCCAATATTTTCGTACCGTTTCCCTATAGCCTAAATGGTGTTCTCGCATATCCATTATAACAGATATTTTGAATTCTGACGAGTAGATTGTGTAAATTTGTCCTTTTTTTGCCATAAAAATATGCACCTCCAAAAGTGTCTAACTTTTGGGGTGCATATCAAATTGAGGGGTGCATATCACCATATCACGAGCCAAGCAACTTGCCTGCAGGAAATACTTATTACCGGCGTGTAACCGCAGTAAATACTTCCAAAAATCAAGATACAAAATGGAACAGCTTGAATTCAATAGCTAACTTTAAATTGAAATAAAACACACAAAAGGAGGACGAAAGGCTTCCATTTGGTTAAAAGTGCAAAAAATTCGTTAAAAAGTGCATTGCATATCAGTTTAATATATGTTAAATTTTATAATAGAAAGGACAGATTACCTATGTTTAAACTTGGTATTATAACCGATGAGGTTTCTCAGGATTTTGAAGAGGCCCTGGAGTTTGCAAAAAAACACAACCTCGAGTGTGTGGAGCTTCGCTCCGCCTGGGAGAAAAATCCCTTTCAGTATACAGATGAGGATTTTAGCAAAATAGCCGATTTATTAAAAAAGCATGATATGCCCCTTGTGTGCATATCTTCACCATTTTACAAATGTTCATACAATGACGCAAAAACAAAGGCAGAGCACATGGAGGGTTTAAAACGCCTCATATCCTACAAGGATTTGCTTGGCTTTAAAATGATTCGTTGCTTTGACTTCATTCGTGAGGACGGCGTTACTTTGGATGACATTAAAGAAGCATTTAAAGAGCCTATAGAGCTTTGCGAAAAGGCAGGTATCACTCTTGTACTTGAATCCGAACCCTCGGCAAATTCGTACAACTGTGCCGATACCGCAAAGACGGTAAATTACATAAATTCCCCCGTGCTTCGTGCTTTGTATGAGCCTGGTAACAACATCTACAGCGATACAGACGAAATTCCCTTCCCCGACGGCTACAATGCCGTAAAAGATGTATTCTGCCATGTACATATAAAGGATGCAGTAAGAGAAAATGGTGAAACAGTAGGTGTTGCCATTGGAAGCGGTGCGGTAGACTACGAGGGCATGATGAAAGAATTCATATCCTCGGGATTCGACGGTGCGGTAGTGTTTGAGCCTCATTATAAGCCGGGCGGTATGAGTGAGGAACTTCTCAGAAATCCGCAGGGAAGTGCCATTTCCGCCTTTGGCGATATAGCAAGCAGAGAGTGCATAATAGCACTTAATGATATAATAAACAAAGTGAAATGAGAGAAATACTATGAAGCAAAATAATCTTGACCCCAATCTTGCATCCCCGTCGGCAGGCGGTGAGAGCTTTGTGTTCTATGATGCACACCATCTTACGTTGGAGAGCTTCCCGTGGGAAGATGTAAACACAACTCCGTATATGCGTCTTCCAGAGGATATACTTGAGGTTCTCCCCGAGTCTCTCCAATGGGTGCAGACCTTTTCCGCAGGCGGTGTTGTACGCTTCGTAACCGACAGCAAGGCTCTGGGCATAAGGGTAAAGTACAAACCTCTTGATATGAACAGAGTATCAACCCCTGCTGCGCAAGGGGGCTTTGATATTACTGTAAGGGAAAACGGAACATGCCGTCTTATTGCCAATATCTGCCCCGAAGTAAGGGATTTTTACTCGGGTAAACTCGAACATGAGCTTTCGTGCAAGCTATCTGGTACCATGCAGGAGTACAGAGTGTATCTGCCCCTTTATGCAACTATAGAAAGCCTTGAAATAGGCTTCCAGAAGGATGCCCGGATTGTGGAAGCACCCCCGCACGCCGTAGACAAGCCCATAGTGTTTTATGGCTCGTCCATTACACAGGGCGGATGTGCGTCAAGACCTGCCAATACCTATACGGCGCTCGTATCCTCATGGCTCGATGCCCATATGATAAATTTAGGCTTTGGCGGTAATGCCAAAGGGGAGATAGAAATTGCAAGAGCCATCTCGGAGCTTGATATGTCTCTCTTTGTGCTCGATTACGACCATAATGCTCCCACGGCAGAGCACCTTTTGGAAACCCATGAGCCGTTCTTTGAGGCAGTAAGGGAAAAGAATAAAGAACTTCCCATCATCATGATATCAAGACCGTGGGTAAATATTGCTGAAGAAAAAGGTGCAATAAAACGCAGAGATATAATAAAGAGAACATATGACAATGCAGTTTCAAAAGGCGATAAGAATGTTTACTTTATAGACGGAATGGAGTTTTACGACGGTATTCAGAGGGATTTAACCTCGGTAGACCTCTGCCATCCCACGGATTTGGGCTTTTATATAATGGCACAGAAGATTCATAAATACATAAAAAAAGCCTCCCTTGTGTAATGAACTGCACCATTTTGTGCAGTTCAGTGTAAAGGGAGCCTTTTTATTAAAATGGGAGAACATGGTTTGTTTGGGCGCGAGGCTATGTCAATCTGCGTAAAGACTCGGAAGAAATATATAATCACCACGGAATCGTATGTAGACAAGTCATATCTCTCAGGCAAACTGATGCAGAAAGACTTGGATATGATATTCCAGAGGCATGGAGAAATCTTCTCAGTTCTAAATAGTTTGAGATTGCATCTTGCCACAGAATTCCTGCTGAAAATGTGAAGCTGAATTTTGCACTGTCCTACAAAGCGAAATTATTTTTTCAAAACAGCTAAATTTACTTTAGCTACAAATTAATTTAGCGCGCTTCAGCACATTGAGCTCGCAGTTAGGCAAATATTGAGGAAAAGACACGGATTTCAATCGAAATCTGTGTCTTTTTCTGATAGGGATAACCATAAGACTTTAATCTTAACATTTTGCTCCTATAAAGCTTTTATAAAACTAATGACGGAGCTGTATAAACTCGTGCCGCAAGTTCCTGATTGAGCATATAAAGACTTTTTGGGTCCGAACCAAAAAGTTCCATCTTTGTAATCAAATCATTTGCATTTGTTTCCTCTTCACCTTGTTCCTTAACAAACCAATCAAGGAACTGCATTGTGCGAAAATCTTTAACATTGTATGCTGCTGCATAAATGTCATTTATAAGTGATGTTACATATTCTTCGTGTTCAAGTCCTGC
>JAZURE010000011.1:0-6205 GCA_045606045.1 Clostridia bacterium | reverse complement strand
CTTAGCTTCTGATGCTATAATTTGATTCATAAGAAAATAGCTCCTTTGACATATGTTTTTTTTGGTCATTAAACATTATATCATATTTGGAGTCTATTTTCTTTTTTATTTGTCACCCATCAATTGTATCACAACATTTTTTCAAAATTTTACAAATTTTTTTAAAAATTTACAAACCTTATCCGTATACCCCTCCGTATCCAGATAGTAGCTTGTGGCATGGGTAGCCCTCGGCACGGTAAAAATCTCCTTGTATGATGCACACGCTTCATAGCACATCTTAGACATACCGCAGGGCACAAAGCCGTCTGCCTCGCCGTGTATAAAAAGAACAGGTATCTTAGTGTTTTTAAGTGCATCGGGGCATGTGTACTCCTCTGTATCAAGCCTTGCAAATATCCTTGCGCCCATCTTTGCAAAGAAGTACCCTGCCCCTGCAGGAAGATGCATTTTCCTCGATACATGGCGTATTATCTGCTTGGATGAGGTATATCCGCAATCCGCCACGATTGCCTTTACATTTTCTTTGGGAACAATATCGGATGCCATCATAACCGTTGCCGCACCCATGGATACGCCCACAAGAACTACACTTATATCTTTACCAAAGCGGTTTTTAAGATATTTAACCCAGCCGAGACAGTCTCTTCTCTCATTTATGCCAAAGCTTATCACCCTGCCCTCGCTTTTGCCGTGCGCTCTTTGGTCGGGCATGAGGATATTAAAGCCCATGCTTCTTAAAATCTTGAATCCGCCGTTTCCGTCACGGCAGTAATTGCTTCTGTAGCCGTGCATTATTATTGCAACGGGTGCTCCGTCTCTGAAATGGTAATAACGCGCGCAAAGGCGCAAGCCGTCAAAGGATGTAATGTTTACAAATTCAAACGGCGTGTTTAAAAGTATTAAGATATTGTCCATAACCTTTGGCTTATATACAACATCGGGAACATCGTACTCCGTTGCCTGCCTGGATTTGTCCATCTTGAAGCTGTAGTCGTATGCCCAGTAGCATATGCCGAGAAAAACAGCCAAAATAAGTATAATTACAAATGAAAATATCAACATCACATTACCTCCACCACAATAATATACCCCAAATTCCTCACAAATTACCGCCTCATACATATAATGATATAAAATGCGAGAAAGCGGGGTTTTGTATGTCGTATTCTGTTTTAAAAGATATATTTTTGCCATTTTTGGGAACAACACTCGGCGCAGGCTGTGTGTTTTTTATAAAAAATAAGATGAACGAAAATCTTCATAAATCACTTCTGGGATTTGCATCGGGTGTCATGGTGGCAGCATCCGTGTGGAGTCTTATACTTCCGTCCATAGACAAAAGCGCCCACCTTGGTGCTTTATCCTTTTTGCCTGCATTAATCGGTGTGTGGATAGGTGTACTCACAATGCTCATACTCGATAAAGCTCTGCCCGAGCCTCATATAGAGGATATGTCTGAAAAAAACGCCATAGGCAGATCCATGCTATTTATGGCGGTAACAATCCACAATGTGCCCGAGGGCATGGCTGTGGGTGCTGCCATTGCGGCTCTTCTTTCAGGCGACAGCGGTCTTAATGCTGCAGGCGTGTTTGCCCTGTCTGCAGGCATTGCCATACAAAACATCCCCGAGGGAAGTATCATATCCATGCCTCTTGCCGCAGAGGGTAAGAGCAAGGTAAAAGCTTTTTTGTACGGTGTACTGTCAGGTGTTGCAGAGCCTGCAGGGGCTATAATTACAATAATATTCGCTTCGTTTGTAACACCTGCGCTTCCGTATATGCTCTCCTTTGCCGCGGGGGCGATGCTCTTTGTAAGCGTAAACGAGCTTATACCGCAGATGTTTAGCGGAAAGAAAAGCTATGCAGGCACCGTCATGTTTGCCCTTGGCTTTACGGTGATGATGTGCCTTGATGTTGCCTTGGGTTAATCATTACCATAGAATTCTGGTATAAAATCATCCTGTGCCGAAGTTATATCCTGAATGTACACATTTTTAAGCCCCAAAAGCTCTATGTATTCTGTCATGGCTTCGTAGTGCCGAACATTTATACGTCTGTTTAATCTGCTGTGAGAGGATACAGAGGGCATCGGCGTGTACTGACTCATAAGACTTATGTATATACTGTCCTTATATTCGGATGCAAGGTAATCTATAATTTTTTTTGTTTCAAAAAGAAGTGAGGGAAGCATAAGGTGTCTTACTATTACACCCTTTTGCATGATTCCGTTTTCGTCCAAAACAGGCTCTCCCGCCTGAGATACCATCTCACAGAGAGCCTTTTTTGCATATTCAAAATATCCGTCTGCCATGGAATATTCTACGGCATATTTATCGGAAAAATACTTTATATCAGGCATGTATATGTCTATATAACCCTTAAGTGATTCAATGGTTTCCTGCTTTTCGTAGCCTCCGCAGTTGTAGATAGCGGGTATTTTAAGACCGTCCAAGCGCGCCATATCCAGAGCCTTTTTAATATTTGGTACATAGTGTGTGGGTGTGACAAGATTTATATTGTGGGCACCCTCATTTTGAAGCGATAAAAAGCTTTGCGCAAGCTCCTCTTCGGTTATAAATCTGCCCTTGCAGTTTCTCGATATATCGTAGTTCTGACAGTATATGCACTTCATATTGCAACCCGAGAAAAACACAGTGCCCGAGCCTTTTGTACCTGAAACACAAGGCTCTTCCCAGTGGTGAAGAGCCATTCGTGCAACCTTTATTCTGTTGTCTAACCCGCAGAAGCCTGTCTCGCCTGCCGTGCGGTTTACAGAGCACTCCCTCGGACAAAGTGTGCAAGAAGATAACATATTAATTCCCCTATTTCATAAAAAGGCAAAGGATTACGGGCATAAGAACAGCAGGTATATAGTTCATAAGCTTAACCTTTGTGATGCCCATAAGATTAAGACCGAGCACAAATATAAGCACCGAGCCTGCGCAGGTCATTTCGCCTATTGTGTAGTCATTAAGATACGGTGCCACAACGCCTGCAAGAAGAGTTATCGAGCCCTGAAGAACCAAAACCGAAAGTGAGGAAAGTCCCACTCCCAGACCGCCGAGCGCAGATGCAAATACTATTGCCGATATAAAGTCGAGCACCGCCTTGGTATACTGCATTTCGTGATTGCCCGAAAGCCCCGATTGCAGGGGACCTACTATTGCCATAGCACCCACGCAGAAAAGAAGCGATGCGCTCACAAAGCCCTCTGCAACATTTCCTCCGCCTTTGGAAAGCTTCTCTTCAACCCTTTCGCCAAGAGTGTGCATTTTGCCGTCTAAATCCAGCACAGTGCCTATAAGTCCTCCAAGTATAACTGCAAATACAAGCACCATAGTGTTTTTGCCCGAGGACATACCGTCTAT
The DNA here is from genome assembly GCA_045606045.1 of Clostridia bacterium. GTDB lineage: Bacteria > Bacillota > Clostridia > UMGS1810 > UMGS1810 > RGIG8748. The sequence goes on along the minus strand of JAZURE010000011.1, from coordinate 2,834 downwards.
GCCTATGTAAAGAACTATCATGGCTACTGCCGTTGTCATTGCATCCGATATGCGCTTTGGCATACCTTTCTTGATAAGAGAGCCTGCAATCGCTCCTAAAATTACCGCTATTACATTAACTGTTGTTCCAAGCATTTTTTATCTCCCGTATTACAGATTTTCAAATGTTCCCGCTACGCAAATGACACCATTTTCATCTTTGAGGTGGACATAATATCCATTTTGCGTCTCACTCACACATACTGAGAGTGCATTGCCAAGGTGCGCGGGCTTTTTATATAGTATCTTTATATCGTTAAACTCATAGTCAAACGGCAGGGCATCCATAAGAAGCTCTGCACTTTTTTGATTGTTAAGGTGCATATTTGTGTCTATCTCCTTATTGGAAACCTTTATTGTATATACCTTTGGCGCATCCTTTACAAGAGTCGGCTTCCTGCATGTAAAGAACTCATCGCCAAAATCGTGTATGGGATATGCCGCCTGCATTTCGGGGCTCATCTTTGCTATTTTACCCTTTTGCCCATCAAACAAAAACCAGTTGGCGATAGTCTTGCATACTGTCCTGCCATTCTGTTTTAGTATGCATCCTCTCTCCGAGGTTGCAAGTCTTGCAGATTTAACCGCGGTAAAGGCTTCTATGGGGTATTTGGTGCTTATCTTACTTTCAAAATGCACATTTATACCCTGTATAAGCCAGGCTATGCCAAGGCTTCTCAATTTGTCCATATCGTATCCGAGGCTTGCGCTGTGGCATACCGATATTTCCTGCACGATATCGAGAGCCGAAGAAACCTTGACAGTATCAAAATCCTTGTAATCCGAATATCTTAATTCATATGTTTTTGAAAACATATTTCTCCTCCAATATATAAAATATAATAATTATTATACACCCTTGCAAAACAAATTTCAACACAAAAGCTATTGCCAAACTGTAAATTTGGTGCTATAATAACCGCGTACTGTATCTTTCAGAAAATAGGAAAAAATGATGCAGAATAAGTGAACTGAACCGAAGGGCAACCCGAAGGCGTACAAAAGTACGCCGAGAGGTGAAGTTCACTTAGAGCTTATAGGCTAAATATATGAGAAATCTGCTGTAGGCAGATTTCTACATAAATTTAATCGCCTTGTTGGTATTTAACTTCATGCAATAATATCAATAACCAAGCCTATAAGCGGTCTGCGCTTTTTTTACATTTTCGATGAGAACATTAACAAGGAGGAATTTAATATGAACGAAAGAAAAATGTCTGTAAAGACATTGGTAATGGGTGCCGTACTCACGGCGCTTGTAGCAGTACTTCAGTACATGGGAAGCTTTATTAAGTTTGGTCCCTTTTCTATCTCTCTGGTGCTGATTCCGATTGTAATAGGAACTGCAACCTGCGGTTGGAGGATAGGAGCATGGCTTGGCTTTGTGTTTGGCGCAATGGTGCTTATAACAGGTGACGCCGCACCGTTTCTTGCGGTGAATGCTTTGGGAACTGTAATAACTGTTCTTGTAAAGGGAACACTCTGCGGTCTTATTGCAGGTCTTGCCTTTAAGGGCGCGCAAAAGATTTTCAAGGGCAACATCTATCTGGCTTCTGCTGTTTCGGCAATAGTATGCCCTGTTGTAAACACGGGCGTATTTCTTTTGGGATGTCTTGTATTCTTTATGGACACAATAGTAATGTGGGCAGAGGGTGCAGGTCTTGGAGGCGGAGTGGCTCACTACATGATATTCGGTCTTGTTGGCGGAAATTTCCTTGTTGAGCTTGCGGCAAACATAATCTTCTCCCCAATAATTGTAAGAATTATCAAAGCTACGGAAAGGGCGTAGACACATGATACTTGCTATAGATATAGGAAATACAAACATTGTAATAGGCTGTTTCAAGGGCGAAAAGGTGTGCTTTACGGAAAGGCTCTCTACCAAAACTACCTCTACGGCTCTTGAATATGCAGTATCCTTTAAAAATGTGCTTGAGCTGTACAATATAAATCCCACCGAAATAGAGGGCGGAATAATATCCTCTGTTGTGCCCGATATAACAAATGTTGTAAAGGACGCTATACAAAAGATAACACAAATAGATGTCCTCATAGTAGGACCGGGCATAAAGACAGGCCTTAGCATCAAGGTGGATAACCCCGCACAGCTCGGAAGCGACCTTGTGGTAGGTGCTGTGGCGGCACTTAATGAATACCCCGTACCGCTTGCCATAATAGATTTTGGCACAGCTACTACCATCACAGTTATAAACAGCAAAAGAGAGCTTCTCGGAGGAATGATACTCCCCGGTCTTATGCTCTCTATGAAATCGCTTGCATCGGGCACCTCGCAGCTACCGAAAATAAGCTTAGAGGAGCCAAAGAAATTCATAGGCACAAACACCGTAGACTGCATGAAAAGCGGCATACTCTACTCTGCCGCATACGGCATGGACGGTATAATAGACGGTATAGAAAACGAGCTTGGCGAAAAGGTGAATGTAGTTGCCACAGGCGGTCTTGCCAAGGTTATAGTCCCGATTTGCAAAAGGGATATCATAGTAGATGATGAGCTTCTGTTAAAGGGACTTATGGAAATCTACAATAAAAACAAATAATATTAAATGCGTTGCTTCGTATCATTTGAAGCAACGCATTTTTACTTTGATTTGTGTCGTATGTTTTATCCCAAAATTCATAAGGCACGTGCTACGGGATACCGCATATTGTGCGAGCGCACAGCGGAGGTTATCCGATAAGTTGCACATTGCGTATTTCAAGGTAAAACAGATGCCTTAAATCAAGCAAAAAAGCGGAGCAAAATTACCGAAAATCAATTTCCGCTGCGGTTCGGT
>JAZURE010000010.1:0-10786 GCA_045606045.1 Clostridia bacterium | reverse complement strand
AGTTAAAGCAGTTTATTCAAACTCCTAGAATTGTTTATACAAAAATTTAGACCGACACTCTTCAATGCCGGTCTATTTGTTATGCTGTTATTTAAGTTAAATATTTTTTAAAATTTCTCTTGACTTTATTTAGCAGGTCTTTTTTATCGTTTGTTTTCAAAAAAATCAGTAAGAAGTTTTGAACACTCATCCTCACATATTCCGTAATAAATTTCGGGCTTGTGATTGAATTCAAGTTTATTAAAATCAATCTTAGAGCCGAAACATCCGCTTTTTGGCTCCATTGCGCCTATGTAAATACGCTTAACCTTTGCGTTTATCAGCGCTCCTGCACACATGGGACACGGCTCAAGTGTTACATAAACATCACAATCTCTTAAATCCTTGGTTCCAAGAGATGAAATTGCACATTTTATTGCATTTATTTCAGCGTGACAGGTTATATCTTTTTCTTTAGATACCGTATTGTGAGAAGCAGAAATAACATTTTTTCCGTCAGTAATAATACATCCGACTGGTATATCTTCATTTGCAAAAGCCTTTTTTGCTTCTTCTAATGCAGCTTCCATGAATTTCATTTTATCATTCCTTTACAAAAAGTATTGCTATATACATGGATTATGTGGTATTATTATACAAAGAGGTGTTTTAATGTCAGCATACAAATCTTTATCATCCGAAACTCTTAATAAAATTAAAAACAGTGTGGGAGATAAGTTTATATTAAAGGATTACTCTGTGCGCAGAAATTCTGAACATGACAGAGCAAATCTCTGGCGTCCCGCTTTTGTTCGCGATGCAGAAAAGATTCTCCATTGCCCGTATTATAACAGATACGGTGATAAAACGCAAGTTTTCTCACTTTATAAAAACGATGATATAACACGAAGAGCACTCCATGTTCAGCTGGTGTCCCGTATAGCACGCAATATAGGCAGAATGCTTGGCCTTGATACAGATTTAATAGAGGCAATAGCTCTTGGCCATGATATCGGTCATACGCCATTTGGTCACGCAGGTGAAAAATTTCTTGACATAATAAGCATGGAAAAGACTGGAAAGCATTTTCTGCACAATGTCCACAGCGTAAGAGTTCTTGACGAAATCTTCATGTACAATATAAGTCTGCAGACCCTTGACGGAATACTCTGTCACAACGGCGAAAGCGAGATGCGTACATATGTACCGTGGCAAACCCGAACCTTTGAACAATTCGATGAAATCTATCAAAAATGTTATACTGATAAATCTTATGCAAATTCTATTATGCCGTCTACAAAAGAGGGTTGTGTAGTAAGGATAAGCGACCTTATAGCTTATATCGGAAAAGACAGACAAGACGCCATGAAAACAGGACTCATCCAAAGCTATGACAGCTTTTCCAACTCTTCTTTAGGTAATTTCAATGCTGCGATTATAAACAATATGATTGTAAATGTAATCGAAAACAGCCTTGGAAAGGACTGTATATGCATGGATGAGGAGTGTTTTAACAATCTGAGAGATTCCAAGAGGGAAAATTACGAAAAAATCTACTATAGCAAAGAAGTTTCGAGCATACAAAAAGAAGTAATTGCCCCGATGTTTGACTCGCTTTATACAAAGCTTTTGTTTGATTTGGAAAATTCCAACAAGAGTTCACCCATATTTAAACAGCATGTGGATTATATAAATAATGCTCGGAAGTATTATTCTGTAGAGGATTATCTGGAAACAGATAAGGATCAGATAATTATAGACTATATTGCCAGTATGACAGACGATTATCTGGTGGAATTATACGATTTCTTTTACCCCGGAAAAAGCAAGGTAAAATATTTTGCCTATTTTGAATAAGGAGGTTAAGTTATGAAGCTTAACAAAGTCAAAGAATTGCTTTCTGCAAAGGTAATGACAGATAATGATGAATTAAACCGTGAGGTGTACTCGGCTTTTGCCTGTGACCTTATGAGCGATGTTCTTGCATTTGTAGAAAATCAGTCTCTGCTTCTTACCGGTCTTATTAATCCTCAGGTTGTAAGAACAGCTGAGATGATGGATATGAAGGCGATTGTATTTGTTCGCGGAAAAGTTCCTACAGACGAGATAATTGAGCTTGCCAAAGAATCAAATATAACGCTTATGTCCACGGATTATACAATGTATTATGCTTCGGGTATATTGTATAAAAACGGCTTGGGCAACGAGTAGGAGGGACATATGGACGGTTACAAGGTTAGTTACAATATCGACGGTGAGGATTTTACGGTAGCCGGTGAAGCATCAAGAAATCTTAAAAAGATATTAAGCCAGCTCGGAATTTCGCCGCAGATAATCCGTAAGGCAACCATCGCTATGTACGAGGGCGAAATAAACATGGTTATTCATGCCGACGGAGGCGTAATAGATGTTACGGTAACACATGATAAAATCCATATGATTTTAAAAGATAAAGGCCCAGGAATACAAAATATAAACCTTGCTATGACAGAAGGTTATTCTACAGCAAGCGAGGAGGTACGCCAGCTTGGATTTGGTGCAGGTATGGGACTTCCAAATATGAAAAAATATACTGACCATTTCCACATTGATTCAACTGTGGGAGTGGGTACAACTGTGGAAATGACGGTAAATATTACAAAATAAAGGCGGGAGTATTATGAAAGATATAAGACACTCTGTGCAGCTTGATAAGGATAAATGCCACGGCTGTACAAATTGTATCAAAATGTGTCCTACTCAAGCTATAAGAGTTAGAAACGGCAAAGCAAAGATTATCACAAACCGTTGTATAGATTGCGGTGAGTGTATACGCGTTTGCCCTTATCATGCCAAAACCGCAATTACAGATTCATTCTATAAATTAAAAGATTACAAATACTCTGTTGCTCTTCCTGCTCCTACGCTTTACGGACAGTTTTCGGAAGTAAAGGACATAAATGCAATCTTAAATGCTCTTATAAAAATAGGCTTTGATGATGTGTTTGAGGTTGCTTTAGCAGCAGAAATAATAACTAAAGAGACCAGGAAATTTATTGAAAATGGCAATCCTGAACTACCTGTTATAAGCTCGGCTTGTCCCGCAGTGGTAAAGCTAATTTCCACCCGTTTTCCAAGCCTTGTGGACAATGTTTTGCCTCTTATATCTCCAATGCAGCTTGCAGGTCATATAGCAAGGGAGGAAGCAGTAAAAAAGACAGGATATTCACCCGAGGAAATAGGGGTATTTTTCATAACCCCTTGTGCCGCCAAGGCCACCTGTGCTCAATACCCCATAGGGCTTGAAAAGAGCAATATCGATGGTTCTATATCTATTAAGGATGTGTACAAAAAGATTCTTCCTCACCTTAAAAATGCAGACCAAAAGCCACTTTCCAAAGCAGGCTTGCAGGGTATCTGCTGGGCAAACAGCGGAGGTGAAGCAAAGGCTTCGGGAAACAAGAGCTATATCGCAGTGGACGGAATACATAATGTTCTTAATATCCTTGAAGATATAGAGAGCAACAGGTTAAAAGATGTAGCTTTTGCTGAACTTCTGGCATGTACTGGTGGTTGTGTCGGAGGACCTCTCAATGTTGAAAACGGTTTTGTATCAAGAAGACGGGTTAAGACTCTGGCATCCGAAAATGCCCCTTGCAATAAGAATAATTATGCCGATAATGAATATGATGTTCTCTGGAAGTTAAACTTGCCTTACACCAGTAAATTACATCTTGATGATGACATAATGGTTGCTATGCAAAAACTTGCAAGGATAGAAGAAATACATGAGACTCTTCCAAAACTCGATTGCGGTTCATGCGGCTCGCCCACATGCAGGGCACTTGCCGAGGATATAGTGCTTGGTTTTACAACGGAGAATGCTTGCATAGTTAAATTCAAGGAACGAGTGCTCAATTTTGCGAAAGAAGCAAGCGATATAAACATTGATGATATAGAGGTGTAGATTATGTTAGTTTCTGAACTGGCTGATAAGCTGTCATTGGAAATTCTTTGCAAAGGAGATATGACAAAAGAGATAAACGGTTGCTATTGCTCTGACCTCCTTAGCCACTGCATGTCAAACATAGATTCGGGCAATTTGTGGGTTACCGTTCAGGTGAATATAAATATTGTTGCAATTGCAGTTCTTACGGACCTTTCTGCTATAATTGTGTCTCAGAATATGTTTGTAGACGAGGAAGTTATTAAAAAGGCTCAGGAAGAGGAGGTTACAATTCTCCGGACGGATATGCCTTCCTACGAACTTTGTACACAAATTGGTAAATTAATATGAAAATCTACTACGATTTCCACATACATAGCGCTCTTTCGCCTTGCGGCGATGAGGATATGACACCAAATAACATTGTAAATATGTCCCTTTTAAAAGGCCTTAATGCAATAGCAATTACAGACCACAACAGCGCTCTTAATGTGCGTGCTGTCTGTGAGTGCGGGGAAAAAGCAGGTCTTATTGTTGTGCCTGCAATGGAGGTGGAAACCTCGGAGGAAGTTCATATTGTGGCTATGTTTGCTACACCCGACGGGGCAGAACAGCTTGGGGAAATTGTCTCTAATAGGCTTCCTGCTATAAAAAACAGAACGGATATTTTCGGTAATCAGACCGTGCTTAATTCTGACGATGAGGTTGTTGCAACGGTGTCGAATTTACTTTCCACTGCAACAACACTTTCCCTTGACGAAACAGTTAAGATTATAAACGAGCTTGGCGGTGTTGCCATACCGGCGCATGTTGACAAAAGCTCCTACAGTATCATCTCAAACCTTGGCTTTATTCCGCACGAACTTGAATTTTCTACTCTTGAGATGAAATTTCCGGACAGAAAAACTACGTTTCTTAACGAACATAATTTATCGGGTTTTAATATAATTCATAACTCGGATGCGCACTTCCTCTGGGATATACATGAAAAGGAGTTTTTTATTGACATAGATACCTGTTCAGCGAGGGGGATTATTGACTATTTGAAACAAAAAAACTGACCTTTTTTGTTGATTATGACGAAATTTGAAACATATAGTTAAAAATATAGAAAATTTCGTGGTTTTATGTTATTATAAAATAGTTGTTTAATATATTATATATTTATATTTTTTCAATACTTACAAGGAGGTTTTACTATGAGCGAAACTAAGGCTCCGGCTTTTGTGAGCACAGTGGAACAAGACGCAAAGCTTCAGGCAGTAATTGCCAAGTACAAGGGCACAGAAGGTGCGCTTATACCTGTTCTTCATGAGGCGCAGAACATCTTCGGTTATTTGCCTATTGAAGTACAGAAAACAATTTCGGACGGTTTGGATGTTCCTATGTCCGAAATATATGGTGTAGTTACTTTCTACACACAGTTTACCATTAACCCCAAGGGCAAATATCACATTGGTGTTTGTCTTGGAACTGCTTGCTATGTTAAGGGTAGCGGTGACATTATCAACAAAATTAAGGAAAAGCTCGGCATTGAAGTGGGCGAATGCTCCTCTGACGGCAAGTTCTCTCTGGAAGCTACCAGATGTATAGGTGCTTGCGGTCTTGCACCGGTACTCACCGTAAATGACGAAGTTTACGGAAGGCTCACCGTAGACGATGTTGAAACCATTCTTGCAAAATATACCGATTAATGCCATGACAGAACTTTCTCTGCATGTTCTGGATATAGCGAAGAATTCTACCAAGGCAGGCGCATCGGTTGTTGAAATCGTTGTTACAGAAGATATATCTTCAAATCTTCTTACAATAGAAATCACAGACAACGGTTGCGGCATGGACGAAGAATTCCTTAAAGATGTTATAAATCCCTTTAAGACCACACGAACTACCCGAAAGGTCGGTATGGGTTTGTCGCTTTTTAAGAGCGCATGCGTTCTTACAGGCGGAGACCTTGAGATAACCTCGAAGGTAGGAGAGGGGACAAGGGTAAAAGCAACTTTGGTATATGACAGCATAGACAGACAGCCTTTGGGAGATATGGCATCTACTGTTACCAGTTTAATCGGCGGAAACAGTAAAACAGATTTTATATATACCCATATGTATAATAAAGAACAGTTCACTTTTTCCACCATAGAAATTCGCAAAATATTAGGCGAGGAAGTAGAACTTTCAAACATGGATGTCCTTAATTGGATTGAAGGTTATATTAACGAGCAAACTCAAAATTTGTACGGAGGTGCATTGTAAATGAAAAGCTTAGCTCAGTTGGAAGAAATAAGAAATAAAACATTATCCAAAATTAATTTAAGAAAAGAAGACAGCGACAGTATAAGAGTTGTTGTAGGTATGGCTACTTGCGGTATAGCTGCAGGTGCAAGACCTGTTTTAAAGGCGCTTATGGATGAGATTGACAAAAGAAACCTCTCCGAAAAGGTATTTGTTACTCAGACAGGCTGTATAGGTCTTTGTAAGCTTGAGCCTATTGTTGAAGTATATATGAACGACGAAAAAATTACCTATGTGAAAATGTCTGCCGACAAGATTGCCAAAGTTGTTAATGATACAATAGTAAATGGCAAGGTTGTAGATGAATACACCATAGGTGCACAAGATAAATAAGGAGGAGTTTTCACATGGAATTAGCAAGAGCTCATGTCCTTGTCTGCGGCGGAACAGGTTGTACCTCCTCGGGTAGTGAAAAAATCATCACTAAGTTTGAATCCTGTTTGGCAGAAAACGGACTTTCAGAGGAAATTAAAGTTATAAGAACCGGTTGTTTCGGTCTTTGTGCTTTAGGTCCTATAGTGATTGTTTATCCCGAAGGTGCTTTCTACAGCATGGTTAAGGAAGATGATGTAGAAGAAATCGTTTCGGAACATCTTTTAAAAGGAAGAATTGTTAAGAGACTCTTATATCAAGAGACTGTTGTGGATGATAACAACATCAAATCTCTTAATGAGGTAGACTTCTATAAGAAGCAGCAGCGTATAGCGCTCAAGAACTGCGGTGTTATCAATCCCGAAGCTATCGATGAATACATTGCTTTTGGCGGTTACACAGCACTTGGTAAGGTGCTTACAGAAATGAAGCCGCAGGATGTTATAGATGTTGTAAAAGAATCCGGTCTTCGCGGACGTGGCGGCGGCGGATTCCCCACAGGTCTTAAGTGGCAGTTCACTGCAAACTCCGTAAGCGACAAGAAATTTGTAGCATGTAATGCCGACGAGGGCGACCCCGGTGCTTTCATGGACAGAAGTATTCTTGAAGGCGATCCCCACGCACTTATCGAAGCTATGGCTATTGCTGCTTATGCTGTAGGCGCGGATCAGGGTTATGTATATATCCGTGCGGAGTATCCTATTGCAGTAAACAGATTGAATATTGCCATAGAACAGGCAAGAGAATACGGTTTACTTGGTAAGAATATCTTTGGAACAGATTTCTCCTTTGATATGGAATTAAGACTTGGTGCAGGTGCTTTCGTATGTGGTGAAGAAACAGCGCTCATTACATCAATAGAAGGTCACCGCGGTGAGCCCAGACCAAGACCTCCGTTCCCGGCTGTTAAAGGTCTTTTCGGCAAACCCACACTTTTAAACAATGTTGAAACATATGCAAACATTACCGCTATAATCAACAACGGTGCTGACTGGTTCAAGGCTATAGGTACCGAAAAGAGTGCAGGTACAAAGGTATTTGCCGTAGGTGGTAAAATAAACAATACGGGTCTTGTGGAAATCCCCATGGGTACTACACTTCGTGAGGTAGTATATGATATCGGTGGCGGTATCCCCAATGGCAAGAAGTTCAAAGCTGCTCAGACAGGCGGACCTTCCGGCGGATGTATTCCGGAATCTCTCATTGATACTCCCATAGACTACGATTCACTTATAAGCATCGGCTCTATGATGGGTTCGGGCGGACTTATTGTTATGGACGAAGATACCTGTATGGTTGATATAGCTAAGTTCTTCCTCGAATTTACTGTAGATGAATCCTGCGGTAAGTGTGCTCCCTGCCGTATAGGTACAAAGAGACTTTTGGAAATACTCGATAAAATCACTTCCGGCAACGGCACACTCGAAGATATAGACAGACTTGAAGAACTTTGCTACATGATAAAGGATTCTGCACTTTGCGGACTCGGTCAGACAGCACCTAATCCGATACTCAGTACTTTAAGATACTTCCGACACGAGTATGAAGCTCATGTTGTTGATAAGAAGTGTCCCGCAGGTGTATGTAAGGCACTTGTATCTTACAAAATCAACCCCGATATCTGTATCGGTTGTACAAAGTGCGCAAGAGTATGCCCTGTTGGTGCTATTTCCGGTGCTCTCAAGCAGGTACACACCATCGATACCGAAAAATGTATCAAGTGCGGTGCTTGTATTGAAAGCTGTCCTAAGAAAGCAATTTATAAATAAGGAGGGGATATAAGATGGATATGGTAAATATTAAAATTAACGATAAAGAATATAGTGTTCCTGCATCTTACACCATCCTTGATGCCGCAAGGGACGCAAATATTCACATTCCCACACTCTGCTATCTCAAAGATTTAAATCAGATTGGTGCCTGCAGAATGTGTCTGGTAGAAATCAAGGGTGCAAGAGCACTTCAGGTTGCCTGTGTATATCCTGTGTCCGAAGGACTTGAAATATACACAAACACACCCAAGGTAAGAAAAGCAAGAAAGGCTACATTGGAACTCATTCTTTCCAATCACGAAAAGAAGTGCCTTACCTGTATCAGAAACAGAAACTGCGAACTTCAGCAGCTTTCTGATGAACTTGGTATAAGCGAATTAAGATATGAAGGCGAAAACGAAAAGTATGAGCTTGACTGTTCATCCACTTCGCTTGTAAGAGATAACAACAAATGTATCCTTTGCCGCAGATGCGTGGCTGCTTGTAACAACCAGGCAATATCCGTAATCGGTTGTGTAGAGAGAGGTTTTAAAACTCATGTTACTTCCACATTTGAAAAGGAAATCAAGGATGTTGGTTGTATCTTCTGCGGTCAGTGTATAGTTTCCTGTCCTGTTGGTGCTCTTTATGAAAAGAATGATATACCTCAGGTTATGGCTGCTATAGACAGTAGCGAAAAGCATGTAGTAGTTCAGACTGCTCCTGCTGTTCGTGCAGCACTTGGTGAAGAATTCGGTCTTCCCATCGGTACTCCTGTTACAGGCAAGATGGTTGCAGCACTCAGAAGACTCGGTTTTGACAAGGTATTCGATACCGATACTGCTGCTGACCTTACAATCATGGAAGAGGGCACAGAATTTATTCAGAGATTTACAAATCAGGAAAATCTTCCTATAATCACATCATGTTCACCCGGTTGGGTTAAGTTCTGTGAGCATTACTATCCTGAATTTCTTGGTAACCTTTCAAGCTGTAAGTCACCTATGGAAATGTTTGGTGCAGTGCTCAAGTCATATTATCCCGAAAAGATGGGTATAGACAAAAAGGATATATATTCTGTTGCCATAATGCCATGTACTTCCAAGAAGTTTGAAGCTTCGAGAGAAGAATTCGGAAGAGATATCGATGCATCTCTTACAACAAGAGAGCTTGCAAGAATGATTAAGCAGGCAGGTATTGATTTTGTAAATCTTCCTGATGAAGAATTCGACCAGCCCTTTGGCGATGCTACAGGTGCAGGTGTTATATTCGGTACAACAGGCGGTGTTATGGAGGCTGCTATACGTACAGTATACGAAATCCTTGAAGGCAAGCCTCTCGATAACCTCAATATAACAGCAGTCCGTGGTCTTGACGGAGTAAAAGAAGCTACTCTCAAGATTGCCGGCAAGGATGTTAAGGTTGCAGTTGTTCATGGTACGAAGAATGCCAGAATCATACTGGACAAGATTAAAAACGGCGAACACTATGACTTTGTAGAGGTTATGGCATGCCCCGGCGGTTGTATAAATGGCGGTGGTCAGCCTATCGTTGATTCCAGAGTTAAAGCTACAGTAGATGTTAAGGCTAAGAGAGCAAGCGCCCTCTATAGCGAAGACGAAGCTTCTGTACTGAGAAAATCTCACGAAAATCCCAATGTTCAGCTTATGTACAAAGAGTTCTTCGGTGAGCCGGGAAGTCACAAAGCACACGACCTTCTCCACACTCACTATACAGACAGAAGTGCAAATAAATAATAATTTACAAACCCTCAACACAAATTGTTGAGGGTTTGTTGAAAAAGGAGATACGCCAATGATTACAGGTATTGAACATGTAGCTATTTATGCCAAGGATTCCAATAAACTCTCCAAATGGTATGCAGATATGTTTGACGGAAGAGTTGTTTCTGACAACGGAAAGGGAACTGTATTTGTTGCATTTGCAGACAAAAGCATGATTGAATTCTGTCTCAATCCTGCTTATAACAACGAAATCACCACGCTTGATAAACCCGGTATAAGACATATAGCGTTTTATACTGATACATTCGATGAAACAGTACAAAAAATCAAAGCTGCAAAAGTGCAGCTTATAAAAGATGTACCGAACATACCGTCTTCTGTGGGTATTATGTTTTTCAGAGACCCCGAAGGTAATATAGTACATATAATTTCCAGAGAGAAACCTTTGGTATAATTGATTTCCCCGTAAAACACAAAGTTTTCACGGGGAATTTTGGCTCTTTGTCAATAGTTGGGGTCAAAATTGAATAATGGAATTTTTGATGGCAGTTGCAGTTTATGCAACTGCCTTTCCAGTGTTTGATTTTTTGTAGTTAAACATATGTAATATTCTTTTTCTGAATCTATCGAAATTACGGTATCCGTAAGCATTTCTTTTTAAAACTTTAATCTTGTTGTTACATCCCTCAGTAAAGCCGTTGGTATATGGATAATCAAATGTA
>JAZURE010000009.1:0-29135 GCA_045606045.1 Clostridia bacterium | reverse complement strand
ACAACGAGAAAAGAATCAAAGAAAAACTTGGGTGGATGAGTCCGGTACAGTATCGACTCAACGCCTTGGCTGCATAAAAATAGCGTAGCAGTCATTTAAACTACTACGCTATAAAAAGTCTAACTTTTTGGGGTCACATTACTTTTAAACATAGGTTACCTGATTTATATATTCATATCTTCGGGTATGGGGGCTGTAAATTCCATAGTATTATTTGTCATTGGATCACGAAGCTTTATTCTTCTGCAATGAAGCTTGGTTGTATTATCACTTTCTGCAAATCCATATAATCCATCGCCGCAGATGGGCGTACCCATATGTGCCATGTGCACACGAAGCTGATGAGTTCTGCCTGTCTTTGGGAATAATCTTACAAGGAATTTATCTTCTTTTTGCTCTATGACCTCATAGAGTGTTACAGCTTCCTTTCCCAAGGGATTTATTTCTCTTAAAATAGCAGACCCGTCTTTTCTTGCAATGGGTGCATCTATAACTCCGCAGGATGAACTCGGTTTGCCGTGGCAAAGGGCTACATATTCCTTTTCTATTTGCTTATTTATCATCTGTTTTGTAAGTATTGCAGCAGATATTTTATTCTTTGCTATTATTACGATTCCCGAGGTATCTTTGTCGAGTCTTGTTATTACCCTGAAAGTCATGGGTGAATCCATGTAATAACCCATAACAGCATTTGCAAGGGAATCACTGTGATGATTCTGCGACGGATGCGTAGGCATAGACCTGGGTTTATTTATGACAAGAACATCTTCGTCTTCGTATACAATGTCAATCGGTATATAGGTAGGTTCGATATTTGGGGATGCCTTGTCGGTAAGATTAATTACTATCTCATCGCCCAAAGATACTTTATGAACTGCAAAAACGCGTTCTCCATTACACAATATTCCGTCGGAGGTCTTTTTAAGCTGTGTGATTACAGAGGCAGAAATCAATAATTTTTGCCTTAAAATATCCTTGATTTTTCTCCCCGAGTCTTCCGAAATAACATTATATTTTATTTGTCTCATTTATGCACCTACAATCTCAAGAAGCTTATCTGTGCTAATATCATCCGTAACATTAAATCTTCCCAATGAATATCCCGAGAGCGCTACTCCCTTAATAAGAGTATCAGCCTTGGCATTTGTAGAAAATGTGAGTTTAACTCCGCACTCATTTAAAACCGCCTGCGTAAGCAGGTCGCTCTTTCCGTGGGGAAATGCAACCGCTTTGGGTGCATATCCCACAAGCTCTGCCCAATTATTCCAATCTTTCTTAAGACGGTCTACATATTCTATATCGCTTTCATCTTCTCTTTTGAGCATATTCTCGTATGCATCCCCGTCCTCGAGTCTTGCATTTTGGTGCATTGCATAGCTGTGCGACTGCACTTCGATTACTCCCGCCATATCAAGTCTTTCATTATCGCCAAAATGCGGAAAAATCTTGGCATCTGTTCCGGGATATGTGGACTTGCCATATGTTTCCCCCACTGCAAACACGACAGCCTTAAGACCGTATTTTTTAAGTATGGGGTATGCATGCTCATAGTTACTCATATATCCGTCGTCAAATGTTATCATAATGGGTTTATCCGGCAGGTCTGTGCCCTTTTCGATGTAATTTATAACATCATCTGTGGTAACTGCAGTATATCCGTTTTCGGAAAGTGCCCTCATTTGCTCATCAAAGCGTGCCGGAGAAACAATTACATCGCTATCCGCATTCTCAGATATATGATGATACAAAAGAACAGGAAGTTTTTTAGTATAATTTGCATCGGAAAAAGTCTTACCGTACAAGCTGTCCACATAGTCAGATACATTCTCTTTGGTTACATATGTTCCAAAATCGGGTGCGATATATACCGAATTATCCGAAAAAATTCTGGCAAGGAGCATCCTGCCTATATCGTTTCTGAAATGGGTTTCGTCATAGAAAAATCTCGGCTCAAAACTTACAGAGCTTATGGAAAAATCCCAGAAATCCGTAACATCGGCAAGTGCCTTGTAGTATCTTTCAATCTCCTCTTTGGGTACGGATTTAAAATATTCATAATAAACAGGACCGTTTACGGGAATGAAGTTTATGCCCTTTTCCATGCAATATTCTTTTATTCTCCCAAGACTCTCACTGCACTCTTTGTATTTTGAAAGCGAGAATTTTGTAACAGGATAAGATTCAAACACGGGATAAGCTGCATAAAAGGATTGCATATCCGACACATGCTCTGCATCTCGTTTCCTTTTGTCATATGCACCTGTTTCTTCATCGAATACATCAAACGGCTCCGAAAGATACCTGTCCTTACCCTTGGCATCAAGCTTGGAAAATGAGTACTGAGGATTCAAAAAGGCATATTTTAAATAATACTTGATTTTAGAGCTTCCGTCTGCATCGGGATGCATGGAGGTTGTGTATCTGTCGGACTCAACATCGTATTCCCTGCCGTTTGATATATATACATTTACAACAAGGTTTTTGACCTCATAATTATCACCGAGATAATACACAGTCTGTTCTACATCGAGCATATCTCCGCCGTACATAATCATGTTGTAAAAGCTCGCATCAAGATACTTATTGAGCTGTTTAATGGGGAATGAACTTGTAGAAGAACATCCGATTACATACGAATCGTATTTATGATGGTTTTTCTTAAGATATTCTATTTTTCCGACACGCGGATTGTTAGTAATGTTGTATGAATACCAATCATCGCCAAACACACCAAAAGGGTCTACAATAATATTTAATGCTACGAGCGACAATACCGCAAGTAAACTTGCAAGTATTGCAATAAGACACCATTTTTTTGAACTCATACCGTCCTCCGTCAGAACTGCTTATATATAAATTCCGATGAAATATAATTACCTCTGAAAATCCCAAAATACAAAAGTATAGCTACAGCAAAGAAGCTTAATATAAATACCGCTAAGCTTCCCTTTTCTTCTATCTTCTTTGTAAGGCTAAAACCAATTTCCTCGCAAAGCTCAAATACAAACACTACTATAACACCAAAGAGAACTATCATATAGTCATACAAAGTAAGTCCGAATGTAAGAAGTGTACCATCCAAAAGAGATGTTATACCGAAGTCTTTAACCGTCCTGCAAAGCATGTCAACCGCCTCGGAAACACCTGATGCGCGTGTTATATAGCGTCCCAACACGATTATTATACAAGTGCGTATAATACAAAAAATCCTGTACCAGAGTAAACTGTCATTTATGGAAAGCTTGTTTTTCGCCTTTTCAAAAAATGGCTCAAAAAGGAGTGCAAGCGTTATAAGAGTGCCATTCCAAAAACCAAATGCAATATATTTCCAACTGGCACCGTGCCATATTCCTATAACAAAATAAATAATGAATGTAGCTATGGATGTAGGGAGAATTTTGCCTGCCTTGCTTTTAATATGCCTGCGCATGAATTTACCTAATGCTATAAAAGGTTTGGACAGGGTTATGGGATAAAAGAGATAATCCTTTAACCATGAGCCAAGTGTTATATGCCATCTTCGCCAAAAATCCGCAAGACTTGTGGCAAAAAGCGGTCTTTTGAAGTTATGTGCCATATCTATACCAAAAAGTCGAGCGGCACCCCGTGCGATGTCTATTCCTCCCGAAAAATCGCAATATAGCTGCACACAGTACAAAACCACACCAAAAAGTATCACCGAGCCTCGATATGCGGTATAATTATCTATAATTGCGCACACGGCCACTGCTGCACGGTCGGCAATCACGAGCTTTTTAATATAACCCCAAACCATAAGCTTAATGCCTTCTTTAAGATTATCAAGTGAAAATGCATTGCCGTTGTAAAGCTGACAGGATAGACTATCATATCGGCTTATTGGACCTTGTGTAAGCTGGGGAAAGAATGAAACAAACAAGGCAAACTTAAAAAAGTTTTTCTGTGGCTGATATTTATCTCTGACAAGGTCTATTATATAACCCATGGACTGAAATATATAAAACGAAATACCAAGCGGAAGTAATATATTAAAACGCAAAACCCCATCCTTTACATGAAGTATATCCAAGGTGAAGTTCCAGTACTTAACAAAATAAAGTAAACCAAAATTGAGTATAAGCACCAAAGCCGCAAGATGCTTCTTGCGGCGCTTTGCTCTCTTTCGGGATTCTTTGGTATCATCCATGGGTTTTATATTGCCTATACATACTCCCGCAAGATATGTTGTTACGGTAGTAAATAGTATATAGCAGAGTACACCAATCCCGCCCCAAAGATAAAAAAGATAGCTGAAGACAAGAAGCGTAATCCAGCGAAATCTCTCAGGGCACAGATAGTATACTCCTACACATATTACTATAAAAAGTAAAAAAACTGCCGAAGTAAAGGTCATGCCTACTTATCCTCCAGTAATCTCACCATGGCATCAATGGAATTAAAGTTTTCGGGCACTATATCATCCACATCTATATCTACACCAAAAACATCTATAAATTCACTCACGATAGCTACTATGTCAAAGGAATCGAGTATCTCATCATCTACAAGAGCTTCTGATGTAATATCCGCACCGGGACAAATCTCTGTGAGTATCTCTGTTACTTTATATTTTGTTACCATACTAAACATCCTTCCTGTATACTATAGATTCAAGTCCGCTTTGCGTAAATCCGCATGACTCATAGAGTCCTATAGCAGCCTTGTTTTCTTTACCTGTCCAAACAGTGCATTTTTTGCCGTTACCAAGTGCAATACTGCACAGCTTCCTGCCAATACCGCATCCGCGGAATTCCTGCGATACGCAAAGATGCTTAATCTGTACAGACGAATTTGTCTTTGCGCATCTTAATACCCCTGTGATTTTTTCGCAATCTTCGGTTTTGTATATAAGACCATTTTCACACTCATTTTTGATTTGAGTAAATGTAGGCAGATAACCCGTAAAAAGGTTAAATGAGCTTTGCATAATTTCGTAAACTTTGTCTGCATCTGAAACGCTTGCCGCAAAACCATCCGTAACAGCATGAGTTTCAGGGTTTGTACATTCCAATTTAATGCGTCTTAGCTCCTTTTTGAAACCGTTTCTTGCGAAAAATTCCTCATATCCTACGCAGTCGCATACAATGGTACCGTTAATACTTGGAAAAACAACTTCTTCATTTAAAGCATGGAAATAGAGCCGATAAAAGCCATCCCTTAAAACATAAATATTAAGGAAATCATCACCTGTTTTGCAAAAGAGTCTGCCCTCTTCTATCTCTGCAATATAATCCTCTTTGGCAAGAAAATTGTTTGTAAGAACGCCCCTCTTAAAATATCTCATAATAAGTGGCGAAATCTCATTGTACTGCGTTATTTTCCTCATCGTATTCCTTTCTAAGTCGAACTCTGTCTATCTTTGAATTGGCATTGTGCGGCATCGCAGTAACTCTGCGGTATATGTTTGGAATCATGTATTTAGGTATAATTTTTGAGAGTTTTTCGGCAATATCCTTACTGTCGGTCTCCCCTTCAAAAACACAAACAATTCTGCCCCTTGCAGAGTCGTAGAAGCATATTGCCGAATCTATATCCCGGAGGGCATTTACTGCTCTTTCTATCTCTCCAAGCTCTATGCGGTAGCCCATATGCTTAATCTGACCGTCTTTTCTCGACTGGAAAACTATGTTTCCGTCACCATCCTCTATACCAATATCGCCAGTTCTGTATATGCGGTCATCGTACGGGACATTTGGGTTTTGCACAAAGGCTTGTCTGGTTTTTTCGGCATCGTTGTAATATCCGTTTGAAAGTCCCATACCTCTTACGCATATTTCTCCGGGCTCGCCCTTTTTTACAGGCTTTAATTCATCGTCCAAAAGAAGTACCTGTTTGTTTGCACAGGCTTTTCCTATGGGTATAGCTTCATGATTTTCGTAATCTTTTGTAATCTCAAACCATGTGCAGTCTACCGTAACCTCGGTCGGACCGTAGAGATTTACATATTTAACATTGGGAAGAGTACTCTTCCATTTATTAAGATTTTTGGCAAGCATAGCTTCTCCGCCTATTGCAACCTTGTTTAAGAACAGGGGTTTTTTCTTATCCAATATGCCCGATGTTGCTACAAGGTTAAAGCCCGATGTTGCCCAGGTGAGCGCTGTAACCTTTTTATCATTTAAAAAGTCTACAAGCATGGTGGGAAACATAAAGAGCTTCTTGGGTATTATATGGTCACACGCACCAAGCTTTAGTGTAAGATACAAATCTTTTACAGAGCAATCAAAATAAAACGGTGCCTGGTTTGCAAACACATCATCATGCGTATACCCTATGGCATCTGCCATCCATTCTATGAAATCTATTACCGCCCTGTGCGAAATTACAATACCCTTTGGAACACCTGTGGAGCCCGAAGTGTATATAACATATACAGGGTCAATATCCAGAACTCCGCTTCTTCTTGCAAGAAGTGTATCTTCGTCAATATCATTGGTATTACCATATAGCAGAAAGTTTTCACATCCAAACTTTTCCACGGCTTTTAAGTCTGTTTCATTATACAACACAAACAGCGGCTTTAATCCCTCTGTAATCGAATTCATGCGTTTGGAGGGCATGTCCGCATCCACGGGAACATAGTAGTTTCCGCTATAGAGAACCCCCATGAAAGCGGTTATACATCTGTAATTCCTACCTGTCACAACACATATGGGTCGGTTTGTTTCACTACTTTTACTGCAAATTAATGTGGCTATTTTCTTGGCTTCGGTCTGAAGTTCACTAAATGTTATTGCGCCATTTTCATCTGTATATGCAATTTTCTGTGGATATTTATTTGCTGAATTTTCCAGATATTCCAGCACGTTTTTTTGGAGCATACTTATCCATCTTCCCTTATAATTTTCTTAATTATATCATGTTTAGTACGGGTTGTAAAGGCTGTAACATAATTAATATGCAAATCATACAATAAATATAACTAATATTTGGAGGTGTTACGATGGATAAAACATTTAATGTCCAAAACCCGCGTGTGGGTTTTGTATATGTTCCCTACCAACGCTTTGAAAACTTGTATTCGCAAAGCGAAGCTCTAAAAAACGGAACAATATTTAAAGAATTAAATATTCCTTTTTCGGAATACGCACAAAATCCAATTATGAATCCATTTAAATAAGGAGTGAAATAAATGATTTATCCCAAAAATCCTTATTGTCCTTTAAACAACGAATGTTCCTGCCCGGGTATGGGAAACGGAAATGGCGGCAATAACGGCGGAAATAACAGCAATAATAATAATAATAATAATAATAATAATAATAATAATAATAATAACAATAGCAATAACAATAGTAACAATAATAACAATAATAACAATAATAACAATAATGGCAATAGTATGACCTGTGACCAAATGCTTACAAGAATAAACGAGCTTGAATTTGCTCTTACAGACCTTAATCTCTATCTGGATACTCATCCCGAAAACCAGGAAGCTTTGGATATGTTTACAAGACTCAGTGCTACTTTGAAAAGCATGATGTATGACTACAACGAGAAGTGCAAAGCATTAAGACTGCATGATGTTCCAAATGAAGTACCGTTTCAGTGGGCATCCACAAAGTGGCCCTGGCAGGCATAAGGAGGTATAGATAATGTGGAAATATGAAAAAAAGCTTTTGTACCCTGTTAAAGTAAAAAACAAAAATCCCCGTCTTGCACAGATAATATTATCGCAGTACGGTGGACCCGACGGCGAGCTTGCCGCGTCACTCAGATATTTGAGCCAGCGTTTTGCAATGCCTACAAATGAAACACAGGCACTCCTAAATGATATAGGAAACGAGGAACTGTCCCATCTCGAAATGGTAGGTGCCATTGTATATCAGCTTACACGGGACCTCGACTCCGACCTTGTAAAAGACAGCGGTTTCTATAATTACTTTATAAATCACGCTACAGGAATTTATCCTGCAAACACAAACGGCACACCGTTTGACGCAAAGTATATTGCATCCACGGGCGACCCCTTAGCAGACCTTAATGAAAACCTCGCTGCTGAACAAAAAGCCAGAGCGACCTACGATAATATTCTTCGTCTTTCCGATGACCCCGATGTAAACGATGTGATAAAGTTCCTTCGTGAAAGAGAAATCGTTCATTATCAGAGATTTGCCGAAGCGCTTACGGATTTAACTGAAAAATTAAATTCCAGAAGAGTTATGACAAATGGTATAAACTTATAAAAATCAATCATAAAATAAAGACGGTTCTGCCGTCTTTATTTTATATCCAAACAAAAAATAAAATACTGATAAAGTTTTTAGTATATACACAAAGATATAACAAATACCGTAGGTTGAAATTATACTCTGATTATGATAAAATACTAAAGAAGTATCTATATAAAGGAGATGCAGATATGCCCAAAAAACTTACACATAAAGATCTGACATTAAGGGAGAAAATCGGTCAGACTGTAATATGCCTTTGCGAAACAGACAAGCACATAGAAATGTGCGGAAGTCTCGAAAAATTTCTTGAACGCTACCCTATTGGCGGATTATTCAATAATAAAGGTCTTGTAAAAGGACTTCTTATTGGCGAAAACCCTGATTTCAAAAATGTGGTTTCTACATACAACAAATATCTTAAAGTTCCCATGTTTGCCACTGCAGACAGCGGCTCCTTTGCAAAGAAGGAAGATGTAATTCTCCCTCCTCAGATGGCACTTGGTGCTGCAGACAATACAGACCTTGCATACAAAGCGGGCCAGTTTATAGCAGAAGATTGCAAGAAAACAGGAATAAACTGGATATTCTGGCCCGTATGCGATATAAACATGTCCAAGCGCAGCCCCGTACTTGACACTAGATGCGTGAGCGACCGTTGGGACCTTGACACGAAGATTGTTTCTGAAGAAGTTAAAGCACTAAAAAAAGAAAACATCATATCCTGTCTTAAGCATTATCCCGGAGCACCATACAACGAATTCTTAGACCCACATCTTACTGCAGTAGACAACGAAACACCTATGGAACTCTGGAGAGAAACCTACGGTGCGATGTACAAAACCTTATTTAAGGACAATCCCCCATCTATAATGACAGGACACATCAACCTCACAGATTATCAGACAGAAAAGGTTGACGGTACGTACCCTGTATCAACTCTTTCCTACGAGCTTACCACAAATCTTCTTCGCAAGGAACTTGGTTTTAAAGGTGTAACAGTAACTGATGCTCTGGTTATGGGCGGTTTCTGCGGCAACGGCTCTGTAGACAGATGTGTAGAGAGCTTCCTTGCAGGTAATGATGTTCTCCTCTGGCCTGCATATGAATACATAGACGAAATGGAGAAACGCATATTAAATGGCGAAATAGACGAAAAACTTCTTGATGAAGCTGTAGACAGAATCCTTGACTTAAAGAGTGAATACGGAATTTTGGATATGGTAGAAAACAAATCCGATGCGGATGGTGATTTCTTCCGCAATATTGCAAAAGAAATTTCAAAGAATTCGCTTACATTACTGAATAAGTTTGAAGGTCTTCTTCCGCTGGATACAGACAAACACAAAAAGGTACTTATAATAGGTGTAACTCCCGATGATGCGCAGTACAATGACCTGTGTGCATTAAAGAATGAATTTGAAAAACACGGTTGTTCTGTAGAGATGAGAAGAAACATATGGTCAAATGACTTGGAGGAAATTCAAGATGGATATGACCTTATAATGTTTGCTCTCTGCCGTACCCCACACCGTCCCATAGGACCTATAGATTTCTGGGGTGATGAAGCGGCTTCCATATGGGCTTCCAACTGTGCAGATGTTTCAAAAACAGTAATTGTAAGCTTTGGTTCACCATACATCTATAAATACTACAACAATTCACCTGTAACATACATAAACGCATATTCCTATTCCAAGCCATGTTTAGAGGCTACCGTAAAGGCTCTTTTTGGAGAAATTGAATTTAAGGGTCAATCCCCTGCAGAACTTATATGATGATAGAAAAACGCTCTCGAGCAATTATGCTCGAGAGCGTTTTTTACAAAAAGCCAAAAAAGATTAATTTATATACACTTTGTTTTTATCGGTAATTTATTCGAAATATTTAATAAGCATATCTGTGTTTTCCTTGGAGTATTCTACCTCCTCGGAATACATTCTTGAATACCTTACAATATCCGAAAATTCAAGCTTATGATATCTGGCATTGTGCATAGAACAAACTGCCCCGATAATACAACAAGCAGAAAGTGAAAAGCATATTGCCTCGTAGTAATTGCCCTTGTCCATATTGAAATGTCTGAAAATAAAGTAGCACAAAAGCTGTTCAAATGCAATCGCAAAACTTTCATCTTCAAAAATCTTCCTATCAAATTTGAAATCCGTAAGAGAATTCAGATATATCGTCCACTCATCGTTCAATCTTTCCATGGAAAGATGAAGACCTGCCATATCACTTAGGGAAATGTCCCAAAAATCGAGGTCGTATTCCGTAGAGAGCTTTTCCATGCGGCAAAGCATACTCTGATTTCTCTTCTGAATTATAGAAAATGCCTTTTGTCTCAAAGCAAAAAAATACTCTTCCTGCCTCGTAAGCGACACAGTTTCCAATCCATTCAGAGAAAACGGCTCGCAGCAGCCAAGGATAATTTGTCCCGCATGCTCGCAGCACAGACCAAGCCCCACCTCACAAAAAGAAGAATAATAACTGCGAAATCTCGGGTGCTCTCTGCAAATATCACAAAGAGCATTCTCACCAAGCTCTGTTATTATATCGCAAAGTCCCCTGCCGTTTAAAAAAGGACACCTTGAATTACTGTCCAAAGCAAAACAACCTTCGGGCGATATGCTATCTGAAAGTCTTCTGCCAAAATCGCCGTCTGTATTGCGGTAACGGCTGAGGGTGGTTTCGTCCACAGCTATCTCCCAGCCTATGCAACAGCTATGCTCGCATTTGTCTGCTATACACTTAAATTTGCCGTAATAATTGGGCGTGATTTCAATCATGCTATACTAATCCTCTATAAAAAGGTGTCTGGGAATACCGTCTACCATAAACGGCGCAAGCTCGCCTATTATAAGCGGTCTTACATAATCTTCCATTTCCTTTGTTACATATGTACCGTCGGGTGTAATCCACTCATTGGGAACACATTTCTCTTTGTTTGCTATTTCTTTTATGTCATAGGTATCTGTAGTTGCGGAATAAGGCTCATTTGCAAGACGCTTTATTATTATCATCTTGGCATTTTCGCCCCTTAATGCCGCCGAAACTGCATCTGCTCCTACCATGAAAGCATCGCGTATATCGTGGCGCGAAACCATGTGCGAAGCACAACGCTGCAAGGTGGAAAATACTATACCTCTGGACTTAACACCTGTCTGTTCGGTAATAAAATCCGAAAGATACATGGCTGTACCACCAAGCAGTTTGTGACCGAACGAGTCTGTAACGGTGTTTTTCTTGTTAGCTTCGCACACATATCTGCCGTCTGCGGTTTTGACACCCTCGGATACAGCTATGGTTACAACCTTATTTGTCCTTTTAAGTTCTTCTATGCGTGATATAAATTCATTGTGGTCAAATACCATCTCGGGCAGGTATATAAGGTCGGGTCCCGAGCAGTCCTCACACCTTGAGAGCGAAGCTGCAGCAGTGAGCCAGCCTGCATTTCTGCCCATGATTTCAACAACGGTTATAGAATCTGTATAGTATGTTTTGGCATCGCATATAATCTCTTTTACAGAAGTAGCTATGTATTTTGCTGCAGAGCCAAAGCCAGGGGTATGGTCTGTAACGGCAAGGTCATTATCAATAGTCTTGGGTACTCCTATAAATCTTATATCAGAGCCTATCTTTTCGGCATAAGCTGACATTTTCATTATGGTGTCCATAGAGTCATTTCCGCCAATGTAAAAGAAGTATTTGATATCGAGCTTTTTCAGGTAGTAAAATACTCTTTCGTATACATCTGTGCTCTCCTCACATGACGGTAGCTTATAACGGCAAGTGCCCAAAAAAGAGGCAGGTGTACGCTTAAGAAGTTCTATCTCAAGATTGCTTCTTATATACTCTGACATATCGATATACTCACCGTTTGCAAGCCCCTGTATACCGTGCCTCATTCCGTAAATTTTTGCACATCCGCTATCCTTTGCTGTTTTGAAAACCCCCGCCAGCGATGCATTTATAACCGCTGTAGGACCTCCAGACTGACCTACAATAACGTTGCCTTTTAACATAGATATTCTCCTTTAATCAGTATCACTTATTCGCTTTCTAAAAACTACTTGTACTATTTACATTATATAATACTTTTTTAGATTTTACAACATATTTTTGATGTTTTTTTATCTGAAAATAAAAAAATTAAAGCAGAGGGTTACCTCTGCTTTATATATTTATTCTTGCTCTTCGTCAGGCAATTCTACCATTTTTACATTTAATGTAATAACCCTGTGGGAATCTGTCTCTGTAACGGTAATATCAAGGTGTTCATAGCCGAAATTATCACCGTTTTCAGGAATTTTTTCCATAAGTTCCATTACCCATCCGCCTACGGATATACTCTCCGATTCAGCTTCGAGTGCGAAAAACTCGCAGAAATCCTCAAAGTTCACAGAGCCGTCTACTACAAATTCGTTTTCACCGATTTTCTTAAAATCTTCAACTATTTCATCGTGCTCGTCCCATATTTCGCCTACGAGTTCTTCCAGAATATCCTCCATGGTTACCATACCAAGCGTACCGCCGTATTCATCTATAACCACAGCTATATGGGATTTGTTCTTCTGCAGAATCTTAAGAAGGTCATTTATAAGCACCGACTTCTGTACAAAGAGAGGCTCGGTCATGATGTCTTTAATCTTCTTCTTGGTTATACCATCATAAGTTAGGAAGTCCTTAAGGTGAATAATACCTACTATCTTGTCTATACTTTCCTCATATACGAGCAATCTGGAAAATCCCGTCTGTGTAAAAAGCTTGGCAATCTCGGCTTTATCCTCATCCTTGGACACAGCTTCCAAATCCACTCTGTGTGTAAGTATATCCTCTGCACGAAGCTCTGCAAATTCTATGGCATTACGCACAAGCTCGCTATCTTCATCATCGAAACTGCCCTCTTGCTGAACTTCGTCTACAAGCATGATAAGCTCCTCGGGAGACATCTTTGAGCTTTCTTCAATATTGAGCACCTTGGAAAGAAGCTTCTTCCACATTGAAAACAGAAAGTTAACAGGTGTAAGAAGTATTATAAGAAGGTTTATAAAGGGTGCCGAAAAACAAGCAAATTTTTCGGGCATATCCTTGGCAATACTCTTAGGTGAGATTTCACCAAAGATAAGCACCAGTATAGTTATGGTAGCGGTAGCCAGCGAAGCACCGTACTGCGGATACTTTGCAATAAAGAAAACTGTAGCCACCGAAGATGCTGTAATATTTACAATGTTATTACCTATAAGAATTGTGGATATAAGCTTATCGTACTTTTCGGAAAGCTTATATGCAAGGTCGGCTTTTTTGTTGCCTTTTTCTGCCATTGATTTAAGTCTTGTCTTATTAAGCGATGAGAATGCCGTCTCTGTTGCCGAAAAGTATGCAGAACCCATAATGAGAAGCACCATCACCACTATGTATGCGGTTGTACTCATATTTCTAATTAATCTCCATTCTGTAGTCAAAAATTATTTTTGCACACAAAAAGACACACCTATACATAACTCTGTACATAGGTATGTCTATATTATTTATAACAGCAAATAATAATACAGTCCAGTAAAAGTGTAATTATCGCACCCGTCTGAATCCATTTTATTATCCTCTCTTTCACAGTATTTTTATGTATTGTATCACATATATTCGGTTTTGTCAAGCAAAGCCTATATTAAATAAATATAGTAAACATAAGTTGACACACCGCAAAAAGAGGGATATAATAATATGTGTTTAAAACTATATTTTGAGGTACATTATGCGAAGAAAAGGAAAAATTTTTCTCTTTAAAGAGCTTGACTATACTCTTATACTGCTTACCATTTTGTGCACGGTTTTCGGAATTGTTATGATTTCGAGCGCTGTACACAGTTTTGAAAGCGCTTCGAGATACGTCCTGATACAATCAGTAGCTGCCGTGATGGGCTTAGTTTTTATGACGGTTCTTACTGCTGTAAACTACGAAAAGGTAGCATCGGCCTGGAAGCTTATATACATGGGTTGTGTGTTTATGCTTGTGCTTGTACTTATAATCGGTACAGGTCTTGAGGATACGGGAAGTCAGAGCTGGATAAGATTCGGTCCTGTAGGAATCCAGCCATCCGAATTTGTAAAAATCGGTTTTATAATTACTCTTTCCAAAAGGGTATCGGATTTTGGCAATGATATCAACGAGCCAAAGAATATTTTAAAACTCCTTTTGCATTTAGGAATACTTCTCTTCCTTATTCTGCTTCAGCCCGACTTTGGTACTTCTATGGTATTTATATTCATATTTATTGGCATTGTATTCGCCGCAGGTATATCCTACAAATATATCCTTACTGCAGCAGGAACTATAATCGGTATAATGCCTATGGTATGGTTTTTCCTGCTAAAAGAATATCAGAAGAACAGAATTAGAATGTTTATAAATCCCGAAAGCGACCCTCTCGGCTCAGGATACCATGTAATTCAGTCCAAAATTGCCATAGGTTCGGGACAACTGTTCGGAAAAGGTTTATACGAAGGTACACAAACGCAGCTTGGATACCTTCCTGCAAAGCATACAGACTTTATATTTTCTGTTATTGGCGAAGAGCTTGGTCTGATTGGTTGTATAGCAGTGACACTTCTTCTGTTTGCATTGGTTTACAGATGCCTTGCAGACTCCAAACGCACAAAATCCGATATAAGCCGATACATATGTATAGGCGTGGCGTGTATGTTTCTGGCACATACATTTGAAAATATCGGCATGTGTATAGGTCTTATGCCTGTTACAGGAATTCCTCTTCCCTTCTTTAGTTATGGTGGTTCGTCACTTATAACCAACTTAGCCGCCATAGGACTTGTGCTTAGTGTACACATGAGGAAAAAGTCGATAACATTCACATGATTTTTAAGCGGGTTTCCTTTGATGGAAGCCCGCTAATTTTTAAAACCCTTTCCCATAACCTGCCTTACATCGTTTGTTACTATAAATGCCTCAGGGTCGGAATTCTTTACAAACGCGGCAAGTTTAGGAAGCTCTCGGGGACTGACTACACAATACAGCATGAGTGTACTCTTTTTGGAATACATGCCTATACACCTTATACCCGTAACACCTCTTTGAAATTTTGTGAGGATATCATCTGCTATTTCCTCACTCCTGTCCGAAACAATCTGAATTTCTTTTGCGGCATTTCCAAGAGAAATAACCAAATCACATACCTTTGTTGCCACAAACAAGGCGAGCACCGAATATAGTGTTACGGTGATACTGCCAAAGGCAATACCTGACAGAGCTATAACAACCAAATCTATGAAAAGGATTATATCTGCTATCGATAAATACGGAGCTCTTTTGTGTATCATAATTCCCGCAAAATCACTGCCGCCCGTTGAACCGTCTACCCTTACTACGATACCCAGACCAAAACCCATTACCGTTCCGCCTGCGAGGGATGATACAAGCGTATCCTCGGTATATGCGGGAATGTGTGTACACAATTCAAAAAAAAGCGTAAGAGAAAGTATGCCAAATGCTGTCTTTAAAAGCGCCTTTTTCCCAAGCTGTCTGTAGCCTATTAAAAACAACACGGCATTTATAACTATGTTTGTAACAGATATTGGAATTTTGAAAAAATACAACAGCACCGTTCCGATACCGCCTACTCCGCCCGATGTAATCTTGCACGGCACCAGAAAGACATTTACCGCCAATGCTATAAAAAATGCCCCGAGGGCTATTAAAGCATAATCAAATACTCTGGTTTTGAAAATATTCATATATAAAATCCTCCAAGAAATATTTTGATTATTTGCAAATAAAATATACTGATTTCTCTTGTTTCTTTTACAAAATTTTATAAAATTTCTATATTTTGTAAAAATATATTTATTTTTCTATTGAAATACTAAGAAAAAAGTGTTAAAATGTTTTGTGGTAAAAAATTCCCATATCAAGGGAAAATCTGTATAAGTTAGTGAGTGGAATATTATGACCAATGAAAGAAGAGTCGGAACCGTATCACGCGGCATACGCTGCCCCATAATACGCGAGGGCGACAACCTTGTAAAAATCGTAGCCGAAAGTGTGCTCGAAGCATCCAAATCCAGCGACGGATTTGAAATACGCGACCGCGATATAATATCTATTACCGAATCCATAGTTGCGCGTGCTCAGGGCAACTACGCATCTGTAGACAATATTGCCGCAGATGTTAAGGCAAAGCTTGGCGGAGAAACTGTGGGAGTTATATTCCCCATTCTTTCGAGAAACAGATTTGCTATATGCCTGCGAGGTATTGCAAGAGGCTGCAAAAAGGTTGTGCTTATGTTAAGCTACCCCTCTGACGAAGTGGGCAATGAGCTTGTTAGCCTCGACAAAATAGATGCTGCGGGCGTAAACCCTTATTCTGATGTGTTAGACCTTAAGAAATACCGTGAGCTTTTCGGTGAAAATAAGCATGAGTTCACAGGCGTGGACTATGTGGAATACTATGGAAACATCATCACAGAGGAGGGTGCCGAGGCAGAAATCATATTTGCAAATCAGCCCAAGACTATCCTCTCCTACACAGACTGCATCTTAAACTGCGATATACACACAAGAGCCCGTACCAAGAGAATCCTTATGGCAAACGGTGCAAAGGTGGTTTGCGGTCTTGACGATATAATGACATCACCCGTAGACGGAAGCGGATGCAACGAGAAATATGGTCTTCTCGGCTCTAACAAATCAACCGAAGAAACCATTAAGCTCTTCCCCAGAGAGTGCAAAGACCTTGTGCTTGATATACAGAAAGAAATCCTTGATGCTACAGGAAAGCATGTAGAGGTTATGGTATACGGCGACGGAGCATTTAAAGACCCGCAGGGTAAGATATGGGAGCTTGCAGACCCCGTTGTTTCTCCTGCATTTACCGATGGTCTTGTGGGTACACCAAACGAATTAAAGCTCAA
This sequence comes from Clostridia bacterium, assembly GCA_045606045.1. Lineage (GTDB taxonomy): Bacteria > Bacillota > Clostridia > UMGS1810 > UMGS1810 > RGIG8748. Next base: position 12,018 of record JAZURE010000009.1, on the reverse strand, counting down.
ATATCTTGCAGATAACGACTTTAAGGACCTCTCGGGCGAAGCTCTCAAAGAGGCAATATCCCAAAGCATTCGTTCCAAGGACAATGACCTTGTAGGCAACATGGCTTCGCAGGGCACAACACCCAGACAGCTTACAGACCTCATAGGCTCTTTGTGCGACCTTACAAGCGGCTCGGGTGACAAAGGTACTCCTGTTGTATATATTCAGGGTTATTTTGATAACTACACAAATTAAAAACCTTTCTTGCTGCCCTGCGTAGTGCGGGGCAGTTTTTTTCTTGACGAAAACATGAGTAATAATATATAATTATTTCGGTGACAGTTATGAATCTCTTTGAAATACAAATACTTAAATACATACATGAATTAATTTCGTGCGACTTTCTTGATATTATTTTTAAATTCATTTCCCGCCTCGGTGACAAAGGCGCAATATGGATTGTGATAACTCTTATTCTGTGCATGATTCCGAAAACACGCAAGGCAGGCATAATATCTGCCATATCTCTTGTTTTGTGTCTTGTAATAGGTAATATAATCCTAAAACCCCTCTTTGACAGAATGCGCCCGTACGAATTTGACAATACTCTAAATATAATAATACCCCACTTAAAAGACGGCTCGTTCCCCTCCGGACACACCATGGCGGCATTTGCCTTTGCGCAAAGCGTGGGTATGTGCTTTAAAAAATGCAGAGTGTGGCTCAATACATCTGCAGTTCTTATGGGGCTATCGAGGATATACCTTTGTGTTCACTACCCTACCGATGTTATATTTGGTGCGCTATTTGGAATATGCTATGCTTTTATAGCTCTTAAAATCTACAATAATCTGCAAAAAGGGGGAAGCAAAAATGAATAAAAAATTATCTGCATTCAAAACCTTTGTCCCCTACTACAAGCCGTATATTCTTCTTATAATTGTAGACCTTCTGTGCGCAATGTTTTCTACAGTATGCGAGCTTATCTTGCCGCTTATTGTGCGCCACATAACAGATACCGCCATAAACACACCCGCACTTCTTACACTTGAAATCGTTCTTAAGCTTGGCGGACTTTATCTTTTTTTAAAGCTTGCAGACACCTTTGCAAATTACTTTATGTCGTACATCGGTCACATTACAGGTACAAAAATAGAAACCGATATGCGCAGAGACCTGTTCTCTCATCTTAGCAAGCTGTCATTTAATTACTTTGACAACACAAAAATCGGACAGATAATGTCCAGAGTGACCTCTGACCTTTTCGATATTACGGAATTTGCCCATCACTTCCCCGAGGAAGTTTTTATAGCAGCCATAAAGATAACAGGCTCGTTTATAATACTTAGCAGTATAAATCTGTATCTAACACTTATACTCTTTGTAATTCTTCCCATAATGCTGATAGCTGTTAAGCTTTTTAGAGGCAAAATGAAAGACGCATTTGCCAGACAGCGAGAGCAGGTGGGCGAGCTTAATGCCTCACTTGAAGATACACTTCTTGGCATACGGGTGGTAAAAAGCTTTGCAAATGAAGAGTACGAGGAAAAGAAATTTGAAAAAGGCAACATGACCTTTTTCGAGAAGAAAAAGGAAGCCTATAAATACATGGCGCGTTTCCAGTCGTGCACAAGATTTTTTGACGGTCTTATGTATGTGATGGTCATTGTGGCAGGCTCACTTTTTATGATAAAAAAACAAATTTCTCCTGCGGACCTTATTGCATATCTCCTCTATATACAGACTCTCATCACATCTATAAGAAAAATCGTGGAGTTTACCGAACAGTTCCAAAAAGGTATAACGGGTATAGAGAGATTCAATCACATAATGAACACGGAAATTGATATCAAGGATAAGGAAGATGCAAAAGAGCTTTGCAATGTCTGCGGGAATATACACTTTGATAATGTAACATTCAAATATGATGACAACAAGGGTGATGTCCTTACGCATATAAATATAGACATTAAAAAAGGCGAAAGCATTGCAATCGTGGGGCCCTCGGGAAGCGGTAAAACTACGCTTTGCAATCTTATACCCCGCTTTTACGAGCTAAATGACGGCAACATATTCATAGACGGCACCAATATAAAGGATGTCACCTTAAAATCGCTTCGCGACAACATAGGTATTGTACAACAAGATGTGTATCTTTTCTCGGGAACTGTAAGGGAAAACATTGCATATGCAGATGAAAATGCAACGGATGAAGAAATTGTACAAGCCGCAAAAAAAGCGGGAGCACACGAGTTTATATCAGCTCTCCCAAATGGTTATGACACATATATCGGCGAGAGAGGAATAAAGCTTTCGGGCGGTCAGAAACAGAGACTTTCCATAGCAAGAGTGTTTGTGAAAAACCCTCCCATCCTTATACTTGACGAGGCCACAAGTGCGCTTGATAATGAAAGTGAACTCATAGTACAAAAGTCCCTTGAAGAGCTCGCAAAAAACCGCACAACGCTAACCATCGCTCACCGACTTACTACCATAAAAAATGCTGACCGCATAATCGTACTTACGGAAAACGGCGTAGAGGAAACGGGCACACACGAAGAACTTATAAATCTCGGCAGAAAATATGCCGATTTATACAAATTGTATACAAGATAAAAGGAGGAAAAACCATGACAGGAAGAACTATTGAAATCATTGTACTTATTGTCCTTATAGTTGTAACAGCATATTTCTGGGATAAGTCGAAAAAGCAGGCGCAGAAAGAAGAGCAAAAAGAAACAACACCTAAGGCTGAAAACATCAAAATCATACAGATTGTAAAAATCGAAGGTATGATGTGCCCCAAGTGCAGTGCTAAGGTTACACAGGCACTTAGTAAATTCGGAAGCGTAGAAGTAAACCTCGAAGAAAAAACTGCCACAATAGTCTCGGACGAACTTTGTGATGAAAAGGAAATAGAACAGATAATTACAGAACTTGGTTTTAGTTTTGAAGGAATGGTTGAATAGTAAAAACCGCACACAGCTCACTGTGTGCGGTTTTTTGCTATTCGCCTAATTTATAAAGGTTTGCTAAAAATTTCTTTGCTACCGGATTTTCGCATCTTAAATCTAACTGACAGATTATATAGCGTTTGCCATTATATTCTTTTTCAGCTGCTGCCAATACCTTGTGCCACTTACCGTTATCGTCCATATTACCGCTTGTGAGTATTGGGGTAAATCCATCCGCTTCAAAGGTATTATAAAGAATCGGTGTAATCATATCTTGTTCTTTATTATACCAGTATCTGAAATCATACGGCGTAAATTCTTCGACAGCTCTGTGACCGGTTTTCCTTGATGCAAAGTGTAGCGGAAGCATCCCGCATTCCCTAACCTTAACCTTTTCTCCTGCTATTTCATATTCACCCTCATCAAGCATAGAAATAATTTCAACATTATCATTTTTCTTAATTTCAACAGGTTCAAACACTTCTATATTTAAAGTATTATGTGCAAGCTCTTTTCCGTTTTCGTCAATCAGGATTGCTTTTAAAGTATATTCCTTCCTGCCCTCAACCCTGTCTATAACAAATTCAGCATTTGCAGCATAGTTTACATCACAGCAATTCATAAATGTATCTGTTTCACCGCTTTTAACAACACAATCTCCGTCACAAAGCTCAAATTTTAATTTAAGACTTTTGCTTTCTTTTTGAGTATCATTACAGATGTATGTTTCTATTTCTATTGTTTCACCTGCAAAATAAGTGAATCTGTCTGTGCGAAGTGATAAAAGTACAGGCTCAAGTGCATCTCTGTATGAAAAATATGCCGGCTTTGGATTACGCTTGCAATCCATAATTGTTTTCATCCACCCCGACGGCCATGCATCAATAAAAAGATGTATTGCATTCGAAACCATATTTGGATTTCTTCTGAATGCTTCTGTCATCATTTTTGTCGCAAAGGCTTGGAATTTATGGCTTTCGGTTACCCAGTCCTCCATATTTTCCTGTGTATCATAGAAAAAATAATGAAAATCGCCCGTTTGCGCTCTTACAATATTTTTAGGGTCAAAGGGTTCTTTCAGCCACTTGTCAGTATACGATTCTCTCATAACCTCTGCAAAATCAAGTCCTTCTGCACCATATTCTCCGCAACCGTAACACCATTGCGGCTTAACAGGAAGCCAGTAACCCTTGTGAAGTCTGCCGATATCAATGCCGTGATTATTGTACCACATGGGATAGCAATGATTATCGGGCATTGAGGTTGTTGGCGGGTCATAATCTCCGTCCACATGCTTTATTACTCTATCGGGATTATTAAGCTTAATTATGGTATCACAGCAGTTAAAGAACTCTTCGAGTTCTTCACGTATTAAATGCCTGTGAGGCTCATTGTTTGCATTTGGGAATGGCTCGTTAATATATGTAACTACCACACTACAAGCATGTCCTCTTACCATCTTTTCCATTTCCTCTGCCTGTCTTACACCCTCAGCAAATTTAGTCCGGCGCATACAGCCAAACAGCGGAAGGTCTGTTTGTGCCATTAACCCAACCTTATCACAGATATCATAAATTTCGTCCTGAACAGGTCTTTGGGTAAATCTTAAAAAGTTCATATTACACAGTTTAGCAAGGAGCATATCATCTACTAATTGGTCTATATCTCCCCTTAAAACATCCTGCTGTTCAAAGCCCATTGTGTTTGCACCGCGCAGTTTAATCTTTTTGTTGTTTAGGTAGTACATGCCTTTGGGCGAATTTTCCGTATCCTGCTTAAAATCACGCATACCGAACTGTCTCGTTCTTGTGTCCTGTACCTCTTCATCAATTAAAACACTTACCTGAGCCTGATAAAGATATGGTGTATCAAGTTCCCAAAGCTTTGGATTTTTAATATCAACCTTGATTTTGTAAATATTTATACCGTTTTTAAGCGGCATCGGGATTCCTTTTCCAAGTTGGTCTTTAATGCTTGCTTCTGTTAAAGAATCCCCCATTCCCACGGTTTTAACAGTTTCGGGAACATATTCCATGTTTTCGAAAACATTTTCTTTAAAATTTTGTCCGAACACAGAAAGTTTGAAGGAAACATCTGTAGTATTGTAGGTTGCGTTGTTTATCTCAACCCAGATTTCAGCCTGCTTATCATTAATTAAAGGACGTACAAAAATATCAGAAATATGCACCTTGTTCCTTTCTTCTACAAACACCTTGTTATAAAGTCCCATTCCTGCCGGACAGTGATGCCAACCCTCGGCTGAGTCATCCCAACCAAGTCCTGTTGCAGCATATAATTTATCACCCTCAACCTTATCCTGTGTTGCAAAAGCATTACCCATATAAATATAGTCATTGTATAAAACTATTTTCAACGTATTTTTGCCTTCAGTAATAAATTCAGTAATTTCAAATTCAAACGGCGCGAAAAATCCCTCATGAGTTCCGACACATTCATCATTTATATATACGAACGCTTTATAATCAGCACCCATGAGACAGATATAATATGCTTTATCATTTTGCATTTTATCAATTGTAAAGGAAGACTCATAAACCTTTTTGGCATAGCCTACAGGTCCCTCGTATTCAGGGATTGAAATTTCCTTATCACCATTTAAGATAAATTTATCAATGTACTGCCTTTTGTTATATTCTTTAACAGGCGGTGCATAATCTTCCATAAAAGGCTTGTAATATTCACGAATTTCCTTTAGTGCGCAATACAACTCTTGCTTAGTTGACATTTTTTTAATTGTTTCAAATTTACTTCCGCCGTCTTCGAGGTTACACACCTTTTTATCGAATTTCATCGGCTCTGGAGTACATAAAAATTCTTGTCTGCCGCCTATACCGTTTGCGGCAATTTGAGCAAAATTATCCATAACTGCCTCCTTAAATCATCTTTAAAAACAATATAAAGCAATACGACAAAATTCACAATAACAAAAATCTTAAAATTAGCACAATATCACAGTTTACATTTTAAAAATTTTGTAGTATAATCATAATACAAGTAATAAAATCTTAAAGAAGGTCTTGTTATATGTACAAAAGTCTTCAAAGCGATAAGGATATAATTAATTCCATAAGTCTTACTTATGACTATCAAATGAATGACTCTGAAGAACACTGTCATGATTTTGATGAAATCGTTGTGATTTTAGAAGGAAGTGCCATTCATCAAATAAATGGGAAACGCTACATAACCGCTGCCGGCGATATATTCTTCATAAAATCTTACGACCGTCATAACTTTTTCGACACAAACAAGCTTTATATATTTAACATAGGCTTTAAAGGCGACTTTTTTGAAAAATACAAAGAGCTTACAAAAAATATTACGGGCTTTAATTCGTTTTTCATTCCTGAAAAAAGTACAGACAGTCTTAAAAGCAAAATTCATTTGAATGCTAAAGAGCTTTCCGAAATTACTGAAATATTAAAGCCTCTGTCAAAGGAATATGTGTCTAAGGAAAGCGGTTGTGAGCTTATGGTAACATCGTATTTTTTTCAGTTGATTATCTTTATTTGCCGTATGTATGAAAAGAAAAGCCATAACCAATCCTTAATTTATAAATCGTACGAGGGTGCCGTTTCATATATTGAAAACAACTATACCGAACATATTACCTCGGAAACCCTTTGCATGATAGCAGGCGTAACACCAAATGCTCTTATTAACTTTTTTAGAAAGAATTTCGATATGACTCCTGTTGAATACATTAATTCTGTAAGAATTAACAAGGCCTGCGAACTGCTTCGCGATCACCGATACAGTATTACTTATATTGCCACCGAAACAGGATTTATGGACATAAACTATTTTTCAAGAACCTTTAAAAAATACATAGGACTTACTCCAAGCTCCTACAGACAAAAATATAAAAATGTGAACTAAAAAAGCCATCATCCGTTTGGATGATGACTTTTTTGTTAATCGTAATCTTTACAAAGAAGTGCTCTTATGTAATCTCTTTCCTTGGTGGTGGAATCTATGTAGAATCCTCTGCCGTAGTAGAAGCACACAAGAGATTTAATCTTGGCTGCTGTATGAAGCTGAAGCTGTTTAACGCCCATAACCTTCATGTTTATATCCACAAGATTCATAAGTGCCTTTCCAATACCTAAATTCTGGAACTCGGGGTTTACTCCGAAACGGCTCAGATATCCGATTTCGCCGTTTACTGCAACTCTTACACTTCCCACAACCTTGCCGTTTATGTAGGCTACAAGCACAAGCTTGTTTTTGATATCATCTGCAATTATCTCTCTTGTTTCCTTAAGTGCAGGAAGCTCATACTGAGTATTGGCAAGCTCCTTGTATTTAACAAATGCCGACTCGGTAATCTCTAATATCTGGTCTATATCTTTTTCTGACGCATTTCGTATTTCAAATCCGCTGTACATATATTTTCTCCTTATTCTCCCATTGTAAGTGCCATAACAGCTTTTTGTGCATGAAGTCTGTTTTCTGCCTCGTCAAATATTACAGAGCGCGGTCCGTCTATAACCTCGGTGGCAACCTCATAGTCTCTGTATGCAGGGAGACAATGCATAAATATAGCCTCGCTGTCTGCCATATCAAAGAGTTCTTTGGTAACAGTATAGTCTTTGAATATCTTTATTCTCTCCTGCTTTTCGGCTTCCTGACCCATGCTTACCCAGGTATCTGTAATTACAACATCACTGCCCTTTACCGCTTCTTTCGGGTCTTCTGTAAGCATAACCTTGGAGCCTGTGGTCTTGGCCGTATCAAGTGCTCTCTCGGTAACAAGGGCATCGCACTCGTATCCCTTTGGTGTGGCTACATTTATGTTCATTCCAAGCTTTGTGCATCCGTAGAGAAGTGAGTTGGAAATATTGTTTCCGTCACCCACATAGCATACAGTCTTTCCCTTCAATCTGCCCTTGTGCTCATATATGGTCTGGAAATCGGCAAGTATCTGACAGGGATGCAAAAGGTCTGTAAGACCGTTTATTATGCTTATAGAGCCGTATTTTGCAAGGTCTTCTACATCCTTCTGGTCATATGTTCTTATCATAATACCATCTAAAAATCTGGAAAGAACATTTGCGGTGTCATATATGCTCTCGCCTCTGCCAAGCTGTATATCGTTGCTGTTTAAATAAAGTGCCTGACCGCCAAGCTGATACATACCTACCTCGAATGAAACTCTTGTTCTTGTGGAGGATTTTGCAAATATCATACCAAGGCTCTTGCCCTTTAAGATATGATGCTCTCTGCCTGCCTTGTTGTCTGCCTTAAGCTTAATGGCAAGGTCCAATATCTTTTCTATCTCTTCTGTAGATAAATCGTATAAACTTAATAAATGCTTCATTTTCATTCTCCTCAAATTGATTTTTTAAGTACCTCTATAAAGGCATCTGCATCATCTTTTGTAATTATAAGCGGAGGAACTATACGGAATATACTGTCTCCAATAACTCCCACAAGATAATTATATTCATTCAAGAGTACGGAATTTATCTTTTTGGCGATTGGCTCTTTGAATTCAACACCAATCATAAGTCCCATTCCTCTTACCTCTTTTATAACATCTGTAAACTCGGTTTCTATTCTTTGCTTTATGTAGCTTCCGATTTTTGCAGAGTTTTCGCAAAGGTTTTCCTTTTCCATTACATCCATAACGGCAAGACCTGCTCTTGTGCTTAAGGGATTTCCGCCAAAGGTTGTTCCGTGGTCTCCCGGACTAAATGCCGATGCCACAAAATCCTTTGCAAGAATTGCACTTATGGGAACACCGCCTCCGAGGGCCTTTGCAAGGGTCATGATATCGGGAACAATGCCGTAATTCTGATATGCAAACATCCTGCCTGTTCTTCCTATTCCAGTCTGCACTTCATCATCAATAAATAGGATACCCTCTCTGTCACATATATCTCTGATTGCCTGTGCAAATTCCTTAGTAACAGGATGCACGCCGCTTTCACCCTGAATAAACTCTATCATAATTGCGGCAGTATGTTCATTTATCGCCGCGTTAAGAGCGTCAATATCATTTATATCCACATGCTTAAACCCGGGGGTAAGAGGCTTATACGGTACTTTGTACTTATCCTGTCCCGTTGCGGTGGCTGTTGTAATTGTTCTTCCGTGAAAAGACTTATTGAGGGTTATAATCTCGTATCGGTCTATACCTTTGTTATAAAAATACTTTCTCGCAAGCTTGATTGCTCCCTCGTTTGCCTCAGCACCCGTGCTGGCAAAAAACGCTTTGTCAAAATCGGATATGAGGCATAGTTTCTCTGCAAGAAGTGCCTGATTTTCTACATAATACACACTCGAGGTGTGAAGCAGCTTGGATGCCTGGTCGGCTATAGCCTCTGTAAGAGAGGGATGTGCGTGACCCAGTGCACTTACGGCAATGCCTGCGAAGAAGTCCTTGTACACCTTTCCCGAAACATCTGTAAGTTCTATGCCTCTGCCTTGTGTAAAGCAAAGCGGAGTTCTGTCGCCAAAGGTATTCATATAATATTTTTTGTCGGTATTTATGATTTCATTAAGCTTTTGAGATGTCATGATTCTGCCTCCATGTACTCTTTTGTATAATTATACAATATTTATTTATAAAAATCCATAGTTATTTTTCATGAAACATATCTTTTTTTCAATAAATATATGGTAATTTGTACAAGTTACGTATATAGCTAAATAAATTCATTGCATAAGATTTAGTTTTATACACATAATATTCTTATGTCAGCTGGCTTAAATAGATTTGGTTTTGTCTTTTGAAAACCAAGCAATGTTAAAGGTGGTCCCTGCAGACCACCTTTAACATTATACCTCAATATATGAATAAATTCAATAGTTTTCTGCACATAAATTGTTTATGATATCCCCAAGCCCCTCACCCAGAAATTTCGCAGCAATAAGAGCTTCGTCCATGGTGTTGCCGTTTGTACCCATTTCAAAAAGAAGCGAGCCTCTGGAAAGGTGCATGTTAAATCTTTCCTTACGAAGATTCAAGGGTCTTAAGAATGACGGATAGTCCCTTTCAAACTTATCCTGAATATGTATGGCAAGCTTGAGATTTTCTTTCCAATCGGGGTTTTCTAAGTTCATATCTGTTCCGCAGACTATCATAACCTGCGCAGCTTTCTCCCCCTTAACATCGGAAACAAATTTTACAATATTCTCGCCCTCTCCTACGGCATCGCGGTGAATATCAAATACAAAACATATATCGCTGTCCCCTTTAAGATGTTTTTCTATTATCTTGCCCGTCTTGTTATATGAATCGTTATACGAGGGGTAGTCGTTTATGGTTTTGTCGTGAATTACTTCTATGCCCTTTTTGCGCAAATGTTTGGTAAGCTCCTCGCCCACCCTTACCACGTTAAAATCCGTGTCCTGTGTCCTGTAATTGCCGCTTGGTACATAACTATAGTTCTTGCTTGAGGTATAGCTTTCGCTCCCATGTGTATGTACTATAAGTACCTTTGGGTTTTGTGTACCAAGTTTTATTTTCTCGTTTAAAAGTGATATTGTATCCAAGGTATAGGTAGTTTCGTTTTTTATATCTATTCCGTCAGACGCGGCATTTTGTGCGGTTATGTTCACCTTAGGAAGAGGCAGAGATGTTTCCTCTTTTACGTGTGTTGCTTCTTTTTTGGAAAAAAGCGGCGAAACACCTTGATACATAATATATCTCGAAAATGAAAAGTCACTTTCCACATCTGCCTTGCCAAATGGATGGACAGATAATATGCCGTGCAAAAGAATATCGTTTAATGAAATAAACTGTCCCAAAAGCATTATAATAAGTGAGAGCATCAAAAAGGATATCCAAAAAATTCTGATACCCTTAATAACCCTCCGGCCAACTGTATAGGAAACAAAGCTTTTGGAAGACTTGTCTTTATTTAAAAAAGTTTTTACATCATAGTATCTTTGGACTCTTGATTTTAACACACATCCTCCTCCTTTGTTACTATAATTATATTTATGTTTTTACAGATTATTCTCCAAATCATTAATCCCGTCCGAAATGAGATTAGATACCTTTGTGATTACACAGTCTATCTGCGACGGTGTTACTATGAGCTCACCGAAATATGGATTTAATATCTTTTTTATAATTGTATACCTTTTGTTTTCGTCAAAAAGCGGATTTTCCGTATCCTCACCCATTGCCTCCAATATATGCTGGGCAGAATCATTTGCCACGGTGGAAGCATCCACAACAGTAGGCACACCTATGGCTATTACGGGAACTCCAAGGGTTTCTTTATTAAGGGCCTTTTGTCTGTTGCCTACACCTGCACCAGGGGTTATGCCTGTGTCTGCTATTTGTATAGTAGTACAAATTCTGTGCATGCTTCGTGAGGCAAGTGCATCTATAGCTATTACCACATCGGGTTTTATTCTGCCTGTTATACCCTCTGCTATATCCACGGATTCTATACCCGTTATACCGAGTACACCGGGACTTACACAGCATAGTGCGGGTTTTTGACTTTGCACATTAATATTCTCCGTTACCCTTGGGCCTAAAGAATCAGGTGTTACATAGCGATTGCCAAGTCCAAGAACGAAGATTGATTCAGGCTTATACGGAGTTATTACCTTTTTTAATTCTTTGGTGAAAATCTCTTTTGCATTTTTGTCGTACACATCGGTTGCGTCTCTTAGGGATTCACATTCTATTGTAATATAACTTCCTCTGGCTTTTCCTATGATTCTCTCACCCTCGGTGTTTATTACCTTGACACATGTAACTTTGACACCGTGTTTGGAATACTCCTCGGTTTCTACACCCTCAAGGACTTCGTTATCCTTTCTGGAAATAAGTGCAGCAGCCTCAAGGGCAAGGTCGGTTCTTGGTAAAAACATAGTTTTCCTCCATAAATATTTTTAAAATAGTCTTGGTAAATTCCTCTTGTAATATTCAAATTCATACAATTATATTGTAAAAAATGTTGTGATACAATTGATGGGTGACAAATAAAAAAGAAAATAGACTCCAAATATGATATAATGTTTAATGACCAAAAAAACATATGTCAAAGGAGCTATTTTCTTATGAATCAAATTATAGCATCAGAAGCTAAGTTTCGT
>JAZURE010000008.1:0-9910 GCA_045606045.1 Clostridia bacterium | reverse complement strand
ATTTTTATAACAATGAAAGAATTCAATTAAAAACAAAACTGACACCACATGAAAAACGATGTCAGTATGTCGCATGATTTTTTAATAATTACTACCGTAGTAGTCTTTTTTGTGCTGTCTGCACAAAATGGTGCAGTTCATCAATGCCGGTCTATTTGTTATGCTGTTATTTAAGTTAAATATTTTTTAAAATTTCTCTTGACTTTATTTAGCAGGTCTTTTTTGTCATAGTAACCAATCCTTTTTAATATACTTTTATACGAGGTGAATATAATGGCACAAAACGGATATCTTACAGCAAGAGTTTATACTGCAAATGAATCGCTTCCAATCAAGGATGCGGTAGTAACAGTAATCAAAAATGACAGCGGTACCACCGATATAATAGGTAAAAGAACAACCGATAAAAACGGTCTCATAGTTCCCATAGTAATAAGCACTCCCGATGAATCCCTTTCGCTCGAACCAGGTGCTACAGATGTATTTACACTGGTGGATGTAAGGGTGGACAAAGAGGGCTACTTTACTGTATATATAAAAAATGTGCAGATTTTTGCCACACAGACAACTGTGGCAGATACTCCCATGATTCCTCTTCCCGACAATCAGACCTACGATGACAAGGCAGAGGAATTTGTGGAAACTCCGCAAAACCTATAGAGGAGGTAGGATATGGCTGTAGTTGTAACACCGTCTATACCGCAGTATATAACGGTGCATCTGGGTCCTCCTGATTCCAATGCACAAAATGTGACATTGTCCTTTCCGCAGTATATAAAAAATGTTGCCTCGAGTGAGATTTATCCCACATGGAATGAGGCGGCTATATATGCAAACATATATGCACAGATTTCCTACGCTTTAAACAGAGTATATACAAATTATTACAGAAGCCGAGGGTATGATTTCGATATCACAAGCTCTACTGCATATGACCAGAAATTCATAAACGGCAGAACAATATACGAAAACATAAGCGAGATAGTAGATGATATATTTACCACATACATACGGCGTATAGGCTCAATAGAACCTCTTGCAGCCAAATACTGCAACGGAACCACCGTAACATGCGAGGGACTCTCGCAGTGGGGTAGCGAATATCTTGCAAGGCAGGGCTACAGCGCTCTTGGCATACTTAAGTATTACTACGGCGACAATATAGAGCTTGTGGAAAACACTCCCATAAGCGATATACAGACTCTCTATCCCGGGTATCCCTTAAGACGAGGCGACTCGGGTGATGCAGTAACGGTAATTCAGAGAGAATTAAATACAATAGCCCGAAACTATCCTGCCATACCAAGAGTTACGGTAGACGGAATATTTGGCGAGAGCACAGAGAGGTCTGTTCGGACATTTCAGCAGATTTTTGGACTCACTCCCGATGGTGTAGTGGGGCAGGGTACATGGAACAGGCTGGTAATGCTCTATGTGGGTATTCTGCGTCTGGCAGAATTAGACAGTATAGGAGTTACAATTTTCGGCTCATCCTTAGAATATCCCGAGGCGTTAAGACTCGGAGACGAAAACAACTATGTATCTACACTACAGTATTTCCTGTCCGTGCTCAGTGAGTTTTACGATACTATTCCCTCTGTTCCTATTACAGGTTATTTCGGCGAGCTTACCGAGCAGGCTGTTATTGCCTTTCAGCGCACTGCGGGTCTTGTGGCAGACGGCGTAGTTGGCAGAAGAACCTGGGATGAACTTTACAGATACTATGATGGCGTTCAGGACACAGTATTTATTCCCAATGTAAATGCCCTGAGCTTTCCTGGAACAACTATAAGGGGGTAGACTATGCAGGATGAAATAAGACAAATTCAAACTATGCTAAGAGAGATATCTTTTTTTGATGAAGACATAGAGAGGATTATACCTGATGGCATATATGGTGATAAGACAGCATCGAGTGTGCGAAGCTTCCAGAGAAAGAACAACCTCTACGAAACAGGGGAGGTAGACAATGATACATGGGACAAAATCGTAGAAGTATACGAGAAAACCATAGACGAGAACAAGCGCGAAGTGGTGGTAAGGATAATTGACGAAGCAGACGTCCCCATAACAGTAGGGCAGTCGTCGCTTAGTCTCTATGTAATTCAGGCGATGATTCGTGCACTTTCGGAGTATTATTCAAATCTCAGTGATGTAGAAATCACAGGAAATTTCGATTCCAAAACGCAGGATGCCGTAGAAAAAATTCAGATTATAAGCGGTATGGATGTAAGTCCCAGTATAGACCGTGAGTTTTTAAATACACTTGCGGAGCTGTACAATACCAACATCACAAGAAATCACAGGGAAAACTCTTTGGAATCGTCGTTGTAACAACAAACTCCTTCTTTGCATATTATGTAGTAATAAGATGCGTCAGGAGGTTATGGGATGGGCTTTAAAAAATTCTGCAATGGAGCATTTGTTGTTGCAATCATGAGCTTTGTGGTGGGACTTCTTATGGCATTCTTCCTTCCTCCTATGATTATAGCAGTCATAGAGTGTGTACTTATAATAATTCTTTGTCTTGTTCTGAAAAAGTAAAGAAGGAGTGGTTTTTGTGAAGGTAGTCGTACTTAATTTTCCCGGATTTATAAAAGGTTTTCTTAAAAAAATATTTAAAATCCAATAAAAAAGAAATCCGCAAAATCATATGATTTTGCTGATTTCATCATTTTTGAAAGTTTGTTATATTGCTTTACCTGCTTTTAATGTTCTTAAGCAGCTTGTGCAAATGTGCATCTTCTTAGATGTACCGTTGACAACAGTTCTGACAGGTCTTACATTTGCCTTCCAAGTTCTGTTGGATCTTCTGTGGGAGTGGCTGACTTTAATGCCGAATGCAACACCCTTACCGCAGATTTCACACTTTGCCATATATATGCACCTCCTATTGATAATCACCAAAAACTATATTCCATCGGTTGTAATGCGATGCCTACAACCATATAAATTAAATGCGGTTATAAACACAAGGTATATTGTATCAAAAAAAATAGGTTTTGGCAAGCTTTTTTTGAAAATATTTTTAAAAATTTTCCATTATTCGTTGGAAGATGGCAATTTATACTTTTTTACCACGTGTATTCTGTACCAAAAAGCATTGAGCGATGCTCCCAGAAGTATTACCATAGCAGATAAATACACCCAGGCAGCCAATATAATTATACTGGCAAGCGAGCCGTATATTACATGGTAGCTTGCAAAGTAATTTACATAGAATGAGAAGCCGTACGAGGTAACACACCATGCTGCAGTCGTAAGTGCCGAGCCGAACACCACATTCTTAAGAGGTATTTTTTTGTTTGGAAGCTGCTTGAATATAAATGTCATAGACAAAAATATTGCAAGAATACACGAAAAATATCGCAGAAAATTCCATACCTTTTCTGCATCTATAATTTTCATAAAATCTATACTCTTAAGAAGTGCCTGTGTGCCGTCACCGAATATTACCAGTGCAAAGCTTAAGAATATGATTACAATTATAAATATGGCAAAAATCAGAAACATGAACCTGAGTTTAAAAAATCCTCGGGTTTCTTTAACCGCATAAAAGCGGTTCATGGCTTTGGTAAGCGTACTTATAACATTTGATATATACCATAGTCCAAGCACTGCACAGGTTGTTATAAGGGGAAGACTTCCTTTAAAGCTCATAAGAAGCTCTGTTATAAGAAGCTCCATATCTCTCGGCAGATATGTTATAAGCGAAAGGAGCATGTCCTGCATGGAAGAGCTTATGAGCGTAGCTATAACAAATACAAGTATTACAAAAGGAAACAGCGCCGTAAAAAGATAAAAGCTCATCTCTGCAGAAAGCCCCAATATATCGTGCTTATTGAATCTGCGGATGTATATACGAAGAAGCTTTATTAAACTATTGTTTTTTATACTCATAAATTAACTCCGTAAAAAATTTTATATAATTATTATAATACACGGAATGTAAAAAATCCATATCCAGCCTTTTGTCATAATTCACAAAAAAAAGCTTTAATATAGTGCAAATTGCACATATAAAAATCAAGAAAAATATGTTATAATATTACTGACTGTACCTATTTTCGGTAATATGTCTAAAAGACTAAAATAAAGGTGATAAAAATGGCAAAAAAGAAATCAGTAAAGAGGACAAGTAAGAAAGTCAAAAAATCAAATGCAAATGTACCTGAGATAGTATCTATCTGTCTTGCGGCGCTTGCTGTAATAATCTTTGTATGCGTATATACCTCGGGAGCAGGTAAATTAGGAGAATTTGTATCTGCTGTCACAAGGGGACTTTTTGGAATAGGCGCATACATAATTCCTGTAATCATACTTGCCATAGTTATACACTATTTTGCCTCCGCATCTCAGGAAAAAACCAAAAAATATGTCCTCGCAGGCGTAACTCTTGCAGATGTTGTGGCTCTGTGCCACATGATTTTTGCAGGCGATGTTGCTCTTGAGGGGATATATGCTCATAACTTAGAGCACCTCGGAGGCGGTATTATAGGTGCGATAATTGCAAAGCCGATGCAGGCACTTATGGAGGATGTGTGCACATATGTTGTGCTCATAGCAGTTCTTGCCATAATGCTTGTTGTAATATTTGATGTATCCTTTACTTCCTTGGTAAAGACTTTGTTTGCCAAGATAACATCGGCATTTAAGGATACTGCAAAAATGAGCATAAAACCCGAAGATAAGAAAAAAGAAACAAAGCATGCCAAGGACGAAGTTCCCCTGCCCGAGCCTCCACCCGAGAACATACCATGGGAGCCCGAGCTTCCTGCCGATATAGAGGAGCCTGAAATAAATATATATAATGACAGGGAAGAAGCAAATATATCCGACGACGAAAAGAAATCCCTTCATGACGAAATAGCAAACGAAATTGCCGACGGCGGCGAATTTATGGAATATATCTATCCCTCCATTGAGCTTTTGGATGCGCCCAAAGATTCTCAAAAAGCAGGAGATATGAGTAAGGAGCTTAGGGAAAATGCCGCAAAGCTTGTAGAGACACTCCGAAGCTTCCATGTGGATGCACAGGTTGTTGAAATAAGCTGCGGACCCACCGTAACACGCTACGAGGTTAAGCCTGCCGCAGGCGTAAAGGTGAGCCAGATTACAAGCCTTTCCAAGGATATAGCGTTAAAGCTTGCCGCAAAGGGCGGTGTAATGATAGCCCCCGTACCCGGTAAATCCACAATCGGTATAGAAATAGCAAATGCAAATCCAAGCATGGTAACACTTCGCGAGGTTATAGAGTCCGAGCAGTTCAAAAATCACAAATCCAAGCTTGCCGTGGCGCTCGGTAAGGATATAAGCGGTGCCCCCGTAATAATGGACCTTGCCAAGATGCCTCACCTTCTCATAGCAGGTGCTACGGGTGCAGGTAAGAGTGTATGCATAAATACGCTTATAATAAGCCTTATGTACAAGGCAGACCCCAACGAAGTAAAGCTTGTTATGATAGACCCCAAGCAGGTTGAGCTTGGTGTATACAACGGAATACCGCATCTTCTCATACCCGTAGTTAAGGATGCCAAAAAGGCAACAGGTGCTCTTTCGTGGGCGGTGCAGGAGATGACGGAAAGATATTCCATATTTGAAAAGCACAATGTCCGTAACATTCAGGGCTACAATGAGCTTATGGAGGCAGAGGGCACTCCCGAAAACAAGATGGCTTCCATAGTAATAATCATAGATGAGTTTGCCGACCTTATGATGGTAGCACCGGGCGATGTGGAAAACTATGTCTGCCGTATAGCACAGCTTGCAAGAGCCGCAGGCATGCACCTTGTAATAGCTACGCAGAGACCTGTTGTCAAGTTTATCACAGGTAATATCAAGGCAAATGTGCCCAGCCGTATATCCTTTATGGTGGCAAGTGCCAAGGACTCCATGACAATACTCGATATGGGCGGTGCGGAAAAGCTTGTGGGTAAGGGTGATATGCTCTATATGCCCGTAGGTGAAACCAAGCCTGCAAGAATGCAGTGTGCCTTTGTATCCGACGGCGATGTTAAAAAGGTTGTAGATGCCGTTACGGAAAACTGTGAGGCTTCCTATGACCCCAGTGTTATAGAACAGCTTGAAAAGGAAGAGGAATACAAACCCGACGGCGAAGACCCCGGTGATGCAGACGAACTTCTTCCCGAGGCTATAGAGATGGCTATAGATAACGGTCAGATATCCACCTCGCTTCTGCAGAGGAGATTCCGCATAGGCTATAACAGAGCAGGAAGCATCATAGACCAGATGGAAGCAAGAGGCATCATATCGGGTCTCGACGGCAACCGCCCCAGACAGGCGCTCATAACAAGAGAGCAATACAACGAAATGCTTATGAAATAAGAGGAAAATATGTCAAACAAAGGTTTTCTCCCTGTATGCAGGGAAGACATGCAAAAACTGAATATACAAGAGCTTGATTTTGTGTATGTATCGGGCGATGCCTATGTGGATCACCCCAGCTTCGGACATGCTATAATAACAAGAGTATTAGAGCACCATGGCTATACCGTAGGCATTATAGCTCAGCCTGACTGGAAGAATACCGAAGAGTTCAAAAAACTGGGCAAGCCAAAATACGCCTTTCTGGTTTCGGCAGGTAACATAGATTCTATGGTAAACCGCTACACAGTAAACAAAAAGGTGCGCTCCGATGATTCCTATTCCCCGGGCGGTAGAGGAGGCTTAAGACCCGACAGAGCCACTATAGTTTACTGCAATAAAATCCGCGAGGCGTACCCCGGTGTACCTATGATAATAGGCGGTATAGAGGCGAGTCTCAGGCGCTTTGCCCACTATGACTACTGGGACAACAAGGTAAGGCGCTCAATACTTTTGGATACAAGGGCAAATGTGCTCATATACGGCATGGGCGAAAAGGCTATAGTAGAGCTTGCCGATGCTATGAGAGACGGCAAACAGCTTTCCGAAACCAATGTAGACGGGTGCTGTTATATACGCAAAAACTTAGATATCATAGGCGATTATTTGGAAGTGCCCTCTTGTGAGGAGGTTACGGAAAGTAAGGAGCAGTATGCTATAGCCACCCGTATGCAGTTTGACGGTCAGGACCCCATTCGTTCAAAACCCCTTGTACAGAAGCACTACGACAGGTATCTTGTGCAAAACAAACCCATGATGCCCTTAAACACCAAAGAGCTCGACAGCGTGTATGCACTTCCCTTTATGCGCACATGGCATCCAATGTACGATAAGGACGGCGGTGTACCCGCCATAGAGGAAGTTAAATTCAGCATTACAAATACAAGAGGCTGTTACGGACAGTGCAACTTCTGCGCACTTACCTTTCATCAGGGCAGAATAGTGCAGACGAGGAGTGAAAAATCCGTTATAAATGAAGCTAAAAAAATGGTATGGGACCCTGATTTCAAGGGTTACATTCATGATGTGGGAGGGCCTACGGCAAATTTCTACGGTCCCGGATGTGATAAACAGATGGAAAAAGGTACCTGCAAAAATGTAAGGTGCCTGTATCCGAAACCATGTTCCAATCTTAAAATAAGCCACAAAAAATATCTTGAGCTTCTTAGAAAATTAAGGGCACTGCCAAATGTAAAAAAAGTATTTGTGCGTTCGGGAATACGCTATGATTACCTTGTAGCAGATAAGGATGATACATTTTTTCATGAGCTTTTGGAGCATCATGTGTCAGGTCAGCTCAAGGTAGCACCCGAGCATATATCCGACAATGTGTTAAGGTATATGGGAAAGCCGGGTAAGAATGTATACAACAGATTTTCCGATAAGTTTTATGCAATAAACGAAAAACTCGGAAAAAAGCAGTTCCTTGTGCCGTATCTTATGTCCAGTCACCCCGGAAGCACTCTTCACGATGCAATAGAGCTTGCACTCTATATAAAGAAACACAATTTGCATCCCGAACAGGTGCAGGATTTTTATCCCACACCGTTTACCATATCCACATGTATGTTCCACACGGGTCTTGACCCCTTTACCATGGAGGAGGTCTATGTACCACGCGACATGGAGGAAAAGAGAATGCAAAGGGCGCTTTTGCAGTTTAGAGTACCCGACAATATACCGCTTGTAATAAAAGCACTTAAAAAAGCAGGCAGAGAAGACCTTATAGGCTACGACTCCGACTGCCTTGTAAGACCTATATTAAGTTTATCAGGAGGAAGAAACAATGTATCAGATTTTAGATGGCAAAAAAGTATCGCAAAAGGTAAAGGACGAACTAAAAACCAAGGTGGCAGAGCTAAAGGCAGAAGGAATTGAGCCGTCCCTTGCAGTTATAATAGTAGGCAATGACAGCGCTTCCAAGGTGTATGTTGCCAATAAAGAGAAAGCATGTGAATATATCGGAATCCGTTCCGAAAAGTTTGCCCTTCCCGAAGAAACTACACAGGAAGAGCTTTTGGAGCTTATATCCGAATTAAACGGAAGAAAAGATATAAACGGCATACTCTGTCAGCTTCCGCTTCCAAAGCACATAAATGAGGAAACCATCCTAAATTCTATTGCGGTGGAAAAGGATGTAGATGCTTTCCATCCCGTAAATGTGGGCAAAATTATGATAGGAAATTTTGACTTTTTGCCCTGTACTCCCGCAGGTGTAATGGAGCTTTTAGATGATGCGGGTATAGATTTAAACGGCAAGGAATGTGTAGTAATAGGCAGAAGCAATATAGTAGGCAAGCCTCAGGCTATGCTTCTTCTTCATAAAAATGCTACTGTTACAATATGCCACTCGCGTACAAAGGATTTAAAGGAGGTCTGCAAGAGAGCAGATGTTCTCGTGGTAGCGGTGGGCAGAGCCAAGATGGTAGATGCAAGCTACATCAAGGACGGAGCAGTTGTTATAGATGTAGGTATGGACCGAGACGAAAACGGCAAGCTCTGCGGTGATGTGGATTTCGAGTCCGCCTGCACCAAGGCAAGCTACATCACCCCCGTTCCGGGCGGTGTAGGCCCTATGACTATAGCAATGCTTATGAAAAATGCTGTTACGGCGGCTGTAAGACAGAATAGCTGAGTATAGAGCGAGTGGCATATGCTGCTCGCTTCTTTTATTTGGATTTTATCTTCAAAAACTAAAAAAATGCTCCAAATGCGGTTGACATCTTGACTAAAATATTATAAAATAGAAGCTGGAATATGTTGAGGTAGTATGTACAATATTTTACGACTTTTTCATTGTATGCATGCACTTTCACATACACCTATATGTTTTGAGATTAATTGATTTGAAAAAATACTGAGAAAAGGAGGTTAAAAGGTTCTTTATGATAACTACAATCATTGCTGCAGTCGTAGCTCTGATAGCAGGCTTTGGAATAGGCTTTGTATTCAGAAAACAGATTGCAGAAGGAAAAATTGGCGGAGCTGAAAACAAGGCAAAGCAGATAATTGCAGATGCCAACAAAGCAGCAGAAACCAAGAAGAAAGAAGCTCTGCTCGAAGCAAAGGACGAAATCCATAAGAGCAGAACAGAATTTGAAAGAGAAATCAAGGACAGAAGGTCTGAGATGAACCGTCAGGAAAGACGTGTTCAGCAAAAGGAAGAAGCTCTCGACAAGAAAGCCGATACCCTTGAAAAGAAAGACGAACAGTTAAATAAGAAAATTAAAGAAGTAGATGTACTTAAGGAAGAAACATTAAAGGTAAAGAATGCACAGCTCGAAATTCTGGAAAGAATATCCGGACTTTCTGTGGAAGAGGCGAAATCTTACCTTCTTAAGAACATAGAATCCGAAGTTAAACACGAAGCAGCGATTATGATAAAGGATATCGAATCGCAGGCTAAAGAAGAAGCAGATAAGAAAGCCAAAGCCATAATAAGCACTGCAATACAGAAGTGTGCGGCTGACCACGTGGCAGAAGCTACAGTATCTGTTGTGGCTCTTCCCAATGATGAAATGAAGGG
>JAZURE010000007.1:0-12795 GCA_045606045.1 Clostridia bacterium | reverse complement strand
CTGATTCGGCTTTCTTAAATATTTCGTTGATTAGCCGTAATGTAACACGATAGTATCTGGGAGCAAAGGGATTATCTTCTGCAAATCTTTTCCCGCAATGCTTACACACATATCTTCTGTGATTATGAATGAGAGTAACATATTTTCCAAAAGCAGAAATATCCTTAATTTGTCGTTTTCGGTAATCGTGGATATATGAAGTTTCTTGTTTACAGCATGGGCAAATGTGAGATTTAACAGGTAATTGAGTATATATCAGTATATGTGATTCAAAATGTTCGATTTTAATAACAATTACATCTTGTAAATTTAATAAATCTTTAGTATAATTGCAAGAGAGCATATCTCGTTCCTCCGTTCATGGTTTCTCGGCAATTCCATTATAACGGATTTTGAACAAATATGCTCTCTTTTTTTATTATCTTTTTAAAATTTTGTTGAGCTCTATTTGTTGGACACCCCAACATTTATTATAGAGCCTTAGTTTATATCAACTTTTAATCCGCTTTGTGATGATTCATAAATCGACAGAATGATTTCCACTGCTTTTCTGCCTTCATACAGGTCCACCAAAGGCTTTTTGTTTTCTGATACAGCATTAATCATGTCTGCAATCTGTAATTTATGAAACTCTGTAGAAATAGCACCGGGGTCATTATGACCCCCAAGTTCACTTTCTTCATAAAGCAAATCTTCAGGAATATCGTAGCCTTCAACATCCCATTTTTTTATTTTGCTTTCTTCCAAAATGACGGTGCCTTTTGTTCCGTTTATTTCTATATATCTCGGATAACCGGGGTTAACGGAGGTTGTTGCGTGAATTGTACCCATTGCACCGTTTTTGTACTCTACATAACAAACGGCGGTATCCTCGACCTCTATGGTATGGAGTTTAGTTTGAATTTTTCCGAATACACTTTTTACGGGGCCGAGCAAATATGTAATAAGGTCCACACCGTGTATACCCTGATTCATAAGTGCACCGCCGCCATCCAATTTCCAGGTTCCTTTCCATGGGCTGTTTGTAAAGTACTCTGTATTGCGATAATATTTCATGTATAAATTTCCAAGAAGAATTTCTCCCAATGCTCCCTCAGATATTGCTTTTTTTACAAACTGTATACTTTTGTCAAATCTAAGCTGAGAAATAACACAGATTTTTACACCGTTTTTTTCGCAGGCATCTGTAAGCTCAGTTATTTGCTCTCTTGTTATTGCCATGGGTTTTTCAACAATAATATGTTTTTTGGCTTCTGCAGCTTTTATGGCAAGAGGTGCATGGAGTCCGCTAGGGGTACATATGGTAACAATATCTATTTCTTCACATGAAAGCATTTGCTCATATGTATCGAAAACTCTGCATCCATACTCTGATGCAGCTTTTTGTGCACCGTCTTTGAAACTATCAAAAACACCTACAAGCTCTGCGTTATCGAGTTCAAGTACAGACTTTATGTGCCACTTAGAAATAAGACCGCAACCGACTATGCCGAATTTTACCTTTTGACAGTTCATTAAATCCCTCTTTTCTGTTTTATTTTATATTGTCAATAATTCAAGGTGATTTCCTGATTTTCTGTATAGGACCTTATTGTAGCATCAAGCACATAAACGGGCGCAATGATTTGCTTTTTTGTCTTGTCGGCTTTTCCGGTTTTCAAGACTTCATAAAAAGCCTTGAGTTCGGGCATGTAATAATCTTCGGGAAGGGGAAATGCTTCCGATACAGCGTCCATGCCGTCGGTATATACACTAACAGAATATCCCGCACCGAAATATGCACTCACAGAAAAGTTATCATAACTGTATATGGCATGTACACCGTTTTTATCTTTTTTTGCCATTACTTTTTTTATGTCATATCCGAAAACTGTCATAATCATTGCAACAAGGTGCTGGGTGTAAAACCAAAAATCACCATACGCATTTTTCATGTTAACAGGTGCTGTAACATGGCCTCCGCAAATTTCACCGTTTTTTTCCTTTACCAGCTGCTCAAATTTTTTTACGGGCGCTACATGCTCAAGTGAAGAACCTCCGCACAAGATACAACCGCTTTTTTCTGCAAGGCTGACCATTTGGTCTACTTCCTTCACATCACATGTAAAGGGTTTATCAATCCATACGGGGATACCCTTTTCTATGTATTTTTGTGCATATTTAAGATGATTTGCTCCATGTCTTGCTGTAACCATTACAGCGTCAGCCTCATCTAAAAATCTGTTATAGTCGTCGGAGTAAACAGGACAGGTGCTTACCCTCTCCATATCTTCTACGCCCTCTGTAAAGCCGTCTTCATTCGGGTCTCCGTATACACCGATAAGTTCAACATCGTTGAAAATCTTTTCGCCGTCTCTGGGAGAAAGTACAGACGCAAAACATCTTGAGTGGCTGTTTTCAACTCCCAATATCGCAAGTTTAATCATAGCTTATAGTCTCCTTTGTTTTTAGTATACAATAATTTTAACATGGCTTTACAAAAAAGTATTTGCATTAAATCGTTATTTTTTTCATTATTATCGTCTTTTGACAGAGCACGATACAAAAAGACCGTTGGCTGATTGCGTCAACGGTCTTTTGGGGATTGATTATTTTTAATGTAAGAGGTGGGTGAAACACCTACAGCTTTTGTAAACCAGCTCGAAAAGTGATGTACACTCTGAAATCCCAATTCATCTGCAATCTCTGTTATCTTCATGTCGGAACAGGTTAAAAGTTCCTTAGCCTTTTCCATTTTTACGAGCTTGGTATATTTAATTGGTGTACAACTGTATCGTGCTTTGAATTTTTTGAGAAAATACGACTTTTCAAGGCACATTTTATCTGCTAATTCCTGAAGAGTTATTTCTCTGTTCAGGTTGTCGTGAATATATGCTATCAGCTTTACAAATTCATTTTCAAGTCCACTGCCGAATTCGAATTCGGATTTATAGTCGATTTCATTTTCTGATTTTTCGGTTTTGTCTGTAATACATCTTTCTGCCAATGTAAGAATTTCCAGTAAATTAAGAGCTGCAATCTCTGAAAACAGAACTCTTTTTTTTGTAAACTCCATTCGTATTTTTTTCAAAACATTGTATATAGGTGTATTGATGACAGACAACACATCTGGGAAAGAGTATATTTTTCTGACTAATTTTTCGTCGTACACCTCGAATTTAATTTCCATTACCATGAGAGTAACATTGTTGTCGGATTTAAACGAATACATTGTTCCGGGACGGATTATGTAAAAACATCCCGGAAGTAATCTGCTTTTTTCTTCATTTAATTGTATTTCGCCGCTGCCGTCAACCACATAAATACAATAGAAGAAATCATGCTGACGGGAATCATACGGGTTGCCGGAGGAACAGACTAAAAAATCCGCCCATAAAACATTTACCTTATCATTCATAAACTTTCACCTGATTATTACATAAAATCATTAAGCTTGTTCAAAATATAGCATAGGCATTAAATTCTGTCTA
Source organism: Clostridia bacterium (assembly GCA_045606045.1). GTDB lineage: Bacteria > Bacillota > Clostridia > UMGS1810 > UMGS1810 > RGIG8748. The sequence continues at coordinate 9,325 of JAZURE010000007.1, read as the reverse complement.
TGCACATTATTAAGGTAATCTTGATAGAAAAATAATAATTAATGAGTTGCTTTGTTTGATTCAAAAAGACGATTTAACGGCAAAAAATAACGATTTTTTGTAAATACTTTTGGGTGTTGTTGGTATACAATGAGTATAAAGTTAACGAAAAGGAGGTGTTTATGTGATTATTGATATACATAATCATGCAGACTATCATGGATACAACCTTGAAAAAACATTGAAAAATATGGACGAGAACAAAATCGATATAACTTGTCTTCTTGCATGGGAGGCACCGGAGGATGAATACAATCCCGAAACTAAGCCGGCTTTTTCACCTTTTTCGAAGATGCCTGTACCATTTGGAAGATGTGTTGAATACAAAAAAGCAGCACCCGAGCGATTTTTGCTGGGATTTTGTCCCGATCCCCGCATGCCTGATGCAATATCACGGCTTAAGACGGTTGTGGAATTATATGATATAAGTATCTGCGGTGAACTCAAGCTTCGCATGATGTACGATAATCCTGACGCAATCCGTCTGTACAGGGTTTGCGGTGAGTACGGTCTTCCTGTTCTCATGCACTTTGACTATGAATATGACTCAGGTTTTTCTTACCCATGGCCGAATTGGTGGTATGGGGGCGGTATTGATGTGCTTGAGAGAGTTCTTGAGCTTTGCCCCGAAACAAACTTTTTGGGACATGCGCCGGGATTTTGGGCACATATCTCGGACGATGCCAAGTACAAAACGGCCCCGTATCCTCAGGGCAAAGTAATTCCGGGCGGAAAAATCGAAAAGCTTTTGCAAAAATATCCTAACCTGTATTGCGATATTTCTGCAGGCTCAGGCTTTAGAGCACTTAATCGCGATCATGAATTTACAGAACGGTTCTTAACTGAATATCAGGACAGAATTTTGTATGCGAGAGACTATTTTGACAGTGTTCATCAGGACCTTATTGAAAAGCTCAATATTTCAGAGAATGTCAAGAGAAAAATATATGAGAATAATGCACGAAAAATCCTGCGTGGCGGAGATAAAATACCTGTACTATAATTCTTCTCATTGCAGTATTAAAATATTTCAGAAAGAAGGTAAACAAAATGGAGAAAATTGCACTTTATGGAGGAACACCTGTAAAAACCACTCCATACGGAACAGGAAAACGCTTTGGCAGAGAAGAGCTTGCCAATCTTGAAGAAGCGTTAAATCAGAACACATTGTTTTACTGGCATGGAAACATGACAAAAAGACTTTGCAAAAAATTTGCAGATATGTATGGCGCAGACTATTGTGTTGCCACAAGCTCAGGTACTGCATCAATTCATGTTGCTCTCGGTGCTTTGGGTGTTGGACCCGGTGATGAAGTTATAACATCCCCTATAACAGATATCGGTAGTGTGATTGGTATTTTGTATCAGAATGCTATTCCTGTTTTTGCAGATTTAGATCCGTATTCATTTAATATGGACCCTAAATCAATAGAAGAGAAAATCACAGATAGGACAAAAGCCATTGTGGTAGTTCATTTAGCAGGTAATGCTGCAGAAATTGATGAGATTGTCCGCATTGCAAAAAGGCACAATGTCTATGTTATAGAGGATTGCGCCCAGACTTATTGCTGTGAATACAAGGGAAAATATGTTGGTACATACGGTGATATCGGTTGTTTTAGTCTAAATGATTTTAAGCACATTTCTGCAGGTGATGGCGGAATGCTTATTATGAACAACAAGGAACTCTATCATAGAGCGCTCATGTTTGCGGACAAAAACTATAACAGACTGGGACCTGAACTTGTAAAAAATGTTTCCTGTCTTGCACCCAACTATCGAATGAACGAGCTTACAGCAGCTGTTGGACTGGCTCAGCTCGATAAGGTAAAGGATATCTGCAGCAAGCGAAATGTATATGGTGACAAGCTTACAGAAGCTATTAAGGATATACCGGGAATTTATCCGCACAAGGTTTCAGATGATTGTAAGTGTTCTTATTGGTTCTATATGTTCCGAATTAATGAGGAAGAACTTGGTGTGTCGCGTTCTGAATTCGTTAAAGCACTTAATGCTGAGGGTACTCCTGCTACAGAAGGATATATTCCTTTCTGTGTATATCACGAAAACATGTTCAAAAACAAAACTGTATATCCCGGAGGCACTCAATATCCTCTCGACGGCACCCATGGAAACGACATAGAATATAAAGAAGGTGATTGTCCCAATGCAGAGGCAATCCTTAAAACCTGTGTGAGACTTTCTGTAAATGAATTCTTTACTGATAAGGATTTAGACGATACCATAAACTCTTTGAAAAAGGTTTGTGCATATTACAGAAAAAAATAAATATTCAAACAAAAAATCAAAGGGACGGAATTGCCGTCCCTTTAGATTTATGATGCTGGATTACGATAATATTCTAAATTATTACGCTCTTTGTATATTTGCTTGACAGTGATATTCCGTTTGTGATTAAATTAATAAAAATCCACCAAAGGAGATTGGTAATATGAAAACAATATTTTTGGGTGATATCTGCCCCACGAAAGAAAATGTCTCTCTTTATAAAGAGGTTAAGACAGAGGAGATTTTTACAGATACTCTGCCTATAATGAGGTCTGCAGATTTTGTAGCAGCAAATCTGGAATGTGCACTTACATATCACGAAAAAGCCATAGATAAATTCGGCCCTCCTTTAAAGGCGCCTACCGAAACCGCAAAGGTTTTAAAAGAGGCGGGGATAGACCTTGTTGGTCTTTCCAATAACCATGTGTTTGACTTTGGCAAGGTGGGAATTAATGATACACTAAAGGCACTTTACGATGAGGGTGTAGATGCAACAGGATTTGGCGACAACTACGAAGATTCCCGTAAGAATTATGTAGTAGAGAAGAACGGACAGACTATATGCGTAATAGCAGTATGTGAGCATGAGTATTCCTATGCGTTAGAGGACAGAATGGGAAGCCGTCCGTTCGACGAATACAATACCATAGAGGATGTGCGCGAAGCTTCACAAAAATACGATAGAGTTGTAGTGATGTATCATGGCGCAAAAGAGCTTTGCCGTTATCCATCTCCCAGAGTGTACAGACTTTGTCGTGCTATGGCAAGAGCAGGTGCAGATATGGTGCTGTGTCAGCACAGCCATTGTATAGGTGCATATGAGAAGTACGAGAATTGCCATATACTATACGGTCAAGGTAATTTTCAATTCTCATGGTCGGATAAAGTGCCCATGTGGTATACTGCATTTATGGTGAGCTATGATACCATAACGCATGATATAGAGTTCATTCCTACCAAGATAGTAGGAAATTCAGTTGAGCTTGCAAAGGGTGAGGAAAAAGATAGAATTATGTCAGAGTTTAAATCTCGCAATGAGGAGTTGTCAAACGGCAAGTGGAGAGACGGCTGGCATAAATTCTGTGAGGAAAACAGAGAACATTATGTTGGTTGCATAGCACGCTCTTCAAAAGAAAATGCTACGAAGGTGGAAAAAGACATCTTCGGTCATCTGCTTGACTGCGAAGCGCATACAGATGTATGGAGAGAGCTTTTTCCCACATACAATCTTACAAATGAAAAGTAAAAGACCATAAGACAATAACGACTCGTCTGATGGTGCACCAAAAATAGCATTCACTTTAGTGAGTGCTATTTTGTTGTTGTATAACGAAAACCACGCGATAGTCGCGTGGTTCAGTAAAGGTTAACCGATGAAAATAATCCTCCATTTGTGGTAAGATAGAAAAGACCTGCCAGTCAAGAATATCAAAACAAATGGAGGATTTTAAATCAAAAATAACGATGTAAATAGTTTAGCACATACGAAATGGAATTGCAAGTATCATATAGTTTTTGCTCCCAAGTATAGAAGACAAGTATTCTATGAAGAGAAAAGATTGGAAATAAGAGAGATACTACGAAAATTATGCCAATGGAAAGGAGTAGAAATTATAGAGGGAGAAGTATGTCCGGATCATATTCATATGATGGTAGCTATCCCGCCCAAAATGAGCATTTCGGGATTTATGGGATATTTAAAAGGAAAGAGTGCATTGCTAATATTTCAAAAATGGGGGAATATGAAATTTGCATACCGAAATCGCGAATTTTGGTGTAAGGGATATTATGTAGATACCGTGGGGAAAAACACGCAAGCAATAAAAGATGTAAGTCCTCAAGTAAAATGATATTTTAACACTCTAATTTTAAGAATTTTAAAAACCGTTCAAACCCTGTTTAATCAAGGTCTAAACGGTTTTTTTATATTTCAAGGCATTAACGAAACAAAATGAAAGTTTTTATGTGCTTTTGTTTTAATTGCGAAATTTATAGCAATATAGCTTAATTATAGAAAATACAAGGATTTTCAAGGATAAATCAATCATTTTTGTTTTTGCTAATTTCATTTAGAGATTTCGTATTTTCTTCCTTTTCTGAAACATTAAAAAATTCACTATCCATAAATTTAAAACATTTTTCAAATTTAGCGATTGTATCTTCATCGTAACTACTCTCCACTGCAATTGACATATAATAAATTATATTGCGGCATTTTTCAATTAAAATCCTTTTATATGCTTCCGTTTCTGATTTGTGATTCAATATATTGCAAATAGCAGTTAACATGTCTGAAACATCTATAAAAGATTCTTTCGGAGCATTATTTGATGCATTAATTAAATTCGATATTTTTTTGTTGAACAAACAATCTCTTGAATGTTGTAATTTTTCGTCAATAACCGAATAATTGTCTATTTCATCCATTTTCCCCTCACCTGAACATAACCACTCATAGTTAACATTAAATTCAAGAGCAACTAATTTAACAAATATTTTTGAAGGAATTTCAGTGCCACTTTCAACCCTGCTGATGTATGAAGGTGTTACCAATAATCTGCTAGCAAAATCTTTTTGTTTTAAATTCCTTTTGATTCGTATTTCCTTAATCCTTTGTGATATTTCCATAAAAACACCCCTTAAATTTCGAATACGAAAATAAATTCGCAAAAAACCCTTGACAGTTTCGTATACGAATGTCATAATGTTCGTATGTTAATAAAGTTAATTTTATTGTACCACATTTTAATAAAAAAAGAAAGAGGTGTTTGATATTAATTTCAAAAAAAATAATCAGAATGTATCTTTCCATTTTAGCGAATACATTATTAGCACTCTTGCACTGAATCAAAAAACTCAAAAATGGCTTGCTAGCAAATGCAACGTCACGCCTGCAACGATTTTCCTAATCGTTAATGGTAAAAGACAGCCTTCAAAAAAATTGATTTATTTGATTGAGTATAATCTTTCAAAATTAAAACATGAAAAGGATTTAATGACATGATTTGGTTAAAAATCAAAGAGGTTGCGCAATTAGAGGGAATTAGTGAACGAGCTATTCAAATTCGCATACAAAATGACCCCAATTATTATGTAACGCGTGAGTTTTTTGGAGGCAAGGGTCGAGGAATCAAAAAAAATAGAATTGCTTTAGAAAGCTTGACGGAAGAATTACAAGAAAAGTATTTATTTGGTGAATCTGTTTTTACTCTTGCCCCAGATATTGAAGAGTTTTAGGAATATCAGAGGACGCAAGCCGTTTTGACCTTTTTACCATCAAATTACACTATAAAATAATTTAAACGGAATTTAAAAATAGTTTTAACACTTTTTAACGGGGTTTAGTAGTTATTGAAAAACAAAAGAGAGGTTTTGACAATGAAAACATTAAAATTTATGCTTTTTTCGGTTGCTATATTGTTTTTTAGTTTTCTGATGATAGATGTTATACGATTTCCGGAAGTATACAGCACTACATTAAAATATCAACTGGAAAATGACCTAAAAAATGGAGAGCCGGAAGCACTTGAATATTATAACACTACATATCTAAAGTACAATAAAATACTTTTTGATTGATATTTAACATTTTAAGGGGGTGATTATCTTCACTGACTTTTAATTTGAAGTAATACTATTAAGAAGGGAGGTGGAAGCGTGTCAAAAAACGAAAATATTCCAAGGATAGATGTTGAACTCAAAAAATGCATTAAAGAGCTTGCAAGCAAAACGATAATTATATACGATGCAATTATCAATGACAAAATAGAAAAACAACTTTTGAAAGTTGGAATTCTTGAAGATGAGCTCGCCGATGCAGTGACATATGTCAAAGATAAAACAGAACGCGGAATATCAATTAATGATGCAGTAAACATGTTTTTAAGCGGATTAGCTCCGAAAGTCAAAAAAGGAATGAGAGTATCAAATATATTACTTTCAAAAGACCCGGAACTGAAAAATTACTTATGAAAGGATGATTTAAATGGCACATGAATTGCCCATTAGATACTCGCAACTTGTAGACGAAGCTCTGCAAGCGAGTATTATAACAAAAAACAATTTAATTTTTAACAACAGGCATGAGAGCAATGGCGAAAAAGTAGCAGGAAGTGTTGTAAAAATTCCCGTACGCACCACCGATGTAGTAGTTGGTGATTATGACAAGGTTAAGGGAATTGACTTGAATATCGGCGGTACAGAGTATATCGACTTAAAACTCGAACATGACAAGGCAGTAAATGAAATGATAGATGGTTATAATGCCGCATCCGTTCCGGATGGAATTGTAGCGAAAGAATGTCAAGTGCTGCATATGCGCTTGCATTAACAATAGATACATTATCTATTAAATGTCTTGAGAGTGAGGGAACTGTATTAGAGGATAAGGAAGCACTTACTGAAGATACAATTTATAATAAGATTGTTGATATGCGTACACAGTTATCTGATACCAATGTTCCCACAATGGGAAGATGGTTAATTGTATCGGCTGAAGTATATGGTTTACTTCTTAAAGATACTACTAACTTCATAAGACAGGGCGAACTTTCCGAGGAGCTTATAAAAAGCGGTGCAATCGGTCAAATTTCCGGATTCACTGTGTATGAAAGTACATTACTTACCAAAAACAACGAGGAAATTGTTGAGGGCAAAAACACAAGTGTAGAAATGATTGCCGGACACTCGAATTGGTGTCACCGTGTAGAAGCTTGGGGAGTTCCACTTTATCAGGAAAATTTGACAAATCAATTTGTCGGAGCTACTGCAATAAAAGGAAGAAAGGTTTTCGGAATGAAAATTTCCAAGCCCGAGACAGTTCTCGTAAAGAGAAAAGAAATATAAAAAGTACTTTCCTGTGCTCATGAGGATACTTAATAATGTCAATTTTTAATAATACCCCCGAGGAACTTCCGGAAATTTGTTACACGATAGTTGAGTTAATCGGCTACGATAAAATGCTGGAACTTATAAAAAACTTTGATGGTGAATATGTCTACTTTCCTAAATTAGAAAGCTTGACAAGAGCCGACAGAAATCAAAGCATTATGGCTGATTTTAACACTGGGAAAAGTTATAAAGAATTAGCCAGAAAACACAATCTTTCAGAAGTGCAAATTCGAAATATTGTAAAAGAATTTCTTAATAACTCCAAATAAAATTTTGTATAAAAACACCCTAAAAAGGCACATATCCGAAAATGGTATGTGCCTTTAGCATGTATTAAATTATCATTTTGCACGTTAAAAAGTATTTTTAAGGCTTTTAAAAATCGTGAACTGCACCATTTTGTGCAGACAGCACAAAAAAGACTACTACGGTAGTAATTATTAAAAAATCATGCGACATACTGACATCGTTTTTCATGTGGTGTCAGTTTTGTTTTTAATTGAATTCTTTCATTGTTATAAAAATATATGTATTCATCTATTAGCTGCCGTGCGTCATCGTATGTTTGAAGCTTTGTCCGATAAATACACTCTGTTTTAAGAATAGAGAAGAAATTTTCGGCTAAAGCATTATCGTATGGATTACCTTTTCTTGACATTGACGGCGTAATATTGTATGATTTAGTTAGCTTAAAGTACGCGTGTGAAGTATACTGAAAGCCTTGGTCACTATGGAGTTGCAGCTCTGCAGTGACCTTTTCTCTTTTCCGTGCCTCTCTAATTGTAGAGAGTACAAGGTTTATGTTTTGTTCTGTTCCCGTCTTGTATGCAATAATACTGTTGTCGTATAAATCCCTAATTACAGATAAATACAAGGTTCCTTGATAAGTTTTAATATACGAAATATCTGTAACCCATTTTTGATTTGGTCTTTCTGCGTTGAAATCTCTATTTAGCAAATTGGGGTAGCGGTGTAAATACTCTCCATAATTACGATATTTCTTTCTTCTGACATCAGATAACATATTGTATTTCTGCATTACTCGAAGTATTGTTTTTGGATTGTGATGTATTCCTTGTCTTTCAAGCCATATATGCACTCTTCGATAGCCATAAGTTTTGCCGCATTTTTCTTGACATTCCATTATCTTCTCTGCTAAAGGCAAATCTTTTGCTGGTAATTCCATACGGGATACATAACCGTAATAACCACTTCTTGATACATCAAAAAATCTACACATTTCACTAATCGAATACTTTTCCTTATGACGATAGATAACCATATATTTTACACTTGCTCTCACTTCCTTTCTGTGAGCGAGAGAAAATCCCGCATCAGTTCATTTTCCATTTCCAATGATCTAATCTTTGCATCTTTTCGAGCAATAATATATCTTAATTCTGCAACTTTTTCTTGTTCGCTAACAACATAGTTTTTCGGCGGTCTACCTTTTCGTTTAATTGAAATCCCTGCCGCTATCTTCCTTTGATTTTTGTTGTATCTATTGATAAAATTCTTGATTTGTTTCATTTCAAAACCAAACTTTTCGCATATTTCACGATTTGTCTTTCCTTCTGCTTTTAACTCCAATATTTCTAATTCATAATCTTTCATACGTCTGTAACTTCTTGGCATAAAAAATCCTCCCATGGTAGTTTATTTTATTCTACCATAGGAGGTCTTTTTTTGTCATTGTCCGTTTTTACTGGTTCTGTTCACTTAAAACCGAGGTCTTTTCTGTTATTCGTTTACTGGTGTAATTGTTACCTTGTATGTACCGGGCTTTGCCAGTTTGTAAGCATTGCGCTCCAGTCTGTCCCATTGAGCTTTGTACATATCATAATCCTCGTACATTCCGAGGAAACTTGTCCAGTAAGCTCTCTGTCCGTTGCCTTCGGGATATGTTGCATCTATCCATTGGCTAAGAGTAGGCTTATCTGCGGCGGACATACCCTCTCTTTTTAGAATTGTAAATCTTGTTTCGCATCTTCTTACCTTTATCTGTGTCCAGTAGTTTTTCATGTAGGCATCTATCACTGCTTTTGCCTTTATCTGACCGGGATTTTCGCTAAGAGTTGCTATGTTTATACCTTTTGACAGTTCTTCG
>JAZURE010000006.1:0-24723 GCA_045606045.1 Clostridia bacterium | reverse complement strand
TTTTATAACAATGAAAGAATTCAATTAAAAACAAAACTGACACCACATGAAAAACGATGTCAGTATGTCGCATGATTTTTTAATAATTACTACCGTAGTAGTCTTTTTTGTGCTGTCTGCACAAAATGGTGCAGTTCATTTTTTCGTTTCGGCTTTTTAATATCTAAGTTAAATTATGCAAGTTCTGCAAAATACTTAATTGTTCTTACCATCTGGCTTGTGTAAGAGTTTTCGTTATCATACCAGGAAACAACCTGTACTTCGTAGAGGTCGTCTGCGATAGGAGCTACCATTGTCTGTGTAGCATCGAAGAGGGAGCCGTATGTGATACCGATGATATCGGAAGATACGATCTGGTCCTCGTTGTAGCCGAAGGATGCGGAAGAAGCAGCCTTCATAGCAGCGTTGATGCCTTCCTTGGTGATATCCTTACCCTTAACAACAGCTGTGAGGATAGTAGTAGAGCCTGTGGGAACAGGAACTCTCTGTGCAGCACCAATGAGCTTGCCGTTTAATTCAGGAATAACAAGGCCGATAGCCTTAGCAGCGCCTGTCGAGTTAGGAACGATATTAACCGCACCTGCTCTTGCTCTTCTTAAGTCGCCCTTTCTGTGAGGACCGTCAAGAATCATCTGGTCGCCTGTGTAAGCATGGATTGTAGCCATGATACCGGACTGGATGGGAGCATAGTCATTTAACGCCTTAGCCATGGGAGCTAAGCAGTTTGTGGTGCAGGAAGCTGCGGAGATGATAGCATCATCCTTGGAAAGTGTGCCTTCGTTAACGCCGAATACGATTGTCTTAAGGTCGTTGCCTGCGGGAGCAGATATAACAACCTTCTTAGCGCCTGCATCGATGTGAGCCTGGCTCTTTTCCTTAGAGCAGTAGAAACCTGTACATTCGAGTACAACATCTACACCGATCTTACCCCAGGGGAGATCTGCTGCCTTAGGCTCGCTGTAGATTGTAATAGTCTTGCCATCTACTGTGATGCAGCCTTCGCCTGCTTCTACTGTGTGACCGTCGTATCTGCCCTGTGAAGAGTCATACTTAAGTAAGTGTGCAAGCATTTTGGGATCTGTAAGGTCATTTATAGCAACAACCTCGTAGCCTTCTGCTCCAAACATCTGTCTGAAAGCAAGACGGCCGATACGGCCGAAACCGTTAATAGCAACTTTAACTGCCATTTTAAATTCCTCCTTGAAAGAAAATAAGAATTTTACTATGGATATATTTTACTATAAAACCATAAATTATGCAATATCCATTCTTAATAATTTTTTAATATTTCTACAGTTTTTAGTTAGTTATTTTTGTCATGGATTTTATTACTATAGGCTGGGTGGGTTTGTCCATGTAATCTGTGGGCACATCGGCAAAGCCGTCCACAACCTCCATGCCCTCTACTACCTTTCCGAAAGCGGCATATTCGCCGTCTAAGTGCGGAGCATCCTCAAAGCATATAAAGAACTGACTTGATGCGCTGTCTTTATTCATAGACCTTGCCATAGATATAACTCCGCGCTCGTGCTTCAAGGTGTTTGCACCAAAGCCGTTTGATAAGAATTCACCGTGGATGTTCACTCCCGAGCCTCCCATGCCTGTGCCTGTGGGGTCTCCTCCCTGCGCCATGAAGCCTGCTATAACTCTGTGGAATATGAGTCCGTCATAAAAGCCATCTTCCACAAGATTTACAAAGTTTTCCACAGTTGCAGGTGCGTACTCTTCCATAAGCTCGATTGTAAATTCGCCGCCGTTTTCCATAACTACCTTAATCTTTTCGTTCATTTTGAATATCCTCCTTTTTCGTATTCCTTGTCGGTTATGATGCGCGCACTCTTTATTACCACATCCGAAAGGGGTTTATCGTTTTCGTCTGTTACGGCTTCGCCTATCTTATCTACCGTTTCCATACCGTAGATAACCTTGCCGAATGCCGCATAGTCGCCGTCCAGATAGCTTGCGCTGTCAAAGCATATAAAGAACTGACTCGATGCGCTGTCGGGGTCTTGTCTTCTTGCCATGGACACCGTACCTCTCTCGTGCTTTAAGGTGTTGTCCTCAAATCCGTTTGATAAGAATTCGCCCTTTATGGTCTTGTCAGAGCCGCCCATACCTGTGCCCTCGGGGTCGCCTCCCTGTGCCATGAAGCCGGGGATTACCCTGTGGAATATGAGTCCGTCATAGAACTTTTTACCCACAAGAGACTTAAAGTTTGCCACCGTTTCAGGTGCGTACTCGGGCATAAGCTCAATTACAAATTCTCCTATGCCGTCTATCTCAAAGAGCACCTTGTTGCCCTTCTGGGTATCGGCATCGCCTCCGCAAGAGCACAAAGCGAGTGCAAAGCAAAGCACAAGGGCTGTTAATACTAAAAATTTTTTCATTATTTCTTATCCTTTCCTGCAGATGATACAACAATTCCGCCGTTTTCTGCCGACACCTCTATCATGCCGCCCGATGTTACCTCGCCCTTTAATATGAGTGAGGATACGGGGTCTTCGATGCGGTTTTGTATCTCTCTTCTTATAGGTCTTGCGCCGTAGCGTGCGGTATAACCCTTATCTACAAGAAGCTCCTTTGCCTCATCGGATATTACAAAGTCTATACCCATTGCCGATAGCTCTTTTATCATATCCGAAAGCATAAGGGTGCATATCTTAATAAGCTCTTCTTTTCCGAGCGAATTGAACTCTATGATTTCGTCCACTCTGTTTAGAAACTCAGGGCGAAAAATTTCCTTTAACGAAGACATAATCTTGTCGCTTATGCCGCCGTTTCCGCCGATAAAGCCTGCGGCTGTTGCCGAGCCTACGCTTGTGCCTGCGTTACTTGTCATTATGATGATGGTGTTTTCAAAGTTTACGGTCTTGCCGTGGGAATCTGTAATTCTGCCGTCATCCAATATCTGCAAAAGGATGTTGAATACATCGGCATGAGCTTTTTCTATCTCGTCCAAAAGGATTACGGAGTACGGCTTTCTGCGTACCTTTTCGGTAAGCTGTCCGCCCTCATCATAGCCTATATATCCCGGAGGGGAGCCTGTGATTTTGGCTACGGAGTGCTTTTCCATATATTCGCTCATGTCGAGCCTTATAAGTGAGCGTTCATCGTCAAACAGACTTTCGGAAAGCGCCTTTACAAGCTCTGTCTTACCTACACCTGTAGGACCTACAAATATGAATGATACAGGGCGCTTCTTGGTAAGCTTTAACGCACGGTTTCTGCGCACCGCACGCGCAACAGCGCTTACCGCCTTGTCCTGACCTACTACTCTGTTTTTTAATCTTCCCTCAAGGTTTAAAAGCTTTTCCTTGTCGGTTTCGGTAATGTTCTGAACAGGGATGCCCGTCCACAGCTCTATGACCTTAGCTACATCGTGCACGGTTATAGGAGTTTCTCGCTGTCTTGTCCTGAGTCCCGAGCGCTCGCCTTCCAGACGGCACTTGTCGCTCTTAAGCTGTGCTATGCGCTCGTACTGAGGATTTTCGGTATCCTCTTCGAGCTTTGTAAGCTCCATATTGACAAGCTGAAGCTCTGCATTTGTCTTTATGATGCTTTTTGTATGGGGACTGTCCATATTGAGTCTCGAAGCAGCTTCGTCTATTACATCTATAGCTTTATCGGGAAAGAATCTGTCATTTATATACTTATCGGCAAGCACTACCGCTTCCCTTATTACAGAATCCTCTATGGTGACATTGTGGAAGTCCTCGTAATAGTCCTTGGTACCCTTTAAAATCTCTATGGTTTCCTCGCATGAGGGTTCATCGAGCATTACGGGCTGGAAGCGCCTTTCAAGTGCGGCATCCTTTTCTATATGCTTGCGGTATTCATCGAGTGTTGTAGCGCCTATTACCTGTATCTCGCCCTTGGCAAGTGCAGGTTTTAAGATGTTTGCGGCATTCATAGCACCGTCGGCATCGCCTGCGCTTACTATGGAATGGATTTCATCTATTACAAGTATTGTGTTGTCCGTCTTGGCTTCCTCTATGATGTTTTTGAGTCTGCTCTCAAACTGACCTCTGTACTGTGTACCTGCCACTATGCCCGACATATCGAGCAGGTATACCTCGGCGCTTTGAAGCCTTTCGGGCACATCGCCGTCGGCAATGCGCTGTGCAATCCCCTCCGCAACGGCTGTCTTACCCACACCGGGTGCACCTAAAAGCACGGGGTTATTCTTCTGACGGCGGTTTAATATCTGTATGGCTCTGTCTATCTCCTTTTCCCTGCCTATTACACGGTCAAGAAGCGACTGCTTTGCCTTTTCGGTAAGGTTTATTCCGAAGTTGTTTAAACACTTTTTCTTCTTTTGCTGATTCTTGATGTTCTGTCTGGCGCCTGCATCTTTAATCGGGATTTTTTCACCATCATCGGAATTTACAGGCATCATAAGATTACCTCCGCCCATAATGTCGGCAAAGGCTTCGTTGAAATCTCCGCTTTCCATAAACTCACTAAAGCCCGATACCATGCTCTCCACCTCTTCGGGCGCAAGTCCGAACTGGTCTGCAAGCTGGGTTACGGGGGTGATGTTGTTCTTTATGGCACAAGGCAGACAATAGCCTTCATTTATCATTTTTGTACCGTCGCTGCGGGATACAAATACCACAGCGGGATTTTTCTTACATATAGAACATAATTTCATTCTGTTGACCTCTTTATAATAAAATACCATTTTGTATTGTACCACATATATAGGTGGGAATTCAACATCAAAATGGTTATTTTACAAAATATTCATATTATTTTAGTTCTACTACAGTTACCCCTGCATCGCCCTCCCCAAACACTCCGAGGCGATAGCTCTTAACATACGGTCTGGTTTTCAGAAATGCGTGTATTCCCTTGCGCAGAAGTCCTGTGCCCTTGCCGTGAATAATGCGTACTACTCCCACGGATGAAAGAACTGCATCATCTAAGAATTTATCTATGAGAATTTCGGCAGAATCCACCGTCTCGCCCCTTACATCTATCTCGGGCGAAAGGTTCATGGTCTTTGAGGGTACAGAGCCTTTGACCGCGGTGCTCTTTTTCTCCTTGGGTGCGCCCACAAGCTTTATATCGCTTAAATTGGTCTTAAGCTTCATTATGCCCACCTTTACAAAGAGGTTTCCGCTGTCGTCGGGAAGAGATGTTACCGTGCCCTGCTGTTTCATGGACACTATCTCCACATCGTCTCCGAGCTTAACTGTCTTGGGAGGCTTGTGGTCTGCCTTGGGTTTGGGTGGTTTGCGCTTTGCGCTCTCATCTATTTTGCCTGTTATGTTCTTTCTTACCTTGGCTATCTCGGCTTGAGCCTTTTTGGAATCCTGCATCATGCGCGCTCTGGTGAGTTCAGCATTTACCTCGTCTGCGGTGCGTCTTGCATCCTCTAAGATTTCCTCTGCCTGAGCCATGGCACGCTCTATTATTTTTTCCGATTTTTCCTCGAGAGATTTTTTCTTGTCCTTGGTGTCTGCTTTGAATTTGCGCGCTTCCTCTCTGTAGCGTTCTGCCCTCTCTCTGTCTTCCATAGCCTGCTTTCTGGTCTTTTCCAACTCTGAAAGGACATCTTCAAACTTTATGTTCTCACTTGCCACAAAGCCTTTGGCTCTTTCTATGATATCATCGCCGAGACCGAGCCTTTGCGATATGGCATAGGCGTTACTTTTCCCGGGGATGCCTATAAGAAGCTTATAGGTAGGTCTTAGGGTATCCACATCGAACTCACATGAGCCGTTTTCCACCCTGTCGGTAGTGAGCGCATAGGATTTAAGCTCACTGTAGTGGGTGGTTGCCATGGTTTTGGCACCCTTTATGCGAACCTCCTCCAATATGCTCATGGCAAGTGATGCACCCTCAACGGGGTCTGTGCCTGCGCCAAGCTCGTCAAAGAGACAAAGCGAGTTTGCGTCTGCCCTTTCCAATATATCCACAATGTTTACCATGTGAGATGAAAAGGTACTTAAAGACTGCTCTATGCTCTGTTCGTCACCGATATCGGCGAAAATATTATTAAACACAGCTACAAGAGAGCCTTCCTCGGCAGGTATGTGAAGACCCATCTGTGCCATAAGGGTTATAAGACCTGCCGTCTTTAAAACAACCGTCTTACCGCCCGTGTTGGGGCCTGTGACAACGAGGGTATCGAACTTTTCGCCAAGGTACAAGTCCACAGGAACTACCTTTTTGGCATCTATTAAAAGATGCCTTGCTCTCCTTAAGTTTATGATACCCTTATCGTTAAGCACGGGTCTGTAGCAATCGTATCTAAGCGAAAAATGACCTCTTGCAAATATATAGTCAAGCTCCTCTATGACACCGTAGCACATAGCTATAAGCTCGCCCCGTGATGCAATCTCATCCGAAAATTCGGAGAGAATTCTTGCAGTTTCATCCCTCTCGGCATCCATGAGCGAGCGGATTTCGTTGTTTGCCTCTACCACGCTCATAGGCTCTATAAAGAGGGTTGCCCCTGTAGCTGAGGTATCGTGCACGATACCCTTTATGTCCCCCTTGTGCTCTGACTTTACGGGCACAACATAGCGGTTGTCCCTCATGGTTATAATCTGCTCCTGCAGACACTTGGCATATGCGGGGGATGATATTATGCCCTTAAGGATGTCCCTTATTTTATTGTGGGCGCCCCGTATCTTTCTGCGGATATCGCCAAGAAGAGGCGAGGCATCATCGGAGAGTGTTTTGTCGGCAGTTATGCTCACAGATATCTTCTTTTCAAGCTCTCTGTCCTGCCACAGAGCCTCAAAATGCTCTGTAAGTGACGGACAGGGTGTAAGCTCGGGATAGTCCGAAAGCCTGCGCGAGCTTTCCAAAAGCTTGCCCACAGAGAGTATTTCCTCAGGTGCAAGCACACCTCCGCGCATTGCCCTTTTAACATGAACTCTTACATCCTCGGTACACATGATGGGCGCCGAGCCTTTTTTGGTAAGGAGCGCTATTGAATCTGCGGTCTCCTCCTGAAGAAGAGCAACCTTTTTTATATTTACGGACACTTCTCCATTCTTTATTCTTTCTTTTGTAGTATCCATTACCGCGTAGGTTGACAGCATCTCAAGGATTTTGTCAAACTCGAGGGTTTTGTACATACGCTTATCCATATTATTTCCTCAACAATTCTGATGCTATAATTGCATTTTGCAAAGCTCCTGTGCGCCTTAATTCTATCTTTTCGGGCAGGGCATCTCTTATATTCTGCGCATTACTGAACATTGCATCCGCCTTTGCCATTCCCGACTCTTGTGTAAGCTCCGATATATCCAGACACTCGCCTATGCCAAGCTCATCTATATTGCTCTTGACCTTTGGGTCATAGTTTATGCCGAGCACGGGCACTCCCATAACCGCACCGAAGAGAAGCATGTGGAGTCTTACGGCAAAAACCGCCTCGGATTTTGCCACAATACCCATGATGGTCTCCACATCCAAATCTTCATCTATAAATACTGCCCTCTTTCCAATTCTTAAAGCTATATCCATGCTTAATTTCTTGTCCTTGGAATACTGCATGGGTACAAATACGGCAGTAAGGCTGTGCTTTTCGCATATCCTCTTAGTTATATCTGCAAAAGCCTCCGTAAAGGACTGTGCGTCTGCCACACAGCGTACGGATACGGCAAGAATTTTGCCGTCTATACCGAGGTCAGAGAGAATTTTGTCTGCCTTCTCGCTGTTGTATTTACAGAGGGAAAATGCAGGGTCGCCCGTAACGGATATATGGGGCTTTGTAACGCCGATTTCCTTGAGAAATTCTGCACTGGCGCTGTCTCTTAAGGTTATGCAGTCCAAGGTATTAAGGACTTTTGCACTTTTTTCTATATTGCGCTTTTTTAAGATGGGCCCCATGCCGTTTGCATAAAGCATCACCTTGGGTACAAGCCTTTTTGCAAGCTTTAAGCAATACAGATAGTACATAAGAGAGCGTGTGCTTGTAACATCCTGAATGAGACTTCCTCCGCCTGCTATAAAGAGCTTTGCGCTTTTCATCGTCTTACGCACCTTAAATATATTAAAGCGGTTTATACTGCGTACTCCGTAATCGAGAGATGTCTGGTCGGGATTTTTGGAAAGCACAACGGGGCAGAAATCGGGGTTTTCCTTTCTCATGTCATCTATAATGGCGCAAAGAAGCGCATCGTCGCCTCTGTTGCCGTAGCCGTAATATCCTACCATTACGGTATTGGGCTTGTGGTCTCTTACGGCATCTATATACATCTTTTCGTTGTCCTTTGCCATTCTCTCCACGCTGTAATACTTTCGTACAACATCTCTGCCAAACTGTGCTGTTTTGGTTAAGGTATCCTCGTCCATGCCAAAGAGGGTTAATATGTCCTTAAGAAGTGTGTCGGCATCGGTTAATGCACATCCTCTGCAGGTAAAGTTGGTCTCTATGGCGGTGGGCAGATTGTTTTCATCAAGAATTCCAATATATCCCTGATGCCCCGCTATTACACATGGCTTCTTCATGCTCATAGGCTCCAGTATGGCTCGGCTTACACCCACACATACATCTGCCGAAGCATGAATTTCGTTTATGTCCGTTCTTCTGCCTGCAAGGACTACTGCTCTGCGGGAAAGAGCGGTGTTTACATTATCTGCAATATCCTTTATTTCGTCAAAAGCTCCGCCTCCGCCCACTATTACCAATTCTATGCCGGGTATGAGGGTGTCCAGCTTTTCCATACGGCTCAACATGGCATAGGCAGGTATGCAAAGCTCCTTTTCCAGTCTTGATACATACACTATCCTCTTTGCGTTGGGGTTTAGCCCAAGCTCTTCTATAATTCTGTCTCCCGATATATCCTCGGAAAACTTGCCCGAATCTATGCCGTTTATACTGGTGTACACATTCTTTCTGCTGACATTGTAGTTCTCCTCGAGGTAGTCTATGAGGTCACGGCTTACCGCAAGTGTCTTTTCGCCCCAACGGCTAAGCTTCTTTACGATGGGTGAGGTGTCAAAATCCAGATGCACCGTTGTTACATACACAAAAGAACGCCTCATCATACGGTGGATTTCCCCTATAATGAAGCTGGGTATTCTGGCGTGAGAGTGAACGATGTCGGGCTTTTCGTTCTTTATTATCTTCTTTATCATAAACATAGATTTTATTATGTCTATATAATTTCTGCGTTTTACAGGTACGGTGTAGTGCTTTATGCCGAAAGATACTGCTTCATCGGCATACACACCTCCGCCCGATATTATGATAACATCGTGTCCCCGTCTTTTTAACTCCTTGGAAAGCTCTACCACATGGGTCTCTGCTCCTCCGATATCAAGTCCTGCAAGTGCCATTATTATCTTCATAGTATGTCTCCTTGGGCGAAAGGTACGGTTTCAACCGTAAATTCTTTGCCGTTTAAATAACTCAAGAGGTTTTCGTCATTAAATTCAAACCTGAGCTTATAGGAATAAAGTGCCTGTGTTTTCATGCCTATCTTATCGTTAAATTCGTTGGTGCCGTACTTACCGTCGCCTGCAAGGGGGTGCCCTATGGAAGAAAAGTGCGCTCTTATCTGATGCGTTCTGCCCGTTATAAGCTCCACCTCCACAAGACTTGTAAGTCGGCTTTCCTTTAAAACCCTGTATTTTGTAATTATGGTTTTACCGTCTTTTTGGGGTGTATGATGCACATACACTCTGTTTTGCCCGGTGTTCTTTACAAGGTAATCGGTAAGGGTTGCTTCTTTTTCCTCAAGCTTTCCCTGTACGAGACAAAGATAGTATTTTTTTATCTCTCTTGTCTTTATCTTCTCGTTTATAAGCTTTAGTGTCTGTGCATTTTTTGCGCCTATCACAATACCGCCTGTGTTGCGGTCTATGCGGTTGCAGAGCGAGGGGACAAACGAGTTTTCTTTGGTGTAGTCATACTCGCCTTTTTTGTAAAGATAAGCTTTCATGTGGTTTAAGAGGGTATTTATCTTCTCGTCCTCGTCGTCGTGGACTATTACCCCCACCTTTTTGTCCATAAGGATGATATTCTCATCCTCGTACACTATATTAAGCTTCGGCTCACACTTTAGAAAGGAAAGTCTTTCATCGGGCACCTCGAAAAATTCATCATTTATGTAGAGGTCTATCACATCGCCCTCTTTTAAGATTAAGTCTATTTCCGCCCTCTTGCCGTTTACTTTTATTCTCTTTTTGCGTATTCCCTTGTATATAAGGCTCTTTGGCATGGTTTTGAAATATTTTGAAAGAAATTTATCGAGCCTCTGGGATGCATCGTTTGTATTTACGGTAACCGTTCTCATACATACTCTCCGTATTCACATTGTTTTTGCAAAAAGTCTTCACTGCCGTACTCACCCACCGTAGCGCAGAGGAAAGAGTCGGCATCATCCGCATCTGCTCCGTAGCCCACAGCCAATATGTCCATCTGTGGCTTTGCGCCCGACTCCGATATGACAGATGCAAGAAAGCGTGCGCCGTCCAAAGTGATATATGCACCCTTGTCCGATGCATACACCTCTATACCGCCCGTCTCCAATGCGGATATGACCTCACCGTCGGCAAAGTCATTTAAGGGTACGGGTGAGCACATTACATAGTCTATGCCAAGGTGCTCTATGGCATCAGATATTGCCTTTTTCGTTATATCCCCGCCCAAGCTGTCCTTTAAAAATGCAGTTTTGCACTCTATGGAGCTTCGCAAAACTGAGGTGCACGAAAGGTCGCCCGACTCCGACAGAGCATGCGATATATCATACATATCCAGTATAGCGCCAAGAAGCATATGGGCGCTGAAGCCGTAGAAGCAGTCTATATAGAGTATCTTCATACTATAAGCGCTTCCACTCGTTCTATTGCCTCGCATATAGTATCGTGGCTTACTGTGGAAAGGAATTTTTCTTCATAGGTAAGTGCTATGCCGTAGTATGTCTTGGCTTCCTTAAGAGAACCTCTCTTTTCTAAAATTGTGGCATAGTTGTAGTATGCTTCGAGGAAGTTGGGATTTTGAGGAATAAGCTCCTCATATACTGCCAGAGCCTCATCGAGCATGCCAAGCTCTATATAAGCCTGTCCGAGATTATCACGGCTTACATGGTCACCCGAATTGTATTCCACACCCTCTTTTGCAAATTCAAGGGCTTTCTGAAATTCCTTGTTGAGAAGATAAAAACTGCCCAGAGAGCCATAAAATGCAGGACTCTTATAGCCTATTTCGTAGAGTTCTTCAAGCTGTACTATAGCGGAGGATATGTCGCCCCTCTTCCATGTGATAAGGGCGCGGTTGAAGTCTGCTCCCCTTAATTCATGGTCCTTTAAGGTGTGCTTTCCGATTACGGTTGCCTTGTTTATGATGGTTTCCGCTTCGTCAAGTCTGCCCTCTCTTAATATGAGATACGCATATATGAGCTGATATGCAGGGTTTAATTTGCCTGTTTTGTATGCAAGACCCAACACTTTAAGTCCCTTTGGCTTATTGGAATTGTACACCCTTGTTCCTATGAACATAAGCACATTTGCACGGAATATCACTGCAGACACAAGATATCCTATGAGCGCTATGCCCCATGTAACGAGGGGATTACCGTAGCCCGATGCAAGATATGCAATAAATGCAGGAAGCATAAAGCCTAAAATTCCTTTTAATAGTGTTTTTCCCATTTTATTCATCCTTTCAGTTTGACCAGAATTTCTTGTCGAGACTCCTATAGCCTATTGCCTCGGCAAGATGAATAGTCTCTATATTTTCATTGCCGTCCAAATCGGCAATGGTTCTTGCTACCTTAAGTATGCGGTTGTGCGCCCTTGCGCTTAGTCCCAGTCTGTCGAACGCGCCTGCAAGAAGAGTGCGTGCGTCCTCTGCAAGAGCGCAATGCTTCTCGGTAAGAGCGGGTGTAAGCTGTGCGTTGCAGTAGATGGACGTACCCTCATACCTCTTTAGCTGAATCTGTCTTGCACGGTCTACCCTCTCGCGTATTTTGCGTGACGGCTCGCCCTTTTCGTTTGAGGAAAGCTCGTCATACTTAACAGACGGCACCTCTATGTGAAGGTCGAATCTGTCAAGCATTGGACCCGACACCTTGCCAAGATAGCTCTGTATCTGCGATGCAGAGCAGGTGCACTCTCTTGACGGGTCGCCGTAATAACCGCATTTGCAAGGATTCATGCTTGCAATCAGCATAACAAGACTCGGAAATACGCTTGTTCCGCCCACTCTGGATACGGTAAAGCTTCCGTCCTCTATGGGCTGGCGCATTGCCTCTATGGCATCCTTGCGGAATTCGGGGAATTCATCGAGGAAAAGTACACCCCTGTGTGCAAGGCTTATTTCACCCGGTCTGGGATTTGAGCCTCCGCCTGTGAGCGCTGCCGCAGACACCGTGTGGTGCGGACTGCGGAACGGTCTTTGTGTTATAAGCGGTGTGTCTTCACCGAGCTTGCCTGCCACGGAATAAATCTTGGTAACCTCTAATGCCTCGTCAAATGACATGCGCGGCAAGATAGAGGGAAGCCTTTTGGCAAGCATGGTCTTACCCGAGCCGGGAGAGCCTATCATGAGGCAATTGTGACCGCCTGCTGCAGCAATCTCCAACGCTCTTTTTGCCGCCTCCTGACCCTTGACATCGGCAAAGTCAAATTCACAGTTTTCAAAGCTTTCAAAAAAGGAGTTTGTATCGGCTGTACTCTTCTCAATAAGCTCATGTCCGCGAATGTGTTCTACCGCCTGCGAAAGCGATGAAACGCCGTATACCTCCACTCCCTCCACAACAGATGCCTCGCGCGCATTGTCCGAGGGTACGAGTATCTTGGAAAAGCCCTTGTCCCTTGCCGATATTGCGGCAGGGAGCACCCCGTGAGCATACCTTACAGAGCCGTCAAGCGAAAGCTCGCCGAGCATAACATAGTCTTTGCACGCATCATGGGATATCTGACCCGATGCCGCAAGTATTGCCATGCATATTGGCAAATCAAGCGATATGCCCTCCTTTTTGGTATGGGCGGGGGCTAAATTTATAATTATTTTCTTTTGAGGCAACGAGAGTCCGCTGTTTTTTATGGCGGATTTTATCCTCTCTTTTGATTCTTTTACTGCGGTGTCGGCAAGACCTACTATGTCTATACCCGGCAGACCTTGTACGAGGTCTGCCTCGACTTCTATTATGTAACCGTCTATGCCTGAAATTCCGCATGAATTTGTCTTTGCAAGTGCCATAGTTTTCTCCAAAAAAACATAATATATAGTTAGTATACCACACAAATAAAATATTTTCCACATCTTTTTGATAAAATGTATTTCAGTTTTGTAACATATTGGGCATTATAATTGACTTTTGGACTATCTGATGTGATAATTGTATTAAAGCAGTAAGGAGGTTTTTACAATGAAAAATAAACTCAAAAAACTTACCGCGGCCTTTCTTTGTATCTTGCTGATGCTCTCTCTTACATCCTGCGGTGAGGTAAAGCAAGCACAGAAAAGCCTTGAGGATATGTTCAAACTGTTAAAGGAAGGTAATTACACCGAAGCTCGCGACCTGCATATTTCCCAGCTTGGAGGAGACAATGATTTTTTAGGTTGCAAGGACAGTTTTAACAAAGAAGACTTCCCTGCGTACGATATGCATATGGAGCTGTTTTCAAACCTTGAATACAAGGTACTTGAAACCGTGAGCACCGACCCTGCAAAGGTAACTTTTCTTGCAGAGATTACGGCTATAGACCTTGAGCCTGTGGCTGACAGACTCTTTATGGCAACAGAGGAATTCAACTTTATGGCTGAGAACAACGAGGCTCAGATAACTGAGGATGAGATAAATGCTGTCCTCACACAGCAGATGGTGGATATAAGCCACGATTACTTAAACAGCGAGGAAAGGAAAGACAAAACCACTACTATAGAAATAAATGTATGCTACGAAAAGGAATACGGTTGGAGGGTTTATCCCGACGACAATCTTGTAAACATATTAACAGGCGGAGTGTACAACAGATACAACACTATAATGCAGAACCATCTGGAAATTGAGTAGGAAATGAAAAAATTTTACAGGGCGGATGACCACATCCGCCCGTTATTTTTTTGTCGATGTTGGCATCGACCACTATACTATATCCCGTCTCACACTTGGTATGAATTTCGGGACATTGTGTATTGTGCGAGCGCACAACGAGGGGTATCCGATAAGTTGCCATTGCACATTTCAAGATAAAGCAGATGCCTTAAATAACAAAAAAACGGAGAAAAATTACCGAAAATCAATTCCCTTTGCGGTTCGGTAATTTTAGCCCTGCCGAGCTCTGAGTGAGCGAGTCAGGGCGACTCCGTTTTTTTGTTGAATTTGAGGAATCTGCTCTTGAAATGCGCACGAGGCAACGGTTGGATACCCTTCGGTGAAGCGAATAGTAAGATTCAACCTTCATAACACGTATCATAAGACACATGTCCTTGTCTTTTCTCAAAAGAACAGATGGCAAACAAACACACTTAGTAAAAGGCTCACAAAATCAGCAGTAAGTGCGCATATGAGTGCGTGACGGGTGTTCTTTACACCTGCTGCGCCAAAATAGATTGCCGAGACATAAAAGGTGGTTTCGGTAGAGCCCATCATGACCGAGGCTACCCTGCCCGCAAAGGAATCAGCGCCGTACTTTGCAAAAATCTCCGTTGCCATGGCAAGAGAGCCGCTTCCCGACACGGGACGCAGAAGTGCAAACGGAAGCACCTTTGCCGGTATGTGCAATAAGTCCGTTACAGGTGAAATAAACTTTACTATCAAATCCATAGCACCCGATGCCGAAAACATCCTTATGGCAACAAGAAGCCCTACAAGGTGCGGTGCAATGGATACTGCCGTCTTTAATCCGTCGAGAGCACCGCTGTTAAAGTGCGTGTAGATTTCGCACCTGCCAAATACTGCATACAAAATCACAATGCCCACTATAACGGGTACTGCCATGTCGGATATGTTCATATTTTCCTCCCCATAATTTTAGATAGTGTTACAGCAAAGATAAAGGTTATAACAGATACTATCCAAATAGGCACAATTATCTCCGACGGATTGCAGCTTCCCATAGCGCTCCTTATGGCTATGATGGTAGATGGAATAAGCTGTATGGACGCACAATTTGCCACGGCAAGATTGCACATGGATGAGGTGGCAGAGCCATCCTTGGAATACTTTGCAAGCTTCTTCATGGCGCTTATTCCAAGCGGGGTTGCGGCATTTCCCATGCCGAAGAAATTGGCTGTCATATTCATGGCAATAGCGCCGCCTGCATCAGTGTCCGTCTTGGTTTCGGGGTATATAAGATTTATAAGAGGCGAGAAAACCTTTGCCATGAGCTTAACAAGTCCAGACTTTTCCGCTATCCTCATAATACCTGTCCAGAAAGCCATGATACCTGCCATTGCAATTACAAGCTCAATTCCGTCGGCAGCACCCTCTGTAAGTGCGGTGCATACCTTTGCGGTGGTGCCGCCTGCAAAGGAAAAGGCAATGGATATAAGTATCATTCCCGACCATATATAATTAAGCATAAAATCACTCCCATAAATTCTATTCCCTTTCCAATTATTTAATAACAAATACTTGTAAATTAAGGAAATTTGTGATAGAATAATCATAATTATGAAAGGACTGATTACAATGGATAAATATTATATAACCACCGCCATTGCGTACACCTCGCGTAAGCCTCACATAGGCAATACCTACGAGATTGTACTCACCGATGCCATTGCCCGCTTCAAGAGGCTCATCGGCAAGGATGTATTCTTCCTTACAGGTACCGACGAGCACGGTCAGAAGATAGAAGAGTGCGCCAAGGAAAGCGGCATCACTCCCAAGGCGTATGTAGACGGTGTAGCAGGCGAAATAAAGAAAATATGGGACCTTATGAACACAAGCTATGACAAATTCATAAGAACTACCGACGATTATCACGAAGAAGCCGTTAAAAAGATATTCACAAAGCTCTACGAAAAGGGCGATATTTACAAGAGCACCTACGAAGGTCTCTACTGTATTCCCTGCGAATCCTTCTTTACCGAGACACAGGTAACAGACGGTCTTTGCCCCGATTGCGGCAGACCTGTAAAGAAGACAAGCGAGGAAGCATACTTCTTTAAGATGAGCAAGTATCAGGATGCCTTAATGAAGCACATAGAGGAAAATCCCGAGTTCATCCAGCCCGAAAGCAGAAAGAAAGAAATGGTAAACAATTTCTTAAAGCCGGGCCTTCAGGACCTTTGCGTGTCGCGTTCCTCATTTAAATGGGGTGTGCCTGTTCCCTTTGACAATGACCATGTAATCTATGTGTGGATAGACGCTCTCTCCAACTACATTACAGCACTCGGCTACAGCGTAGACGAAAAGGGTGAGCTTTACTCAAAATACTGGCCTGCAGATGTACACATCATAGGCAAGGATATATTAAGATTTCACACAATATACTGGCCCATCATTCTTATGGCTCTGGGTGAGCCGCTTCCCAAGCAGATATTCGGCCATCCGTGGCTCCTCTCGGGCGGAGATAAGATGAGTAAATCCAAGGGCAATGTGCTCTATGCCGATGACCTTGTTCGTCATTTCGGTGTAGATGCCATCCGCTACTATCTCCTCCGCGAAATGCCTT
Source organism: Clostridia bacterium (assembly GCA_045606045.1). Lineage (GTDB taxonomy): Bacteria > Bacillota > Clostridia > UMGS1810 > UMGS1810 > RGIG8748. The sequence goes on along the minus strand of JAZURE010000006.1, from coordinate 8,130 downwards.
TTGCGCAGGACGGAACCATAACACTTGAAACCATAATTGCCCGTTTTAATGCCGACCTTGCAAACACACTCGGAAACCTTGTAAACAGAACTGTTGCCATGGTAAATAAGTATTTTGGCGGAAATATAGCCAACCCCCACGCAGACGGCGAATTCGACAGCGAGCTTAAAGAATATGCTCTCAGCACCGTAAAGGAAGCGGTTGCCAAAATGGACGAATTAAAGGTAGCCGACTCGCTTGAGGCTGTAATGAACCTTGCAAGAAGAAGCAATAAATATATAGACGAAACAATGCCATGGGCACTCGCCAAAGACGAAGCAAAGGGCGACAGACTTAAAACCGTGCTTTGCAACCTTATAGAAGCTATCCGCTTTATAGGTATTCTCATTGCTCCCTTTATGCCCGAAACAGGCGAAGCAATATTAAAGCAGATAAACGCAGGCGCAACAGACTTTGCATCGCTCGATAGCTTTGGGGCAGAAAATGTTTCCGTAGGCGAGGCACAACCACTCTTTGCAAGACTTGACGAAAAGAAAAAGCTCGAAGAGGTGGAAAATGACCTCTTCAAAGAACCCGAGCCGCAGGCAGAGGAAGAAAAAGCACCCGAAATCTCCATAGACGACTTTGCCAAGGTGGAATTAAAGGTAGGCACCGTGCTCGAAAGCGCTCCCGTAGAGGGTGCAAAGAAGCTCCTCGTATCCAAGATAAAGATAGGAAACGAGGTAAGACAGATAGTATCGGGCATAGCCGAGTACTACAAGCCCGAAGAGATAATAGGAAAACAGGTGGTAGTAGTTACCAACTTAAAGCCCGTTAAGCTTCGCGGAGTGCTCTCCGAGGGAATGATACTTTGTGCATCCAAGGGAGATAAGCTCTGTATAGTTTCTCCAAATGGAGATATGGAAGACGGCGCAGAAGTAAGATAAGAATAAATAAACGCAAAGAAACCCGCATTTTTATGCGGGTTTCTGCATGTTTGTTGTTTTTTAATCTCTCACTACATCCACTATTCTCTCTTTAAACGGCTGTACAAGGGTTAGAATAACAACCTTTACCCCTGCCATAATAAGCGATGACGGAACTCGGGAAATAAAGGTTGCCATATACTTTCCGCCAAAATACATTTCGGACAGGAAGTATGTGCGCACAAAGAGGTTTACACCTGTCTGCAAAATAACGCAGACTAACATCATAGCGAAGAATTTTGTCTTTGTTTCTTTGCTGTTATAATAAAGCAGAAATCCGAACAAAAATCCGTTTACAAATTCCAAAATAGTAAACACTGGCACAAAAGCTCCCGTGGGATTGGAAACAAAGGATATAATATCGGCAAGAGCTGCCACAATGCCCGATACTACAGGTCCAAATGCCGCACCTGCGATATATACCGATACAAAGCTTATGTTGAACTTGGCAAGATTGCCTATCCTAAGGTATCCCGATATATACGAAAGCACAAGGGTAATTGCTACAAGCATGGCAACCTTGCACAGCTCGGATACGGACATCCTCTTTAATCTCAACGCATTTTTAAACATAAAAAAATCCCCTTTTCTTTAAAATCAAAGCAGGGGCTGCTACAAAAACAAAAATATGTGTAACAGCGGATGAAGTATTGCACCGCGCGGAAACCGCTTCGTTCAAAGACTCTACTCCCATTCTTTGACACTTAACGCACAATATCTGCTCTGTTTATAAATTGTATTTTATACCAATTATTCTTAATTGTCAATCTATTCTGTATACTTTTTTTGCATTTTGGAAAGTGATATCTGCCACTTCCTCGAAGCTAATTTTCTTAATTTCAGCAACCTTTTTTGCTACCTCCGCCACATACACAGGGCAGTTGCGCTTGCCTCTGTAGGGTACGGGCGCAAGATAGGGACTGTCGGTCTCTATTAAGAGTCTGTCCATGGGCACATAGGCTATGACCTCAAGAGCCGTGCTTGCATTTTTGAATGTAACAGGACCAGCAAAGGATATATAATACCCCATATCCATAAGGATTTTTGCACTTTCTCGGCTTCCCGAGTAGCAATGTATTATGCCGTCGCCCGTGCCGTATGCCTTTAAAATATCTATGGTGTCTGCCATGGCATCGCGGCTGTGTATTACAACGGGCATATTTACCTCACGGGCAACATCAAGCTGACGGGCAAACCACTCTCTTTGGGTGGGTCTGTCGGAGTTGTCATAATAATAATCGAGACCGATTTCGCCCAAGGCTACTGTCTTGTGATTTGCAAGAAGCTCCTTAAGGCACGGTATATCGCCCTCTGTCATATCCTTGGAATCGTGGGGATGCACACCCGATACGGCATATACAAAATCGTATTTCTGAGCGAGCTTTACCGCACCAGCAGAGCTTTCCATATCAAAACCTATCTCGCAGTATGCACCCACACCATTTGCATTAAGCGAAGAAATTATTTCATCTCTGTCCGAAGAAAATCTGTCATCATTAAGATGAGCATGTGTGTCAAATAACATAATCAATACCCGAATTCACCATTTAAGGAATCGTCGTTTTCTATCCATTCATTTACATCTATTACCTTGAACTCATCGGCAGTAAGGCGAACTACCACCTTCTCTATACCTGCATTTATTATCATGCGCTTACACATTGCACAGGAATTTGCATTGCCCACAAGCTCCTTGGTAACATAGTCCTTGCCCACAAGGTACATTGTTGCACCAAGCATTTCTTTTCGGGACGCGCTTATTATGGCATTTGCCTCACTGTGAACACTTCTGCAAAGCTCGTAGCGCTCACCTCTGGGTATGTTGAGCTTTTCCCTCATGCAAAAGCCCAAATCCAGACAATTCTTTCTGTCTCTCGGTGCTCCTGTATAGCCTGTAGATACAATCTCATCGTTGTTTACTATGATTGCGCCGTAGTTTCTTCTAAGGCATGTGCCTCTTTCAAGCACTGTTTCTGCGATATCCAAGTAGTAGTTGTGTTTGTCTCTTCTCTTGTTATCCATTATTTTTCTCCTTTGAATTTATCGGCAAGCCGCACAAGCTCTCTTGCATTTGCCATTGCGGCATCCGTAATATCTGCTGTTCCGAGGGTTCTGGCTATTTCCTCTATGCGCTCACTCTCGCCAAGCATAGTAACCTGCGTTTTTGTTCTGTCTGAATCGGTGTGCTTTTGTATAAGATAGTGGGTATCTGCCATGGCGGCAATCTGCGGAAGATGAGTTATACACATAACCTGACAGTAACGCGACATACCCCACAGCTTTTCCCCTATGCTCTGTGCCGCTGCGCCGCTTACACCCGAATCCACCTCGTCGAATATAAGAAGCTTTTCGCTCTCGCAGTCAGCAAGAACGCTCTTTATGGCAAGCATAATTCTGGAAAGCTCACCGCCCGAGGCTATCTTATTAAGAGGCTTTAACCCCTCGCCCGCATTGGTGCATATAACAAATTCCACATCATCTGCTCCGTCATTTCTGCAGGGCGCATCTTTAAAGCTTGTGTCAAAGCTCACATTTGGCATACAAAGTCCCTTGAGTTCTGCCTCTACCGCCTTGCAAAGCTTACGGGCATGTTTTTTTCTTACCTCTGTAAGACGCTCTGCGGCATCGCACCTCTCTTTTTCAAGCTGTGCAAGCCTTTTAGTAAGCTCCGACAATCTTTCCTCGCCGAATATGAGCGAATCAAGTTCCTCCTGCATGACATCTTTTTTGGCTAAAATCTGCTCTATTGTTGGCGCATATTTATATTTTAAATCGTCTATTTCTTCGAGTCTTTCTTCTATCTTGTCAAGCTCGCCTGAGGTTGACTCCACATCATCGCAGTAGTCCTTTAAAAATCTTGCGTTTTCCGATATGATATCACCCGCATCCGAAAGTGCGCTATACGCCTGCGAGAGCGGCTTGTCCAAATCACTTATCGGCTCTATCGCCTTTATCGCCGTCCACAGAGCATCGTAGGCACTTGGGGCACCTGTTTCACCGCCGTAGAGATTTTCGTATGCCTTGGTGGCGGCGGCGGCTATCTTGTACGAGTTTTTAAGCACCGTGCGCCTTTCCTCAAGCTCGGTATCCTCGCCTACGGATATGCCCGACATTTCTATCTCAGCAATCTGATATTTAAGAAGCTCTGCCCGTCTTTCGCGCTCCTTTTCGTCCACATCAATAGCTTCTATCTCGCTTGCCACCTTGCCGTATTCTGTATGAAGTACAGAGTACTTATCTTTTGCAAGCAACGCTTCCTCACCGCCATAGCTGTCTAAAAAACCTATGTGGGTTTTCTTTGATAGCAGGCTGGTGTTATCGTGCTGACCGTGTATGGTTATGAGTCTGTCGCCCGCTATTTTAAGCATGGCAGCTGTTACGGGTGTTCCGTCTATACGGCAGGTGCTTTTGCCGTCTGCCGAAAGCTCGCGAGAGAGCATTACCTCTCCCTCTATATCCATGCCCAGAATCTCTGAAAGTTCCCTTGAAATATTCTCGTCCGCATCAAACACGGCATCTACTCTTGCCTTGGCTTCGCCGTTGCGGATTATATCCTTATTTGCGCGCTCACCCTTTAAGAGATTTATGGAGTCTATTATGATAGACTTACCTGCTCCCGTTTCACCTGTGAGGATATTAAAGCCGCCCTCAAAATCTATATTTACATTTTCTATAACTGCAATATTTTTTATAGACAGAGTTCTTAGCATTGCGCTGTCTCCTACCCTATATATTTTTTGAGCTTGGTGCAAAGAAGCTTTGCGTCTCTTTCGCTTCGCACCACTATCATTATGGTATCGTCGCCTGCAATCGAGCCTACGATATCGTCTTTTACTACAGATTCCAGAGCAAATGCCACCGCCTGCGCTGCACCTGTGATTGTCTTAAGCACAACTATATTCATGGCACTATCGGCATTTATAAGGCACTCTCCCAGAATGTTGCGAAGCTTGCCGTTTATGTCTGCTTCATTTTCCCGGGCAACGGTATACTTGTATGTGCCGTCGTTTAAAAGCACCTTCATTATACGAAGCTCCTGCAAATCTCTCGAGGTTGTTGCCTGGGTTACATCAAAGCCCGCCTTTATAAGAAGCTCTGTAAGCTCCGTTTGCGTGGAAACCGTTTTTTCCGATATAAGCTCAAGAATTTTCTTGTGTCTGTCCAATTTAGTCATATTATATATCCTGCTTTCCTGTAATGTTTTTGAGCGAGAGCACATCGTAGAGTGTTCTGTCGTACACCTTTATAAGCTTTGTCTTTTTCGCGCTGGCTTTTATTATAACCTCGTCGCTGCTCTCAAGCTCAAAGCCGTGCTGACCGTCTGTGGTGAGCATGGAATGTCTGGAAAAGCTGTCCTTAAGGCATATCCTTACGGTCTTATCCGCAGGTACAACTATAGATGAAGAAAAGTTTGTATGCGGACAGATGGGCGTAATAACCGATGCAAAAAGTCCCGTATCTACAATGGGACCTCCTGCGCTTAAATTGTAGCCTGTACTTCCTGTGGGTGTGGATACTATAAGTCCATCGCCGTCGTAGCTTGCAACAAGGCTCTCCTCTACAAACACATTTGTAGATATTATCCTGCGAAATGATGAGCGTGATACAACAAAATCATTCAGTGCAGAATTTATATATACAACCCTGCCTGCCCTGTTAACCGTCGCCTCGAGCATAGAGCGCTCTACCACGGTATATCTTCCCGAGAGAAGACACTCTATGGCATAGCCTGCATCCGCTTTTTCCACCTCGGCAAGAAAACCGAGTGTGCCAAGATTAATGCCGAGTATGGGCACTTCCTCTCTGGCGGCATCCGCAGCGCATGTTAATATGGTGCCGTCACCGCCAAGAACTATGGCTACATCCACACCGCATATGGCATTTTCATAGTCCTTGGAATCTGTGGCAACCTTTACGGAGCAGTCACTTCCAAGAAGCTCTTTAATTTTATTTGTGTACGTAAGGTCTTTGTCTTTATCGATATTTGTAATAAGTGCAATGTTTTTCATACGCTTCACCCATGCATAAAAATTCATTATACATCATAATTATACACTCTTGTTATATAAAAGTCAATTACTCTCTGTAATCCATGCCTATTATTTCTCCGCTGTTTTTATCCACATAAAAAACCATAGGTCCCAAAAGTCCGTCCTGAGTTGTGTTAAAGGTTATTTTGTACACGCTCTTTCCGGCAAGGTTTGTTTTCTTTTGGAGCAGGTATATGGACGGCTGGGTTTTAAATACCATATCTTCTGCCTTGGGACTGTCAAAATTTGTGATGGTCTCTTTTGATTTGTCATCGAGCATACTCTTAGCTATTTCTATAGCCTCTTCTTTGGTTACTGGCGAGGGTTGACTTACTGAGTACAAAAAGCCTAAACCTACAAATATGGCTATAATAATTACAAGTGCCTTTTTCATGCCTGTTTACTCCTTTTGTCTATATGCAATCTTGGCTTGGAAATATTATAGCATACAAAATGCAAAATAACAAGTTTACTTTTGAATCGGCGTTCATATTCGCTGAAATAAAAATCGAACACATCCGCGACGTCAGCCATCTCGTCGAAACTCACCTCCGCTATGGCGCCTTGCTTTTCACAAGGCTTTTTGCTTCGTGGTTTCTCCTCTCCCATTCAAGGCACGCTACGCTGCCACCTTGAACGGGTACCCTGTGTGAACTCGCCTTCGCGCCGTAGAAGGCGCTTGCCTTGGCGAGTGTTTTGGCTCATGTAGCCCCTGACCGTTCATTTTCGCCTTTGGCTCAATTCACGGGGCTACTCTGAGCCGTCAGTTTCTTCGCTTCACCTGCGTGCCGTAGAGGGCACTTGCTTCAGCGGAAACTTTGCCATAAGCTCCACCTGACCACTCATTTTCATCCTGCGGATTCAATTCGCGGGGTGTCGTTTAACTTTCCGAGTGAATGCCATATTCACTCGGATAAACAAAAAAGACTCCGCTTTTAGCGAAGTCTTTTTGTCACCCCAGCGACGTCCTACTTTCCCAGGCAGCTGCCCGCCAAGTATCATCGGCACTGCAGAGCTTAACTACTGTGTTCGGTATGGGTACAGGTGTGTCCTCTGCGTCATTATCACTGAGTTCCTAAATACGATACATCTTATCTTCTACATAATAAACTTTCAATTCGTTTTGATTAAGCCCTCGGCCTATTAGTATCGGTCAGCTGAATACATTACTGCACTTACACCTCCGACCTATCAACCACATAGTCTATATGGGGCCTTACTCCAAAAGGATGGGATATCTTATCTCGGGGTGGGCTTCACGCTTAGATGCCTTCAGCGTTTATCCCTTCCGCACTTAGCTACCCAGCTGTGCCGTTGGCACGACAACTGGTGCACCAGAGGTGCGTCCATTCCGGTCCTCTCGTACTAGGAACAGCTCCCCTCAAATATCCTACGCCTGCGACAGATAGGGACCGAACTGTCTCACGACGTTCTGAACCCAGCTCGCGTACCGCTTTAATGGGCGAACAGCCCAACCCTTGGAACCGACTTCAGCTCCAGGATGCGATGAGCCGACATCGAGGTGCCAAACCTCCCCGTCGATGTGAACTCTTGGGGGAGATCAGCCTGTTATCCCCAGGGTAGCTTTTATCCGTTGAGCGACGGCAATTCCACTCTCAATCCGCCGGATCACTAACTCCAACTTTCGTTACTGCACGACCTGTCCGTCTCGCAGTTAGGCTGCCTTATGCGTTTGCACTCTACGCACGATTTCCGTCCGTGCTGAAGCAACCTTTGAACGCCTCCGTTACTCTTTTGGAGGCGACCGCCCCAGTCAAACTGCCCACCTGACAGTGTCCCCCGGCCGGATTCACGGCCGCAGGTTAGAATCTCAACAACTTAAGAGCGGTATTCCAAGGGCGACTCCACTTGAACTGGCGTCCAAGCTTCCCAGTCTCCCGCCTATCCTATACATAAATTATCAAGACCCAATATTAAGCTACAGTAAAGCTCCATGGGGTCTTTCCGTCTTGCCGCGGGTAACCGGCATCTTCACCGGTACTACAATTTCGCCGGGTGGGCAGTTGAGACAGTGTCCAGATCGTTACACCATTCGTGCGGGTCGGAACTTACCCGACAAGGAATTTCGCTACCTTAGGACCGTTATAGTTACGGCCGCCGTTTACTGGGGCTTC
>JAZURE010000005.1:0-17360 GCA_045606045.1 Clostridia bacterium | reverse complement strand
CCCATCCTTTTACCTCTGGTTATATTTTGACTTAATGACTCGCTTTCTGCCTGAGCAAATGCACTGAACCATGTTAAGAATGTTTCACTAACCGCATCAAGTGTGTTTATTCCTTCCTTTTCAAAAATGACTCCTATATTATTTGCTTTTAGTTTTCTCACATGTGTTAGACAATCAACCGTATTTCTTGCAAATCGTGAAATTGACTTTGTAATAATCAAATCTATTTTTCCCTTATTACACATCACAAGCATTCTCTGAAATTCAATTCTGTTTGTATCATTCATTCCGCTTATGCCGAAATCAGCAAAAATATCAACCAAAGTCCAATTAGGCGTGTTCTCAATTTTGCTTTTGTAATATGTAATTTGATTTTTTAAACTATTCTCCTGTTCTTCTTTATCTGTACTAACCCTACAGTATGCTGCTACTCTATATTGTTTATTTATGTCTTGTGACTGTCTGCAAATTGTAGCTGGAATTTCAGTTATCTTTCTCATCATTCATTACCTCCAAGTATTTTTCTATAACATTTAGCATCATTTCTGCAGACAACCAGCACATAAAATGCAATGCTATTTCTTTATGTGCATATGTCCCACCATTCTTGCCCTGTCTTGATACAATTCCGATAGAATGAGTTTCTTTAATCCATATTTTGGGTGTTAAAACTTTTAATTCTACCGGAATTGAAAGAAACTTTTCATTGTGCTTATTTTCCCACAAAGAAAGAAAATCAACGGTTCCACTATCTCTTAACCACATTTGAATAGTGTACCCTGTTGATTTTTGTGGTTTGCTTCTTGCTAACTCTGTTAAAGAAATATATCCTGGATTCTGCTCCAATAAATTGTTTCTTGCCTCTCTTTTCTTCTTTCTAAATTCAATACTTGGGTTCTGTATTCTGCTATATCTCCAGACCTCAAATTCATCATACAGATTTTCTAATACTTCGTTATATACCTCTTCGGTTATAATTTCACTTTGAAGTAATGGCTTCATATACTGTTCTTTTGCAATGATATACCGTAGCTGATTTTGAATTGCTGATTTGTCCATGTCCAATTCTCCTTTCACTTTAATAATAGAATTATATAACAAATCAGCAATTCTGTCCCTAGGCTAACTTCTGATGTATCTGCAACGAGATTCTTTTTCGATAGATGCTTCAACGAAATTTTCAAATGAAATAATATACGCTAAATACTTTTTGTTATTTATAGTTTTATCAATAACGTCCCTTGTCCACTTATCTTTACCTGATGGCGATTTAACTCCACGGTTATACAATTCTTCTTGAATATTTTTCAAGCTATGACCATTAATAGCCATGTCATAAATCATTCTAACCACATTAGCTTCATCATCTTTGATGTAAACATAGCCGTCTTCATCTCTACCAAACCTGTAACAAATTCTACCAAACAATCTCGATTCATACAAATCCAACTTCATCATTTTATCTTCCTCCTTAAGTTTGATATTTTTTGTAGTTCTAATTTCGCTATTTGTCATTGTAAGTTTCCTCCTTTGTACTTTTAAAATATAAAAAACACATCTTGATTTCACTCAAAATGTGCTCAAAATTTATAATATCCAATTTTAAAACATCACCATTATGATGTTATATCCACCAAATTTTCTTCATCTACCCAAATCCTCCTAAACAATTCTACCAATCCAAGACCCCCCTTTATGTTAAATTTGCATAGAAAAAGAGACAAACATCATTATAACTATGTTATAAAAAGTGTTTGTCTCTTTTGGAGGCGCCACCCAGATTTGAACTGGGGAATAAAGGTGTTGCAGACCTGTGCCTTACCACTTGGCCATGGCGCCTTACATATATATTAAGTATTCGGATATTAGAGAAAATATTCCGAATACTTATTTTTGGCAAATCAAGAGACGCAATGTGCGTCTCTTGATAGTGGAGCGGAAGACGAGATTCGAACTCGCGACGTTCACCTTGGCAAGGTGACGCTCTACCACTGGGCCACTCCCGCATAAAAAGTGTAGCTATGGTGCCTCCGGGCCGGATCGAACCACCGACACGGGGATTTTCAGTCCCCTGCTCTACCGACTGAGCTACAGAGGCATTCCAAAGACACTTCATATTGTTTGTTCTGCTGCCTTAAATCTAAAGCAACAAAACAAGGTGGCGACCGAGAAGGGGCTCGAACCCTCGACCTCCAGCGTGACAGGCTGGCATTCTAACCAACTGAACTACTCGGCCATGTATGGTGGGAGCTACAGGGCTCGAACCTGTGACCCTCTGCTTGTAAGGCAGATGCTCTCCCAGCTGAGCTAAGCTCCCAAAAGGTGTCGCTCAATCGCGACTATGATAGTATAACTCTTTTTCTTTTAATTGTCAAGAGTTTTTTATAAATTTTTCTAAAAAATTTGTTTATTAACTTTCCGTGTTGAGCTTATATGCAATATCTATTATTTCATGCGGAGCAGAAACTATTCTGTCTGCACCATTTTCCATAAGCTCTTCTACTGAACGAAAGCCCCAGGAAACACCTACGGTAAAGCTTTTTAAATTTCTGCCTGTCTGCATATCCACACCGCTGTCACCTATATATATGGTCTCATCGGGCATAGCACCAAGCCTTTCTAATACCTGCATAGGTCCCGATACATCAGGCTTAATGGGTAATCCCTCTATCTGCCCCTGCACCGCATCAATAAGCTCGGACGGGAACTTTTGCCTGCATACAGATTTTGCCGCGTAGTCAGGCTTATTGGATATTACTCCCACCATTATACCGCGCTTTTTCAAGGCCACAAGCATATCCCCTATGCCATCGTACGGCTCTGTGAGGTATGTGGGATTGGCATCGTATGACTCCATGTAGCACTTATATACTTTGTTAAACATTTCTTCAGAATATGCGTTCTTGGACTTTAGCATACGCTCTACCAGCTTTTTGGCTCCATTGCCGACAAATAGCTTATATTCCTCTGTATGTGCAGTTTCTATGCCGTTTTCTCTGAGGGCATAGTTTGCGTAATGCGCTATAGTTGTTAAGGTATTTAAAAGTGTGCCGTCCAAATCAAAAAGGCATGCTTTAATCATTTTCGTCTCCTTTAAGCAGTTGCGTCAGTATCCGGACCCGTTTTGGGTGCGTGTTTTTACGCCACTGCATTGTTAAAATACTCGCAAATACTGTCGTATTTCAAGACCGACAACGAAGAAAAACGGCTATTTTACTTGATTTTGGCGAGTTCGTATACTAACGCAACTGCTTAAGAAGTTCCATCAGTTCCTCTTTGTCAAAATGATATTTATTACTGCAGAAATGGCAAGAAAGCTCGGTTTCGCCATCCTCCTCTATAATCTTGGAAAGCTCTTCTTTTCCTATGGAAATAAGCGCCTTTTCCACCCTCTCCCTCGAACAGTTGCACTTGTATGAGGTGTCGGTTTTGTCTGTGATGTGGTACTCAAATCCAAAGAGAAGCATCTTCAGTATATCTTCGGGTGTTTTGCCCTCGTCTAAAAGCGCTGTTACAGATTTAACCGCGCTAAGATTATTTTCGAGCTTTGTTATATCGTCATCAGTAGCCTCGGGCATAACCTGTATTATAAATCCGCCCGATGTCTTAACAGTGTAATCCTTGTCCACAAGCACACCAAGACCCACAGCCGACGGTACCTGCTCGGAAATTGCAAAATACTTGGTAAGGTCATCGCCAACCTCGCCCGAAACAAGCGGTATTTTGCCTATATACGGCTCCTTTAAGCCGATATCGTTTATTACGGTAAGAAATCCATCTGTACCTACTGCAGCGCCCACATCGAGCTTGCCCATAGAATTTAAGGGCATATCTACGGTAGGGTTGTCCACATATCCCCTTACACAGCTACTGCTGTCCGATACAGCAAGCACTCTGCCAATGGGGCCCGAGCCTGTAAGCTGAATGCTTACGGTGTCCTTTTCGCCCTTAAGCATGGCGCCCATCATTGCCGCTGCGGTAAGCGTTCTTCCAAGTGCCGCAGTTGCTACGGGAGAGGTTTTGTGATGCGAAAAGGCCTCGTTTACTGTATCTCTTGTAATGCAGGCAAATGCTCTTATACTGCCGTCATCTGCCGCTGCTCTTATAATGTAATCTTTCATAAGGTATACTCCCTTTCAAAAAAGGATAGCTTTCCGCACACATAATGTGCGGAAAGCTGTTATATTAGGTCAAATCCTGAACAAATATAGTTCTTACTTCGTCTGAAGAAGAATCCGATTTTTTGTTTCTGTTTTCAAGGAATCCCTTAGCAACCTGCGGGAAGAGTGCATAAGAAAGTACATCCTCTTCGCACTTTGCAAGGTCGCCAGCCTCTTTGGTATACTTTTCAAGTTCTGGCTCCAAAAGGTCTGCAGGACGAACGGTAATAACCTCTTCGTCACCTATAGCCTTTTTGCGAACCTCTTCATTTACCTCTGCAGGAAGTGTGCCGTATTCACCCTTTAAAAGTCCCTTGGATTCCTTGGTTATCATCTTATATCTTTCGCCAAGAAGGATATTCAATACCGCCTGTGTACCTACAATCTGGCTTGTGGGTGTTACAAGGGGAGGATATCCAAAATCCTTACGAACCCTGAGCACTTCCGCAAGTACCTCATAGAGTCTGTCCTCGGCACCGTTGTCCTTGAGCTGTCCCATAAGGTTGGAAAGCATACCGCCGGGTACCTGATAGAGAAGTGTATTTCCGTCTACGCCGAGCACCTTGGGATCTAAGTCACCACGCTCTGTAAGCTCCCTGGCAATACCACGGAAATGTGCAGCCGCCTTGGAAAGTTCTTCAAGGTCAAGACCTGTGTCGCGCTCTGTGCCCTTTAATGCCGCAACAAGAGATTCTGTTGCAGGGTTACTTGTGCCATTTGCCATGGGCGAAAGTGCGCAGTCTACTATGTCCACACCTGCCTGTGCAGCCATGAGGTTTGTCATGTCGCCAGTACCTGCAGTGTTGTGTGTATGAAGGTGTATGGGAACGGATACATTTTCCTTGAGCTTCTTTACAAGGCTGTATGCATCGTAAGGAAGAAGGAGGTTTGCCATATCCTTGATACAAATTGTGTCTGCACCCATCTTTTCGAGCTGACATGCAAGCTTAACAAAGTAGTCTTCGTTGTGAACAGGGCTTGTGGTGTAGCTTATAGCTGCCTCGCACATACCGCCGTACTCTTTTACATACTTAATAGCCGCTTCTAAGTTTCTGGGGTCGTTTAACGCATCAAAAACTCTTACGACATCTATTCCGTTTTCTATGGATTTCTTGCAGAATGCTTCTACCACATCATCGGCATAATGCTTGTAGCCAAGTATGTTCTGACCGCGGAAAAGCATCTGAAGCTTTGTATTTGGCATGTTTGCCTTTATTGTACGAAGTCTTTCCCATGGGTCTTCGTTTAAAAATCTCATGCAGGCATCAAAGGTAGCACCGCCCCAGCACTCTACCGACCAGTAGCCGATTTTGTCGAGCTGCTTTAAAGCAGGAATCATATCCTCGATTTTCATTCTTGTTTTAGCCTGCGACTGATGAGCATCTCTTAATATGGTATCTGTAATATATAACTTTGACATATCGATTCCTCCAAATTAACCGAGAATTGCAAGAAGCGCACCCGCTGCAATAGCAGAGCCTATAACGCCTGCTACATTGGGGCCCATTGCATGCATGAGCAGGAAGTTGGAAGGATTGTCCTTCTGTCCTACCGTCTGGGAAACTCTTGCCGCCATAGGAACTGCGGAAACACCTGCAGAGCCTATGAGAGGATTTATCTTGTTCTTTAAGAAAAGGTTCATAAATTTAGCAATAAGCACGCCGCAAGCAGTAGCAACACCAAATGCTACAACACCCATTATTATGATTTTGATAGTCTCAAAGCTTAAGAATGTGGATGCGGTTGCAGTAGCACCTACGGAAACACCTAAGAATATTGTAACGATGTTCATAAGCTCATTCTGTACAGTCTTGGAAAGTCTTTCACAAACACCACTCTCTTTTAAGAGGTTACCAAGCATAAGGCAACCTACAAGAGGGGCTGCCGAGGGAACAAGAAGCGCTACAAAGATTGTGGAAACTATGGGGAATACAATCTTTTCTGTCTTTGATACGGGGCGAAGCTCCTTCATAACTATCTGTCTTTCTTCCTTGGTTGTAAGAAGCCTCATTATAGGGGGCTGAATTACAGGCACAAGAGCCATGTAGGAATAAGCCGCAACAGCTATTGGCCCCAGAAGCTCGGGAGCGAGCTTACTTGTAAGGAAGATAGCTGTAGGACCGTCTGCACCGCCTATAATACCTATAGAGCCTGCCTGCTGAGGATTAAATCCAAGATAGTATGCGCCTATAAAGGTAGCAAATATACCTATCTGTGCCGCAGCACCGAGGATAAGGCTCTTGGGGTTGGCAATCAGGGGACCAAAATCAGTCATGGCACCTACGCCCACAAAGATAAGACAGGGGTAGATACCGAGCTTAACGCCTAAGTAAAGTATGTCTATAAGTCCCGGGGTTATGGAGCTTCCTGTACCAAACATATCCCAGTGAACATGTCCGCCCGCAAAAAGCTCTTCATGGTAAACCTCTGCACCCATAAGGTTTGTAAGAAGCATACCGAATGCTATGGGAAGAAGCAGGAGAGGCTCAAACTTCTTAACTATTGCAAGGTAAAGAAGCAGGCAAGCCACAAGTATCATAATAAGCGAGCCGGGGTTGTCTTTGGTAAGGAAAAATCCTGTCTGCTTTACAAAATTAAGTATGGAATCCTTGATGCTTGTCTTTTCCGATGATAAGCCTTTGCTCAAAACATCTTCATGGTAAATTACAAATATATCGTCAGCCGAAGCTATGTTTCCGTGCTCATAGTACTGAACAACTATGTTTATCTTGGGGTTTTTCTTGGCTTCTGCTATGGATTTTTCTATAACTATAGTCTCACCTTTGGGCAGAGTAAAGGAAGATGTAGCAACTCTGTCCTCAGAGAATATGGGTTTGCCCTCTACTTCCACCTCAAACTGCTGAGGAATAAGGAAGTTAGTTTTCGCATCGCCCTCTACATAAAGCGAACCAAATATATCCTCGCCCTTTATGTTTTCAAGTGTTACGGACAAAACACCCGACTTCTTGTCGTATGCTGCGCCTGTAACCTCTATAAGATGCTCTGCATCTTCATTTAAAAGTCCCATCATTTCGAGCTGCTGCCTAAGAGGAACATAGCCTTCCTGCTGCTCGGGAGCCGCATAAGCACATATACTTGCAAAGAGCATGGTAACAAGTATAATGGCTCCTATAATTCTCTTTTTCATTGTCGTTTCCTCCGAATAATTAAGCTATTGTGCAAAGAACTGTGCCGTTGGATACAGCTGCACCCTCTGCAACGCATACAGAAGTAACAACACCATCTGCTCCTGCCATGATTTCATTTTCCATCTTCATAGCCTCTAAGATAAAGAGAACCTGTCCCTTGGATACGCTGTCGCCTTCCTTAATCTTTACGGAGAGGATTGTGCCCTGCATGGGAGCTGCAACCTCTTCGCCCTCGCCTGCAGGAGCTGCCTTGGGAGCTTCCTGTACGGGTGCTGCTGCGGGAGCTGCAGGAGCCGCCTTTGCTTCCTTTGCTTCCTCTTCACTCATAAGCTCTATGGATATTGCATATTCTGTTCCGTTTACATTTACCTTGTAAGTTTTCATGATAATTTCTCCTTTTGATTTGAATAGATTAAAGCCTTTTAAAAGATGTTACTCTGATATTCGATACATCTGTACCGAGTTCTTCTGCGATTACCGCGCATACTCCTGCAAGAATTTCCTGCTTGTTCTGTATGGGTGTGCTCTTGGACGCAGAGCTTTTAACTGCAGGTGCCTTGTCCTCCGATGAGCTTTTGCCTGCGGGAAGTGTCTTAATAACGGCACTCATCACCATGGTGATTGCTATAAGACATATAAGACCTATAAACACCGTGGCTATACCCATGATACATGTAAAAGCGATCATTTTTTGTCCTCCTTTCGCAGATATAATATATGTTAGTACAATAGTGCTGACAAAGTACATTTTGTCAACACTCCAATTTTACCCTTGTTTGAGTATTTCTACATAATTCCTTTTTTTCCTTTGTGCAATTTTAACAATTTGCATCAAAATATCCCGTTAAATTTAAATAATAAAGGTGCTTTTCCATTTCCTCTAAGCACTTGTCTTCGATATCCTCTGTTTTTTTGAATTTAAGTGCTCGAAGTAGCGGCTCGCTGTCTGCCATGTCCGTATACACATGCTTTATACCTCTTAAGTCAACTGCATTAAGCAGCGACTTACCCATGCCGTAGGAAAGCGAGAAATCCCTGAATTCCTCTGCGATATGTATATCGCAAATTTCTGCATATTCACGCATCATTCTTACTATTCCCAAACCCATGATAACATTGCCGTCGCACATTGTCATAACCAGACTGTCACTTGGAGCAACTACTCCCATTTGCTCAAGTGCTTTTTTGGGGTTTTCTTCAAATTTAATTGTAAGCATACTATCTTCTCAACCTTTCTACCTCTGTTCTTGTAAGGTGGCGCCACTTACCGACCTCCAGATTACCAAGTTCTATGCCGTCCACAGCCACCCTGCGAAGAGCTATTACGCTGTGACCTACGGCATCACACATCTTTCGTATCTGTCTGTTTCTGCCCTCATGAATACATATGCGCACAAGTGAGGTGTTTCGTCTGTGCTCTATGACCTCCGCCTCGGCAGGTGCAGTCTTTTTGCCGTCTATATATACCCCTCGCATGAGCCTGTCCACCGCACCGTGAAGAACAATTCCTTTTACAAGCACCTCATACACCTTTATTTTTTCGTATTTGGGGTGTGTGAGACTGTATGCCAAATCCCCGTCGTTTGTAAGAAATATTAGTCCCTCGGTGTTGTAGTCAAGTCTTCCCACAGGGTAAATCCTCTCAGGTATATCTGCCACATATTCCATAACGGTCTGTCTGCCCCTGTCATCGCTTACAGTGGTGACACAGCCTGCAGGTTTATTGAGCATAATATATACTTTTTTATTATCCATTATTATTTCCTTGCCGTCTACACAAACTGTGTCGCCATCGGAAACCTTTGTTCCAAGCTCGGTTACTGTCTTTCCGTTTACTGACACTCTTCCCGAAAGTATAATATCCTCCGAGGCTCGTCTTGATGCCACCGAGCACAGGGCAAGGTATTTCTGCAGTCTCATTTCTTCCATAATTTCACTTCCAATATCCTAAAATATCCTATTTTAATTATATCTTATGATGCTGCCTTTTTCAATATAAAATTCTTTTATACTTGAAATAACTTAAATAAAATGTTATTATTTATAGTAAATTTACAATATGGGAGAAGAATTTATGAGAATGAGAAGAAAAAAGCACAGAGAACAGCGCATCGAGGCGTGCTCTGAGCTTCTTATAGCAAACATTGAGGATTACAAGGACGATATAAAAGCAGTGTTTGGAAATGACAAACCCCTTAGAATCGAAATAGGCTGCGGCAAGGGTAAGTTTATACTGGAGACAGCAATGCAAAATCCCGATATAAATTTCATAGCTGTGGAAAAATGCTCGGATGTGCTTGTCCTCGCCCTTGAAAAGATTAAAAACGCAGGGCTTACCAATGTCCGCTTTGTCGAGGGCGATGTAATGAAGCTCTCATGCCTTGAAACCAGAACAAAATGCGAGGTTATATACATAAACTTCTGCGACCCGTGGAAGAAAAGCGGCTACGCCAAGAGGCGTCTTACCCATGCAAACTTTCTTTCCATGTACGAAAAGTGGCTCGAAAAGGATGGGGCAATCCACTTTAAGACCGACAATACAAAGCTCTTTGAATTTTCGCTCAATTCCTTTTCCGACTACGGCTTAAGGCTCAAAAATATAACCCTCGACCTGCATAACAGCAAATTCGAGGGCAATGTAATGACAGAGTATGAAACCAATTTTACAAACCTCGGACAGCCTATATACCGCTGCGAGGCTATCTTTAACGACCAACACTGAAGGTGCCTTTAGCGTTGGTCGTTAAGGCTATATTCCAAGATAAACCCGCATAATAGAACCGATGCTCTTTTTAACAGAACGGCTTTTGTCCAAAGGCACTGTCTTTGAGGCAACTATGGGGACGGATGCAATCTCATCTTCGCCCATGTAGACCTTGAGCGTGGCAATCTGTGCCCCCTCTTTTACGGGTGCGGTAAGCTCATCGGGAGCTTCGTATACACTCACATATCGCTTATCATCTGTAGCAGGAACCCAAAAGGTGTCTTGGCAAACCGCCTCTACACCCTTTGAGGTTCCTTTTTGTACGGGTACTGTTCCGAAGCTTTCACCCTCTTCTACTACGGTCTTTTTTGTAAGCTTTGTATAGGCATAGTCCGTCATATCGATGTGGTCATTCCAGTCATCAGGGGCATTTAAGGTTACTGCCACAACCTCTATACCGTCTCTTTCGCAAGACGACACAAGGCATCTGCCCGACTTTTTGGTAAAGCCGGTTTTTACACCCGTGCAACCCTCCATGCGTTTTAAAAGTTTATTATGATTTGTAAGATACCTCTTGCCCTCGGGACCTGTTATGGTGGTCTGATATGTAGATACTATCTTTCTGAACTCTTCGTTTTTCATGGCGTATGCCGCTATTTTTGCAAGGTCATAGGCGGTTGTATAGTGTCCGTCCTCGTCTAATCCATTAGGATTTTTAAACTGTGTGTTTTTGGCACCTATTTCCTTTGCCTTTTTCGTCATAAGCTTAGCAAACTTCTCGGTATCGCCCGATACCGCACAGGCTATGGCTACAGCGGCATCGTTTCCCGAATTTAACATAAGTCCGTACACAAGCTCTCTTAGTGTCAGTTCCTCGCCTTTGGTAAGATATATAGATGAGCCCTCTACTCCCACGGCACTGTCGCTTACTCTCACCTTTTTATCCATATCGCCCTCCTCTATGGCACAAAGGGCGGTCATTATCTTGGTGGTGCTTGCCATGGTGGCTCTGGAATGAGCATTTTTTTCGTAAAGTACATTTCCATATCTAAGCTCTATAACTATTGCCGACTGTGCCGAGGTCTCTACGGCAAGACACCGCAAGGATGCCATAGCAAAAACCAAACACAAGCATGTGCAGATAAGCTTTTTCACACAAATCTCTCCTTTATTAAAATATATGTACACGGCTTGTATCGTTATGACGCCTTATGCCTGAATTTGACATATGGCAAAATTTATGTTAAAATTTGCGTAATTGTTTAAGGAGGATTATACAATGTCTGAATTTGAAAATACACAACCTCAAAACGAGGAAATTGCCGATACAACACCAACTCGGCCTATAGAGAAAACAGTGCAAAGTATTCCTAATGAGGATACACCAACCGCACCCAAACCTGTTAATGCAGGGGATATAACCGAAATTATAAAAAAATACCGCAAGCCGCTTTGTATTCTTGCGGGAGTAATTGCGGTGATTTTGATAGCGTGCTCCGTATTTTCCCCCAAAGACAACGAGGGCAAAGCTCTGTTTGTGGATGGTATGCTCGTATTTAACGAAATAAATGTAGAAAACCAAGCCAAAATGTACGGCATCATAGATAAAAAGGGTGAAATAGTTGCCGATGCCGATTTTAGTTTGGCATACCTTGTAGGAGACGGCATGATAGTGGCACAGGAGCCTCCTGCAGGAGAGGACATGCTTGTTTCCAACCCTGCAAGCTTTGGTCTTGTAAACAAAAACGGAGAAGAGATTACCAAATTTTCCTACAGCGACAGCGGTATTGAATTTGCCGAAGGACTTATCCCCATTGCTGAGAACGATAAGTGGGGCTTTGCAGACAAGGATGCAAAGTGGGTTATAAAACCCATATTTGACGGTGCTCACTCCTTTTCGGAGGGTATGGCAGGCGTAAAGGATGCCAAGAGCCGAAAATGGGGATTTACAGACAAAAAAGGTAAATTGGTAATAAAAGCGATATTTGAAGATGTCGGAGCATTTACTGACGGAATTGCACCTGCAAAGCTCGACGGAAAGTGGGGCTTTGTAAACAAAAATGGCGATTGGGTTATAAAAAATGCGTACCTTGATATAGATACCTTTACCGACGGCATGGCACTTGCAAAGGATGTAAACGAAAACTGGGGCTTTATAGACGATAAAGGCAAGTGGGTTATAAAGCCTCGTTTCCAGGAGCTTAACCGCTTTTCTGACGGGGTTGCCGCAGCCAAAAAGAACGGCAAATGGGGTTTCATAGACAAAAAGGGCAAATGGGTTATAGATAATGACTATGCCGATGTGGGTAACTTCGTGGACGGTCTTGCCTATGCCAAGGAGGATGCAAACGGCAAATACGGATATATAGATAAGAACAGCAAGTGGAAGATTGAGCCAAAGTACAGCTTTGCATATGACTTCTCTATGGGACTTGCATGTGTAAAAATCAAAGATAAGTACGGCTATATAAACAAAAGAGGTAAAACCAAGATAGATTTCGAGTACAAATACGCTCTCCCGTTCTACAGCGACGGCTTTGCACCGGTGTGTACAGGCGATAATGACACAACAGAAAATGATAAGTGGTTTGTAATAAACAAAAAGGGTGCATCTGTATTTGATAAGGAAGATACCTTTGACGGACTTATGCGATAGTTTTCGCAGGGGTGACCTGCAGGTGCCACCCCTGCACCCCGCCCCGTCCGCGTGAAATATACAG
Source organism: Clostridia bacterium (assembly GCA_045606045.1). GTDB lineage: Bacteria > Bacillota > Clostridia > UMGS1810 > UMGS1810 > RGIG8748. Next base: position 4,627 of record JAZURE010000005.1, on the reverse strand, counting down.
GGAAAGCAAAATAAAAGCCGGTTCTTAACCGAACGCTGCGGAGACGGCAATTTTTGCCGCTTGTCCTCGCTAAACGGCAAACGCATAATGGAACTTATCTGTCGCGTTTGCCGTTTTCGGTTGAACAGGCTTTTATTTTTCTGCTTTCCTAATCCTGTATATTTCAATGCGGAATTTAATTCACCACAGCACAGAGCCTCATAATTTTATTCGATTTCACACTTGTTTTTCCTACCTCTTACTTCCTCATAGCTTCGTTATGCCATATAATGCACTGATTTGCTGTGCGCTCGCACAATATGCTATATCCCGTAGCACACGCCTTATGAATTTTGGGATAAAACATACGGCACAAATCAAAGTAAAAACGCCGTAAAATCGACGGAAATCATTTTCCGCTGCTGTCTGTCGATTTATGCGGAGGACGAAGGAAGGCTGACGCCTTGCGAGGACGACAAATAAAAAGTGTGCGAATTTTAAAAATTTAAGGCATACGGGGTTCAGCTTCCGTGTGCTTAAATTGCCGAGTCGACGCGGCGGCTTTTTTACAAAGATTTGGGATGGATGTTTCCAAAATTCATACCAAGTGTGAGACGGGATATCGTGTATTGGACGAAGCACAAGTATTACTTTACCTCATTTTTTAAAGTGCCATCATTAAGGTATGCCTCAATACCCTCTATGGTTGTCTGCGCAATATTTCCCAGCGCCTCCTCGGTAAGAAATGCCTGGTGTGAGGTTATGAGCACATTGGGCATGGATATAAGTCTTGCCAATATATCGTCCTGCACTATTCTTCCCGAATGGTCTTCAAAGAAAAGGTCGGACTCCTCCTCGTACACATCGAGGCAGGCAGCTCCTATTTTTTTTGTCTTAATCCCCTCCAAAAGCGCCTCGGCATCTATGAGAGAGCCTCGGGAGGTATTAAGGATTACCACACCCTTTTTCATTTTGGCAATTACATCTTCATTTATCATATGATAGTTTTCTTTTGTAAGAGGGCAATGAAGCGATATTATATCGCTTTTTATAAATATCTCCTCAAGGCTTGTGTATGTTACACCAAGCGTATCGTCGGGGTAGAGGTCATAGCAAAGTACATTCATGCCAAAGCCCTTGCATATGCTTACAAACGCTTTGCCTATTTTACCTGTGCCCACTACACCCACTGTTCTGCCGTTTAGGTTAAAGCCTGTAAGACCGTTTAAACTGAAATTAAAGTCTTTGGAACGAATGTATGCCTTGTGAATTCTGCGGATGGAGGTAAGGAGCATCCCCATGGTATGCTCGGCGACTGCATGTGGAGAGTATGCAGGAACTCTTATCACCTTTATTTTATCTTTCGCCGCCTTTAAATCCACATTGTTAAAGCCTGCGCACCTTAGTGCCACAAGCTTAACTCCCACAGAGTACAGGGCATCCAATACTGTTTTATTTACATCGTCATTTACAAATACTATTACCGCATCGTACCCCTTGGCAAGAGATACCGTGTCCTCGGAAAGCCTTGTTTCAAAATACTTAATCTTCATTCCCTCGGGTTTTAACGCATCGAAGGAATCTATGTCGTATGGTTTGGAATCGAACATTGCTACTTTCATTAAAATCACCTGCTTAATATTCTTTCCAAAAAATAAAAAAATACTCAGAGAGAATTAAATTCTCCCTGAGCATTTTAATTTTAAAGCTTATATCAGTCTAAAACATAAACTGCTACCCACTTATTCTCGCGTTTGACAGCAACAACCTTGCTTGCATCTTTCACATTAACACCTGCTTCTGTAGTTGCAGGGGTAAGGCTTCCCAATGTCATCTCACCTGCAAATCTGTCTTCTGGCTTGGATGCATCTTCATCATAGTTATAGAATACAGCCGAGCCAACAGATATGATTTCCCAATCGCCTGTGTAATCTTTGTTGTCGGTTACAATCTGAGGTACAATATACAACTCATCACCATCAAAAGAATCTACAGTACCATGGATTACTCTGAAGTAATCATCATCACCGCTATACTTATTCTGGGTAGAACCGCCCTCGCCTCCAAGAGAGTCTGCTTCAATCTTGCCGTTAGCGTGTTCGTAAAGCTCGCCGCCTACAAATACCTTCTGTATAGCAACAACCTCTCCGCCTTCTGTAGCAAATCTTACAAGGTCGCCGCCTGTTCTGCTAAGACCATCTAAAACTTTATCTTTGTCTGCATCTTCTGCAACGATTATTGTCTTAAGGTCTTTGCTGCCCGCGGTGTAATAGCTTATCTGTGTAAGAGGCTTCTGGGGATCATCCGGATTATTTACATCGCGGATATCAGCTATAATTTTTACTTCCGCACTTTCACTAATTGTTACACTGTTCTTGTTATCACCTGTGTATACCAAAACAGCCTTTGCTGTGTTTTTGTCAATATCATATGCTTCGATAGCATACGAATGTTCGTTATCTCCGTTGAAGTAAGAATATGAGCTCTTTTTGTATGCGTTTTTATCCGTTCTGTCGTCAGGAATTAAGAATACCGTTGTTGAAGAATTTACAACAAAGCGTGAACCGGATTCGGTTACAAAAGTTCTTGTATTTTCGGACTTGGCTGTACACTTGGTCTTTGTTCCGGTATAAAGCTCACCGGGAACTATCTCACCGCTATCAAGGTCTTTATAATCAATTGTATAAAGCTCGGATACAACAGTCTTGCCGTTTTCTGTGCTTGTAGCATATCTGACAAGCTGTGCCCATGTGTCATTCTTACCATTGGACTTGCCGTCGTTTATTATCTTGGCATTTTCCTCAAGTGTAGAAGCAACCTTGGAGTTTTCCACACTTGTGCCGTTTAATCTTACCTTACTCTTTAAGGGATATTCCTGAACAACGCCTTTATTATCAAGGAGCATTACGGCCCCTTCGCTGTCAAAACCGTCACTTGTATCATCATATGCCATGATGTAACCATATGGGTCTGTGCTTTCAGTCTTGCTTACATATACAATTCTTCCTGCATAGTCAAGGTAGAAAGTAGCTCTGTCGCCCACTTCGAAACCGTATGTGTCCTCGTTCTCATCGATGAAATCCATATAGTAGTCTGATACTGAATAGTATTTTTCTTCTATCTTAACCTCATCATAACCCACCATGGATTTTACGGTTGCATTCTTTAACACAACTGTAGAAACTATAGCTTCTGTAACACCCGTCGAAAGCGGTTTAGCTACCGACAGAACTACATTGCTGGTAGCTATGCCGGAAACAGAACTTTCTTGCTTTTCACCGACCTTTGAAGCCTTGTATACTATATAATCATCATCATTATTTTTAAGCGAAACTGTCCTGTCTGTGCTTGTGTAATCGGTGAAGGTGTATACATCCTTTTCTAATTTTCTTGCTTTGACAAAGTATGTATCGTAGCTTGTAACATAAGCTATTTCGTAATCCTTACCGCCGTTATTATTCATAAGAGTAATTTCGCCGCAATCGATGTCAAAATAGGTTTCTATAAACTCTTCATCGATTTTATCTTTAGCTACACCCTGTCCGTTGTAGATAACATACAGGTTATCAGAAAGCTTAACCTCGTCTTCTTCGTCATCTTCATTATAGAATTCTATTTTCTGTGAGGTAACATTGAATATGTCATCTGCAGATATTGTAAAGGTGTCGTTATCGCTGGCTTCTTCTATTCTTACAATTTTGTTGTAAGAACCCTCAGTATAAAAGACCTCAACCATCTTACCAAGATATTTGTTATAATCCTCGATATCTGCGCCGTCTTTAATTCTGAACACCTGGCCGCCTACCATTATCTCATTCTTGGCAAGTCCAAGACTTTCACCGGTGAGGGTCTTTTTGAATACGCCTTTTACAACTCCCGTAAATTCTTCGTATTCCACCTCGTCTTCCTCATATCCGCCGTCATCGTATTTATCAGATACATTGAGCTTCTTGGTATAATCCATATTGTACACAAGCTGTGCCACAAGACCTCTGTTTGCAGGCAATGAACCGTCTACAAGAAAAGCATTGTTTGTAAGATTCATATCCTTGGCTATTTCTATCCAACCGCTGTACCAGGGGGATGTGGTCTTATAAAGATTGCCGTAATTTTTTGCGCACACAAGCATCTTTATAGCTTCGCCGTACTTAACAGGGTTGTCGGGACGGAATGTACCATCTTCATAACCATTTATTATATCTGCATCTACTGCATATGCTATGTAAGTATTTGCCCAGTGATTTGTGCAGTCGGGGAACTTATCTGTCCTTTCTGTAAGCAAGCTTACATCACCTATCAGATACTTAGCAAGCATCGTTGCAAACTCTGCTCTTGTGATGGTCTTGTCGGGTTTAAACTTAAGAACACCATCCTCGGATATTCCGTTTATAATCCCGTCTTCTACTAATGAGTAGATTGCATTCTTGTATGCATAGTCTTGCGCAACATCGGGGAAAACTGTCTCCTCTGCAGCAAAAACATTCACAGTAAGAAGCGATGCCATTACTGATATGCACCCCAAAAGTTAGACACTTTTGGAGGTGCATATTTTTATGAGTAAGACAGGAAAGAAATATCAAAAGTATAGCGCAGAATTCAAATTATGTGTTATAATGGATATGCGTGAACACCATCTAGGATTATTAGA
>JAZURE010000004.1:0-62278 GCA_045606045.1 Clostridia bacterium | reverse complement strand
GATTTATTGTGTTCTGGGGTATCTTTTCGATACTTGCAGACTCAAACTTATAGCCTTTGCCTTCAAGAGCATCTCTTACTTCGCGGAACGCTTCGGGAGAAGTTGCTATTTCGTAATATTCACCTTCACCATTGAAGTCGTCTGCACCGCAATCGAGTGCATCCATCATTAATTCATCTTCATCAACATCGGCACTCTTGGCTACTATAATCATCCCTTTGGTATCAAACATCCAGCTTACAGAGCCGTTTGTTCCAAGGTTGCCTCCGAATTTATCGAAATAGTGTCTCAAATCGCCTGCCGTACGATTTCTGTTGTCTGTAAGAGTTTCTACTATTACAGCTACACCGCCTATACCATAACCCTCGTATGTGATATCTTCATAGTTATCGGTATTGAGGTCGCCTGCGGCTTTCTTAATAACACGCTGAATGTTATCGTTTGGCATATTAAAGGAACGAGCCTTAGCAATGGCATCCTTTAATCTGCCGTTTACCTCAGGGTCTGCTCCGCCTGCCTTTGCGGCAACAGCAATTTCTCTACCCATTTTGGTAAATATCTTTGCCTTTTGAGCATCTGATTTTTCTTTTTTGTGTTTTATGTTATTCCACTTGGAATGTCCGGACATATTCTTATCCTCCCTAAAATGTTTTACAATTAATTATATCCCATATACTGTCATATTGTCAAGAATTGGATACTATATTTTGTGTATTTACCGTATAATACGAGCTTCTATGTAGAATCTTTTATCGCATGCTTCGCCCATCGAGAATGTCTTTCTGGGAAGCGCTCCGTCTACTGCTACTGTTTTAAACAAATCGGACTTTTCTATAGAGTCGAATATTATACCATAATTATTTCCTGTTGAAAGCTCCAGCACTACATCCTCACCGTGAATATAGTCTATCTTTCCTTTACTCTTACTAAGGTAATCATCGAGGAAATTCTGCACAGAGCCTATTGTTATGTTTGATGTTGGTGTCTTTACACTATAGATAGTTTTTTCGCCATTATGAACAAGCACAAAGCTTTGCTCACCCTCGCCCTCTTTTGCAAAGTCATTTAATTTTGCCATGAAATCTTCGCCGTCAAGGTCAAACATAACTCTGTGTATCGCTTCAAATTCGAGCGATTCATCGTGCAGATTTACTATCTCGCAAAGAGCATATCTTGCCAGCTTGGCATTACCGTCTATTATATTTTCCTTTACCTTTGTGTAATACTCCTTGGCTGTTGCAAGAGAATGGTTACCATCCCCCATGGCATACACGAGAGGTGTTTTTTCATTAAGTCCGTATTTTTGGTTGAACTTATCTAAATTATCAAGGGCGCAAAGTCTTTTTTCAAATTCCTCGGCTGTTTTATCATCTACTCTGTAACCTGCAATGTGACCCGAATCCATCATAAGGTCAAAGTCATATACAAGTTCGAACTTATTTTTATTTTTCCCAAGAAATTCCACAATATCCTTTTGGGGATTGTCTATTAAAATCATTATATGGGGGAGCTCCAAGGGCGCATTTTCCCTTACCTTTAATCTAGGAGGAATGCGCTCTACAACGGTTTTCTCCGTAGCGCGTATTTTGGTTGTGCTTCCCTTGGAATAGTCGTATTCTTCAAGGTCTATCTCTCCCACCACGCCCTTACGTACAGAGCCGTTTTTCAGGGTTCTTTCCACATATATGTAGCAGTTTTCCTGTGTGCAGAAAACATTGGAATCAAGGTAGCTATGCATGTTGCTGTTGAGTTTGGATATTTTTTCATTTACATCATCATCTTCGAGATATACTTCGGGGAGTATAAGGTTATATGCAGAGGGGGACTTTTCCACGAAAGACTCTACATCCTGCCAATACTTAGGCTCGGAAGTATACTGGTCGCATGCAACTGTACCCCACTTTCTCATATCAATCTCCTTGGGTAATAAAATATTTGACTTATTGAAAACCATATTTTTCGTCCTTTCCAATATATTTATTTGAGAATTTATTTGCAAATTTCAGCCCTCCTGCATATAGTGTATAAGGAGGTGATTAAATGTCAGGATTAAGATTAAGATGCAACGACGGTTGCACTATCCTTGCCATCATAGCAAGCATCCTTATAGGAGTAATTACCGCTTTTCTTACCATAACGGCAACCATAACTATTACTCCTGCAATTACCTGGGTAACATTTGGTATTGCTATAGTTTATCTGGCGATTGCATTTGCGCTGTCACCAGCATTGAGATGCAGCGCAGTGCAAAACTGCATATGCCCCAAATTAACTGTCCTTTTAACAGGAATTTTCGGTACAATTCTCACATCGGTAATTCTTCTGGGCATAACCTTTGCAGCAACAAGCATAGTCGGTGCAATAATTGCAGGTGCTCTCGGCTTCTTCTTCACACTCATGATTACAGTAATCGGCTGTATTATAAAGTGTGCTTCTCTCTGCACCGAGGACTGATTTTGGCGGGAACTTCTTCTACGGAAGTTCCCACATTTTTTTTACATAGCATATATCTGCTTCTATCTGTTTATAAAGCTTATCCTGATTTTCAAAACGAATTTCGGGGCGAATGAATTTAATGAACCTGATTTCTGCAGTTTTGCCGTAGCAATCCATACTGCCATTCAAAATATGCGTTTCCGTAATAACCCTGTTTCCCTCTTCTACAGTAGGGTTGCATCCTACATTTGTAATTGATTTATAACTTGCACCATCTATAATTATTTCAGATGCATATACCCCATTTTTCATTGCGAGTGAATTTTGGGGAGGATACACGTTTGCCGTAGGACAACCCATCTTGCCTCCAAGGTGCTTTCCGCCCGTTACAACACCCTTTATACTGTAAGCTCTCCCAAGATACTGCCTTGCAATATCCACCTGACCCATAGCAATGTACTCTCTTATGGCGGTAGAGCTTACAACCTCTGCATGTCCTTTAGGAGACTGTTTGCAAACCGTATCTACAACAACACAATCCATACAAAATTCAAAGCAAAGCTTAGACAAATCATCCGTATCTCCGCACCTTCCCTTACCAAAACGGAAATTCTCTCCTACAATCACAAAGCCTGCCCTAAGTTTATTATGTACAATCTCCTGCACAAACTCGCGGGGCATCATGTTTTTAAGCTCATCATCCATAGTGCGAAAGACAACCTCATCTGCCCCAAGACTTTTTAAAATATTTTCTTTTTCGTTATCGTCGGTTATAATCTCATCTTTTTTAAAAGATATAACATACACAACCACAGGCATACTGTGTTCCCGTGATATTTGGTTGGCTTTTTCAAGGAGCTTGGTATGCCCCAGATGAACACCATCAAACTTACCGAGAACCACTATATTTCTTTCATTCATTATATATCTCCGCAAAACTCAAAATCAAATAAATGATTTTTCCATCTTTATAACATTGCCTTTTTCGCCCTGTATTACCTTGGCAATACCGACGAATGCACAATCACTATCATACACGCGGTAAGTGCCAAGCTCAGTGCTCACTCTGGAATAAGCTCCATTTATAAGGCGCTCTCTTACAACATCTGACGCAATATATTTGGGATAATCCGCAAACACTCTGTCTACACATCCCAAGACACTTTGCGCACCCAAAGTATCTACCCTGTCCTTAATTTGCTCAAAGGTTATTGCCTCGTCTATATCGAATACCGAGGATTTTGTACGGACAAGCGATGTCATACACGCTCCGCACCCAAGTACCTTACCGATATCATGGCAAAGAGAACGGATATATGTACCCTTGGAACAACGCACTCTTAGGGTAAAGGTATCATCACTAAAATCCATGATTTCACAATCATATATGGTAACCTTTCGGGGTGCACGCTCCACCTCAACACCTTGTCTTGCAAGTTCGTATAGTTTCTTGCCATTTTGCTTTATGGCACTGTACATGGGGGGAATCTGCATGATATCGCCCATAAATTCTCTTACGGTTTCTGCCAGCATTTCTCTGGTTACATTGACATCCTTAGTTTGCCTAACACTGCCCCATATATCGTAGGTATCTGTAGTAATTCCAAGCTTAACACCTGCAATATACTCCTTATCCGAAAAGGTTATCATATCGCATGCCTTTGTGCTCTTACCCACGCATATAGGAAGTACTCCCTCGGCATTGGGGTCAAGTGTACCTGTATGCCCCACCTTGCGTGTGCCAAGAAGCTTTCGCACTACATTTACAGCATCATGCGAGGTGTAACCCTTTGGTTTATTCAAAACTAATATTCCGTTTAATTCCATAATTTAGATTACCTTTTGTATCAAATCAAGTATTAACCTCTGTGTTTTATCCCGTGTTTCATTTACTGTCACGCCTGCTGCACGAATGTGACCGCCTCCGCCAAGCTGTTTGGCTATTTGTGCTACATCCACATATTCGTTTGAACGCAGGCTGACCTTGCATTCGTTTTCGCCTTTTACCTTTATATACACGCCAACCTCAACTCCTACTATACTTCTGGGAATTGATGCTATATCATCTGCCTCACCAAAGGCAAGTGAATATTTCTCAAGCATTTTTTCATCTACTACAGCTACACAAACCTTGTTTTCCATATAAAATTCAAGTTTTGATGTAACCTCTGCATTTAGCTTAAGTTGCTCGGAGGTTTTGCGCTCAAATAGCGTACTCATGACACGCGGCGCATCAAAACCCGTCTTTAAGAGTTTGGATGCTATTTCGTGAGTACGCGGTGTTGTATTAGAATATCTGAAGCTTCCTGTATCGCTTGCTATTGCTGAATAAATGCACATAGCAATATCAGGAGTTATCTCTTGCTTTAAATAATACTTTATAAATTGATATACTATCTCACCTGCAGCAGATGCCTTGGAATCAATATAGTTATAATCCGCATATCCCTTATTTGTAAAATGGTGGTCTATACAGCATTTTACAGGTGCTCTGTTATATATATCATTTTCCATAGTACCCATCATGCCCTTTTCTGCAACATCTATTGCAAGGCATAAACCATAATTCCCGCAAGGTGCAAAAAAATCCTCTTCTGTAAGAAAAGAAAGTCTGTTTGGAATATTGCTATCACAGAAAATGTGCACCTTTTTTCCAATTCTTCTTAATGCAATAAGAAGTGCACAGGCAGACCCTATGCAATCGGCATCAGGATTTACATGGACAACAAGGGCAATACTCTCATTCTTCTTAATAAGACGAGCTATTTTTCTCATAATCATTCACCGTCGTTTTTAATTTTGTGCAAAAGCTCGTTTATATGCATACCATAGTCTATGGAATTATCCAGTACAAATGTAGGATGCGGCACACATCTTAAATTAAGTCTCGAGCCTATTTCACGTTTAATGTATCCTGTAGAGCTCTTTAATGCCTCCATAGAGCTTTTCTTCTCGTCTTCACTGCCAAGCACGGATACATATACCTTTGCATACTTTAAATCCTTGGTCACATTTGCGGAAACCACACTCACCATAGAAGACATTCTGGGGTCCTTTATGGTACGGATTATTGACGAAAGCTCCCTTTTATATTCCTCTTGAATTCTTTCTACTCTGTTAAAACCCATAATTTTCATCCTCATTGCAAAAGACTCTGTGACAGCTTTACTAACTGCCACAGACGCCTTTTAAAAATATAAACTTATTCTTTGATTTCTTCCATTACAAAGGACTCGATAATATCGCCGTCCTTGATGTCATTGAAATTTTCTATACCGATACCGCATTCGTATCCTGTATTGACTTCCTTGACATCATCCTTGAATCTCTTGAGACTTGCGAGCACACCCTCGTGTACGATGATACCGTCACGCACGATTCTGACCTGAGAATTACGAGAAATCTTACCATCCAGAATATAACCGCCCGCAATAGTACCTACTCCGCTTACCTTAAAGGTGTTTCTTACTTCTGCGTGACCTAATACATTTTCTCTGAACTTAGGTGCAAGCATACCCTTCATAGCGGCTTCGATTTCCTCTATTGCGTGGTAGATAACTCTGTAAAGACGGATATCTACATCATTTTGCTTTGCAGAAGCGAGTGCTCCGTTGTCGGGGCGTACATTAAAGCCTACTATTATAGCATTTGATGCAGCGGCAAGCATTACATCAGATTCGGTAACACCGCCTACACCGCCGTGGATACAGCATACTCTTACCTCTTCATTAGAAAGCTTGGAAAGTGACTGCTTAACAGCCTCTACAGAGCCCTGAACATCTGCCTTTACTATGATATTAAGGTCTTTTACCTCGCCCTGCTTAATCTGGTCAAAGAGTGCATCGAGAGATACTGCAGAACGGGATTTGATATTGTCTTCTTTGATTTTTTCTTTTCTCTTTTCAACAACGGCTTTTGCTTTCTTTTCATCGTCTACTGCATAGAGAATATCTCCGCCCTCGGGAACCTCGCTAAGACCAATTATTTCTACAGGAACAGATGGACCTGCCTTTTTAACCTGATTTCCTCTGTCATCCACCATGGCTCTTACTCTGCCTGTAGCTGTACCTGCAACTACTATATCGCCTGTTTTTAAGGTGCCGTTCTGTACAAGAACTGTAGCTACGGGGCCTCTGCCTTTATCGAGCTGTGCTTCTATTACTGTACCCTTGGCATTTCTGTTCGGATTAGCCTTTAACTCCTTCATATCAGCTACAAGTGTAACCATCTCGAGAAGCTCATCTATATTCTTATTGAATTTTGCAGATATCTCTACGCATATGGTATCGCCGCCCCACTCTTCAGGAACAAGCTCATATTCCATAAGCTCCTGCTTTATTCTGTCGGGGTTTGCACCCTCTTTATCGATTTTGTTAATAGCTACTATTATAGTAACCCCTGCAGCTTTGGCGTGATTTATAGCCTCTACCGTCTGTGGCATGATACCGCCATCTGCGGCAACTACAAGTATTGCCACATCTGTAACCTGAGCGCCTCTCATACGCATTGTAGTAAACGCTTCGTGTCCTGGTGTATCAAGGAAGGTAATCTTCTTATCGTGAATTCTTACCCTGTATGCACCAATGTGCTGGGTGATACCGCCTGCCTCTTTTGCAATAACATTGGTATTACGTATAGCATCAAGAAGCGATGTCTTACCGTGGTCAACATGTCCCATAACCACAACAACGGGAGAACGGGTCTCAAGGTCTTCGGGATTATCCTCAACATCATTGAAAAGACGGTCTTCATCAGTTATGATTATTTCCTTTTCTATAGTATATCCCAAATCCGCACCAATAAGCGCTGCAGTATCAAAATCTATATTTTGGCTTACAGATGCCATAATGCCGATTTCGAAAAGCTTCTTAACTACGACTGTAGCATTTTCACCAAGTCTTGCAGCAAAATCGCCTACAGAAATTTCATCAGGTACTTCTACAACCTTTGGTTCTTCCTTTTCCTTGGCTTTCTTTTCCTTAGCTTCTTTCTGTTCAAGAGGTTTTTTCTCCATCTTCTTGGAAGACTGAGGATTCTTTTTAATCTTCTGCTTCTTCTCGGATTTGTCGCCGATGTCGATATCCACAAGCTTTTCTATCTTGTCTGTGTCGAGCTTATCTAAATCTACGGTGTTTTGTCTTGTGTCAACCACCTTGTGGTTGTTTTCTTTCTTGATTTCGATTTCTTCGGGGATTACTTCCTCTTCTACAACGGGAGTTTCCTCAGCATCCTTTGCTCTGGCTTTATTCGTGCCTGCGGCCTTTGCCTCAGCTTCCTGCTTTTCCAAATGAAGCTTTGTATAGTAATCCTCTATGCTTGAGCCATCATCATATTTGTTTAAAAGTGCTGTAAGTACAACATCTGTTTCATCTAGTTCCAGAGTTGTCATATGGTTTTTTACGGTAATACCGTATTTTTCCAAAAGCTCAATGAGCACCTTACTTGTTAAATTTATGTCCTTACCTAATTCATGTACTCTCGGTCCGGTCATAATCTCTCACCTCCATTAGTATTGGGCTGCAAATAGGTTTCTATTTTTTTTGCAAAGCCAATGTCTGTAATACATACAGAAGCATTGTAACTATTGCCAAGTGCATGACCTATAGCATCCTTGGTAGCGCATATGTAACATGCGACATTGTAGTATTTGCAACTGTTTGTTATACTCTTTTTTGTATTATCACTTGCATCTTCGGCGAGTATTACAAGCTGCGCTTTTCCGTAACGGATACTGTCTTTAACAGCACCCTCTCCGCAAACTGCCCTGCCTGCTCTTTTGGCAAGGCCTATAAGGCTTAGCGCCTTTTGCATACAATCACCTCTTATTTGCAAGTGTTTTAAGCTCAGTGTATATCATCTTATCTATATCGCACTTGAGTCCTTTTGAAAAGCGGTTTTTCTTTTCTGCTTTTTCAATACACGACTCATTTAAGCATATATACACTCCTCTTCCCGGAAGAATCTGCTCGGTATCTATGATAGCCTTACCACAAGTATCTGCAACTATTCTTGTAATTTGTTTTTTAGGTAGGCGCGACATACATCCGCAGCACATCCTGGTAGGCAGGGGGTTTTTGCTCATATAATCACCTCAGTTATTACTGAACATCACTCTTTATATCTATCTTATATCCTGTAAGACGGGCAGCAAGACGGGCGTTCTGTCCTTCCTTACCTATAGCGAGTGAAAGCTGGGTTGCAGGAACGATAACATACGCTTCCTTGTTTTCTGTATCAACCTCAAGGCTTATAACCTCGGCAGGATTTAAGCTTGCCATTATAAACTCTCTGGGATCTTCGCTATACTTAACTATGTCTATCTTTTCGCCATTTAGTTCGTCTACTATTCCCTGAACTCTTGTTCCTTTTGCGCCTATACATGAGCCTATGGGATCAACATTGGGGTCATTGGAATAAACAGCAAGCTTTGTTCTGGAGCCGGGCTCTCTGGATATGCTCTTTATTTCAACTATACCGTCATGTATTTCGGGGATTTCTTCTTCAAAAAGCTTTACAACCAAACCGGGTCTTGTTCTGGATACTGTAACAAGCGGACCTTTTGTAGTTCTTTTAACTTCGGTAACATATACCTTCATTCTCTTATGGAATGAGTAGTCCTCGGTGGGTACCTGCTCATTTGGAGCAAGATATGCTTCGGTCTTGCCGATATCCAGATAAACATTCTTCTTTTCAATACGCTGAACTGTACCTGTTAATATCTTGTGCTCCTTTTCGGAAAACTCGTCAAATATGAGTGTACGCTCAGCTTCGCGTATTCTCTGCATTACAACCTGCTTTGCAGTCTGTGCGGCAATTCTTCCGAAATCTGCAGGCTTTTCTTCTACATTTACCATATCTCCGATTTCGTAAGTACCGCTTATACCTTTTGCAGCATCAAGGGTTATCTGGCAGAACGGGTCTTCTACGTTTTCTACAACCTCCATCTGCTTGTAAACCTTGATTTCTCCGCTTTCACGGTCAATGTTTACAACGACATTACTGTGATTGGTATTGTAGTTTCTCTTGTATGCGGATACCAAAGCCGCATCAATGGCATCAAGCAAAATTTCCTTGCTTATGCTTTTTACCTTTTCGATTTCATCCAATGCGTTAAGAAATTCACTGTTCATTTTTTATAATCATTCCTCTCATGTATTGTATATATTAAAAAATTACTGCCAATCTTACAAAAGATGTATCTTGGCGCTTTATAAGAAGCTTTTCACCCGAAACATCTACAGCCACCATGCCGTCTTCCAATCCAAGAAGCTTTCCTGAAATAAATTTACTTCCGTTTACCTTATTATACAAACCAACCTCGACATCCCTGCCCGCAAATCTCACATAGTCTTCGTCCTTTTTCAGCGGTCTGTCAAGTCCGGGAGATGTAACCTCCAGAATGTACGGACTGTTTGTAGGATCATTATTATCCAGTTTGTCGCTCAATTCACGGCTTACATTCTCGCACATTGTAATAGATACAGGTACATTGTCATCTAAGGTATCTAAAATAACCCTTAAAACATAATCCGAACCTTCCTTTTTGTACTCGACATCGTACACCGTACATCCCTGCGCCTCGGCAATGGGAAGCACCATATCCAGTACTTTTTCGGTAACCTTGGAGCCAACTGCCATATTAACACCTCCATTAACAATACGAAAGAGTGGGTTTGTCAACCCACTCCAAGTATCTGATGTTATGAAATGATATCAGTACAATACTGATGTTGTTATTCTACCACACTTCAAGCTAAAAATCAAGTGTTTTTTACTATTTTCCTGCAAAAAAAGTTTTTTCATTACAATTATATTGTAAAAAACTTGACATTAACTGTAATATTCAAAGGTATTGAAAAATGCAGAATTTTGTGATAAGATGTTCATATATTTTTAAAAGGGGTATTATGATGAAAAAAGACGAATTTATTAAAATATATACCGAAAACATAAAAAGAGACGGAGCAGACAAGCTTCTTTCATACCTTACAAGCGAAAGCTGTGATTTCTTTACCGCCCCTGCAAGCACGCGGTTTCACAGTGCATATGCGGGAGGTCTGTGTGACCACAGCGTAAATGTATACCACTGTCTAAAGGATTATCTTGAAAGAGACCGTGTCAAAGATACCTACGGTCTTAATGTCAGTGACGAAAGTATTACCATTGTAGCTCTTTTACATGATTTGTGCAAAATAAACTGTTACAAGCCATCTACAAGAAATGTAAAGGACTCCCATGGTGTATGGCATACGGTACCCACCTTTACATACGATGATGACATGCCCTACGGACACGGTGAAAAATCCGTGTATATAATATCGGGTTATATGAGGCTCACCCGTGAAGAAGCCTTTGCGATACGCTATCATATGGGATTTTCGGGTAACGAGGACAAGCTTAATGTGGGAAACGCATTTGAAAAATTTCCCCTTGCCTTTGCCCTCTCTACCGCAGACATGGAGGCAACATACTTCATGGAAGAAATGCCCGATGATATAAAATAAAGGAGGTATTCATATGAAAAAAACTCTCATTACCCTTATTTGCATGCTGACTTTTTTCTGCTCATACACCGCAAGAGCAAATGAACCTCCCGACAGCATCAACTGGAGTATAGAAAACGGCACCCTTACCATAACAGGAAGCGGTGCAATGCAGGATTATCCCAATCCCGAGGATGCTCCTTGGCATGATAATAAAGACAAAATCACAAAAATTGTAATAGAAGACGGCATAACCCGTATCGGCAATCTTGCGTTTTACGGACTTACTAATGCCACCGAAGCTGTTGTTCCCAAAAGTGTTAAAAGCATAGGTCTTTGCGCCTTCAGCTACACCGAGGGCACACGCACCGGCATAAGCGAGCTTGATGCGGATTACAGATTTGAGTTGAGGAGCGACAGCTCTGTAGTATCCAAAGGGACTGAATTTTGCATATCGGTAGTGCTTACTGCAGACTTTAAGGATATATCCGTATTGCAGACCATTGTACTTTTTGACATGGACAAGATATCCATAGACAAAAATGAAATATTTGAAAGTACCTGGTATGACAGCATAGATAATTCAAATCTCGGATATATCTCCAAGCCCATGGGCGGAATTGTAGCAAATAATGTGCGAGTTGCATATCTTTCCATGGATGGTTCTTCAATAGATTCTGATTCCCCCCTCTATAACAAGGGTAAACAAACCCTTACAATCGCAAAGATAAAGTGCAGGGCATTAGAGGATATTGAAGATATAAATACTTCGTGCTTCTACCTTAAAGGAAGCGGTGTATCCCTTGCCGATGGTTCAAGGCCCAAATGCAGCGAAACACAGCTTACCACCGTTACAAGACTTCCTATGCCGCATCTTAGTATAAATACCGATAAATCTTCGGGTGTCACAGAAACACCCGATGTTATAACTGTTATGGCAAACGGAAAAAAGGTAGATTATGACACAACACCATATATAGATGACAGCGGTGTTGTAATGGTACCGCTTCGATACAGTGCGGAAGCACTCGGATGCGTAGTAAGCTGGCATGCAGATACCAGAACTGCGTTTGTGTCTTTTGAAAATAATCTTGCTGCAGTACAAATAGGTCAGGATGTTATATTCAAAAATTCGGGCAATACCCAAATGTCCGCAGAGGCAATAATAACAAACAACCGTACCATGCTGCCACTTGAATATTTTGAAAAGGCATTTGGATTTAAAACAGAATACGACAAAAAGACTAACACAATAACAATATCAACAAAATAAGTAGGAAAGTGAAGCTTGAAATGACAAACGAAATACTAAAAAAAATGGGTGTATCGAAAGAGGTAAAGGATTACTGCGATAAAATCTTAGGTACACTTAAAGAACGATTTGACAGGATAGACGAAATTGCAGAATACAACAGTGCCAAAGTGACCTATGCTATGCAGAAAAACCGCGTGAGCGCAGAATGTTTTGCAGGCTCTACAGGTTACGGCTACAACGATATGGGCAGAGAAACTCTGGAAAAGGTGTATGCCGACTGTTTCAATACAGAGGCGGCTTTGGTAAGACCGCAGATAACCTGCGGAACACATGCTCTCGCTGTTGCACTTGGTGCAAATCTTCTGCCGGGAGATGAGCTTTTATCACCTGTAGGAAAGCCCTATGACACCCTCGAAGAAGTAATAGGCATAAGAGAGTCTGCCTGTTCGCTTGCGGAGTACGGTGTTACCTATGCACAGGTAGATCTCCTTTCTGACGGCTCTGTGGACTATGACGGCATCAGAAAAGCCATAAACGAAAAGACGAAGCTTGTAACCATACAGCGTTCCAAGGGGTATGCAACAAGACCTACCCTTTCTGTAGAAGAGATAGGCAAAATCATATCCTGTGTCAAGTCAGTACGCAAGGACATCGTATGCATGGTAGACAACTGCTACGGTGAATTTGTAGAGACTATAGAGCCATCGGACGTAGGTGCCGATATGGTAGTAGGCTCGCTTATAAAAAATCCGGGAGGCGGTCTTGCTCCAATAGGCGGATATATATGCGGTACAAAGGCTTGTATAGACAGATGTGCATACAGACTCAGTGCACCCGGTCTCGGTCAGGAGGTGGGTGCAAGTCTGGATACAAACAGAGCGCTCTATCAGGGGTTTTTCCTCGCTCCCAATGTGGTGTCGGGTGCATTAAAAGGTGCAATATTTGCAGCCAATGTGTATGAAAGTCTCGGATTTAAAGTAGTGCCCGATTCCAAGGAATCCCGCCACGACATAATACAAGCCGTAGACCTTGGAAGCCGCGAGGCAATGATATCCTTTGCCAGAGGAATTCAGGCGGCAGCGCCCGTAGACAGCTATGTAAGCCCCGAGCCATATGCCATGCCCGGATACGACTCCGAGGTTGTAATGGCGGCAGGTGCCTTTATACAAGGCTCTTCCATAGAGCTTTCTGCTGACGGCCCCATAAGAGAGCCGTACACCATATTCTTACAGGGCGGTCTCACATGGTACAATGCAAAGCTTGGTATTATGATGTCACTTCAAAAGCTTTACGAAGACGGATTTATTAACTTATAAAGGAGACAAAAAAACATGTGGATTATAGCAATTATAGCCATGCTCTGTTGGAGCGGCTCAGATATTTTCAGTAAAATAGGTTCAAAACAGGACGATAAATTAAGTCATTACAAAGTAGGTATTGCGGTGGGTCTTGTAATGGGAATTCACGCCTTTTATGAAATAGCAGTACGCGGTGTTCCCTTTGCATTCTCGGATATTATTACATACCTCCCCGCATCCGCATTTTACATAATTTCGATGGTTGTGGGTTATGTTGGACTAAGATATATTGAACTGTCTATTTCATCGCCCATATGTAACGGCTCAGGTGCTGTAACTGCAATTATGTGCATGCTGTTTTTCGGAGTAACATTTAATCCCGATTCCGATTCCAATGCGGTATTTTTGAACGCACCCATCATCGCAGGTATTGCAATGATTGTTTTAGGTATTATATCCTTAGGAATTATAGACAACACCGAGGACCCCGATTTAAGAGCACAAAGACAGCTAACTGCAAACAGAAAATATTCCAAAAGTATTCTGGCAATACTTCTTCCTGTGCTCTATTGCGTGCTCGACTCATGCGGAACTTTTGTAGACACGCTTATTGCAGACAACTATGTAACAAACCTCATAACCGCAGGACTTACAGAGGATGCTGCCGACACCCGTGCAGGAGATGTACTTAATGTAGCATATGAACTTACATGGTTTCTGGTAGCCGTAGCCTTTTCAATATATGTTTTCCTGTTTAAAAAGGAAAAGCTCACACAGGATAACAGCAAATTTGAACTTTCGAAACTTGCAGGAGGTATATGCGAGACTGTAGGACAGGTTTTCTACATGATGGTAATTGTAAAAGGCTACGTTCCCGGATATGTGATAATATCTGCATATTGTGCAGTGTCGCTTTTGTGGGGAAGAATATTCTTAAAAGAAAAACTCTCATATAAACATTATATCGCCCTTGTTGTTGCTTTTGCAGGTATACTGATACTTGGATTTTATGATGTATAATTACAAAAATAAACGGTGCGTTTGCACCGTTTATTTTTGTAAAATATTTAGTTTTATTCCATTATTTGTTTCTTTCTAATTTTGATGCAATAGATACATCTTCCGAAACAAGCTTCTTAAACTTAAGCAAATTTACTACACCGGTGCTTACCTTGTTTGAAGGCAATTCATCATTTATTCTAAAAGTAATTTTTCCGTTTTCCACCGATAATATTTCAATATTTGTCCCTTGAATTATACCTGAGGTTGTCTCCGTTTCCTGTGTAAATGCACATGCATCAGCAAGCTCTGCTTTTGCGGGGTCGTACTCCAATGTAAATATATGACTGCTCAGATATGGAATATCCATTATATTTACAACAAGATAAAACATAGAATTTATTTCTCCTGCCGCATTATATGTGGATACAATTTGCACGGATTCATTTTCATCGGGCATAGGAGTTGGTTCGGGGATTTCTATTGTTTCATATCCTTGCAGTGCCAGATTGCAGGACATATATGCAACAAGGTTGGGGATGGTTGCCGATAACGCTCTGTTTGCTGTAACGCTTGTGCTCTTATTAAGCACTTCTATATTTGCACTTTCCAGCTGTGCGTCGAGCCGTACATTATCCGCTACCTGAATTTCACCATTGACCGTTACTAAAATAACTGATGAATCAATTACAGCATTTACATATACCAGGGTTGAATTTCCCTCGCGACAACTTACTGTAATACTGTATTTTTTACCTAAAAGAAGACTTGGCAAGGTATAATTTAAATTATATATGCCGTCATCATAAGTTACAGTATCTTCTGCAATAACGGTGTTATTTGTTGTGTTTATGATGCTGATGGTTGCACTTTTTCCTTCAATGCAGCTAAGTGTTCCCTGTATTGTGGGAATATAGCCACTAACATTTACACTGATATCGCTATTAACGAACTGTCTTGTAATTGTATGTTCAATATATGTGTAATTTAATACATCGGTATATGGAGGAGTATTTGAATTTTCATAATTAATCTTAAAAGGATAATTTCCTTCGGGCAATGTTTCCGATACTGAGAAATTAAATTCAAATTCTCCGTTTGAAGTACTTGTAGTCTGGTCAATGTATATAATGTTTTCAGGCTCCCCTACCAGCAGTGTTACCATATGAGGGCGATTAACATTTAACACTCTGCCTGTGATATTGACACAACAACCGTCAGTTGTATAACTGCACTCAATATTCGCCTGTGCCTGAACGGGTAAGATGAACAAATACATTAAACTAAACACTACTATTATGCCAAAAAATTTCTTCATATGTACCTCCTCTGTAGCATAGAATGTCTGATAACTTTACTTGAAATAATACTCTATAAGCACATCAACAATATCTGCATCCCAGGTTTCGTGCAAAATATCAGGTATGTCGCTTATAAGAATAAGACCTTTGCTGTAAAACACTTCTTTTCCGATTGCTTCTGTACACGCGCGAAGCGGAAGAAATGTCCGTCCTTCTTTTATAATCGGTGCAACATCAAGAGCTTTCTTTTCACCGTTTACAATGATTTCCGGCACATCTATTGTCAGCGATATTGTTCGCTGTGCAAAAGTGATATTTACAGTTTGTGTTTCCTTTACCCATTCAACCTGTCCGTCATAGCTTTCGCTAATAAATCTTACAGGAACATAAGAACGGTTATTTTCAACAAACACTTTAACATTTGCATTATCTGTGTCTATTTGCTGCTCAACATCATTTACAAATGCCTTATTACTTCCTACATATAATGCTGTATATTCAAATTCAGCAGCAAAGGCTGTAATCGGAAACAAACTGAACATTAATAATATTGAAATTAGTTTTTTCAAAACAAACACCTCCTACTATTTGCATATTTACCGTGTGGGGACACACATTATTTGGTATCATTTTATGAAACACCAAATAATGCTTGCCCCACAACGACCTATCTTACCTTTAAAATATACATTCTTGTTATTGCAATGTCAAATAGAATTAGACACGATCCCATCAAATTGAAATTGTCCCTCATATTACCATTTAAAATAGTGCCATAAAATGTACGTCCCCATGTGGCTCGTCCCCAAGTGGCCCCAAAATGGCTTATACACCAGTTACTCTGTATTCAATTTTGATACCCAAATATGATGAATTACATTTGAACACATTTTTGTTTTTGTGCTCAATTGTGACAGTGGTATCATTACTCCACTCAAAATCAAAATCCTCATACGACACATATACATTTCCAGATTCATCTTTTAATTTATCGTTTTTTCTTAAAATTGATAGATGAAAACTATTTGGAGTTGTAGCGTTTACATTTCTTGTGAATTTCACTGCTTTGTACTCACCATCAGCGGAATATGATTCAGAAATAATATTATTGTATTTCAAAGGTTTATCCTTTATTAAAAAAAAGTCGACACACCTTGTAGCAACAACTATTAAGCAAATAGTTATAGCAAAAACAAATACATTTTTCATGTTAATTACTCCTACGATATGTGTGATAATCAATACCAACCCTAATACATAATTGGTCATATGGATCATCACCATAATTATTTTTTAACCATTCTTTTTTACTTGTCCCTGCTTGAATTTGAGCAAATCCCGCTGCATTCAAAAGGATGTTTGTTGGGATTTTTAAATAGTTCCCTGCTATACCATAAGCTATATTTCCTGGAGCATCCCCTCTATAAATATTGCCATCAAAGATAAAATATCTACTTTTCCATTCATCTTGTTGCTTCAAATCTAAAGGACTATTATTTTTAACAAGTGAATAAAAACTTAAAAATACTCCTGGTACATCCTTTGAGTTTTGTATGGGTTTTATGTTTTTTGTCAATATTTCTTTGAAAACTTTGGTATATAATTTTTCGGTTATATCCACATCAGGTATAAGCCCCATCGCTTCCCAGGTTTCATCGCCCACATAACCATCAACCACCAGTCCGTAATCTTTTTGAAAAGCCTTTATTGCATATGTTGTATTAGAACCAATTATCCCATCCACTTCTAGTGATGATGAATTTTTACCAGTATATCCTAAATCATTGAGTGTTTTTTGGATAATTTTTGCATCAAGTTTATCATACTTTGTCCATTGACCTATGACTGTTCCTTCACTTCTAAACCCAAGCGGATCCACAAACATTATAGGATTACCACCACAGTAATCATACCAGTTGTATCCGTCTTTTATGGGGTCTTCTGTTAAGAATATACCAAGTTCCACATCATAGTATCTGTTTCTTAGGTATACAAGACCTGTCTCATAGTCGGTATACTCCCCACGATAGCCAAATGGATTGTATATGGTATTTTCTTCTGATTGATTACCATAAGCATCAAATTCATAGTCCGCAACAGGTGTTCCTGCATTGTCAATCAACAAAGCAACATCGCCTTGTCCATTGTATAGATAATAAATGTCATTGTTATTCTTGATGATTTCAATACCTCTGTAATACTTAGTTGTGCCGTCCGCTGTTATTTCTTCAACAACATTAGCATTATCATACACAAAGGTTATTGTATTATCCCCTACTGTCTTTGAATGTCTTAAACCATCGGGAGCATACGCATAACTTGAAACAACCCCGTTTGTATCTGCCCCTATAAGTTGATTGTAGCAATTATAGGAATATAGCGTAATATTTTCATTGGTTGTTCCCGAGATGAAATAATCTTTGCTTGCTCCGCTTGTGTAAGGTTCTGTGGTCATAACGGCTTTTATCGTTTGATTTCCGTTATCATCATAGAAATAGCTTGTAGTTTTTGATGTTTCTCCCGATACCTCATTGCTTTGCGTTAAGCGATTATTCAAATCATACTCGTATGTTACAGAGCTTGCACCGCTTGTCATGGAAGCGCGGTTTCCGAAATCATCAAAACTGTATACCGTATCGTTTTCTCTTACAAGTCGGTTCATTGCATCATATTCATAGGTTGTTGTTTCACCATTTGATGTTTTTGACTTTTTATTTCCGTTAAGATAATAGGTGTACTGTTCCGACAGCTTATCACCTGTGATTTGACTTGTAAGCATATTTGCAATGTTATATGCGTAGTTTGTTGTTTCGCCACCTGCAACAGTTGTCTGCGTTCTGTTACCATTGGCATCATAGGAATACGAGGCAATAACAGCTCCGTTTTCACTTACGCTTGTCAAACGGTTTAGAAGGTCATAGGTATAGCTTTGATTTATTTCCGCCACATCGTTTCTTGTAAGGGTAAAGCTTGTCCGATTTCCATTTGCATCATAAGCGAATGTTTTGATTGTTCCGGCAGCAGAATCGCTCTCTGATACAAGCTGTCCTTTATCGTTATAAACATAGCTTATTGAGGTTGTACCATTTTGTTCTGAAAGAACCTGTCCTGTTAAACCGTAAGTGGTTGTTTCAGTATTTGTTCCATCTGACAAACCTTTTGATGTAACAGAGCCAAGACCATTGTAAGTGAAATTAAATGTCTGTCCGTTTCGGTCTGTTGTTGAAAGTAGCAAGCCGTTTGCTGTGTCGTATGTATTACTCTCAACATTACCAAGTGCATCTGTGGTTGTGAGCAATCTGCCCAAACTGTCATAACTATATTTTGCAACTGCATATTCTGTATCTTCACCTACTGTCACATCATCAAGACCATTGATTGTAAGCGGAGAATGAAGACCTGTATATACACGAAGCAAATTACCTTTTGCATCATAGTAATTCTGAACATAATTTGAATTTGTACCGTCATCGGATTCCGTCATCACAAGACGATTGCGATTATCATAGGTGTATTTTACTTCATTATACTTTGATGCTTCACCTGCGGCATTAGTATAAACACGTTCTTTGACAATATTTCCGTTATTGTCATACCACATTTGTTTTGTAGAGTAATATAAGTTTCCGTTCTTTTCTTCAAACGGTGTTTTCTGTTCGATTACTCTGCCAAGATTGTCATATTTATATTCGGTTGCATAGCTTGTCTTATCATATGCTTTAATAATTCTGCCAAGCTGGTCATATTCTGCTCTTTCAACATTACCATACTCATCAGTTTCGGTTACAACATTACCCATAAAATCGTATGAAGTCTGATGTGTTTCCGTCCAACCTTCGTTATTTGCTCTTGCTGATTTTACGGAAGTAATATTTCCTGCATAATCGGATGTGTATGTTTCGTAATCACTTCCAACTTCGGTTTTGATTTTGTTACCATAGTTATCGTAGTAAATACTTGTAACTACAGACGGATTATTTTCTCCGCCAACCACAGTTACAGTTTCTTTGCGATAATCAGCAGTAACATCATAGGAATAGGTTTCTTTATACACAAGTGTTCCTGCGTTGTCATAAACCTCTTTTGTAAACGGTCTTTGAAGAGTATCGTAGGTGTAGGTTATGGTTGATTCGTTATTGCCACTGCTTCGAATAATTTCCTTAATCAGATTGTTATAACCATCATACCAATACTCTTTTATTTGATTTTGCCATGTGTCAATTGATTCTTCTAAAAGATTACCTGAACCATCATAATAATACATAATTTTTGTTCCCAGAGCATCTGTTTTGGTGATCTCTCTATCATTATAATCATACAAAACGGTTTCAACAGAGCCATCAGGGGCAGTTGTTTTTATAACTCTATTCAGTACATCATATTCATACTGTGTTGAATTTCCTTTTCCATCAATAACCCTTGTTGGATTTCCTCTCCAGTCATATTGGTAGCTGACAGAGACATTTTTAGACGAATTATCGTTGTCTACAACACCGTACACAGTTTCACTCATTAAATTTGAACCGGTAAACTGCCCGTTATACTGTGTATCTGTGTACGAGTAATCAGTACGAACATAATCTGTATCACTCAAATACTCTTTTTTCTGAATGATATTGCCATATGAGTCGTAAGCATATTCAATAGTTTTCTTCAACGAATCGTTTTCATATACTTTTTCATACTGAATAGATAAATTGTCCGATGTAGGAGTATATTCTTCTACAACAGTTGTAGATGGGTTTCGTTTGTATGTCCTCTTTGTCGGGTAATGATATGTGGAATTGTACTCATAGATGATGGTTCTGTCACTGACCGAATTTGGAGTTACACTTAACAAATCACCATAATCACTGCTGTCGTAAGTGTATGCTTCACTGTACTCCATATACTCAGTTGCAGATACCGAGTCATAGTTCTTAGTCAAACTATTTGTTACAAGACTTGTATCTTCGTTATAGGTATAGTTGACAGTTGTTTTAAAGTCAACGCTGCTTGACACACTGTTATCAAGAAGAATTGTCTGTGTGTCTTCAATTCCTGTATAACGATATGTATACGTATTTGTAACAAGTTTATCCGCCAAACCTTCTTTGTCACCAACGATATCTTTTGAAATTATTCTGAACGTTGAGGGAATTCGTTCAGTTCTTCTGTAACCTGGATATCCGTCATATTCATAATCATTATTTATGAAATACTGATAGTTATGCTCGTTCACCTCGTACTGCGTGTCATTCTCATCAAAACGCATATCATCACACATATAATACGCTTTGAAGAAAAGCATGGAGCCTGTCGGTGTGCAGTTTTTCAAAAATCTTGAATAATAGAATCTGCATTCTCTGTCATCTGGTTCATATGCAGCGGACAGCAAGGCATAATAATTACTCGCACCGGATATTTCTGCAACATTATCACCGGATATATAACTGTTGCCAATATTAGAGTTTTTGTAATCAGCATATTCGCTTACAAAAGTATCATTTCTATCAAAGAAATTCACTGGAGCTTCAAGATTCCAATAACTATAGCTTGAATATTCACCATCTGGTCTGGCAACTCTGTCAAGTACATATTCTTCAATGTCATCTATGGAACGATTTGAAAGTTGTTTCAACCTATAAGTATATATCAATGTATTTGACGAATCAGTTGGATCTGTAATCGTCATTGTAATATTTTTATAGGTAATGCTTGACGATGTATAATCACTGCCATAATCTATTGTCACTGTTCTTCCCACAGAATCCGTGATACCTATCAGATATGGATATTTACGTCTTGTTCCTCTTGTGTCATAATAATATTCCCAATCACAATAGAACTTTATCTCATTTCCGTACCTGTCTCTTTGAAGCAGTAACCTTCCATCTTCTCCGAAATAAGATTTTGTTCCATCTTTTTCTGTCACACAGTATTCAGAATCATAACCATCATGTGTGACTGAATTATCATAATCCAAAATTATATCATTCAGGGTATATCCTAAAAGTCCATTTTCACCGCCATTGGATGATGTGTCAATTTCCCATACACCTTTATCGCCATAATGCAGATACTCGTACCAATCTTCACCATATCTTTTTTCCACATACGGGAAGTCAAATTCCCATCCCGCACCCAACTTTGAATATCTTTCGTTTGCTGTATCGGGAAGAAGTCCTGTAGAAAAAACAGGAGTATAAACATTAATATATACGATAGAAACTGTACAATTTTTGTAATCTGCCCAATATTTTCCTACAGATGCGTTTGGGTATGTTGTATTAATATCAGGATTTTTTGAATTCAAGCTATTTGCTAAGGCAAGAGCTTCTTCATACGTATCAAACACATCGTCTTCTGTACATGAATTTTTATCGAACTCAAATTTTGACATATTACTATATTTCAGTTTGTCGGTAGTATAATTATAATAATTCGCATTGATGCAAACATCATTGTTATAACCAAAATCAGAAATATCATTGTAACTATCATATTTCTCGAAGTCTTTTTCTGCCTCAACAATATAAAACGGCGTTGATGTATATCGTTCTTCTTCTATTACATAAGGCTCGTATAAATTTGAGGAGAACGAATTATATACCCTTGATATTTCTAAATCAAATCAATTTTTACCAGGTAAAATCACATCTGTTACCTTAACAATCGAGTTTCCGGTAGCTGGGTTTACATAAAAGTCATGCTCACTTTCCTGGGGTGCCTGATTAATTCCGCCATTATTAACGGACTGCGGATAGTACTGGTGATTATACAAATCTCTTTCCGCATCTGTCATGGCGAAAGCATTAATAGATAACGCAACCGTAAAAAGCACCATAAAAATAGCCGAGTAAAATGTTTTCTTCATTACGGTTCACCTCGCAATCTATTCAGTTTGTGTTTCTTCTACCATCCTTCTGTATTCTGCCTCCGGAATCTTAAGCACATCCGCTGTTGCTGCTGTCCAATCACTATGTTTCAATTTTGAGGCAACAACATTTTCGAGAGGTATCTTATTCCCTTTAGATATATATTTTGCTCTGAACATATCCATCGGATTAGTCATACCTTGCGATTCACAATACTTGATTTCTTCATCTGTAATTCCGCTTTGGAGTTTGTGTCTGTTTCTCACATCAGTTCTTAACTGTTTTACCTCCATAAGTATTTGACTAATTGTTATATCATCTCCACCTTTAATTTCTGAATACGCTTTCCAATACTCCGTTTCACTCATATCACTCATAACATAAGTAGTAGTTAATTCAGATATTTTATCTTTTTCTGCTTTTTTCTCAGCTAGTATTTCTTCGGGAGTTTTTCCTGCGTGGTATTGTTTCCAAGCATAATTGAAGTCAATATCCATGATATTCATTCGGTTAATGAAGTAGTTTATTTCCTGCCGTGTCATCGTTTCTCTCATAGCAGTCATAAATTCGTCTGGAATCTTGTCAAGGATTGCTTGCCATTCAGCCTGAGCCTTCATATGATTCTCATAGGTAGTCTCACTGATACCATAAGCTTCTCTTACTTTCTTCCAATCACCCAATACCTTATATTTCTGAACGATATAATCAACAATATTTTCATCCGACAAAGCAACTATTGCATCAATTTCGGCCAAATCCTGCTCTGTATATCCTTTTTTAATAAGATTCTGACCTATCTGTCCATCAGCGGATATTGCAAAAACTGTTATTGTTGTTGTTACTAATAAAATTGATAATAATATTGCTATTCTTTTTTTCATAATAAATCTAACCTCCTGTTGAATCGTATAAACCTGCACTTTGTCTGTTACATCTGAATGTGTTTTGAATTTCACCATATTTGTTATGCATGTATTATTTCATAACACTCCTTATTTTAAAAAAGGCAAAAGAAAGACCTTGCAAACTAATTGCAAACACCTATCTTTTGCCTGAAACTGCTTACTTTCAATAACATTGTCGTCCCTCCGTTCAGCTATTCACCTTTATTTATGTTTATTATAACATATTTTTATAAAAATTCAAGATAAACATTATAATTCTTTTGAGGCAGTCTGGAACGGTGCTTTGGCACCATTTACTTTAGGTCGAGGGCGATAAGGAAGTATTATCCTCGACCTTTTGTATATGGTATTTTATATTCATGCCGTCTATTGCAAAGGTAATTGTACCCTCACTGTCTGTCCGTACCCATTGTATACCCTTTTCTTCAAAGCGTTTTGTAAGACGCATAAGAGAATAATTATCGTTATACACAGGTATTACGGCATACTTGGGCTTTGCTGCCTCCAAAAGCTCCTCGCTCGGCAAATCTGTAGTGGCGCCGTGCGGAACGCATATTATATCTGCACCCACCGATGAGCCCATTGTTTTAACAATATCCCTCTCTGCAACATAATCGCCATCGCCCTCTATGAAAACTGCATTGTCCCTATATACTGCATACAGGCTTACTGCACTTCTTCTCCCGTGAGGAGTATCGCAAAGGCGTGATGATACTGCATCTATGGTTACATCATCACCATCATAAATCCTTGTGCCCTCTGATACCAAAAACAATTCTGTTCCCATATGTGAATTTGCCATGCACATTTTTCTTATACTGTCTAAATCCGCAAAATCCGCACCCGCATAAACCTTGTCCGCCTCAAAGTTGGATATCACCTTTTCAAAACCACCCGTACACGAGGAATTGTCGGAAATAAGCATGATAATATCAAGTCTCGAAACATATCTGCTTCTTAAAAATTCATACACACACGGAAAATCCTCACTGCCGCCGCAACCTATTAATATATTTTCCTTTTGCGGAGTTTCCAAAAGTGCACAGAATCCATCATCAAGCTTAAGGAAGGATACATACATATCCTCCCCCGAAAAATGCTCTGTCTCGGTAGGTATGAAAACCTCTTCTTTAGAGCAGGCACATAATAGAATTATAAATATCAAAGCTGAAAGTATCTTTTTCATTTTAACCACCTGTATATATTGTAACATAGTGTGGGCGCAGTTTTTGTCAAAATATGGCGTCAAATGAAAATATTTATACTATCGTATCGTTTTTAAATACTGTATAATTAAATTGCTACCCGAATTTGCGAAAGGAAATACAAAAATATGAAAGCACGAAACATAGTTTCTGTTTTTGCAAGCCTTGGCATAATTCTATCATTATGGAGTTTTCCGCCTGCTTTTGCCACAAGCGGTTATTCACCCAAAGACATTGACTCCCATTGGGCAGAAGACGAAATATCTTCCCTCATGTATGCGGATATACTCCGAGGCAGCAATAACAACTTAAACCCCGACAGCGCAATAACAAGAGGCGAATTCACAGCTCTTATTGCCAGAGCTCTCTCGCTTGAAGAGACAAATATACAGGATTTTGAAGACATAACTCCCGAACATGTATTTTTTAAAGAAATAGGTGCTGCAAAGAATGCAGGTCTTGTAACAGGTATAGGCGAAGGTCTTTTTGCACCAAAAAAGAGCATCACCAGAGAAGAAATAATGCTTATAATTGCAAGGTGTCTGCCAAAAGAAGAAAACGGCAAAGTAAGTTTTAAGGACATATCTTTTTCGTATCGTTACAAAGATGAACTGAAAAAAGCGGTGTCCTCAGGCATAATATCGGGTTTTTCCGACAATACCTTCAGACCCAAAAAGAACGCCACAAGAGCAGAATGTGCCGCAATGCTCGTAAGACTCTTGAACTCTCAGGAGGACATAGATAAAAAAGAAGCCCAAAAGCTAAGCGAGCAATATATACAAAACGAACTTAAAGATACAAAGAAAAATCTTTCTCTTTCCATAGGGCGTGCTCACAGCGAAACCGAAATGAAGCTTAATTCACAGGACAAAATAAAGTCACTTTCCACACAGGTCGAGAAGCTTCCCTACGATACATCATTAACCTCGATTACTATTAATGGCTCTTTGGCAACTACAGTTTTCAAAGGACAAATAACATATGTAACAACAAATGCAAGCGGAACACGTAGCAGGGTTTACAATGCAACGCACAAGGTGGATATGATTCAAAATGACGGCAAGCTGTATGTATACGACTACAGCCTTACACTGCAGAAACCCGAAAGAGTAAATCTTACCTGGGAGGTTTATTCCTCGGTACCCGATTATGCACCCATAGGAGTAAATGTGGTATCCCCCTCCTCGTTTCAGATTTCGGCAGAAAACCTTGGTGTTGAAAGCAAAAAGCTCTACGGCAATGTAAATTTCTATAACTCTCTTACCCGTAAATATATAACCTATGCAAGAGAAAACGGCTATGAAATCTGGCCCATATACAAAACCGACTTTACCGCCAAGACCTCTGACAGCTTTTTAAATAATACCGATGCCAGACAAAAGGCTATATCCTACATTACAGAATACGCATGCAAATACCTTATAGACGGTATAAACATAGATTTTGAGAATATCTACGAAAGAAACCGCTTCCTTGTAACTGCGCATGTCAGAGAGCTTACGGTTATGCTTCACGAACTTGGACTTATAGTATCTGCAGACATAACCCGAAAAGAGCCTACAAGCGCAAACTGGTCTATGTGTTACAACAGAGATGCACTATCCAAAAACACAGACTATATAATGCTTATGGCATACGACGAGTACTATGCTTCAAGTAAAACCGCAGGTTCCGTGGCAAGTCTTGATTGGACGGAGGAGTCTGTAAAAAGAACACTTAAAGAGGTAAATGCCGATAAGCTGATACTTGGCATTCCGTTCTATATGCGGTACTTTGAAACCAAAAACGGCAAAGTAACATCCAGCAAGGCCATAAGTATGCAAACAGCATATGAACTTATAAATTCTAATAATGTCTCCTATACCTATATAGAGGATGACGGTCAATACAAAATATCCTGGCAAAGCGGAGGCAAGACATGTGTGTTCTGGCTTGAAAACACAGACACCATCGGCAAAAGAGTTGACATTGCAAACAAATACTCCCTTGCAGGTGTTGCAAGTTGGAGACGAGGGCTTGAAATAAGCAAGATATGGGAAACGATACAAGAAAAATTATAATGTCGAATTTTTTATCATTCAGCTATGCTTTTCCACACCCAAACCGCATATTTTTTCCGAAAATAACA
Source organism: Clostridia bacterium (assembly GCA_045606045.1). Classification (GTDB taxonomy): domain Bacteria; phylum Bacillota; class Clostridia; order UMGS1810; family UMGS1810; genus RGIG8748. The sequence goes on along the minus strand of JAZURE010000004.1, from coordinate 35,411 downwards.
GTTTTAAAAACAGATACAAATTTTGAAATAAGAGACTTTATCAACTCTACAGTCTCCAATATACAGCCCTCGGTTATACAATACAGAGCTTTGGGAAATTTCCCAAGGCTCTTAATTTTCTTTTTCTTGATTTATCTGTATAAAAATGGTATAATATATACAATACTGTGTACTGAAAGGAATTTTACCAAAAAACATGAGTTTCAATATAGTAATGGTAGAGCCGGAAATACCTCAAAACACCGGTAATGTAGCAAGAACATGTGCAGTAACCGGTGCAAGACTTCACCTTGTAGGACCAATGGGTTTTACAATAGATGACCAAAAGCTAAAACGAGCAGGTCTTGACTACTGGCACACACTCGATATAACAATGTACGATAATATAGACGAATTTTTTGCCAGAAATGAGGGAGGCAACTTTTACTTTGCATCCACAAAGAGTCTTAACCGATACTGCGATGTAGAATTCAAAGACGGCGACTACATACTGTTTGGCAAAGAAACAAAAGGTCTTGATGAGGCTCTCTTAAAAGAGAACAAAGAAAAATGCATCCGCATACCAATGGGCAACAATATGAGAAGTCTAAACCTATCCAACTCCGTTGCCATAATAATATACGAGGCCTTAAGGCAAAATGACTTTTTCGATTTGGAAACATCGGGAAATCTTACAAAATTTGAATGGTAAAGAAAGGATTGAATACTATGAAGAAAATCATCATCACTACCGATACAGCATCGGACATTACGCTCGAAACTGCAGAAAAATACGGCATACACCTTATGCCCATTAATATAACCATAGACGGCAAAGAATACAAAGACAGATACGATATATCACCCGAAGAATTCTTTAAAATTCTTCCAAAATGCAGCGATATTCCAAAAACCTCACAGATAACAGTAGCGCAGCATATAGAAGAATTCAAGAAGTTTTCCGATGAATATGCAATAATCCACATACCGATTTCGGCAAATGCAAGCGGCACATATCAGAGCGCATGCCTTGCCGCAAATGAAATAAAAGAAGAAAATCCCGATGCAGATATAACCGTTGTTGACCCGTCAAGCTTTTCCTACGGCTACGGCTACTATGCCATAGAAGCTGCAAAAATGGCAAATGACGGAAAAACCAAAGAAGAAATCATTTCTTACCTTGAGAAAGCGTTTAGTAAAACTAAAATTTTCTTTGCTCCCGATACACTTGAATACCTAAAAAAAGGCGGCAGAATAAGTTCAAAAGCAAAAATTATTGCAGATGTACTCGATATAACCCCTATCCTATCCATAGAAGAAGGTCTTGTAATGAGTAAGGACAAGGTAAGAGGAAAGAAAAAGGTAATGGGCAAAATAGCCGACATGGTAAACGAAGCTATGGACAAAGATACCGAGCAGCCCTTCGTGATAATGCATGCGCTTGATAGCGAAAAGGCAGAAAAATTCAGAGATATACTTACCGAAAAAACAGGCAAAACCGACTTTGTAATCGAAGTTTTGGGACCTACTATAGGCATACACGCAGGCCCCGGTGCCTTTGGTGTAATATTTAGAGGAAAATAATTGTAATTTAGCACAATTTTTGGAATAACTTAGGTTTTATATTATGCATAGAGTAAAATTTGCAAAAACTCCTTGCAATCAGAGTCAAAATAATATAAAATATTCAGCAGTAAATAATTTTTTAGAGGTGAATATACATGAACAAAAAATCCATTGAAGACATCCAGGTACAAGGCAAAAAGGTATTGGTAAGATGCGACTTTAATGTTCCTCTTGATGAGAACAGAAACATCACAGACGAAACAAGAATAGACGGCGCACTTCCCACAATCAAGTATCTTATCCAAAACGGCGCAAAGGTTATCCTTTGCTCTCACATGGGCAAACCCAAGGGCGAACCCAAGCCCGAACTTTCTCTTGCTCCCGTAGCAAAGAAGCTTTCTGAAAAGCTCGGTAAGGAAGTTATCTTCGCTGCAGACAACAATGTTGTAGGCGAAAACGCAAAGAAAGCAGTAGCGCAAATGGCAGAGGGCGATGTAGTTCTTCTTGAAAACACAAGATACAGAATAGAAGAAACCAAGAACATAGATACATTCAGCGAGGAGCTCAGTTCTCTTGCAGATATTTTTGTAAACGATGCTTTCGGTACTGCACACAGAGCACACTGCTCCAATGTAGGTGTTACAAAGTATCTTGATACTGCAGCTTGCGGTTACCTTATCGAAAAGGAAATCGAATTTCTCGGCAATGCTGTAAATAACCCCGTAAGACCTTGCGTAGCTATACTTGGCGGTTCCAAGGTTTCCTCCAAGATTTCTGTAATAAACAACCTCTTGGAAAAGGTAGATACCTTAATCATCGGTGGCGGTATGGCGTATACATTTATGAAAGCGCTCGGCGAAGAAGTAGGTAATTCTCTCCTTGAAGCAGACTACCTTGACTATGCTAAGGAAATGATGGAAAAGGCAGAGGCTAAGGGTGTTAAGCTCTTAATCCCCGTAGATACAGTTGTAGCTCAGGAGTTCTCCAACGATGCAGCTCACAAGACTGTAGGCAGAGGCGAAATCGAAGCAGGCTGGGAAGGTCTCGACATAGGCGAAAAGACAATCGCTCTTTATGTAGATGCAATTAAGGATGCAAAGACAGTTGTATGGAACGGACCCATGGGCGTATTTGAAATGCCTACATTTGCAAAGGGTACAAATGCTATAGCAAAGGCTCTTTCCGAAATAGATGCTACCACAATCATCGGCGGCGGAGACAGTGTTGCTGCTGTAAACCAGGCAGGTCTTGGCGACAAGATGAGCCACATCTCCACAGGCGGCGGCGCTTCTCTCGAATTCTTAGAGGGCAAAGATCTCCCAGGTATCGTAGCTTTAAACGATAAATAAATTTAATCAAATCCATTCGGGGGAGACACACTCCCCCGTTTGTTGTGAATATATAACAAGAAATCTTACAGACGAAAGGAATTTAATATTATGAGACAGACAGTAGTTGCAGGAAACTGGAAAATGAACAAAACCCCGGCTCAGACAACTGAGCTTATAAATGAGCTTAAGCCTCTTGTGGCAGGCAGTGCAAATAAGTGCATCATATGTGTACCCTACACAAACCTTGCAAATGCACTCGAAGCTACCAAAGGCAGCAATATCGAAGTTGGCGCACAGAACATGTACTTTGAAGAAAGCGGTGCTTATACAGGCGAAATCGCTCCCTCCATGCTCACGGAGATGGGAGTTAAGTATGTAATAATCGGTCACTCTGAAAGAAGACAGTACTTTAACGAAACTGACGAAACAGTTAATAAGAAGGTTATTAAGGCATTTGAGCACAATCTTATTCCTATAATTTGCGTTGGTGAATCCTTAGAACAGAGAGAACAGGGCATCACATTCGAGCTTGTAGCTCTCCAGACAAAGATTGCTCTCTTGGGTCTTACAGAAGAGCAGGTTAAAAAGTGCATAATTGCATACGAACCCATCTGGGCTATCGGCACAGGCAAAACTGCTACAAGCGAACAGGCAGAAGAGGTTTGTGCAAAAATCAGAGAAACAGTTGCATCTGTATACGGAAACGCTGCCGCAGAAGAAATCATAATCCAGTACGGCGGAAGTGTAAATGCCTCCAACTCCAAAGAGCTCTTTGGCAAAGAAAACATTGATGGCGGTCTTGTAGGCGGTGCAAGCCTTAAGGCGAATGATTTCTCTGTAATTGTAAACAGCTAATCTGAAAGGATGAAAATAATGAGTAAAAGACCTGTAGTTTTAGCAATACTTGATGGCTACGGACTTAGCGACATGAAAGAGGGCAACGCAGTTTACAGCGCTTCCACACCCAATCTTGACAGACTTAAAAATGCATACCCCACCGCAAAAATAAATGCAAGCGGTATGGATGTAGGTCTTCCCGACGGTCAGATGGGTAACTCCGAGGTTGGTCACACCAACATTGGAGCAGGAAGAATAGTTTATCAGGAGCTTACAAGGATAACCAAGGCTATAGACGACGGCAATTTCTACGAGAACGAAGAATTTGTTGCCGCTTGCAAAAACTGTAAGGACAACGATTCCTCGCTTCATGTTATGGGTCTTCTGTCCGACGGCGGTGTGCACTCTCATATAGGACACATTACCGCGCTTGCTGAACTTGCAAAAAGACATGGACTTAAAAAGGTATACTTCCACTGCTTCTTAGACGGCAGAGATGTATCCCCAACAAGCGGTGCAGACTTTATAAAAGATTTGTATAACAAGCTAAATGAAATAGGTGTAGGAAAGATTGCTACAGTATCGGGAAGATACTATGCAATGGACAGAGACAACAGATGGGAAAGAGTTGTAAAAGCGTATGATGCCATGGTGAAAGGCGTTGGTGAAGAATGCACTTGCCCCTACGATGCAGTTAAGGCATCCTACGAAAAGGAAGTTACTGATGAGTTTGTAATTCCTACCGTAGTAATAAGAGATGGCAAACCTACAGCTACAATAGGCGAAAATGACAGTATCATCTTTGCTAACTTCCGCCCTGACAGAGCAAGAGAAATTACAAGAACGCTTGTTGACCCCGAATTTGACGGTTTCGAGCGAGAGTTCTTTAATACCTACTATGTAACCATGACACAGTACGATGCAAGCATGCCCAATGTACATGTTGCATTCAGACCTCAGACACTTGTAAACACTCTGGGCGAATATATATCCTCCAAAGGATTAAAACAGCTTAGAATTGCCGAAACAGAAAAATACGCTCATGTTACCTTCTTCTTCAATGGTGGTGTGGAAAAGGTTTATGAGGGCGAAGACAGAATACTTGTGGCATCCCCCAAGGTTGCAACATATGATATGCAGCCCGAAATGAGTGCCTATGAGGTTACAGACAAAATGCTCGAAGCTCTCGATTCCGACAAGTATGACCTTGTAATATTAAACTATGCCAACTGCGACATGGTAGGTCATACAGGCGTTATGGAAGCGGCTGTAAAAGCTGTAGAGGCTGTGGATGAATGTATTGGCAAGGTTGCCGATAAGGTAGTATCTATGGGCGGTGCTATCCTCATAACCGCAGACCACGGAAACGCAGAACAGATGATAGACCCCAATGACGGCAGTGTATTTACCGCACACTCCACAAACATTGTTCCGCTTATTGCGGCAGGTATTGGCGAGGTTAAGCTTTCTGACGGAAGACTTGCAGACCTTGCTCCTACCCTTATAGATATAATGGAGCTTGAGGTACCCTCCGAAATGACAGGAAAAAGTCTTATACAAAAATAACCATAAAAAAATAAGGGTTCAATTAACCCTTATTTTTTATGGTTATTTATAAAATACTTTTTATATATGCCATAGGTGACAACCCTGTGCAAGTCTTGAAAGCACGTGAAAATGTATGAATTGAGGAATATCCCAGCATATCCGAAATCTGACTTACGCTGTAGTGCTTTTCCCTCAAAAGCTTTTTGGCTTCATGAATTCTAAGTGATGAATAATATTCCATGGGACTCTTGTCCGTACAATCTCTGAAAATCCTGCACATCTGCGTTTTGCCTACAAGAAATATGTCGCAAAGCTCCTTTAGAGAAACATTTGAATATAAATTCTTCTTCATGTATTCGCACACAAGCTCGCATATGGAATTATTTGCAATATCCCTCGACTGCTTGGTAGGCATGACCCTTGTAGTGATAGAGCTTCCGCTTCGTACAAGCTTAATAAGAAATTCGGTAAAATGGCAATTAAGAAGCTGTGAAGAACCAAATACCTCCGAGTTGAACGAAAGGTTTTTCCTGTCGGTATAATCCGAGGGAACATCGCCCAAAGCATTTTTGGCTTCCTCTAAAAAAAGAGATAAAAGAAGCTTTGAGGTTTTATCAAGAGTAAAGGTTTTTCCGCTAAAGGTTTGCATAATTGGACTATGTGTTGTAAAAGAAACCACAAGCATACTGTTTGCAACACGGCTGTCGGAAACGTGTGCATGCGGTTCCATAGGCTCATGAAATATGACCTGCCCTTGAGAAAGCGTACATCCCACCCCGTTTGTAATGGCATTTACACTTCCGCTATCCACATACACCATTTCCCAGAAATCATGCTGCTCAGGCTCGTGATTGAAATCCTTGGAAAACTCAAAATAATATATGCTGTTAAAACCATCTATTATGATATCTTCGTTTACAGCCTGCATTTCAAACATAATACACCTCGCGAACAAAATGCTAAAATTTGAGTAATTGCTGCTAAATACTTTCAAGCAGAGCTATTATATAATATTATTAGCACAAAGTCAAGTTTTAAGGAGGTATTTATCATGAATGTACTTGCAATCGGATGTCATCCCGATGATATCGAAATCTCATGTTGCGGAACACTTGCAAAATGTGTCAAGCGCGGAGATAAGGTAACTGTTTGCCATGTTGCCAACGGTAATATGGGTCATGAAATTATTGAGCCCGATGAATTAAGAGAAATACGTGCTCAGGAAGCCAGAAATGCAGGCGCTCTTGCGGGAATTGAAGTTGTTACAATAGATGTAGGCGACCTTCTTCCCAACGGATGCAGCGTAGAGCAGCGTGATAAAATCATAGCTCTTATAAAGAAAGTTCAGCCAGACTTTATAATCACTCACAGCCCCAACGACTACATGCCCGACCACAGAGAAGTTTCCAAACTTGTATTTGATGCTTCATTTGCGGCAAGTGTACCCCACTACGGTGCTGAAGGAAAGGCGGCAGTTGTTCCGCTCTTCTACATGGACAACCTTGCAGGTATGAACTTTATACCTACAGAATATGTAGATATAACTGACGAGATTGACTTAAAGATTCAGATGCTTGAATGTCATGAGAGCCAGATTAAGTGGATGCGTGACCATGATCACATTGATTTCCCTGAGTTTGTTCGTTCCTGCTCAAGAGTAAGAGGAATTCAGTGTAATGTTCAGTATGCAGAAGGATTTACCCAGGAGCTTGTATGGCCCAAGGTACTTCCCAAAAGATTACTTCCGTAAGTTGTTAAACTTAAATATATTTTTTTAATTTTGAAAGGAGATTTACAAAATGGACTTTTTATCTACTTACAAAGGCAGCCTTTTGGAAAACTTCTTCCCCAAGGGCTGGGATCTTGCAAAAATGGATGCCTGCTGTGAAAAGGGCGTAGCAAGAGAGGATTTCTGGCACAAGGACTTTAATCCTATCGAATGTCAGGATATCGGCGAATTCGACACACTCATGGGTCACGAAATCGCTCTTCAGATTAAGAATGCACGCGAAAAGGGCGAAAAGCTCGCTATGATTCTTCCCGTAGGTCCTATGGGTATGTATCGTTGGGCTTCCTTCTTCCTTAACGAGTGGGATATCAACTGCGACCATGTATACACATTCAATATGGACGAATGGGCAGACGCAGAGGGTAACACACTCCCCAACACAAATCCCGCTTCCTTTGAATACAGCATGAAGCAGGCTTTCTTTGACAAGCTTAAGTATACTATCCCCGCTTCTCAGCGTAACTTTGCTACAAAGGAAAATCTTCCTACATATCCCGAAAAGATTGCTGCATTAAAGGCAGAGGGCGTTAAACTTGTACTCGTATTCGGTATAGGCAGAGCTTGCCACATTGCTTTCTGGGAGCCTCACTTTGCAGATGAATTCTCCAGCGTGGAAGAATGGAAGAAGCAGTGCTACCGCATTGGTGCTAAACTCAATCCTCTTACTGTTGAGCAGAATGCTATAACAAGCTTCAAGAGCCGTACAACTCTTGTTCCTTGCTCTGCAAACACAATCGGACCCGGTCTGTTCCTCCAGGCAGACTACATCATCGGCGGATGCGACGGTGCATTAAGCCGCGGCATGGGCTGGCAGGGTATGAGCTTCCTCACAACTCTCCACTATGGTCCCGATATGAACATAACATCTTCATTCATGCCCACAATGCCCGGTAAGCTCTTCTACCTTAAAGAACTTGCAGGTCCTCTTACAGCTGAATGTAACTAATATTTTACTAATTGAGTTAGTATTAAAGGAGTTGAAACGATATGTTTCAACTCCTTTTTAATTCCCTTGAATATTCTTTTTGACTTTCTGTTGTTCTATAGCTCTCCGCAACCTCAGCATATCTATACCAAAACGGATTGTATAGGTGTGTTTTGAAAAAAGCTACTTTTTACATATCCTCCAGAATACGCAAAAGCTCTTTCGGGTCAGATGCTATGGGTGAATTAACATCGTCAAATTCGCTCTCTTGCGCATAGCCGTAGCTTACACCAACAAAAGGTATGCCTGTTTTTTGAGCACCCCAAAAATCGTGAATTCTGTCCCCTACCATTACGGTATTATCGACCGATGCACCAAGATATTCCATAGCAATTTTTATTACATCTGCCTTATTGGTATTTCTTCCGTCAAGCTCGCTTCCCGAAAGGAAATCTATATACGGCGAAATATCGTATTTATCGCATATCATTTGAGAATAAACGGTAGGTTTACTTGTAGCTACAGCAAGGATTTTGCCTTGCTTTTTGAGTTTTTTCATCATGTCCGATATGCCATCATATATTTTATTTTCAAAAACACCGATGGGTCTGTAACGTTCGCGGTATTTTTCCACGGCTTTTACTCCGTCTTCTTCAGAAAGAGAGGCATACTCCATAAAGTGTTCCTTTAATGGCGGACCTATAAACTCCACAAGTTCGTCACACTCACGCTCTACACCAAAAGATTTAAGTGCATACTGAACGCACTTTGTTATACCTTCCTTGGGGTCTGTGAGTGTCCCGTCAAGGTCAAAAAGTATATACTTTATCACAAGCCACACCGCCTTTTAACAAACTAAAACATCTATCTGTACGGCTTTCATGGCTTCCAGGGCATTATTGTGGCTTTCAGCAGTAACACCTGCACAGCAGGAAGCATCTACCGATATCTTTGCCTCGGGATAATATGCCTTAAGAAGCATAGCATTTGAAATGACACATATATCCGTACACAAACCGCAAAGAACAATTTCATCTTCTGGATTATCTATATATTTATAGAGTTCTGTGCTTCCAAAGGTTATTTTGTCTACTACCTCTCTAACATACGGTTTCAGTTCATCGCATATTTCCCAACCGTAGGTACCCTTTATGCAATGCTCTACAGGAAGCCTTGTACCCTCTTGGGTGGTAAGGTAATCGGAAGTATGTGTGTCTCTTGTAAAAACAACTTTACCATCGAAATTCTCTACAAATTTTTGAACTTTGGGAACTATGGCTCGGGCATCATCACTTCCTAGTGAGCCTGTTATAAAATCATTCTGCATATCCACAACTATAAGTGTTTTCATATATATTCTCCTTGAAATCAAAGCTTACAAACATCTATCCACTCGGTAAAACCCGAAGTGGCTTCAAGTTCATCTATAGTAAGTTTAATAGCACTGTTAGAGCTTCCGCATGCCGGATAAACCATATCAAAGCGTTTCAAGGACACATCCAGATAAACGGTAACCCCTTCATTTATTCCAAAAGGACACACACCGCCTACGGTATGTCCTATGGTATCTTCCACACTTTCAAACGGTATCATTTTTGCCTTGGTGCGGAAAAATGCCTTGTACTTTGCATTGTCTATCCTTGCATCACCTGCAACTACAATGAGTATTGCTCTTTCATCGACAATAAATGATAAGGTTTTTGCAATTTCCCCCTCGGTGCAGTTTGCCGCTTGAGCCGCCTCGGAAACGGTAGCTGAAGAAGATGCAAACTCCAGAATTCTGTCTTCCATACTGTACTTTTTAAAATGTTCCTTTGCTCTTTCAAGTGACATAACCAATTCTCCTCTTATATCTCGGTATCGTTGTCGTGAATTAAATCAAGCTTTTGCGCATACAGATGCGAAACATCCGAAAAGCAAAGACACTTGGGTGCTGTAAAGCAATTTTCATTATTCTTGAATTCGAGCACAGTAACACCTGTATGCGTGTACTGAAAGGATGCCCACATAATATGAAGTGGTATATGTAAAAGCACCGAAAGCCAAGCTCTTGCAAATGCTGAATGGCAAAAAAGCGCTACTTTGTCTTCGTTTGGCTCTAATATTCGATATATACCACTTTCCTCACGGTAACCAAGCCTTTCCAAGAAGTCCTTGCCATTTTCCTCGATATACTTAACTGCAACATCCATTTGGGATTCATTTATGCCTGTACATTCATAGGCTCTTTCATAGGGCAAATCCCTGTTTCCGTTTTCAAGATAATATGTGTTCTGAACATCTGTAATTGACTTTAATTTCCCATCGGGAAACGGGGTGAGCCTTTCGTCCTCAATTTCGTGAGTCCATGGTTCTATGTTCATATCAAGTCCAAGAAGTCTGCACGCAGGCTCTGCCGTCTGCATGGCTCTGCCCATAGGAGAAGAAAAAATTTTATCAATCTTGGCATCAAGCATTCTTTTACCAACTGCTTCTGCCTGTAAAACACCTCTTGAAGTAAGCGAATCGGTCTCATACACCGGGTCTCCGTGTCGAACTATATATAAAAGCATTACATTATCTCCTATCATTCAATTATATTTGTCGTTATATAATCAACTCCGTATTTTGCAAGCTTTTCTGCTTCTCCCTTTTTATTACAGGTCCAGCAATTAACTTTAATTCCGTATTTATGAAGAAGTTTTATATTGTCCTTTGTAAGAAGAGTATATCTTATATCAAGGTCAAGCTTATTTGTACAAAGAAGATTTATTAAATCCATATTTATTTTTTTATCACCTGTAATATACTGTACCTCATTTTTAGGCAGAAGCGCTCTTAGGTTTATGCAATTTGCAAGATCAAAGGATATGAAGATAGTTCTTTTTATATAATCCATACCCTTTATAATGGCAACCATTCTCTTTAAATCCTCTTTTTCAAAGTGGTTTTTTACTTCCAATACGCATATCTTTTCATACTTTTTGCAGATTGATACGTACTCGGACAGAAGAGGAATTCTGATATCCTGCCTTACGGTAGTTCCGTCAAGGTCGGGGAGCACTGTATCCTTAAATGATGAATAATCACTTTTTTCCACATTGATAACATATGCTCCGTCTGTAACCTTTTTGGTTGTCTCATCATGTATCAGAACAAACTGTCCGTCTGATGTGATGCGAACATCGGTCTCTATGCCGAAATAGCTTCGGTTAGCCGCAGCAACAAATGCAGGGCAGGTATTTTCACGCTCCAAAGCGCTCAATCCTCTGTGTGCTATCATTTTTGTCTGCCTTGAATTTATTTTTACGGTATCCACACATTCACCCCATAAATTTATATGATTCCAAAGAGAATAAATCCTATATTATTGGCAATTGCTCACCTGTTTTCAAAGCCATCTTTGCCGTATCTTATAAAAGAAATTATTGTGGAAATCATGTTAAATGATTCGCACAGAATACCGCCTAAGCTAAAGTTAAATATGTTATGTATAATCCACGCAGGAGACATAAGAGTTACCTGGAAATAACGTATATGCTTTCCATTTGCTCTCCACATAAATACACTCATAATAACCAATGTAACATAAGGAAGCGACGCAATAAAAATCATAAACCAATCGCCCCATGTTAATATAACAGAAAATATAAAACAAGCGGTATAGAGACATTCCACCAAAATAAGCTTCCACACCTTTTTGTCTTCTTTTGAAAAGAGCAGTCCCCTTACAAGATTTGTAAGATTAAAAAGTGCGCCAGCATATGCATATATAAGGATAAAATTTACAACAAATGCAAAGCTGCCCACACCCTGAAGCAAAAAGAAATTTCTGTTCTTTTTGCATTGAAAAGACATGACTATGATTACAAGACCTATTAATCCGAAAATCTGCGCTACTATTTCCTTAACATTCATTTTAATTACCTCTATTATTTATAAAATTCCCGCATTCCTCCAAAGGAAGCGGTTTGCAATAGTACCATCCTTGTATAAAATCACATTCTGATGACGTAACAAACTTATTGTGTTCTTCGGTTTCCACACCCTCGCAAATAACCTCTACATTGAGACTGTGTGCCAGAGCAATTATACCGCCAAACAACGCTTTTCCCTTTGCGGTGTCTGTCTTTAAGAGAATATCTCTGTCTACCTTAACAATGTCTATAGGATAATCGCAAAGATTGGAAAGCGAGGTATAACCGCTTCCCAGGTCATCTAAGTATACTTTGAAGCCAAGCTGCTTGCAAAGAATAACATTTTTTGTGGCTATCACTCTGTCTTTTTCTATTGCATCTTCTGTAATTTCGATAGCAAGCTTGGATTTATCAAACGAATAAGAATTTGAAATCATTTTGATTTTATCTATAAAGTTTTCTTCGGAAAGTGTAATTCTCGTAAAATTGCACGAAATCGAAATATCTTTAAATTCTGTATTACTCCACTTTTCAAGCTGGCGGCAAACAAGGTCGAATATGTAGAAATCATGCCTGCCTATAAGTCCTGTCATTTCCAGTTGTTCTATATATTTATTAGGAGTTATAAGACCCCTTCCCGCAGTCTTCCATCTGGAAAGAGCCTCTGCCAAAACAATTTGTTTCGTTTTATTATCAACAATAAACTGCAGATACATCTTAAATTCATTGCGTTCAATTCCGTTTAAGAGGCTATCGGTTATCTTTTTTTCCTCCTGAATTTTGTTCATAGAATGAATATCGCAAAAAGCTATCTGTTTTTCGGTGCCAAATAACCTGACACAATTCTTTCGGAGATTAAAAATCAAAAGTTCGCAATTCTTATCTGTACTGGTTAATCTGTATGCTGCACTGTGAAAGACAAGCTTATTTGAATTGGACTTTAATCTGTCAAAGTCATTTAGCTTAGAGAGGATTTCTTTTAGTCTTCTCTCTGCCTGTTCTTCATTTAAAGTCTGTATGGCAAGTGCAAAACCGTTTTCGGTAATTCTTGCACAAATCTCTTTATCGCCTGTGTACTCCATCAAAACTGATGCAGTATACTTTAATACATCTTCAAAGGAGCTTTCTCCATAGTATGATCTTAGATAACTTATATCAAGAATAATGTATGCGATACAATATTTATTTCTAAAGGCATCTTCTATTGTATATCTGAAATGGTATTTAAAATACTGTAGATTACCTACACCTGTTTCGGCATCTCTCATTTTCTCAGCATCTCTTGACTTTTGTATGTGTTTGGTGTATATAGCAAGAATTACAAATGATGTTATAAAAATGACACAAAAAACGCCCAAAAACATTGAAAGCCATGTGTAATTAATATCCGACATATTTAAAAATATCTCCTTGCATTTATAAACTTTACACTAAAGTTGTAAATTTATCCGTGATATTCACCATTATACTGTATAAGCGTAACATCTGTTACGCCTTCTATGTCCCTGATTTTTTCAATAAAGAAGGTGTCATTATTTTTTAAGTATATCTCAACCGCCATTTCCGTAACTTCCTTGCGAACGGTTTTGGATTTTATAAAGTATTTCATCTTACCAAAGGTGCGGATAATATTGTCTCCTGCTTCATCTGTAAGGTAGTGTATTACAGCTATATAAATCCTTCCTCTAAGCTGATGCTTACTTAATATAAATATTATAATAATCATAACAATCGCTGCAATAACTACCAAAAGGTACATATTTGCACCTGATGCAATACCCGATGTTATAGCCCAAAACAGATACAGTAAATCAAGCGGGTCTTTTACCGCAGTTCTGAAACGAACTATGGACAGAGCACCGACCATACCCAAGGATATGACGATGTTTGTACTTATTGCAAGAGTTATAACTGCCGTAAGAAGTGTCATTCCCACAAGAGTTATTGCAAAGCTTCTGGAATAGATAACACCTGTGTAAAATTTCTGATATGTAAAATATATTGCCATACCTATAAGAATGGCGGTTATAAGTCCCAAAAAAATATTTGTTATACTAAGTCCGTCAAACGCGCCCGACTCAAGCACAGATTTTTTTATAAAGTCCTGAACACTCATAGCTTTCTCCTTTAATTTTCATACCAATATTTTGTAAAACTGTTCATATATTCTGTTTTTTCGTAGCATAAAACATATTTTGATACCGCAGTAAATTCGGATGCCCTGTCGGGTAAAATCTCCCTTACACCCTGAGGCAGAAATTCCGTGAATTTTACCTCCATAACACATTTGCCGTCTTCCAACACAGGAAGTACGGGTAGCGTAGAATCAAATATATCATAGCTTCCCACGGCTGCCCTTACATCCATGTCAAAGGTTATTCTGACCGTGCCCTCATCGGATATCCACGGCTCCCTGTCGTAGTCCACTATTACTCTGGGGCGCATTACATTTGATATACATTCAACATAGAATTCCTTAAGAAGATTATTTTCGCTCCGAAGCAGAAAATCATAATCACCGTTTAGTATTTTGTACACCTCATCGCGTGTTAATTTTGCTGCCTCTTTGTAAATGTAGCTTCCGTATTTTTTCTTCCTTTCAAGCTTTATGCTTGAATCCGAGCAGTTGTATATGCGTATGCGGTATTTCTTTCTTTTGAGCACGCCAGCGTCCTTTTCTTCATAGGCGGATTTGTAATAATCCTCAAAGTACAGACTTCTTATCATATATCCGCCGTCTTTAGCGTGTTTATCAAGCTGAAGATACGGACTTAAGCGCTTACAGATTAGTTCCTTCTGGGCGGTATCAATAAGATACTTCCATTCGTTTCTGTATCTTTCAGCCTTCATATGTTTCCTCCGTTACATTTCCTCTGGCATCAACATAGAAGCACTTGACACCGTATTTTTTGCCTGTGTCTGTATAGTAATAGTCAAAAGCTGTCTGCGTATATCCGCTTTCGTTTGTGGCAGTTGCCTTTATAAAATACTGTCCCTTGGGAAGCATATCTATTTCTGCAACGGGAAGAGTTGTTTTCTCCTTTTCAAAAATCACATTGCCAAAGTTTACATCTCTTGAAACCTTAATATTATAGGTTATATCCTCATTATCGAAATCATACGAGCTTTCGCACGATATAACAAGCTTGTCTCCTCTCTTTTGGGGCATATCTATAAAGAAGGGCATTGGCTTGTCAAAAGATTTCTTATACAAATCATAATTCAAGTCTATTTCCGAGGAAATATTTTTTACCACATAGTCATACTCCGAGGATGTAAGAGGCAGATGCAGTATGTCGGGATAGCTATACAAATAGGGTTTCACGATATCTGCGTATCTTTTTGCCATTTTATTAATTCTGTCTTTAGAAAGATAGGATTTTAATTCTTTTATAGCTTTATCAAGAGCTTTTCGGTATTTTTCACTCTTTAGTGCTCTGTTGAAGAGAACATTACCCCAGTAGTTACTTACCCCTGTCTCCCATTCACTGTATGACACTCTGCCCTGAACCTTATATTCTGTCTTACTTAGCATTCCGTCATTATCCCACGATATAAAATACCATTTATCAAGATTTAGCGGACTGTATATATACACATTTCTGTTCTGGGTATCACCGTTTCCGACAAGTATGTGGAAAGCCATCCAGTAGCTTAGGTTTTCTATATCAAAATGCTTATCTAAAACATCATCTATCGGCTTTGAAAAATCATTTAAGTCCTCAAGCATTTTTATAAGCTTGCTGTGGTCATCGTCACCTTTGGTTTCAATAAGTGCCTCAAATGCCGCCTCGTCAAAATCGGGGTCATCCTTTAATTTTATTATATCTTCATATCTGTAAAACTCAAACTCGTTTATCTTATAGAAATGCGCATTCGCATCAAGCCCGTGTGCCTTTAAGGTCTTCTTGTTGGGTTGCTCCACATATGTATAAATGCCGTAGTCGGTAAATTTGCCGTTTCCGCCCTCTGTGGTATCCTTTACATATAGGTGTACAAACCTTGTCCTTAATCCCATCATCTGGTCAATACCTGTCATAAGGTCATATGCCATTTTATTTCTGAATCTAAGACTCTCATTAACATGCTTATTAAGAGGTATTGTGGTATTGCCCATCCAGGTGCCTTTGTTTTCCTTTAGGCTTATTTTATAGTTTTTTATGCTCTGACGGCTCGAGCTTTGTCCTCTTATCTGTATGGTACAGTTTGGTGATACCTGATTGTAGCCAAGCTCACCCGGAAGAGGTCCTGACTCGTCGCCAATCTGCAAAAGTCCCTCGACTCTGTATCTGTCTACTCCCATATCCTCGTAGTCATATACCGAATATGTATTTATTTCGCTCCAGGTGTGGTCTGTCCTTTCGCCCGCATTTCCCGTAGAAACGGTAAGGTACATGGTAACTACATCCTCGGGATTGTCATTCTTGTAAAGGTCTTTTTTGTCACGGAGCTTATATTTTTCGTTGTATGACATATCAGGTACATATCCGATGTCTGCATTTTCGCTTTTATCAGAATATCCGCATGCCGAAAAGAAAGCAGATACTATCATAATAAGACTTATAAATAAGGCTGTCTTTTTCATTTGATTTTATCCTCCAGAAAAACTCTCATTCTTGTAAATACACTTGACCTGTCTTCATTTACAAGCGGTTGTACCGCAAGTATGTAATACGGAAGTCTCTTGGTAAAGTAATCAAGTCTGTATGTTCCCGCCACCGCAAACACTATAGAAGAAAGCAAAAAACCAAAGCCGTAATACACCTGCGGCAAAAATATTGATATTAACGACAAAAGTACAGAGCCTGCAGCAAAAATACCCGTTGCAAATAATGCACCCTTATAGTCGGTAAAATACAAAAGTATAAGCATAGTCATATTACCTACGGCATATGCTCCGTAGCCTACACACAGTGTTCTGAAATACCCTCTCATCATTTCGTTGAAGCCCAAAGGAAGTACATCCAAAAGGAAGCCTCCAACCGCGATAAATGCCGCCGTACACAAAAGCTGCTTTATGGCGGTATAGAGCATTTCTGTCTTAAGGGTATCTAACATTTCCTTTTCTGCCTGTATTATATCGTTTATGGTGCCCTTGTCATTGTAAAGGCTGTAATGATTTCTGTATTTTCCGTAGAAATTCACTTCAACCGACACTACAAAATTCACCGTAGTAATAAGTGTTGTCATAAAAGCTAAAAGTGCAGGTACATCGTGCTGAGGGGCACCATAAAAGAGTCCGTGCACCCTTACACCTATGTCACTAAACCACATTATAACAAGATGTGCAAACATACCAAGGTTTATAAGCATTCCAGCAAGTGCAAGATAAAGATACTCGTCTATCCACTCTAAAAACACAAACGGACTTACATCCGATTTTGGAAAATATCTGTTAAGAAGTGTAAGATTCCATATAACCATAACTCCATATCCCACAGTTACGGAAAAGAGAAGAGCCTCTATAACATGTACCCTTACAACAAGGGTGAGAATAAACCCCAGTACAAATATCACCGCAATAGAGGTAAGATAAGAGAGAAAGATACCCTTGTAGTCCTTTATAGCTGTAAGATAGCTCATGGCATTCCACACAATTATCATTTCGTTAAAAAACACAAACATGAGTATCCCGCACATTAGATTTGCACCCGAAAACAAGAGGAATACAATCCACAAGACACTTCCAAGTGTCATCATAACAGATGAACTTCCCCAAAACGAAGGCAGCACTGCACTCTTCTTCTCCTCATACAGCATGTCTGCCGTAAACCTTGTTATAATCATGGAGAAAAAAGAGGTTGTCATGATAGATGCCAGAAGCGCATAGGTTATCATACAAATAAGAAGCTCTCTTAAGTGAGCTGAAACTCCTGCCCGTCTGCACAGAAACATTATCCCAAGAAGCAGTATTACTCCAAGAAGCATTGGACCCGAGCAGATAACGGTGGCATATCCATAAGCCTTCATAGACTGCAGTATTCCTTTTTTATCAAAGAGCTTTTTAAGCTCAAAGCCTATGCCTGCCAATCTCTCTCTACCTCCTTGTACAGATTTCTGTATTTAGTAAGCATTATATTGTACCTGTAATATTGTCCGGCACGTTTTTTTGCAATCTCACCCATCTTGAGTCGAAGCTCCTTTGACTCGCACATAATCTCCATTTTATCTGCAAGCTTTTCTATTTGCATAGGCGGAACATAGTATCCTGCTATACCAAAAGTGTCCTCGGAGCTTCCCGTAAGAAGCTCACGGCAGCAGCCGACATCGGTGGTAACACACGGTCTGCCTGCGGCAAAGGATTCCAGAACGGACAGCGGCTGCCCCTCGGAAATGGATGTAAGAATGGTAAAGTCCAGTTTTTCAAAATATTCTACTACATTTACTCTGCCAGGCATTATAACCTTATCCTCTATGCCAAGCTGTTTAATAAGACTGCGGCATTCCTCGGCATACTCCTCGTCATCCACACCGCCCATTATGTGAAGTCTTACCTTGTCGATTCTTGAGGATAATTCAAAGAATGAATAAATCATTGTTTTAATATCCTTGATGGGTGCAAAACGCACAACTGCACCGATATCCACATATCCATCCTCCTTTTTGGGAGGAATATCACAAAATCTTTCATAGCTTATGCCGTTTTCAACCACAGAGCACTTTTCGGGACTGCAGCCCATATCAATCTGTGTTAATCTTGCTCGTTCAAAGAGCGATGTAACACGAAATGCCCGACTGTATATAAGGTCTGAAAGCATATAAAAAAACTTAATCCAATGACTCTTAAAAGCACGTTCAACCCATTTTGCACGGATAATTTCCTCTTCTCTCTCACGGGTGTAGATGCCGTGTTCAGTTAAAAGAACAGGTTTATTGGAAACATAGCCGCCAAGACATGCCAAAAGTCCGCCATAGCCTGTAGAAATAGCATGATAGCAATCTGCTTCAGGCACCTTAGTTCCCATAAGGTACAGTACGGGAAGAAGTCTCGAACGGACAGAATGAAAAGCATCCGAAAATGCAGTATAAGGAAAATCCCTTTGGCATATGTCTGTAAGTGACTTTAAAAAGTGCTCGCTCTTAAGATAGCTCATGGGGTTTATTTTTTGCACCTGATACATATTAAAAAGCAAATCCCAGTCGGGTTTGTCAGAAAACAATAGATTTTTGAGTGCCTCACTTTCCTCGATTGAAAAGTTGTGATTAAAAATCTTGTTGGGTTTAACCTTCAACGCATCATCCAGAAACACCTGATGAACCTCCACAACATTTTTGGGAAGCGTATACACAAATTTATCCTTATCCTCTGCCTTGGCAGCTATAACCCACAGCACAAATTCATGCTCGGGCATCTCTGTAATGTACTGATGCGCCCATGTGGAAACTCCGCCGTTTATATAGGGGTAGCATCCCTCAAGCACCATGCAAATTTTCATTTTTATCACCAATAAAATTATTTTAGCTTAATTGTTACCTCACTCTTATCGGCTCTCAAAAGGTACAAATCGCCTGTAAGATGCGTAAGGCTTCCGCCATATATACTTTTATATTCTCTTTCGTTAAAGCGAATGAAGAAATATCCCTCATCGTAAAAATTGCCGATATCAAGCTTAAGTGTATCGCCATTTAGCTTCTTTCTTACATTAAGCGCCGCATATCTCTGAATGGCAGCTGTTGTCTCCGAGCCTGTAAAGTTTCTTATGGTAGGCGCCGCTGCATAAAGATAATCGAGATATTCATTAAATTTATCAGACAGCTTTTCCCATCCCAGCTCCGCTCCTCTGTCGGGGTCTAATGCATCATCGGGATGCGTAAAGTGTGAGTTTACAAAATGAAAGTTAAGCTCTGATACAAGAGCAAGCTTCATAAAATCTGTCAGACTGCAGCCTGATATAATACGAGGCAGATGCACTCTGCCGTCGGGCAATACATCAAATTCCTGCACAAAATTGTGCTCGAATTCTCCGTCGGGAAAATATATTCCCGAGATGCAGTTTATGTGCGGGTAGGTGTCCGCAAGAAAGTTCTCTCCTGCCTTAGTCATGATATTTGACGGCGGCACATAAAGAGACATGTCAACCCCCTCAAAAAGTTCATCACACAGGTCAATAAGACTGTCGAAAGCTTTTTCCATGGCTTTGGGACTTTCCCATGTTTTATAATCATATACACCGTCATAATCACACTCGTCCATGCAAAGAGGCTGATGATTGTATCCGTGATATCCAATCTCCCCTCCCTGACGGAGAAGCATATTGCCAAAATTTAAAAATGTTCCCTTGTCTGCCTCAGAGGGTGTGGTTCCGTCTACGTTGTCATCGTAACACATAATGGCGAGACCTGTATATTTGATGCCGTATCTATCAGCATGATTCATCATATCGGGCCACCAGATATTTACATAGAAATCCCTGATGGTTGTACCGTAATCTCTTGATATATATTCACTGTTGCCCTCGGGAATCTGAGACGGAAAATCGTCCAGAAAAAATATAGAGCTGTTTATGACAGGATAAACACAAACCTCATCCAAAAGGCTGTATGAAGCGGCATAAAAACCTCTCATAACCTTTTCGTTAAGTCCTATATTATTTACTACATATTTGCCCTTACCGTATTTTGTCTCCCATACAAGAGGGGTTTTGTTTTCGTTGTCAACCCAGGCATGAAGCTTGACCTTTTTGGGATTTAGCTGCACCGCCCAGGCGGAATTGTATCCGTCTTCTACATCAAATCTGCAACCGCCGCCCACCATAAAATCATCGTCTATGTAT
Source organism: Clostridia bacterium (assembly GCA_045606045.1). Lineage (GTDB taxonomy): Bacteria > Bacillota > Clostridia > UMGS1810 > UMGS1810 > RGIG8748. The sequence continues at coordinate 14,766 of JAZURE010000004.1, read as the reverse complement.
ATGCTGTCAACCATAGCGTTGTACCATGAAGAGTCCTCAATTCCGAGTGACTGCTCAATTACAGAGGTATATATGTTTCTCTGCAGGGTTACTGCAAACTGTACATTTCCTCCCGATTTTACCCAACTGTTCAGGGTGATTACCTCCTCACCCATAGGTGCCAAATCGCTCATAAGCACTACGGCTATATCATAATCCGAAAGCTTTGGGAATGGCATTTTTGAAAGGTCTACTGCCCTGTAGCCTATCTTCATGTCCGAAAACATAATTTTGAATTCGTCCAACGCCTCCTTGCTCTCAGGCTGCTCGCTTGCCCACAAAACAACGGTGTTCTTTGCAAGATGGAGATTTGCCTTTGGCTTGGTAACAATCATTTCTTGGGATAAAAAACACAAATCAGCTTTGTCGTAATTATAGCTTATGCCGCTTCGTTCTACAAAAAGAATTACCGCAATGATAAAGAACACAAGCATAATTACAAGCATGCCGTTGTATCTGAATTTCAGAAATCTTTCTTTTAATCCTTCCAAAATGCTATTGCCTCCTTTACTCTTCTGGAAACAAACATTTTCTTATTTTGTATATCTCCTATAAGCTCTTTGATTTTATCTCCCTTGCCGAGCCTGGAATAATACTTAAGCTTTAATGGTATAAGCTCTTCACAATCGGAATACAGGGTATCGGCTTTTTGGATGATTTCTCCTGCCACGGTATAGTTTCCAAGCTCAAATTCATTTTCAAAATATCTCATATAATCTTCGAGATTTTCTTCCATCGAAAGCTTCTTTGATACAAGCTCGGAATACAGATTTCTGTTTAATATAGCAACCTGTCCCGACATTAAATCTTGCTGGAGAACCTCCCACAAAAAATTGCTGTAACGTGTAAGGACAGCTAAATCATCAGGATTCTTGACATACTCTGTTTCAAGATTTTGCAACATATAGTCATTGTCCTTGGAAATCTCAACCATGGCGGTAACTGCATAGTGTACAACCTCGGAATCATCGTTGTTACCTGCTTTTTTAAGAAACTCCACATATTCCTTTGGGTTATCGTTTAGTACATCCATTATAATCTTACGGCGTTCCATAGGTGAGTTTATAATTAGTGCTTCTTCTATGGGAACAATGGTGTCGTCTTTTTTGTTTTCCTCCACCGCAACACCCTTGTACAGAAGCGAGTCGAGCTTCATCTTCTCGACATCTATATTTAAGGTTTCGTTCTGCTTAAACAATATTCCAAAATGTAAAAACAAAACCGCCAAACTGCCCCAAAACGGCAAACAAAGTACAACAAAAAACATATATTTGTGTACTTTTAAAACCCCAAGGTGCAAGCCTATGAATGTAAAAAAACATATGAGGATATGTATTATAAGTAAAGCTATTGCAAATATAGTCATACACATCCTCCTTTTACTTTATTACGGTAACGGTTAAATCAAGATTTTCAAATCTCGGCAAAATAAAATTAAGGTCATTTTTTGTAGCCTGCGACAGCAACAATCCGAGTTTGCCGCCATCGGTTTCTCCAAGTATATCATTGGCGCGGATTTTACCCGAAAGCATATTATCAGCCTCTTGGTACGAGTGCCCTTTTAAATCTATTTCTATATACTCATAATTAAACACTTTTCTTTCGGATATGGTTTTGAAGTTTTCAAAAACCTTATTAAACTCTTCTCTGCAAAGTATGCGGGTACCTTCTTTGTAACAACTGTCATATATGGCACGATTGTAATTGTACGCCCTTAAAATAGATATCTCTACGAGGTCTCGAAGAATCTTAAATAAATTCACATAATAAAGTGAATTCTGCTGGGGTCTTACATGCCATATAAAGATTATAAGCTCAAGCTCATTGCCACGCCAAACACCTGCAGCATACATGGGAAGATTAGGAATAAGACTTGTATTTTTCCATATTTCATCTTTATTTATCTTCTCCAGAATAGGCTTGTAGGTATCGAGCGATATGGAACGGGACACCTCTCCCAATATATCTCTTGAGGCAACCTCAAGACGCCCGAAAGCGCTCTTATTATTTATTGAATAAACACTTATAGTTTTATTTTCGAGTATTTGCTCGAATGTCTCTATTATTTTAAAATAAAGCTTATGTTCCTCCACGGTATCGAGATTTCTGGTAACATCAAATATTTTACCAAAGCTGTCCTTAGAGCCGACAATCTGCTTTTTAAGGTCGCGCTTTTCATCAAAGGTATCCTGATATAGCTCGCGGGTAAACTCAAGCTTTTCTTCTAAGAGTTTAATCTGCTCGGTGCCGAATTTTATCTTATCATCCTTGGTAAGACGGACATACCCCGCCACAGCGCCTATAAGAAAATAATATACAAATGCAAACCAGTTTGTAGGCTCATAGAATATGGTAAGAAAGTTTGTGCCCGCGATAATCTTTGACACAACCCAGGCAACTGAAGAAAGTGCCGATGCGCTAAGACCTGAATATAGTCCATGAACCATACCTACTATAACTATAAATGCCATTCTGAAATCAACAACAGAAAAAACAACAGACGAGCCTGTAAGTAAATTCAAAAGCTCCGTAACTACAAACATGATTGCAATTTCTGCGACCTTTACTATAGGCTTATTTGTACTCATCCATTTTTTAATCTTGCTTAAAAGCCCTGCATCTTTTACCTTTTTTGATATAAGGAAGTTATTGTATTCCTCCTCCAAATCGTCTAATATGGATATCCTCGAAAACCATCCGTATTCGCTACGCAGAGCGGTATTTTTTATATCGAGTATGTCTCCCTCATCCTCACCGGTATAATTAACTTTAAGGTCGGGACAATATGCACTTAAATTGCCGATTATATCAGAAAAGGTGAGGTTGAACTCTTCATTTATATTAAGAGTACCAATACCCTCCTGCCAATTCTCAAGAAATCGTGATGTAAGAAGCGAAATATCGTACATTGATATGAAGAAAGCCCGTGATGAAGGTTTCTCACTCAAATTCACAGTTGCACCGTCTAATTGGCAGAATATGTCATATAAAAAATCGCCTTTTTTTGTTCCGCTGTAAAAATACGGTGTTCTTACAATCTTTATATCCACATCGTAGTGTTTGGTGTAGAATTCGCATAAGTTTTCCTTAGAAATAGTAAGTACGCCTATATCCTTCTTGTTTGAATACGCACCGTCAAGTGATGAAAAATATATCACCTTGGCATTACTATGATATTTGGCAGTCAGACTTAACACTTTTCTCAAATTTTCGGTATCGGGTGCATCCTTGCTCTTGTATGTAAGCTCCCTTGCAAAAAATATTATCACATCAAAGTCATATGTCTCGAATATTTTGTCATAATCGAGTTCTCTTCCTGTATATACCTTTAGTCTGCCTGTGCTTTTAAGATGTGTCTCTCCGCAGAGAATAACACTACTATTTTCAAAGGTATCCAAAACAAAGTTTTTCGTAACATAGCCTGTGTTTCCAACGAGCAAAATCCTCTTGGCAGTGATTGTATTAGGGTCTTCCACAAGTCTAAGCTTCTCCTCAAGAGATTCCCTTATTTCTACAAGCTCGTTGTTGTTTACTACATTCAGAAGACACATAATAAGTTCTTCGTCAAACACACCGCTCATACCGTTTGAAATCATTTCTATAGCAACATCCTGCGAAAACGCATCCTTATAGCTTCTTGAACTTGTGAGGGCATCAAAGGAGTCTGCTATAGAAACAACACGGGCACAAAGCGGTATTGCCTCCCCTTTTAAACCATCTGGATATCCTGTTCCGTCTATTCTCTCATGATGATATTTTGCTATATCCCTGGCATATCCGATAATTTTTTCGTCCACATCCGAGGAAAGCTCTCCTATCATCTCACAGCCCAACACCGCATGCTTTTTAACTATGTCATACTCAACAGGTGAAAGCTTGCCCGGGAAATCAAGTATACTCTTTGGGATTTTGCTTTTGCCTATATCGTGAAACGAGGATGCTATTGACATGGAGATTATTTCTTCCTCGGACAAATCATATTTGTCTGTAACATTAATAAGCTCACGCAATATAAGTTCTGTAAGCATTCTTACATGATAAATATGAAAACCCCTTTCGCCGTTTAGCTCTTCGGGTATGCTGTCAGATGCAATATCATGTATCTCAAAAGATTTATTCTCCGCATCGATAACCAAAAGAGAGTTTACAGATGGCATAGTTATCCTCCTTTCCAAGTTTAGAACAGTTATATAAAAAAGCTGCAACAATATAAAGTCTATTAAAAGACCATGTATCATTGCAGCCAGACGGGCATAGTAAAAAACCTTAGCCTCTTTGCTTTGCGTCATCGGCTTTCACCGATTTTGCCAAATATTAAGCTACCATAAATTGTATCACAATGAAACGTCTTTGTCAAATTAAGCTTTTTTAAAAACCCACAAGGTAGTGTTTACAGGTTCATCTTCCCCAAGATTATGAACATTTAGAATAACTTTTTGCCCATTGGTTTTTTCGTAAGTAATTTGGGGGATCTTACCATCTGCAAACTGCCGCTTTATTGCATCATAGTTTAAAAAACTCATTACTTGCCTGTGGTAATCGGGACCGACCATTTCATCTATGTACTTTGTAAAAAGTCTGGAAAATTGCTCCTCTTCTTCGTTATAACCAAGATAGGATGGCATCAAAATTCGGTATGCCTTGTCTGTATCCAGATTTACTCTGTATATACCGTTATAATGTTCTCCCATCAAAGAAATCATTGCATCTATTTCCAATATTCCTGTTTTGGAATAAACGAAATCCTTGGTCTGTTCTTTGGAACTGTTCTTATTTTCTTTGTTCTGATAGTAGCTTGCCTTTTGTTCGTACATTCTCAGCTCAGCTTCTCTTACCATTTCTTCTGTATTGGTATTTTGCGTTCTGTAAGATACACCGATTGCAACATGATAATCCATGGTTTCAAGCTGCTGGTTAAATAAATCTATACTCTTTTTAACCGCATCGTTATCTACATTCTCGGTAAATACCAAAAATTCGTCACCGCCCATACGGTAAACATTATGTCCGTAGAATACTTCCTTAAGGGTGTTGGCAATGTACAGAAGCATTTCGTCCCCTGCTGCATGACCGTATTTATTGTTGCGCAGATGAAGTTCGTTTACATCTATATATATACATGAAAATCTTTCGGGTCTTTGCAGATCGAATTCCAAAATATCCCTATTATATGTAACCCTGTTTGCAACACCTGTAAGAGAATCTGTGCTTGCAGCAATCTCTGTTTTATTAAGATGGTTCTTGTTGTAAAGGGCAATGGAGAAGCAAACAGCTATTTCCCCAAGAAGTATTCTTGCAAGCTTGCTTCTTTTAGGATTTACGACACCTAAAATTCCTATATGATTGTTTTTGTCAATTACACTTGCAAAGGATGCCTCTCTGATTTTGTTCGCTTTAAGAAAATCATAAAAATCCTTATTTGTCTTTAAAAGGTGCTTATTTGGAGTGATGCACATAAGGCTTAATACGGACTTATTTATAGCATGCAATTTACCTGCATACTGTAACAGTTCGGAAACAAAATACTTTCTGTCCTCACCTGTAAGAAGTTCATTAAAGCTTGTCGGATCCACATAATTATAATCTGCACCGTTTGCATCAAAAAATACAGCAGAACGGGATTTTGAAAACTCAAATATTCTTCTTAATGCTTCTGTAAGATTTGTCTGATACTGATTTAATTCCAGAAGGAGTTTTCTGATTTCCGATGCTGAGTATGTAGCAAGGCTCCTGTGCTTTTCGGAACTTAACAAAAATACAACATATATGACTATGATAAGCACCATAATCATAAATATCAAAATCAAAAACTTTAGGATAGTATGCGCTTTTTCAAACACCTGTGATTCAGGTCTTGCAAGCATGATGGTCCAGCCCAAAGACTCTATGGGTGAATAGTGAACATACAGTTCCTCTCCCGTATAAGCAGATATAAACGAAGTGTATCCCCTTTCGGTTTCCATCATTTTTTCGTATGAATTACCCTGTGTATATCTTCTGGTTTTTAAATCCGAAACATTTATCTGCTTATCGCTTACGGTATCAATAATAAAATCGCCGCTTTTGTTTTCGTATACAAATAGCTGTGCGTTAAGCTCCTCTGCCATCTTTCTGTATTTATTGTCAAGACCGTCAAACTTAATAACACCATACAGGATGCCCACAACCTTACCGTCTGCCTCTATAAGTACAGAGGTTCTTACGATTTCAAGGTCTTTATTGGTTATATCCTGTACTCTGCCGCTTATGTGTGAACCAAGAGCCACCTCTTCATCAAAGTTAATAGAGCCGTTTAAATCTATAGTTCCCGACTTAGTAACAAAAGTGTTGTCTGCCTTTAGAATACCGATATTTGTAATAAGACCTATAGGCTTAAATGAATCGAACATTATGTCATAGTTTTCACCGTCGGTATAGAGCTTAGAGGCGAAGTTAGCCATTGTCTGCAGATTTTCTCTGTCGGAGTAAAGCTGCAGGGTTAAATCGTCCTTTATCTGCTTTGTCTGAATATGAAGCTCGTCATATGCTTCGCTTTCGGTATTTATATAGAAATACCGTACCATTGTTAAAAACAGAACACAAAGCAAAAGTGCAGTCACAAGTGTGTACAATATATTATTCTGTTTTTGCTTTTTGCTGTATCTTATTGCCATGTAATATTCCTTCTTTGGATTATAGTGTGTAAACTGCTATTTTCATTATAACATATAAACAAATACTTTTCAATACAAAAAAGTTAAAAGAAAATGCACAACAAGGGTGTAAAATCACAAGTTTACACCCTCACCATGACTACTCTATAATTACTGTCTTTGTTTCGCCTATCCACCCTACTTTTTTGCCGAAAAGTTCTGCTGCAATTCTTGCAGGTATCATTGTTCTGCCGTTTATTGTCTTGGGGGAAACATCTGTAATTTCGTATAACTTACCGTTTTTGTATATCTCTTTATTTCCTATTTGCATCTTTACAACTTCTTCTCCTCGTGTTGCAGTAACGGTTTTGGTGTTGCCGTCCCAATCCACAGTTGCATTGAGCGCTTCATAAAGTGCTCTTACAGGGACAAGTGTTTTGCTGTTTACTATAACGGGCGGTTGGTCAAGACCCGTGAGAAGTTTCCCGTCAACTGTGATTTTGATATTTTCCATAACGGTGAAGTTAACGGATTTTGAATATATTTTTCCGTTTTGAGCTGTAACATTATAGCGTAAAACATGAGTACCGGGAGCATACTTAGAGAAATCTATGGTACATGAATATGGAACCGAAGATGAATTTGCCACCCATACATCATCTATGAAATAGTCTACTCTTTCGCTCTCAGAGCCGTAAATCTGTGCATATACACTTAAGGTATCCTGATTCTGATAAACTGAAAAGCCGTTGTCGCAGTTTGTAAATGCACTTACATTGTCATTTGCGTAATTTTTCTGTATTATATGCTGTTTTTTAACCTGAGTATTATAAAAATCCTTCATGGATGAATGATTCTTAAGAGAATAGTCATTGTTTTCGCCATACACAAAAGAATCGAAATAACCTATCATTTTTATCTGAGGATATCTCATGGGCAGATAATTAAGTATCTTGGCAATTCTTGTGTTCGCCCAGCTTTCGGAGTACTCGCCTGTACTTACAGTATGTCCTGTGGCACCCGATTCGAAAATCATTATGGGTTTTCTGTCGCCAAAGGTCTTAACTATTTCATCCATTATGAGTGTTGGCTGTGCGCTGTCTCCTGCATAGAACATTATTTCATTTAGCTTTTCTCTAAATGTTGCGGCAGGAGTATTTGCAAACTGCTTTTTGCAGTACAAAGACACACCTACCCAGTCTACATATTCATCACCCGGATAGTAATCCATAAAGCCCGTATCCCATGTAGAAACAAAGTTTATTCCGTATACCATTGCAACATTTGGTGCTTTGGAACGGATTATATTTGCTGCTTTTCTGAAAGCATTTTTATAATCCTCTGCGCCCGGCTTAACATCCCATGAGTTTACCTCACCTGCAAATCGCAGATACATCGGTACATCGGGGTATTTTGCCAGAATATCGGCAAAGCTTGAAATCGCCGTCTGAGACATATTTATCATGCCTATATCGGCAGCAGGGTTTGAACCCATATTGTACGCAATTTCTACTGCCTTACCATCTCTTTGGGCTTCCTTTAAAAAGTTTTCATAAAACAAATTAAAATCATCACCGTGGTTATGATAAATAAGTATCATAGACTCATTGGAAAGTGTATCTCTCGTGGGCGAATCAAATGCTATACCGCTTAATACGCCTATTTCGTGCTCGTTTTTCGCACCGAAATACGACTGCTTGTTGTAGGTGGTTTTATAGAGGCTAAGCTGTGTTTTAAACTGCTTTGCCTTCTCCTGTGATATCCTTACCGCATCGGTAAATCCAAGATATTCGTTTGACTCAATGGCGCGCTCAAACCAAAGTGCAGCATTTTCGTAATCGCCAAGCTTTTCGTAGGATTCGGCTATAGTGTATGTTTTGGTAGCAGTCACCTCGTGGATGTCTCTGTCCTTCGGGGCAGAAGAGAAGATATTATACTGCCTTGTTGCAGCATCTATAATTGCAGCATTATCTCCTGATGCCATAGCGGCATCCAGTTCTTTCTGTATATCAAAGAACGCTTTTGGAAATGTGTACGCACAGCACACCTGCACCGAAGAAAACACCAGTACAATAGAAAAAATAAGTATCTTTTTTAACATGAAATTCCCCCCTATTTGAATTCTATCCAATCAATTTGCGTATCGGGATGCAAACCATAATACAGCTTATAGTAATACAGATGGTAAGTGCTCTGATACGGCATAGACCAGCAGTGGTCGGGATACGGCAAGGTGTACTGCGTAAGAGAGCCTGTCGGATTTGATTTGTATTCGTCTATCAAAGCCTCATTTTCAGCTGTAACAGGAAAGTTTGTTTTATAGCCGATATAGGTATTTGTATAAATTCTTGCCCCCACAAGCAAAAACAGAACACTTACGGCAAATGACAAGATGAAATACCTTTTATCCTCGCATACGGCACAAATAAGCCCGATATCGAATACTACAAGATTGAATATACCGCAAAGCATTGTTCTGCTACCCGAAACAGGCGATGCACTCATCATAAGCTGTGAGCCTACTGCCAGAATAAATGCGGTGCATATAACAAAATATCCTCTTTCTCTGCTTTTTATGAGCCTTATAAATATAAGTATTATATTAGAGAGGAATATAGCACTAAAAATAATTAATGCAAACAAAACCTTTTTTCCTGCATATACATACGGTGTTTTAGAAATATATAACACCAGTAATATCTGCAGTATATTTAAGGTTGAGGTGATTTTTGCAAACACACCTGAGGCTTTAAAAAGATACAGTCCCATACTTGCAAGAGTAAATATGATAAAGGGAAGCATGTATTTCTTGGAAATAAAATTGTAGTACAACATAGGTAACTGCTGTTTTATGACATCGAGCATGCCCTTTTCTGTTTCGAGACCGTATCTTACAAAGGTAGCAGGTGCAAAATACACACTCACAAAGCCTATGACAGCAGGAATTAAAAGAAAACCATATCTTTTGGAGAGCTTTTCTTTTTTTATAAATTTTACATCTATAAGATATAAAACAACAATTCCTAAAGTCATCATACCATTCTGCTCAGTTGTAGCGGCAGAAAAGAATGCCAGAATGTATAGCAAAGTCATATGTTTTGTTTTGCACAGAAGATACCAGAAAACCATAAGGAGCGCAAAAGGATATACATAGTTAAAAGAGCCGGTTAGCCAGTATACACTTTCACGAACTATGTCCACATGAAGACTGAGTATCATTGCAAGTGCAGATACAGAAGCTATATATCCTGCTCTTCCAAAGTCAAAATGTTTTGCTGCCATGGTGGCTATAAGTGCCAGGAATGCAGAATTTAAAATTTGCCAGAACACAGGCGGAATTGATATAAATACAGTCACAAGAACGTGTACTATAGCTCTGCCGTTTGCAAGCATGTAGTGGTCCTTATGCATCTTAAAGAAATTACCGTCTTTAAATGTTACATAGTAGTAGTCATCGCCAAAAAGCGGTATATTTCGCATAACAAGAAATGCAAGTATAAAGGTGATTAAAAAAAGGGCAACATATACGATATTGCCCCCGGATGCTTTTAATGTCTTCATGTTTTAACTCCTGATGTTTGTATCTTTTATTATATAATGCGGTCTGTTCTTGGATTCCACAAATATCTTGGCTATATATCCTCCAAAAACGCCTATTATCATAAACTGCAACCCAAACATAAACACCATAACAAGTATAACAGTCCACAAATCAGAGACAGAAACCACATCTGTAATATGCAGTATGAAAGTGGTGATTGCAGCAATTATACTTGCGCCTGTAAGGAAAATACCTGCCAGCGCGGGTATATAAAGCGGTAAATGTGAAAATGATGTGAAGCCCTCTATGGCATAAAGCAAGAGCTTTCCAAAAGACCACTTGGTCTCCCCTGCGGCTCTTTCTATATTTTCATACTCAAGCCATTCGGTAGTAAAACCAACCCATGAGAATATACCCTTGGAAAATCTGCCGTGCTCGGGCATGGATTTTATGGCTTCTATCATCTGCCTTGTCATCATACGGAAATCCATTGCGCCGTCTACCATCTCCAGACCGCAAAGCTTATTGAAAATCTTGTAGAAGCTTCTTGCAAATATACTCCTTATAACAGGCTCTTTCTTCCTTGTAGTTCTGCGTGTTGCAACACAGTCGCAGCTTCCGGACTTTATAATTGAATACATCTTGGGTATAAGTGCAGGCGGATGCTGCAAATCTGCATCCATTACAACAACATAATCACCTGTTGCATGATTTATACCCGCAAGCATTGCCGCTTCCTTGCCGAAATTCTTGGAAAAGCTGATATATCGTACGCAGCTGTCCTTGTCGGCAAGTGCACAGAGCTTGTCATAGGTACTGTCCTTTGAGCCATCGTCTACAAAAAGTATTTCAAACTCTGCATCGTTCATACCCAAGATAACTTTATTAATCTCGCTATAGAAAATGTCTATCATTTGTTCTTCGTTGAAACACGGCACTATAACAGAAATTTTATCCATTATTTGCCCTCCCCGTCTCTTCTCTTGAATATCCATAGTTTACTTACAACATAGTTAAATACTATTACAAACACGCTTACTATAAGCTTTATAATAAAGTCATTAAGCATGAGCTTTTCTACAAACACAAATATACTAAGGCTCTCTATCACACCCGAGGTCACTCTGGCAAGAACAAACTCAAAAAACATCTTTGCCTCGCTCTTGTGACTGTCTGCCTTGGCGTCAAATACAAACCTGCTGTTTACTGCATATGCAAACACCACGGATACCGCCCATGCAATGATATTACTTACCGTGGGCGAAAAAATGTTTTTGAATACAAAATATACTATCCAGTTTACCAAGGTGGTAGCCGCACCCGCAAGGATATATACTATAATTTCTCTGTTTAATCTATTCTTTAAAATATCTTTTATTTTACAGCTCAAAAAATTCACCTCTGTAAATCAATACAAAAATTCTATCATAACAAGAGAAAAATGTCAATCTATACCTACATATTCAATAAATTGTCTTCTTGAATATGCACACATTCTTGAAATAAGTATGGTTGTGTCTGCTCTTGTGATATTATTCTCTAATTCAAAGCCATTTTCATTTCCAACTACAATACCTGCACAAAACAGTTTTTCAACATAGTCTGTCATAGTCTTTTCAGGTGCATTTTCTTTTTCATTTATTTCTATGTATTCACTATCAGGCAGAGTGTTAGCAAATATATAGAATAACTTGTCCCTTGTTATAGGCTTATCAAAATCAGCCTTTACAAAATCAGTTTCTTTTATAATACCATTTTCCAAGACATAGCCATAATAGCAGTCTGCCCAATGCTCTGAAGTATCATAAGGCATATCTTTTTCATAGAAATTGGCATTGATACAAGCAGATATTTTAATAGCCTGTGCAACTGTCAATATGCCCTGTGGGTTAAACTGATTATTGCCTATGCCATTTATAATACCTTCTTCAGTTGCAAATAACACATTTGTATAGAAGTAATCACTTTCTTTTACATCAGTATAATTTACATCTGTAAAACCTGCTGCTAAAACAGGCAGGGAAGATATAAGCATAATACCTGTTAAAATAATTGTTATAAATCTTTTCATTTCGTTTTACTCCATTCATTATTTATTGTAATAATTATATCATATGTTTTTTTGGTCAGCAACCAAATCAAGAAAAAATTATCTACAAATCTTTTGATATAAAATGGACCTTGTTGGAATATTCCAACAAGGTCCATTTTATATTTTGTTTTGCCTTTTTGATTATATCTGGGTTTGCCCCAAATCAAAAGGACTTATATTATTTTGCGTCCTTAATAGCAGCCTGGGCAGCAGCGAGTCTTGCAATCGGAACTCTGAAAGGTGAGCAGGATACATAGTCAAGACCGATTGTGTGGCAGAACTCAACGGATACAGGGTCACCGCCGTGCTCACCGCAGATACCGCAGTGCATTTCGGGACGTACCTTCTTACCAAGTTCTACAGCTAATTCCATGAGCTTACCAACACCTGTCTGGTCGAGCTTAGCAAAGGGATCGTTTTCGAAAATCTTAGCATCGTAGTAAGCATCGAGGAACTTACCTGCATCGTCTCTGGAGAAACCGTATGTCATCTGTGTTAAGTCGTTTGTACCGAAGCAGAAGAATTCAGCTTCCTTAGCGATGTCGTCTGCAGTAAGAGCAGCTCTGGGGATTTCGATCATAGTACCAACTTCGTACTTGAGTTCTACACCTGCAGCTGCGATTTCTGCATCAGCAGTAGCTACAACATCGTTCTTAACATACTTAAGCTCTTTGATATCGCCAACGAGAGGAATCATGATTTCGGGAACAAGGTTCCAATCGGGATGAGCCTTCTTAACATTTATAGCCGCACGGATAACAGCCTTTGTCTGCATCTTTGCAATTTCGGGATATGTTACTGCAAGACGGCAGCCACGGTGACCCATCATGGGGTTGAACTCGTGGAGGGAAGCGATGATAGCCTTGATAGCTTCTACGCTCTTGCCCTGTGCCTTTGCAAGTGCTGCAATGTCAGCTTCTTCTGTGGGAACGAACTCATGAAGCGGGGGATCCAAGAATCTGATTGTAACGGGGTTACCCTCAAGTGCTTCGTAGAGCTTTTCAAAGTCGCCCTGCTGATAAGGAAGAATCTTTTCGAGAGCTGCTTCTCTTTCTTCTACTGTGTCTGCACAGATCATTTCTCTGAATGCAGCAATTCTGTCTGCTTCGAAGAACATATGCTCTGTACGGCAGAGACCGATACCTTCTGCACCGAGTTCTCTTGCCTTCTTAGCATCTGCAGGAGTATCTGCATTTGTACGAACCTTGAGTGTTCTGAACTTGTCAGCCCATTCCATGATTCTTCCGAATTCGCCTGCGATTTCTGCATCTACTGTGGGGATGATGCCATCATATATGTTACCGGTAGAACCATCGATGGAGATGTAGTCACCTTCAACATAGGTCTTACCTGCTAATGTAAACTTCTTGTTTTCTTCATCCATTACGATTTCGCCGCAACCGGATACACAGCATGTACCCATACCACGAGCAACAACGGCAGCATGGCTTGTCATACCGCCACGAACTGTGAGGATACCCTGAGAAGCCTTCATACCTGTGATATCTTCGGGAGAAGTTTCAAGACGAACGAGAACTACCTTTTCTCCTCTTGCGTTCCAAGCCTCAGCATCTTCTGCAGTAAATACTACCTTACCGCAAGCAGCACCGGGGGATGCACCAAGACCTCTGCCTGCAGGTGTTGCAGCCTTAAGAGCCTTTGCATCAAACTGAGGATGAAGAAGTGTATCTAAGTTTCTGGGATCGATCATAGCAACAGCTTTCTTTTCATCGATCATGCCTTCGTCAACTAAATCCCAAGCAATCTTAAGAGCAGCCTTTGCTGTTCTCTTACCATTTCTTGTCTGGAGCATATAGAGCTTTCTGTCTTCGATAGTGAACTCCATATCCTGCATATCTCTGTAGTGATCTTCAAGGATTGCGCAAACCTTGTTGAACTCTTCGAATGCTTCGGGGAACTTCTCAGCCATCTGAGCGATGGGCATGGGAGTACGAACGCCTGCAACAACGTCTTCGCCCTGTGCATTTACAAGGAATTCACCCATGAGTCCGGGTTCACCTGTAGCAGGGTCACGAGTAAATGCAACACCTGTACCGCAGTTGTCACCCATGTTACCAAATGCCATCATCTGCACATTTACAGCTGTACCCCAGGAATAAGGGATATCGTTGTCACGACGGTAAACATTTGCTCTGGGGTTGTCCCATGAACGGAATACGGCTTCTACAGCGCCCATGAGCTGTTCCTTGGGATCCGAGGGGAAGTCCTTACCGATTTTGTTTTTATATTCATTCTTAAACTGGCCTGCAAGAACCTTTAAGTCTTCTGCAGTAAGCTCGATATCCTGTGTAACACCTTTTGCTTCCTTCATTTCGTCGATAAGCTGTTCAAAGTACTTCTTACCAACTTCCATAACAACATCTGAGTACATCTGGATAAATCTTCTGTAGCAGTCCCAAGCCCATCTGGGGTTGCCGGACTTTGCAGACATGGTCTCTACA
>JAZURE010000003.1:0-33491 GCA_045606045.1 Clostridia bacterium | reverse complement strand
AGTTAAAGCAGTTTATTCAAACTCCTAGAATTGTTTATACAAAAATTTAGACCGACACTCTTCAATGCCGGTCTATTTGTTATGCTGTTATTTAAGTTAAATATTTTTTAAAATTTCTCTTGACTTTATTTAGCAGGTCTTAATTATTTGGACATTCTTATAGTTTTTATTACTACAGGCTTTTTGGGTACATCTGCCATGCCCTGCTCATTTGTTGTTGTCTCGACCTTGGAGATTTTTTCCACAACCTCAAGTCCTTTTGTGATTTTGCCGAATGCGGCATAGCTGCCGTCTAAGTATTCATTTGCTTCATCCATTATAAAGAACTGGCTGGTGGCGGAGTTGGGGTCATCTGTTCTTGCCATGGATATTACGCCCTTTTCGTGCTTTAAGGCATTGGAAACACCGTTTGCATAGAACTCGCCCGTTATTGTTGCGCTTGTCTTGGCTTTCATATTCTTGTCATATCCTCCGCCCTGAATCATAAAGCCGTCTATAACCCTGTGGAATATAAGTCCGTCATAGAATTTTTCCCCTACAAGCTTTACAAAGTTATCCACGGTTACGGGTGCAAGGTCGGGATAAAGCTCGCCTTTCATCACCGAGCCGTCCTGAAGAGTTATGGTAAAGTAAAGCTTATTTTCAAGCTTGGAGGCAAGCTCTGCCTCACCCTTTTCGATAAGCTCTTGGGCTTTCTTTTCTGCCGCTTTCTGCTCTTCGAGTACGATAGTGTCCATTATGGGACGAACATATCTGAATGGTGTGTTTGCATCGTATTCTAAGCCAAGACCGTAGGTGTCTCTTATAAGAGCCACAGATTCGTCTATTGTAAGACCCGATTCGCTTAGGCCTTCAAATATATATACATATGTGCCAAAGGGTACCTCGCCAAGAGCCTCGCCCCAGGGAGCATTGTCGGGATAGTCTTCATTTAATGTGATAAGAGACTTAAACTCTTTAACATCCACTCCGTACATGGCAGCTACCACGCTTAAGGGGAAGAGGTTTTCTACAAGAGCGTAGGGCTTATCCTTTAATTCTTCGTAGCTTAAATTAGTTACGGAAGAAAATTCCTCGGCTGTAAACGAGCCGTTTGCCGCCATGTCCTTAAGTGTTGCACCGTTGTAGAAGTCTACATAGGGATTGCCCTCGGGTGTGGTAAGAAGAATTGTCTTGGTACCGCTGTTATCCCAGTCTACATCTATGCCGAACTCCTCTGCAATGGCTCTAATGGGAGCGTAGGTGGTGTTGTTTCTGAGCACGGGAGCAGTATCGAGCGCCACATCTCCTGCGGGGGTCTTCATAACCTTGCTTCCTATGGTTACGGATATGGTCTTGCCGTTTCTTGTTATGCTGGCAGTCTTTGTGCTCTGGTCCCAATCGAGTGTGGCATTTGTGCTCTCCAGTACCGCACGGATGGGCATGAGAGTTCTGTTATCCGAAATTATTGTATCGGCATCAATCCTCTTTGCATCAGAAAAGATTTTTACCTTTACCTCTGCTTTGACTGTGTCCGCATGTGCAACAAAGGGTACACACATGCAAAGAACAAGAATCAAACATAAAAGCTTTTTCATTTTCATTTTCCTTTCTTTACTTAGTCATTTTTTCCTGTTTTACCTTTTTTTCTATAACATCTCTGGAGGCAAGCTCCTTTTTGATGTCTTCTATCTCAATACCCGCTTCTATCATAAGCACAAGTGTGTGATAGCACAGGTCGGAGATTTCGTATATTGTTTCCGCCTTGTCTTCGGCTTTGGCGGCTATTATAACCTCGGTACATTCCTCGCCCACCTTTTTTAATATCTTGTCGAGACCTTTCTGGAAAAGGTAGGTGGTATACGAGCCCTCGGGCATTTCCTTTTTGCGTGTTTTGAGCTTTTGCATAAGGCTTTCTAACTTGAAGGAATCTTCCTTTTCGCCCCATATTACATCATTGAAGCAGGAGTCTGCACCTGTGTGGCATGCGGGGCCGTCTTTTTTAACTCTTACCTCGAGGGCATCTAAATCGCAGTCGGCTGTGATGGAAACTATGTGCTGATAGTTGCCGCTTGTTTCGCCCTTGCGCCATAGCTCACCTCTTGAGCGTGACCAAAAGCAGGTTTTGCCCTCTTTCATGCTTATTTCAAGGCTTTCCCTGTTCATATATGCCAATGTGAGCACCTTGCCTGTTTCATCATCGGTTACTATGGCGGGGATAAGACCCTTTTCGTCAAATTTAAGTGTATTTATGTCCATGATTTTATCTCCTTACATTTATTCCGTTTGCTTTAAGCTCTTTTTTAAGCTCGGGTATAGCTACCTCACCGAAATGGAAGATAGATGCCGCAAGACCTGCGTCTATGGTCGGAATTTCGTTAAATAAATCCACAAAGTCGGCTATGGAGCCTGCTCCGCCCGAAGCAATTACAGGTACGGAAACTGCGGAATTTACCGCCTTTAACATTTCTATATCGAAGCCTTTTTTAACACCGTCGGTATCTATGCTGTTTACTACAATCTCACCTGCACCGTTTGCCTGCCCCATCTTAATCCATTCTATAGCATCAATTCCCGTGTTTTCTCTGCCTCCCTTGGCAAACACGGTGAATTTGCCGTCCACCCTCTTTATATCCACAGAGAGCACTACACACTGGTCGCCGTATTTCATGGCGGCTTCCTTTATAAGCGACGGATTTTTTATGGCGCCCGAGTTTACCGACACCTTGTCCGCACCGCATTTTAACACTCGGTCAAAATCGTCTATTGTGTTTATTCCTCCGCCCACGGTAAGCGGTATGAATATGGTGGAAGCAACTTCCTTTAATATATCCGTAAAGAGCGCTCTGCCCTCAAAGGATGCCGTTATGTCGTAGAACACAAGCTCGTCTGCACCGTTTTCGCTGTAAAATCTTCCAAGCTCTACAGGTGAGGACACATCGTTTAATCCCTCAAAGTTTACACCCTTTACCACTCTGCCGTTTTTCACATCGAGGCAGGGTATTATTCGTTTTGTTATCATTTTGCCACCTCGATTGCTTCTTTAAGGTCTATGGCACCCTCATAAAGTGCCTTGCCCAGTATTGCACCGTAGATATCCATCTCTTTAAGGGAGGTTACATCTTCTATGGACGATACTCCGCCCGATGCAACTATGTCTATATTATACTTTGATTTTAACTCCTTGTAAAGCTCAAGATTTGTACCCATCATGGCGCCGTCCTTGGATATGTCGGTACAGATTACGGTTTTAACACCGATTTTTTCCATGTTTTCAAACATTTCGTCACAGCTTACCTTGGTTATATCTGTCCAGCCTCTTGTAGCCACAAAGCCACCCGATATATCTATACCCACCGCTATAGCATCGCCGTATTTTGCAGTCATATCGGCTGTAAAATCGGGATTTTCTATGGCTATGGTGCCGAGAATTACACGCATTACGCCCGCATCAAGGTATCTTTTTATTACCTCTTCGCTTCTTATACCGCCTCCGATTTCAATTTTAAGCGAGGTGCTTTGCGCTATGGATTTTATTATCTCATAGTTTGGGGTGTCACCGCTTTTGGCTCCGTCAAGGTCTACAAGGTGAAGATAGCTTGCGCCTGCCTCACTAAAGCCTTTTGCAACGGTAAGCGGACTGTCATTATACACAGTCTTCTTGTTGTAGTCGCCTTTAAAAAGTCTTACGGCTTTGCCGTCTATTATATCTATTGCAGGAAAAATGTTCATGTTTTATAACTCCGAAAATGCTTTAAGTATATTAAGTCCCACGCTGCCGCTTTTCTCAGGATGGAACTGTGTTCCGTATATGTTGCCTCTCTCCGCCGAGGCGGTAAGAAGTGAGCCGTATTCTGAGTATGCGCTCACCGAATCAGTGCAGTTCTTTCCGTAGAACGAGTGCACAAAGTAAACGCAGTCGCCCTCGTTTACATATTTATACAGCTTGCTCTTTGGCTTGTCCTTGGGAAAGATGAGGGGATTCCAGCCGATGTGGGGTATTTTAAGGTTCTTCGGTATATCGCCCTCTATGGCGCATATGTCTCCGTGTATTAGGCCAAGCCCCTTATGCTCGCCATATTCGTAACTTCTGTCAAAAAGAAGCTGCATGCCAAGGCATATGCCAAGAAGCGGTTTCCCGTTTGAAGTCTCCTCGGTTATGGCATCCCACATGCCCGAGTCTCTTAATTTCTTTGCCGCATCGCCAAATGCGCCGACTCCGGGCAGGATGATTTTGTCTGCTGTCTTTAAATCGGCAGGGTTTTTTGTAAGGTACGCATCTGCCCCTATGAATTTAAAGGAGCTTACAAGCGAGAATATATTTCCCACGCCGTAATCTGCTATTGCTATCATATTATAATACACCCTTTGTGGACGGAATTTCGTCCTTGTAGTCTTCGTTTATTTTTACTGCACATCCGAGCACCCTTGCCATAGCCTTAAATAAGCCCTCGGCAATGTGGTGGCAGTTTGTGCCGTAGAGTTTTGATATGTGGAGGGTTATGCCCGCATTGCGCACAAACCCCAAAAGGAATTCCTGAATAAGCTCTGTGTCAAAGTCGCCTATCTTGCCGTAGGGGTAGGTTACGGCATAGTTGAGATAGTCTCTGCCCGAAATATCAACTGCGCACATGATGAGCGCCTCATCCATGGGCAGAGTGATGTCGGCATAGCGGTTTATACCTCTCATATCGCCGAGAGCCTCCTTAAAGGCTTTTCCAAGGCAAATGCCGATATCTTCAACAGAGTGGTGGAAGTCCACTTCGGTGTCTCCGTTGCACTTAACGGTAAGGTCAAATCTTGCGTGCTTTGCAAAGAGGGTAAGCATATGGTCCATAAAGCCTACACCCGTGGCAATACTGCTCTCGCCCTTGCCGTCAAGGTTTAGTGAAAGGTTTATCTGTGTTTCGGCGGTGTTTCTTGTGATTTCTGATTTTCTCATTATAATATCTCCTCTATATTTTTAATAAGAGATTCCATTTCTTTTCTTGTACCGATTGTTATGCGGTTGAAGTTGGCAATTTTCTTATCCGAAAAATGCCTTACAAGAATACCTCTGTCCTTTAATTCTTTGTAGAGCGTTTCGCCGTCAATTTTGTCTGATTGGGCAAATACAAAGTTTGCCTTGGAATCGGTAACACTAAAACCGAGTCTTCTTAGCTCTGATATGGTGTACTCGCGGTTTTGTATAATCTCAAGTCTGTTTTTTTGGAAATATTCCTTGTCCGCAACCGATGCGGCTCCGAGCGCCTGTGTAAGACGGTTTACATTGTACGGGTTTGTGGAATACTTGATTTTTTCCAAATCCTTTATGATATCCTCATGTGCTATGGCAAAGCCGAGACGTGCGCCCGCAAGCGAGCGCGATTTTGAAAATGTCTGCACTACAAGCAGGTTATCGTATTTCTTTGTAAGCTCTACAGCGCTTTGTGCACCGAAGTCTACATATGCCTCATCTATCACCACTATGTTTTCGGGGTTTGAGGACACGATTTTTTCTATGTCGCAAAGTTCCAGAGCAAGCCCTGTGGGTGCGTTGGGATTGGCAATTACGATGTTTTTGCCTTTATTCATATAGTCCTTTGCATCTATGGAGAAATCATCTTTAAGAGCCACGGTTTCGTAATTAAGAGAGTAGAGGTTTGCAAACACCTTGTAAAAGCCATAGCTTATATCGGGGAAGCACACTTTTCGGTCAGCATCGCAAAACGCCATGAAAAAGAAATTAAGCACCTCGTCCGAGCCGTTGGATACAAACACATTCTTTGCATCCACACCCATAGCTTTTGCAATTTCCTCTTTAAGCACCTTGCTTTCGGGGTCGCTGTAAAGTCTAAGGTCGCAAAGAGCACCCCTGTCTATTATGTCCACCGCCTTTGGCGACGGGGGAAAGGGAGATTCGTTTGTATTCAGTTTAATATATTTTTTGTCTCTCGGTTGTTCGCCCGGTACATATTCTGTAAGAGACGAAAGAGACTGTATTAAAAACTTACTCATTTTCCTGTCCTTCTTCAAATCGTACAAGCGCACTTTTCGCGTGGGCGGTGAGTCCCTCTTTTGTTGCAAAGTATGCCACATCGTCCTTTACCTTGGAAAGTGCATCTCTTGTGTAGTATGTATATTGTGTTTTCTTGACAAAATCGTCTACCGAAAGCGGACTTGAAAATCTTGCCGTACCGCTTGTGGGCAGGGTATGGTTTGGTCCTGCGAGGTAATCGCCGAGTGCCTCGGGGCAGTTTCTTCCCATAAAGATTGAGCCTGCGTGCTTAACCTTGTCCAGATAATCAAATGGATTATCCATGCAAAGCTCAAGATGTTCGGGTGCAATGCGGTTGGATACCTCTATGGCATTTGCGAGGTTGTCTGTTACTATTATCTTGCCGTTATCGTCTATTGAGCATCTTGCAATCTCAGAGCGTTCAAGAAGCGGTATCTGCCTTTCAAGCTCGTCCGATACCCTCTTTGCAAGTTCCATTGAGTTGCACACAAGAACTGCGCTTGCCATTTTGTCGTGCTCTGCCTGAGAGAGCAAATCTGCTGCAAGGTGGCGGGGATTGGATTTTTCATCTGCCACTATAAGTATTTCGCTCGGGCCTGCTATCATGTCTATAGACACTATGCCGTACACCTGCTTTTTGGCTTCGGCTACAAAGGCATTGCCGGGGCCTACTATTTTGTCTGCTCTCGGTATGGTCTCTGTGCCGTAGGCAAGAGCCGCTATTGCCTGTGCACCGCCTGTCTTATATATTTTGTCTACCCCTGCTACATGTGCTGCAGCAAGGATTACAGGGTTTATTTTACCGTCTTTTTTAGGGGGAGTTACCATTACAAGATTTTTAACTCCTGCAATCTTGGCAGGTATTGCATCCATAAGCACGGTAGACGGATACGCCGCCGTACCGCCCGGCACATAAAGTCCTGCCACATCTACGGGAGTTATCTTCTGTCCTGTTACGATGCCGTCTTTATCATTAATTATAAAGCTTGTGCGCACCTGCTTTTCGTGGAAAGCACGGATGTTTTGCGCTGCATCATTTAATATGCGAAGAAACTCAGGCTCTACGCTGTCTACCGCCTCTTGTATCTCCTCGTCCGATACGAGCAGGGTATCAAGCTTTGCACCGTCAAATTTTAAACAGTATTCCTTAACCGCCTTGTCGCCGTTTGACTTAACATCGGCTATTATATCGGACACAGTTTTTTCTACATCCGTTTTATTCTGCACTCTCGCAAAAATTTCGCTATCGGAAATTTCGCCGTACTTAAGTATCTTAATCATTTGATTTCCTCCGCTAACGCTCTTTTTATAGCTTCGATTTCATTGGTTTTAAATTTAAAGCTTGCTTTGTTGGCTATAAGTCTTGCGCTTATGGGTACTATGGTCTCAAGCGGTTCTAAATTGTTTTCCTTAAGGGTTGCGCCTGTTTCAACTATATCCACTATCACATCCGAAAGCCCCAGTATGGGCGCAAGCTCTATTGAGCCGTTTAGCTTTATGATGTCTATTTCTCTGGATTTTTTTGCATAGTATTCCGCTGCTATGTTTACAAACTTTGTGGCAACCCGCAGAGTCTTTTCCGTATCGTCGGCAAAGTCGGTCCTGCCTGCAACTGCCATACGGCATTTGCCAAGTCCCAAATCTAAAAGCTCGTACACATCGGGCGAGTATTCAAGGAGTATATCCTTTCCTGCCACGCCTATGTCTGCGGCGCCTCGCTCTACATATATGGCTACATCCGAGGGTTTAACCCAGAAATAACGGATACCTCTTTCTTCATTTTCAAAGGTGAGTCTGCGGTTTTTCTCTTTTATAGAAGGGCAGTCATAGCCTGCCTTTTCAAACATTTCATATACTTTTTCGCCGAGCCTTCCCTTTGGGAGAGCTACATTAACCATTGTTTTCAAGGATTTCTACCCCCTTGCCTGTGAATTTTAAAAGCTGTCTGTACTTTATATCGGGAATCTTTCTTACCGCAAGCACATCGGTGCCTATATCGGTAAGCATCTTTATGTTTTTGGAAAGGGCGCTTATGTCAGCATCCTCATCGTAGATAAGCAGGGTGTCTACATCGTACTTTTTGTCAGATTCGGAGAGGCGCTCGAGCATATCAAGATACACCGCAAAGCCTATGGCATCGGACTTTTTGCCCATGCGTGTAAGAAGCTTTCCGTACTGACCGCCCGAAAGAACGGAATCGGCAATACCCTTTATGTAGCCTTTAAACACGATACCGCTGTAGTATTTCATGTTGCAGTCTATGGAGAAGTCGAAGTTTACATTGTCGGAAAGGCCGTTTTCCTTAAGAAATTCATTTATTCTGCAAAGTGTTTCCACATGTGTCATACATTCGGCACTAAGGTCTGCCTTTTTGAGTGCTTCCGCTACATTGTCGCCTGCGCCGTAGAGTGAGCATATAAGCTCAATGGGGGCAGGATTTATGCCTTCCTCTTCGCATATGCGTCTGATTTCGTGGGCATTCTTTTCGCCGAGACATTTTATTATTTTCTTTTTTGCCTTATCGGAGTCGGTGGCCTCAGAGAGTATCTGCGACACAAGACCCATGTGCGATATATCCAGCACAAAGTCGGAGCTTATTGCCCCAAGGCTTTCTACTGCAAGCATTATAACCTCGCATATGTTATAGAGGTCTATATCGCCTATGCACTCAAGTCCTGTCTGCATTATCTCCTTAAAGGAGTGGGAACCGTGCGATACTCTGTACACATTTTCGTTGTAATACACCTTGGTGAGATTATCGTCGGCAGAGTTCTTTATGATGGAAAGAGTCACATCAGGCTTTAATGCAAGAAGCTTTCCGCCTATGTCGGTAAAGGTTATAACACCGTCCGACACAAGAAAGTCCTTGTTTCTTGCGTAGAGGTCGTATTCTTCAAACTTGCTCATCTTGTACTGCTTGTAGCCGTATTTACGGTACAGGGAGCGCAGAGCAAATATAGCCTTTTCATCGTTTTTAATTACTTCTTTATTGAAGGTCACAGAAATCTTCCTTTCAATTACTTTATCGCTTTATCATTTTACTACGCTAAAGCGATAAAATCAATACAAAAACTGTTATTTTGGTAAATTTATATAAAAATTTCCTTCAGGAAAATAAAACTTTAAAGGTAGTGCCTTGATTTTGGGTGCTCTGTACGGTTACTGTGCCCCCGTTTATCTTGGCAATATGCTTTACTATGGAAAGTCCAAGTCCTGTACCGCCTATCATCTTGGAGTGGCTTTTATCCACGCGGAAGAAGCGCTCAAATATTCTGTCCAGATGCTCAGAGGGGATACCTATACCTGTATCTGTTATTTCTATGCCGTTTTCAAGTACATTTATATGCACGCTTCCGCCCTTTACATTGTACTTTATGGCGTTGTCCGTGAGGTTGTACACCATCTCGGTAATTTGCGAGTGGTTGGCATATATATTCCCGTCTTTGCCCGAAACGGTTACGCTTACAGCCATATCTTCCGCTTTTTTGGAAAGCGAATCGCATACCTCGGAGGCTATCTTTTTAAGCGATACATTTTGCTTATCCCCATCGCCCTTGCTCTCGTCCAGGTGCGAGAGCTTCATTATATCGTCTACAAGGGTCATAAGGCGTCTGCTCTCCTTTTCTATCTTGGAGGCAAAGCCTGTTATGTCCTCGGGTTTTGCTATACCTTTATCTATAATCTGTGCGTAGCCGTGTATGGTGGTAAGCGGTGTGCGAAGCTCGTGCGATACATTGGCGGTGAATTCACGGCGGATTTTCTCTGCGGCTGTGCGCTCTGTCACATCAAAGAGCAGAAGCACCGCACCGCCTATGGTATCGTCCTCGTATATGGGACTGTAGAAAATTTCATAGGTGTGCTCGAGCTTATCGTACATTGTACTGCCTTTCTGACCCGACACGGCAAGCTTTATTACATTTAGTATGCTTTCTTTTTCGGTAAGGTTTCGGTAGCTTTTGTATTTTACATCCCGTTCCGATTTGCCGAATATGGTGAGCGCAGGTGCATTTGCAGTAAGCACCTCAAAGCGGGGACTTATGATTACAAGTCCCTCGTTTATATTGTCCATTATGGTACGCAGGCGGGCCTTTTGCTCTGTTACCTTTTCAGACTGTCTGTCTATCTCTTCGCTCTGATGCGCTATCTTTTTAAGAAACGGGCGGATTTCCTCATATACACCGTCCAGACTGTCGGGATTCAACACATTTATTTTGCGTATGGGTTTTACTATGTTTTCTGTAAGAAGCGATGCGGCAACAGCGGTAAGCACATACATAAGTCCCATTATAAACAGGACTGCTATAAGTATTCCATAGAATGCCGCAGGCATTCTGCCGCCTTGTGAGCATACGCATACCGTATAACCGCCCGACGCCTCTTTTGCAGTATATAATATGCTTTGCTTGCAGGTGGAGCAGGAGAGCTTACCCGATTTGGAGCTGTCTTCAAAATGTTTATGATAAAGACCATCGGAATCGTATACAATATTTCCTGAATTATCTGTAAGGATAATCTGATTTTTCGGGTTTTGTATGCCTTTAAGCTGCCCGAGGGCATCGTCTGTGCCATCAAGCATTGAGACTATGGTATCCAAAGTGCTTTCCAAATTCTCCGTTACGCCCGTATCAAAGTAGGAGTAGCTTGCGGAAATTATGAGCAGTGAGGAGACGATTAGCGTTACAAGCGACAAAAGGCACATATTTCTGTAAATTTTTTTGTACATTTTATCAGCACCCCGAATTTATTTTGTAACCCACATTGCGCACGGTCTCTATAAGTGCACCCGCCTCGCCGAGCTTCTGGCGCAGAGTGCGTATGTGCACATCGAGGGTACGCGACTCCGATTCAAAGTCGGTTTCCCATATGGCAGATATGATTTTTTCTCTCGTTACGGCATTACCGTTTGCCTCTATTAGCATCTTAAGAAGCTCAAATTCCTTGTAGGTGAGGTTTACCTCCGTGCCGTTTGCAAGAACTGTGTGTTTACTTGTGTTTAAGCTTATGCAGCCGCACTCTAAGGGAGAGGTGTCGGATACAGGGTGACGCTCTGTTCTTCTGAGCATTGCCTTAACCCTCGATATAAGCTCGAGTACATCAAACGGCTTTGTAATATAGTCGTCTGCGCCAAGGTTGAGACCGCGTATTTTGTCCATGCGTTCCGACTTGGCTGTGATAAGGATTACAAAGAGGTGCTTTGTGCGCTCATCGGTACGGATGCGCCTTAAAATCTCCATGCCGTCCATGTCGGGAAGCATTATGTCAAGAAGCACAAGGTCGGGCAGTTTATCAGCCAGCTTTTCAAAGAAAAGACCGCCGTTTTCAAACCCCTCCACCTCGCATCCCGAGGAGGAAAGGGTGTATTCTATAAGCTCGCGTATGTTGGAGTCATCCTCTACGCAAAATATTGTGCTCATACAAACACCTCCGTCAACAAAACTATACCATTTTACATTGTAACATATATATAGGTAGAAATACAAGTAGTAATTGACATTTTAGATAATAGATTATATAATGTTGATAAATAAGTGAGGAGTGAAAATAGTGAGTGATTTAATTATAAAAAATGATGTTCTCAATGTGTGCATTACCACACTGGGCGCACAGATAAAAAGTGTAAAATCGGATAAGGAATACATGTGGGAGGGCAATCCCGACATATGGGGCAAGCACGCCCCTGTGCTCTTTCCTGTGTGCGGAAGGCTTAAGGACGGCAAGTATACATATAAGGGCAAGGAGTATTCCATGGACGCGCACGGCTTTGCGCCCAAGTGCGATTACAGAGTAAGGGAGCATACAGAGGGTAGCCTTACCCTCTATATTACCGATACGGAGGAGACCTTAAAGAGCTATCCCTTTAACTTTGATTTTGAGGTTAAGTTTACATTAAACGGCTCATCTCTTAAGGTGGAATACAATGTTACAAATAAGGGCAAGGAAGAGCTTTACTACAGTGTAGGCTGTCACGAAGCATATGCCTGCCCCGAGGGTATAGAGGAGTACTATCTGGAATTTCCCGACAAGCCCGACCTTGATGAATACATTTTGGATGGACCCTTTATGTCGGGCGAAACCAGACCGTTTGCAAAAGAGTGCGATATTATCCCTCTTACCGAGAAGCTTTTTGAGAATGATTCAACCTGCTTTAAGAATATGGGTACATACACCGTGACACTCAAAAACAAAGCGGGAACAAGAAGCGTCAAGGTGGATTACCCAGACTTTGACTACTTTATAATATGGCACATACCGGGTGCCCCCTACATATGCTTAGAGCCGTGGAAAGGCTTTCCTGACTACACTACAACAGACGGCGACTTTACAAAGAAGGACGGCATAATGAAAGTTGAAGCAGGACAAAGGAGTACATCGGAACATACAATTACATTTGCATAAAATAAAGCTGTAAAAAACATGAGTTTTTTACAGCTTTATTTTATGTTGCTCAGAGCTTCAAATTCATATCCCTTTTCATACAGGTATTCAATGATTTTTGGCAGGGTTTTTGCGGTTATCTCCTTTGTGGGTGAGTCGTGCATGAGCACCACTATGTCTCCCGATTTGGAGGAGTCTATAGAAAACCTAAGGGTCTCCATAAGATATTCTGCCGTGGGGTCGGTAGTGTTGCTGTCTCCCGTAAGGCAGGACCAGTCTATATATTTGTAGCCTATATTTTTAAGGATTTTTCTGTAATTTGCTTTATTTGCTTCATCAGTAAGGCTGTCATAACCTCCGGGGAAGCGGAACACGAGATTTGTGTATTCATATCCCAGCGCATCATCTATGGCATTCCTGCACTTTTGCACCTCGCTCTTAAAGTCTTCGGGTGAGGAATATACCGAGCTGTACACATGGGAATATGTGTGGTTTCCGATGGTATGTCCCTGCGATACAATGGATTTCATTATATCAGGATTTGCCTGTGCGCTTTCGCCCGTTACAAAAAATGTGGCTTTTATGCGGTATTTATCCAACACATTCAGTATTTGCGGTGTTACCGAGCTTGGACCGTCATCAAAGGTGAGGTAGCATTTTTTGGAGTAGTCGTATACATACACATTGTCCATTTCGCCATGGAGAGGAGTGTACACATGTGTGAGATAGTCCTCGTAGCGTATCTCACGCAGGCGGTTTGCCTTAAGGCGTGTGTCATCGCTTGGCATGGGAAGAATGTATGAATCGGGTAATGCCTCTTCAGGTGCGGTGCTCACATTTAATATACGAAGAAACGCATCCTTTGGCATGCTTCTTAAAAGCACAACCGATATACTTATCAAAACAAAAGATATTACGGCAGTTACGGTAACAAGCTTTGTTATGAAGCTGTCTTCTTTCTTGCGCCGTCTTCTCGATACCGAGTATCGCGAAACAAAAAGCGATTTCTTCATTTTCGAGCACCTCCCTTCTATGATATTATACAACTCTTTTCTGCAAATATCAACAATTTTTATGGAAAGAATTCTCGCTTATAAATAAGCCAATGTTGGTAAGATTAAATGTTGAAATTTGTTTTGGAGGTTGTTTTATTTGAAGTCTCGAAAAATAGCTTTTACGCTTTTTGCGGGATTTACACTTATAATTTTTGCTTATTTTTTGTATTGCATAAATTTTCTTGTAAGCGATTCCTATACAGTAATAGACGGCACGGATATATCGTATCATCTTCCCCCGGGCATAAGTGCAAGCGATGATACCGTACAGGCAGGGCTGAACGCTTCGGAATACAGAGACCAAAGCCCCGAGGTGCGCACGGTAGAGCTTAAGATACTAAACCTTGTACCCGCAGGAAGCGTAAGTGTAAACACCGTAAAGGCACCCATCCTCTATCCTTCGGGAGAGTGCGTGGGCATAAAAATGTATTCAAGGGGTCTTGTGGTATCGGGCTTTACCGATTTTGATACTAAGGATGGTATCTGTGTATCGCCCGGTGCCTCGGCAGGACTTAAGACAGGCGATGTAATAGTATCTGTAAACGGCAGGCACACAAATTCCGTGGCGGAATTCACATCGATATGCGACAGGTCGGAGGGACTTTGCACTCTCGGAGTTCTGCGCGACGGACGCACACAGACCGTCAGTGCAGAGCCGAGGCTCTGCACCGATGGTCATAAACGGCTTGGAATATATGTAAAAAATTCCGTAGCAGGAGTAGGCACCATGACCTTTGTTACAGAAGATGCACAAGCTTTCGGAGCATTGGGACACGGCATTTCCGACTCTGGCACGCTGGTTCCCTTAAACAGCGCCAGCTTGTACAAGGCAGATATCATAGATGTAAAAAAGGGCGAGTCGGGCGCCCCGGGTGAGATAATCGGTGCCATAGACGAAATGCAGCTCATGGGTGAATGCACAAAAAACACCGAGGGGGGTATATACGGAGCGCTGTCGGGATATATTCCCGATATGCCCAAGCTTGCTGCCGCCCCATCGGGCGAGGTGACAAAGGGCGAGGCAAAGATTGTGTGCACCGTTGGCTGCGACGACAAAACAGAGGTGTTTGATGCCAGGATAATATCTGTAAACCGCCTTAGAAAGAATAAAACAAAGTCCTTTGCCATAGAGGTAACAGACAAAAGACTTATAGAAAAAACAGGCGGTATAGTGCAGGGGATGTCGGGCAGTCCCATCATTCAAAACGACAAAATAATCGGGGCGGTAACGCATGTTTTTGTAAATGACCCCACAAGGGGTTATGGGACATTTATAGAAAACATGCTGGCGGAGGCTGAAAAAATCAAATAACTTTAGTGCTCACTTATATTGGATATAGGTGAGCATTTTTTATATAAAAGAAAAAATTAAAAGGACGTATATCAATATTAAAAGACACAACATTTATCTGTGATATGTGCCAACAGATTAAAGAACCTATTTTTGTTACGAGAAATGGCTATACCGAGCTTGTAATTATGAGCTTAGAAGTTTACAACAACTGTAAGGAGAGAGCATTAGTTGCTTTGGAAAATAAACAATTTCGCAAATGCGAAAACAATATTGCTAAATAGCATAATATATGCTATAATTTTATTATACGGAATGATACATAGGAGTGTAGAGAAATGAAGGCTACCATAAATGCTAACGGTAATGAAATTGCTGTAATCTCAGAAGGTAACGAGAACGATTATATTTCGCTTACTGATATTGCAAGATACAAAAGTGACGATCCAACTGCAACTATACAGAACTGGATGAGAAATAAAGATACCATTGAATTCTTGGGCTTGTGGGAACAATTAAACAACCCTGATTTTAAACCCGTCGAATTCGAGGGGTTTAAAAAAGATGCCGGTGCAAATGCCTTTACAATGTCTCCTAAAAAATGGATTGAAAAAATGCCACTTGGGGACGGCAGACTGTCGAATAATTATCCAAAAACATTGAGAAAAATGTAGTTTCATGGTATAATATAACCATCAAAATATTAGAGGTATTGCCATGAAAAACAGCAACTTTAATCGTAATCAGTTTATGATGACATCACTTGATGAAATGATAAGCAAAGACAGTAAGGTTCGTGTAATTGATGCATATGTTCATTCCCTTGATGTAGAACAGCTCGGATATAAGATTTACACAAACAAAGTCGGACGTCCTTCATATAATCCTCAAGATTTAATAGGATTGTATCTCTATTCGTATATGTCTCAGGTCATGTCTTCAAGAAAGATGGAAGAGCAAACATATATAAACATCGAAATAATGTGGCTTTTAAATGGTGCACACCCGGATCATAGTACCATTGCGGCTTTTCGTAGCAAAAACCCACATGCACTGACTAATACTTTTCATGATTTCACAAAAACTTGTATTGAATTAGGTCTTGTTGGTGGTAGTATTGTGGCTGTTGATGGAACTAAGCTACATGCCAGCAATAATAAAAAGAAAAATTATTCAGAAAAATCTTTAACTAAAAAAATCGAACACATCGATGAGCAAATATCTCAATACTTTTCGGAACTTGATAAGAATGACTCCGCTAACAGTGCCCTACAAACACTTGAACTCAGAAAATCTACCTATCAAGATATGCTTGAACATCTTAGAAATTCTGATGAAACACAAGTTTCAACAACCGATCCGGATTCAGATAACAAAAAGGGCGGTCTTGATGTTGCATACAATATACAGGCAACAGTTGATTCAAAAAACGCCTTGGTTATCGACCAGTATGTAACAAATGCACCTACAGACCAAGGAGAGCTTTCGACAGCAGCATCACGTTCACAAGAAATTTTATCTAATAAAGACATTACTGTTTTAGCAGATAAAGGATATTACAATGGTATTGATTTAGAAAAATGTTTTTCTCTTGGAGTAAACCCTATTGTATCACGACAAAATGCACCCAAACGAAATGGTATGTATTCACTTGATGATTTTATATACAATGAGAAAGAAGATAACTTTATCTGTCCACAAAACAAGGTACTAATAAAAACAAGTAGCGACAAAGCTCAACGACCGGTATATGCAAACAAAGAAGCCTGCAGGAGTTGTCCGTACAAATCATACTGTTTCAAACAAGGTGGAAAACATAAATATCGCAGAATTGTAAAAGATACTCATTTTAAAACATTGCTAAAAGCAGATAACATTTTTAAACAGGCAAAGGAAATATATCATAACCGCCAAGAACTTAGCGAACATGTATTTGGTTCAATTAAACGGCAGTTGGGATTTCCGCAGTTAAACGTCCGAACCAAGCAAAAGGTTGAGGGCGAAGTTAGTTTGCTCTTTTTAGGATATAATTTCAAAAGAGCAATGAATATAATCGGAAAAACGGAGTTGATAAGATACTTCAGGGAGCATACCAACTCCGTTTTTCATCAAATTAAATTGTTATTTCAAAAATTACATATCAGAACGTTAGAAACTGTAATTAATTGAGAATTATTCGACAGTCTGACGTACATTTTTTGGCACTGTTTTTGTAGGTCCCGTCCCCAAATGGCCCCTCATTTCGTCCCCAAAGTGTTCAAACGAGGAGAATCAAAATGCACATATATGTAGATGCCGATGCATGCCCTGTTAAGAGCATAATAGAGCATGTGGCAAAAGAAAACAAAATACCCGTTACAATGGTTATAGATGTAAACCATATTCTGTCTTCCGACTACAGCGAGATTGTCACGGTAAGTCAGGGGGCAGACTCGGTGGATTTGTATCTTATAAACCGCGTTGGGAAGGGAGATATAGTCGTGTCGCAGGACTACGGAGTGGCGGCACTTGCCTTGGGCAAGGGAGCGATGGCTGTGTCAAACAGCGGTCTCATATTTACTGATGACAATATAGACAAGCTCCTTTTTGAACGGTTTCTGGGCAAAAAACAGCGAAATGCCAAAAAGGGCAAAAAGCATCTTTCGCACATTCCCCCGCGTACCAAAGAGGATGACGAAGCATTTGAAAAAGCGTTAAAATACCTCATACAAAAATAAACAAGCATCGAACTTAGCCGTCCGATGCTTGTTTTGTTCCCAAAATATAATCTGCACTTACATTATAGTAATTACAAAGTGTTACGAGGTGGTGTATGGGAAGTTCATTCGCACCCCTTTCATAGCGGGCATACATGGTTTGTGATGTTCCCAGGATGTCCGCAATTTCAGCTTGACTCTTATCGTGGTCCTCCCGTAAATCTCTAATCATTTTGACATAATATGCAGTCATAATCCCACCTCATTATATGATATATGCTTATTATATCAAGTAAAAAAGTTTACTATTGGCTTTAGTAAACATTTGTACTATAATTATGTTGATGTCATAGAATAATCAGCATACAAGAGCACAAAAACAAATAAGAAGCATCGATTTCATCTATGTCGATGCTTCTGTTTTTTTGCCTCTCATGCCCAAAAGTTCAATATTTTTGAATTTTAGATGTCAAAAAGTTCAAAAAAATGCAAAAACCGTTGTTAAAAACGGACTGCCGTTGATTTATGGGAATTTATGGAAGTATTTGGCGAATGTAAAATTTCGAGTTGCGGTGCCGAAATTTGCCAATTAAAATGAACTCAACAAACATTTACGGAGGTAATAAAAATGAAAAACAAGAAAAGAATAGTTATTGTAGACGATAACAGAGATTTTTGCCGTAATCTTCGTGATTTTCTGTCTCAGGCTGAAGACTACGAGGTAGTGGCAACCGCACACGACGGCAAAGAGGGTTATGAGATGGTGCTTGAGACAAAGCCCGACATACTTCTTACCGATATAGTTATGCCTGTTATGGACGGGCTTACCCTTATGAGCCGTATAGCAGGAAACTCTGCAATGGCAAAAAAGCCAAAGATAATTGTATTTTCGGCAAGCGGATACGATTCTATCATAGCCAATGCCACAAGGCTTGGTGCTGCATTCTACTTTATAAAGCCATTTGAGATGGAAGCGCTTAAGGACAGAATAGACGAAATAATGTCCGACAAGGCAAACGATAGCGTAGCAGTTTCCAAAAAGAAAACCACAGGCGACCTTGAAACAAATATCACCATGTACATCCAGCAGCTCGGTGTACCTGCCCACATAAAAGGCTACCAATATATAAGAGACGCCATAATGATGGTTATAGACGATATGGATGCAATAAACTCCATAACCAAATTCCTTTACCCTACTGTAGCCAAGCACTACAACACTACATCGTCAAGGGTTGAGCGTGCTATCCGCCATGCAATAGAGGTAGCATGGGACAGAGGAAACCCCGACATATTAAACGAGCTTTTCGGCTATACGATATTAAGCACAAGAGGTAAGCCGACAAACAGCGAATTTATTGCCATGATTGCCGATAAAATCCGCCTCGATATGAAAGTAAGCTGAATATGTGCCAAATCCGAAAGTATTTAAGATAAATTTAAGATAAAAACCGTAGAAATAAGAAAAATTTTATATTATAATCAGAATATAAATAACTTTCGGAGGAAAAAGATGGATATTTTCAATGTACTCACCTTAATAGGCGGACTTGCCCTCTCCCTTTACGGAATGGATGTAATGGGCGACAGTCTCAAAAAATTAGCAGGAGGCAAGCTTGAATCCTTCCTTGGCAGACTTACTTCCAATAGATTCAAGGGCTTTCTTCTCGGCTTCTTTGTAACAGCGGTTATACAGTCCTCGTCTGCTACCACCGTAATGCTTGTAGGCTTTGTAAACTCGGGCATTATGAAGCTCGGGCAGACCATAGGCATAATCATGGGTGCAAATGTAGGAACTACCGTCACATCGTGGCTTTTGTCCCTTTCGGGCTTAAGCGGAGATATGTGGTGGATTAAGATATTCAAGCCTACATCCTTTACACCTATTCTTGCCGCTATAGGCGTTATTATGACAATGGTAGGCAAGGACAGTAAGAAAAAGGGCATAGGCACAATTCTTCTCGGTTTTGCCGTACTCATGTTCGGCATGGATGCCATGAGCGGTGCCATGGACGGACTTAAGGACAGCGAAGCCTTTGCTCAGGCGCTTATAATGTTTGAAAACCCTGTGCTCGGTATCATCACAGGTACACTTCTTACTGCTATCATACAATCCTCTTCCGCATCTGTAGGTATTCTGCAGGCACTTGCGATTACAGGCACCATTCCGTATTCTGTGGCAATTCCGATTATTCTCGGTCAAAACATAGGTACAACCATAACTCCCGTCATATCGGCGATAAGCGGCAACACTGACTCCAAGCGAGTTGCCCTTGCTTGTGTGTACATCAAGATGATAGGCGTGGTCGTAGTTGCAGTTGTGTTCTATATCTTAAATTCCGTTGTTTCGTTCGCGTTTATGGAGCAGAACATAAGTGCATTCAATATAGCTGTGGTACACACTTTGTTTAATATCATATCCACCGTTATTCTTATTCCGTTCTGTCAGGGTATTGAAAAGCTTGTTACCAAGACCATAAGAGGCGGTAAGCAGGCAAGCGATGATATCTTCGGCGCACTTGACGACAGATTTCTGGACATGCCCGGTTTTGCCGTAGACAAGAGCAATGAGCTTGTATACAAGATGGCAGATATCACAAGACATTCCATACTCGATGCGACATCCATGATAAATCACTTCGATTCCGCCAAGGTGGATGCACTTATAGAAACAGAATCCCTTGTGGATAAATATGAGGACAAGCTCAGCACCTATCTTGTTAAACTTTCTGCAAGAGACCTTACCGAATCGGATTCCAAGCAGGTTACAGAGCTTCTGCATGTAATAGGCGATGTCGAGAGAATAAGCGACCACTCAGTAAATCTTCTTGAGGTTGCGCAGGAGATGAACGACAAGGGCATAGAATTCTCCAAGGAGGCGCAGAATGACCTTGAGGTGTTTATATCCGCTGTTTGCGACATCATATCTCTTACCACCGATTCGCTTATAAATAATGACCTTGAGGGAGCCAAGATGGTAGAGCCTTTGGAGCAGGTTATAGACAAGCTTAAGTTAAAGATTAAGGCAAGCCATATTCAGAGATTAAAGCAGGGCAACTGTACTGTAGAATACGGCTTCATCTTAGCCGACATCCTTACAAACTGCGAAAGAATTGCAGACCACTGCTCGAACATTGCCGTTTGTATGCTTGAGATTGCACAGGGAAGCTTTGAAACACACGAATACTTAAATCATGTTAAGTATGACGGCGAAAACAATTTTGCTGAAAAGTATTCAGAGTATAAGAAAAAGTACACCATATAAAGATAAAAAATAAGGTTGCAATCAAATTGCAAGCCCATTTTTTATCTTATGTCACTTACTATAGTTTCTGACGGTTTTTCCAACAGCCATGCCTTCTCAGACAGGCGTTTAAGCTTTTTGAAAGCAGTTGCATAATAGTGACCGTCGCATATTCTTTCGTCACATACTATGGTTATGTCTACGAATTTTCGTTTTTCCACACTGCCGTCGCTCTGAGTTACATACTTTGTCTCTTTCATACCCATGGACATAAATAGCGGTATGTTTCCAAAGTCATATAAATGGTGGAAAACGGGCGGTATGCCAAGAGAACCCACATTGGTTATAAACATTGAGCTGTGGAACGGACTTAAGTTTGTAAGAAATCTTGGTAAAAGACCAAAATAGTCAAAAAAGCGTATAATCCACATTACAGCGCAAAGCAGAAAGCTCGGAAGGCAGGTGAGGACTCTTGCGGCAAAGTCCATGCCGTTTCCGTCTCCCTCTTTTTTGTTTTCTTCTACCATTTGTGCTATGGCATGGTAGACATCCTCTATGGTGGCATCGGGTTTTGCGGGTATCTTTATAACTGTTTCCTGCGCATCTAAAGACATATCTTTTTTTATGGTAAGGCACATCTCTATAGCGTTTCTTGCATATATTTTGTGGCCTCTTATAAAGCGGTTAATTCCGGGATACGAGGCTACTGTCTGAACATATGCTGCAAGCAGAACATGCATTATACCAAGTCCGGGCATGCCGTCTTTGCGCTTTTCACGTATGTATTTTTCTGTTTCGGTTATGTCGATTGTAGTGGAAAACTGGTTGGAAGCACCGTTTCTGCTGGGCATAAATACTGCACCTACCACATTCATAGGCGGCAGTGTCCTGATTTTTCTTCCCTCTCTTTTCACTGAATCCCTCCTCTAAGCATCTGCTTATGTTAACAGTTTGTTAACAATATCTTACCAACAAGGTCGAATTTTGTCAAGTCAAACATGGGCATTTGTTGACAAAAGCGCACTGAATATGTATAATTGTCATATGTATGAAAGGAGTGCGCTCTTATGATAAAGAAAATTTCTATGCTCTTTCTTATCTGCCTTATGGCATTCGTTTTTATGTCTTGCTCGTCCGACGATACGGGAGAAACTGTGAACACAACCAGATGGGACGGCACCTTTATGTGGTTAAACGAGGAGACAGAGGAGTTTAAGATTATAGAAGCAAAGGCTGTGGACGAAACCACAGTAGGCTTTGTGCTCGAATCCTCCAGAATAACCGATGAATTTGAGGCAGGCACCAAGAGTAAGAGTGGACGCTACCTTGTAACAAACCTTGGCTCAAAAACTGTAAAGATTACACTTTCCTCCGACGGCGACACCATTACCGTGGATGATATGTGGACAGACGATATAAATCTTCGCGACGAAAACTGGACAGGTAAGTACAGACGCGTATTGGAGGGTGAGACCATACCGGAATTCGGAGACAAAAACTGGAACGGAAAATATATAAATGACGCAACAGACCTTGAGGTCTCTGTGTACGGCATAAAAGACGGTTTTGCGCTTTTCAGCTACAAGGCAGAGGTCGAGGGCGAAGAGGTTATATACAACCTAAGATGCCTTGAACCCGAATCGGGCAAGGCTGTATATACCGAGGGCGAAAGGCTCATAATCTTAGAGCGTATGACACGCGGAAGAATCAAGGTAACCGACCTATATATGAATGATTCGGAAAACAAAGGAATATCGGGCGTTTATAAAAAGAAGTAATTGGGAGAAAAATTATGAAAGAGCCAAAGGTAACACAATGTGAGCTTTGTGCATACTTTGACGAGCAGGAGGAGACCTGCACCATAAACTTAGACGAGGATGATATCGCAAGATATATGGGACAGCCATACTCGCAGTGCTCGTACTTTAGTATGTATGATGAATACAAGATTGTAAGGAAGCAGAATTAATATGCTAAATCAATTTTCACGAAGTGAGCTTATATTCGGGAAGCACGCCACCGATGTGCTCTCCAAAGCCAGAATTGCAGTTTTCGGACTGGGCGGTGTGGGAGGCTATGTTGCGGAGGCCCTTGCCAGAATGGGTGTGGGCGCACTTGATATTGTAGATAACGATACTATAAACATTACAAATATAAACAGGCAGATTATAGCGCTTCACTCTACCGTGGGGAAGAAGAAAACCGATGTGTTCGAGAAAAGAATTCTCGATATAAATCCAAACTGCACCGTAACAAAGCACGATATGTTCTATCTGCCCGAAAATGCAGAGGATATAGACCTTTCGGTATATGGATATGTTGTAGATGCCATAGATACCGTAAGTGCCAAGATAGATATAGCGCAAAGGTGTTCATCACTTGGTGTACCCATAATTTCTTCCATGGGCACAGGCAACAAAAAAGACCCCACCATGCTTAAGGTATCGGACATATACTCTACCAAGGTATGCCCGCTTGCCAGAGTTATGCGCAGAGAGCTTAAAAAAAGGGATGTACCTGCACTTAAGGTAGTGTACTCGGAAGAGATACCTACCATAGATGGCGAGGAAAGGACCCCCGGTTCAACACCCTTTGTACCGCCTGCGTGCGGGCTTATAATAGCCTCGGAGATAATAAAAGATATATTGTCGGAGAATGAAGTATGAAAGCACTTGTTGCAATGAGTGGCGGAGTGGATTCCAGCGTATGTGCATATCTTGCCAAGATGGCAGGGTATGAATGTATAGGCGTAACCATGAAGCTTTGTAAAAAGGATTTAAATTCTACCGATGCTTCGGATGCTTTTAAGGTATGCCGGAAGCTTGGCATGGAGCATATTACCATGGACTGCACCTCGGAGTTTAAAGACAAGGTAATACAAAATTTTATAGACAGCTACGAAATGGGAGCCACACCCAACCCCTGTATAGTATGTAACCGCCATTTAAAATTCGGACTTCTTATGGAAAAAGCGGTAGAGCTTGGGTGCGATGTGCTTGTTACGGGACACTATGCCCGCATACAAGACGGCAAGCTCCTTAAGGCAAAGGATATAAAAAAAGACCAGAGCTATGTGCTCTATCCCATAGATAAGCAAAAACTTAACAATATATACCTGCCCCTTGGTGATTATACCAAGGACGAGGTGCGTGCCATAGCAGAGCGCGAGGGCTTTGTAACCGCACGCAAAAGTGACAGCCAGGACATATGCTTTGTACTTGACGGCGACTATGCTTCGGTTATATCCGAGTACACGGGTAGGAATTATCCCGACGGCAACTTTGTAGATACTTCGGGTAATGTGCTCGGAACGCACAAGGGCATAATCCGCTATACCATAGGCCAGCGCAAGGGACTTGGAATTGCATTTGGAAAGCCCATGTATGTGATGGGCAAAAACACAGAGAAAAATGAGGTAATCCTTTGCAGTGACGAGGAGCTTTTTTCGCGCGAGCTTACTGCAACGGATTTTAATATGCTTGTACCCTTTGACGGCAGTATAAGAGCCAAGGCAAAGGTGCGCTACAATCAGACAGAGCAGGACGCTGAAATTATCCGCATGGAAGACAGCAGGGTGAGAGTGGTATTTGACACTGAGCAAAGAGCTATAGCACGCGGGCAGTCAGTAGTTGTGTATGACGGCGAGGTTGTAGTGGGCGGAGGTATTATAGAATAGATGGCAAGAGAGCTTACACCAAATCAGATAGCCGAAAGAAGTATAATAAAAAAGTACAGAAAAGATATATGGAACCCCTTTATAGCCGCTGTTCAGCGTTATAAGCTTATAGACGAGGGCGACAGGATTGCCGTGTGTATATCGGGAGGCAAGGACTCGATGCTTATGGCAAAGCTTATCGGACAGCTTCAGAGGATAAGCAAGGTGCGCTTTGAGACGGTCTATCTTGTTATGGACCCGGGCTATAATGAAGAAAATTTAAATAAAATAAAAGCAAATGCTTCTCTTTTGGAAGTGCCCGTAGAGATATTTGAGACAGATATCTTCTCTGTGGCGGACTCTGTAACAGAGTCTCCGTGCTATCTTTGTGCAAGGATGCGCAGAGGGCATCTTTATGCCAAGGCAAAGGAAATGGGATGCAACAAAATAGCACTCGGACATCACATGAATGATGTAATAGAAACTACACTCATGGGCATGATGTACGGCTCACAGCTTCAGGCTATGCTTCCGCGCCTTAAGAGTACAAATTTTGAGGGAATGGAGCATATCCGCCCCATGTTCTGCATAAAGGAAGAGCACATCATAGCATGGGCAAGGTACAACAGTCTTGAATTTATAGCCTGTGCGTGCAAGTTTACCGAGAGCGCGGAAAAATCGCAGTTTGAGGAGCTTTCCAAAAGAAAGGAAATCAAACAGCTTATAAAGCATGCTTCAAAGCTCAATCCCGATGTGGAGAGAAATATGCTGAAAAGTCTTCACAATCTGCATCTGGATACGTTTATAGAATATAAAAGCAAGGGAGAAAGACACTCCTTTTTAGAAAACTTCAAAGAGGTGAAATAATATGTACTGCATAAAATGTAAAAAAGTATTCCCCGATGGCGATAAAGCTTGTATGCATTGCGGTGCATCCGCCGTGCCCGAAAGATGCCCTGAGTGTTGGGCAAAGCTTTCTGAGGGCGAAGATATATGCTTAAAATGCGGTTGCGACATTCCAAAATATCTTAAGGAAAAGGAAGAGCAGGCAAGCTATGTTCCGCCCACCTTAAAGGACAGAATAAAAGAACTTCCGAGGTATGTGAAAATCGTTGTGCCTTCACTTGCGGTTGTACTTATATTTATTGTTGTTTCGGTACTTGGCTATATTAATTATTCCAATACTGCCGAGGCAAAAAAGCACTCGGAGACTTTTGTTGTAAGAGTGGAAACCTCCATGGACATGATAACCGAAATGGCGGGCTGCTACGAGGACGATGTTTACAACAGGGACTGGATAAGCCATATAGAAAATGCCGCTGAGCTTCGTGAAGAACATGCCGATAAGATAGATGCAATACATGAAGCAAGAGAGCCTGTTACATACGCTAATGAGCTTGTTGCCGAATGCGGAAATGACGAGATTTCGTCTCTTGCAAGCGATGTGTATTATGCTTATACTGCCTGCTACTCCTATGTAATAGGCGAAAAGGGCAAGTATCCTCATTATCTGGATAATTACAACAAGCTTTTGGATAAGTATGAAGATGCGGTAAAGAAACTAAAAAAAGCAATAAAATAACAAAAACGCTTTTGGATTGCAAAAAGGCAGAAACGAGTTGAATTTCGTTTCTGCCTTTAAAATTGCTATCATGTATTTGTTAATCATTTCTGAATGTAAGAAGTTCCTTGAATTTACCGTCCGAGGACACAAGACTGTCGTAGTTACCCTCTTCTACGATTTTGCCGTTTTCAAACACCAGTATTCTGTCCACATTGCGTATTGTAGTAAGGCGGTGTGCAACTATTATTACCGTATGGTCTTTCATAAGCTCTTCCATTGACTTCTGTATAAGCTTTTCCGATATATTATCGAGTGCACTTGTAGCTTCGTCAAATATGAGGATTTCGGGGTCTCCGAGCACAGCTCTTGCTATGGCAATTCTCTGCTTCTGTCCGCCCGAGAGCGTCAGCCCGCCATCGCCGATTAGGGTGTTCCATCCCGACGGAAGCTCATTTACAAATTCATGCACATGTGCAATTTCCATAGCCTTTATTACATCTTGATTTGAAGCCTCGGGGCGCGCTATGCGTATGTTTTCCATAATGGAGCACTGGAACATAAAGGGGTTTTGCGGCACCACGCCAAAGGATTTTCGCATATCGTGCAATCGGTAGTCCTTTATGTTTCTGCCGTACAGGTTCACACTTCCGTCTTCCACATCGTACAGTCTCATTATGAGCTTGGTGAATGTGCTCTTGCCGCTTCCGCTTCCGCCCACGAGTCCTATGCTTTCGCAGTAGTTTATTTTGCAGTTAAACTTTTCGTATATGGGTTTATTCTCATAGCCAAAGGTGGCATCCTTAAATTCAATACAGGGCTTTCTGCCTTTCCTTGCACTTTCGCGCTCTATATCTATGCTTCTTGCTCTGCCCTCTTCGGTTTCGGGTGTGTCGGTGGTACTGTCTATGATGCTCTGTATTTTCTCGAGTCCCGCCGTAGCACTGCTCTGATTTAAAAAAATCTGAAGCATCATGGAAAGGGTAGAAAGTATTATACCCATGCTGTTTATAAACGCAAAGAGTACTCCTGTAGAAAGCCCTCTGTATATGCAAAGAAGTGCGCCCGTAAAGTAGATGGCGGCAATGCCCGTAAACTGAACAAATTCGGGTTTTGCATGCTGGAACCATATAGACATTGCCATACCCACAGCCTTCTCGCGCATGGTGTTGGTATGAGACTCAAAACGGTTTATTGTATCACTTTCCACAGAATAAATCTTGGTTGCCTCAAGACCGTGAATCATATCATTTATGTATTTGCTCGCTTCGTTTTCGGTGGATATGTACTCTCTGGCAATTTTCTTTATCTTCTTGCGCGAACGGTAGTTCAAAACCACCATAACAAGTCCTATTGCAAGCAGTATTGCTGTAAGAGTGGCATCGTATGTAAAAAGCGCCGCACAAGAAATTGCAAACGAAACACATTGATAGGGTACACTTATAACACATTGCTGAAGAAAGCTTTTTATGTTGTTTAACGGAGAGCCCATAATGCAGTTAAAAATCTCGCCCGATGCAGTTTTATCATAGAAGCTCATCGAAAGGTTTTGCACCTTGGCAAAAAATGAATTCCTCAGATTGCAAAGTGTCCCTTCCATAAGCTTGTGCGTTGCATTGTTGGCAACGCCAAAGGAAGAAATACGCAAAAATGAAATAAGTATATATAAACCGCACAAAAAGCCTACCGTCTTAAGTTTGCTGTCGGTAGCAATATCGGCAAGTATTCCGTCATCTACAATATACTTGATAACAAGCGGTTGCAAGGCAACCATCACACCTGTAATGAGTGAAAACAAAACCGAAATTGCAATTTTTCTTTCGTGCCCCTTTGTGTACAAACCGATAGTCTTCCAAAAACTTTTTTTCATAAAAACCTCTCCCCGAAAATGAGAAAACTGTTTGATTTTACAACATTATACTGCATTTGGAACAAATGTCAATAGGAAAAACAGATTCTGTTTTTAATTTTAATGCTGAAACGGTCTGCGCTATTTTGAGGAGCAGAAACTGAGGGAGATTTAAAAATAGA
Organism: Clostridia bacterium; assembly: GCA_045606045.1. GTDB lineage: Bacteria > Bacillota > Clostridia > UMGS1810 > UMGS1810 > RGIG8748. Next base: position 5,606 of record JAZURE010000003.1, on the reverse strand, counting down.
TGCAGAATGTTCAAACCGAACCGCAGGGTAACCCGAAGCTGTACAAAGGTACAGCGAGAGGTGAGGTTTGGACAGAGTTTCGCGAAAACAGACAAGAAGAACTCCGCCAAAAGCGGAGTTCTACATAATTAAATCACATTTTAACACTTTGTGCACATATGAACACTAATATATTATTCATTTCGCGAAACGGTCTGCGCTATTTTTATATCTCCCGTCTCCCCTCGATGGCTTTAGCAAGTGTTACCTGGTCTGCGTACTCTAAATCCCCGCCAACAGGTATACCATAGGCAATCCTACTCACTTTTACGCCAAAGGGTTTAATAAGCTTAGATATATACATAGCCGTAGCCTCTCCTTCGATGCTCGGACTGTTTGCCATGATTACCTCTTTAAATTCACCCTCCGCAATGCGCGATATAAGCTCTTTTATCTTAAGATCTTCGGGACCTATTCCGTCCATGGGCGATATAGAGCCGTGGAGCACATGGTACATACCCATATATTCCCTTGTTTTTTCCAGAGCTATTACATCCTTTGGCTTTTCCATCACGCAGAGAACACTATGGTCTCTCTTTTCGCTGGAGCAGATTTCGCACACCTCATCCTCGGTTATGTTCTGACAAACCGAGCAGTAGCATATTTTTTGTTTTGCATCTGTTATTGCGTCTATTATCTCTTTGGTTTCCTCCTCCGAGAGCGAAAGTATGTGGTACGCCATCCGTACCGCACTTTTGCTTCCCACACCGGGCATTTTGCGGAATATATCAATCAGTTTGGAAAAAGAAGCTGTATACAACATATCGGTACTCCTTAATTTGTTTTCTGTTCCAATTATATCACTTGCAAATTGTAAAATCAACAAAATGTTCGGTGAACACATGCAAAATATTGACAAAACCGCACTTTTTGTTATAATATTATAGTGTATATACATTTGAAAGGAAATGAAAAGAATGCAAAAGTTAGGTCTTAACGAAATAAGAGAAAAATATCTGTCGTTCTTTGAAAGCAAGGGACACTTAAGGCTTCCCAGCTTCCCCCTTATACCAAAGGACGACAACAGTCTTTTGCTTATAAATGCGGGCATGGCACCCTTAAAGCCGTACTTCAAGGGAGAGCAGGTTCCTCCGCGCAAGAGAGTTACCACATGTCAGAAATGCATCCGCACACCCGATATTGAGAGAGTAGGAAAGACAGCTCGCCACGGCACATATTTTGAAATGCTCGGTAACTTCTCGTTTGGCGACTATTTCAAGAGCGAAGCTACTGCATGGGCATGGGAATTCATCACCAAGGTTATGGAAATCCCCGAGGACAGGCTTTGGGTTACCATATACGAGGACGATGACGAAGCCAAGGATATATGGGTAAATGAGGTAGGCGTTAATCCCGAGCGCATAGTGAGACTCGGCAAAGAGGACAACTTCTGGGAGATAGGCACAGGCCCCTGCGGTCCCTGTTCCGAAATTCATTACGACAGAGGTCCGGAGTACGGATGCGGCAAGCCCGGTTGTGCCATAGGCTGCGACTGCGACAGATACATGGAATTCTGGAACCTTGTGTTCACTCAGTTCGACAAGGACGAGGACGGCAACTACAATCGCCTCGCACATCCCAACATAGATACAGGTATGGGTCTTGAAAGAATAGCCTGCATCATGCAGGGTGTGGACAATCTCTTTGAGGTTGATACCGTTCGCAATATCATGAAGAAGATATCGGAAATAGCCGATGTGGAGTACGGCGACGATGCAGGGACCGATGTATCGCTGCGTGTTATTACCGACCACATCCGAAGCACCACCTTTATGATTGCCGACGGCGTTCAGATAAGCAACGAGGGAAGAGGCTATGTACTTAGAAGACTCCTCCGCCATGCAGCACGCCACGGTAAGCTTTTGGGACTTTCCGACCCGTTCCTTTATAAGATAGTAGATACTGTTATAGAGGAAAACCGCACGGCTTATCCCGAATTAGAACAGAAAGCTGATTACATCAAGAAAATTATCGAAACCGAGGAAAAGCGCTTTAGCGAAACCATAAATGACGGTCTTGCAATTTTGGAGACTTATGTTGCAAAGCTTAAGGAAGAGGGCAAAACCGAGCTTTCGGGCGACAAGGCATTCAAGCTCTACGATACCTACGGCTTCCCCGTGGATATCACAATAGAAATCCTTTCCGAACAGGGTATAACAGTAAACCGCGACGAATTTGACAAATGCATGGAAAAGCAGCGTATGACTGCCCGTGCAAGCCGCGGCAATACGGACGAACTCGCATGGAAAGAAGATGACTTCAAGAAGAACTTCGGCGAGGCTATGACAGCCGAATTCGTAGGCTACGATAAGCGTGAAACCAAAGCAAAGATAAGGGCAATAGTTAGCGGTACAGAGGAATTCGAGCATGCCGATGCAAAAAGCGGAGAGGTTACAATTCTCTTAGATGTTACTCCTTTCTATGGCGAAAGCGGCGGTCAGACAGGCGACAAGGGTATATTGAAGACTGAAAATGCACTTGTGGAAGTTATAAACACCAAAAAGATGGGTGCGGATAAATTTATCCACATCTGCAAGGTTAAAGAGGGTGTTATATCAAAGGGTGATGAAGTTACCGCTACAGTTTGCGATACCCTGCGCTCAAGGACAGAAGCCAACCACTCTGCAACACACCTTCTGCAAAAGGCATTAAAGCTCACTCTGGGCGACCATGTAGAGCAGGCAGGCTCATTTGTAAATGACGAAAGACTCCGTTTCGACTTCTCTCACTATGAGGCTATGACTGCCGAGCAGATTGCCAAGGTAGAGGTTATGGTAAACAAGGTAATATCCGAAGCAGTAGATGTAGAATGCAAAGTTATGCCTATAGAAGAAGCCAACAAATTAGGTGCCATGAGCCTCTTTGGTGAAAAGTACGGCAGCGAGGTAAGAGTAGTTAAGATGGGCGATTTCAGCCTTGAATTCTGCGGCGGTACACATGTTAAGAACACAGCGTCAATAGGTCTTTTCAAGATTCTTTCCGAGACCTCGGCAGCTGCAGGTATCAGAAGAATAGAAGCTATCACGGGTGCGGGTATCCTTAAGTACCTGTCCGAAAAGGAAGCACTTATATCCAATGTAAGCTCTGCCTTAAAGTGCGCTCCAAATGAGAGTGTATCCAAGATAGAAGCGCTCCAGTCGGAAAACAAAGCACTTTCCAGGGAGATAGAAGCCCTTAAGGAAAAGATGGCAGGCGGCGGAGTGGACGATATGAAAAATGGCGCCGTGGATGTAAACGGTGTTAAGGTTATAACAGGCAAGATAGCCGGCGCAGATGTAAACACACTTCGTAAGATAGGCGACAATATGAAAGATGCGTTTGACAGCGAAGTTACCGTAATCGCATCTGAAACAGACGGCAAGGTAACTCTTATCTGTTCTGCAAACAAAGGCGCAGTTGCAAAGGGAGTACATTGCGGTATGATTATAAAAGAGATAGCATCTCTTGTAGGCGGTTCAGGCGGCGGAAGACCCGACAGTGCTCAGGCAGGCGGTAAGGATGCCTCGGGTATGGATGCTGCACTTTCAAAGGCACTCGAATTTGTAAAAGAGCAGGTTAAGGAGTGATTTTATATGTCAGATTGTATTTTTTGCAAAATAGCATCAGGACAAATTCCTACTAATTATATATATGAGGATGAAAGAGTAGTGGCATTCAACGATATCGAGCCTCAGGCACCTACCCACATACTCATAATTCCCAAAGAGCATATTGCATCCGCAATGCATCTTACAGAGGAAAATGCAGATATAGTATCACACATTTTCCTTGTTGCAGCAAAGATTGCGAAAGAAAAGGGTTTTGCCTCCGACGGCTTCCGCCTTGTAAACAACTGCGGAAAAGACGGCGGTCAGACCGTGGAACACCTGCATTTTCACCTTCTTGCAGGAAGATATCTCCAGTGGCCTCCGGGCTGATTTTTGACCGCGCAAAATTTTGTCTTGACATGATAGTCGAAATTTTGTATAATGTAATAGTATAATTTTGTCTTAACCGTTATGTGTTAAATGCAAGGCAGTAACGGAGGGAGGGAATTTTAATGGCAGAAATCAGAATTAAAGACAATGAATCCTTGGATAGTGCTCTCCGCAGATTTAAGAGACAGTGTGCTAAATCCGGCGTTTTATCCGAAATCCGTAAGAGAGAACACTACGAAAAACCAAGTGTTAAGCGTAAGAAGAAGTCCGAAGCTGCAAGAAAGCGTTCCTACAAATAATATATCCTTTAAGTAAGGGGGATTTTTACATGAGCATTAAAGAAACTTTAACTCAGGATTTAAAACTCGCTTTAAAAGAAAAGGATACTATAAAAAAGAATACCGTTCAAGGTATAAGAGCCGCAATTTTACAATTTGAAAAGGACAACCTCACAGAGCTTTCCGACGACGGCATATTGGATGTTATCGCAAAGGAGCTTAAGAAGAGGAAAGATGTCCTTCCCGAATACGAAAAAAGCGGCAGACAAGATTTAATAACACAGTTAAACAGAGAAATAGAAATTGTAATGGGTTATTTACCTTCCCAATTATCTGAAGACGAGTTAGACGAAATTGTAAGACAAGCCGTAGAGATAACAGGTGCTTCTTCCATGAAGGACATGGGTGCTCTTATGGCAGAGGTTATGCCAAAGGTAAGAGGCAGAGCCGACGGCAAGATGGTAAATGCACTTGCCAAAAAATATTTAATGTAGTAATTAAAATTGAGGGGAGCTTAAAGCTCCCCTTATTTTTAATATTAAGGGAGGACGAAAAGTGTTCAAAAGGTTTTATCCTGATATTGAAGTAAAAAATGTGTTTGAGATGGACGAAAAATTTTATTCTTCTTATAATGTAAAGGGAGTAATTTTTGATATAGACAATACATTAGTTACCCACGATACCCTAAGGCCGCCCGAGAAAATCCTCAATTATTTCGGCTTCCTTGAAAAACAGGGTATAAAAATTGCAATAGTTTCCAATAATCATAAAGAACGTGTGGATGAGTTTTGCAAAGAGCTTGGCTATCCGTACATTGCAAGAGCGTGGAAGCCCTTTAAGAAGAATCTTATGAGGATTAAGGATGAATTTAATCTTCCCTCAAATGAAATTTGTCTTGTGGGCGATCAGATTTTTACCGATATATACGGAGGACGACGCATGAGGTTTCTTTCTGTCCTTGTAACCGCAGTTGGTAAAAATGAAACAAAACTCGTTGCAATTAAGCGGGTTTTTGAGCAACTTGTCCTACGCGAATACCACAAAAACGCTAAAAAAAAGAATTTTTAAAAAAAATGAAAAAAAGTGTTGACAACAGGGGATTGGTGTGTTATATTAGTAAAGCACCGCAAATGAGGGCAAAAAACACTTGAAAATTTTTTAAAAGTTTTTTAAAAAAAGTGTTGACAAAGCTTTCAAAGTGTGGTATCATAATCAAGTCGCTTGTGAGAGCGGCAAGGAAATGAGGCTTGCCTCACTTCCGCTTGGTCTTTGAAAAATGAACAGCATATTTAAAGTAATGAGGTTCTCGTTAATTAAATGAGAATGTACTTTGAGAGTACTTTTAAACTTTAGTAAATTTCGTTAGTTGTTT
>JAZURE010000002.1:0-6807 GCA_045606045.1 Clostridia bacterium | reverse complement strand
CGCAATGCATTGTACAGAGCATTTATGATATATGGAACAGGTTTTCTGACTTGAATTTCAACCTTGCCGTCAATAATTTTCCTTGGCATATTATTATCGACATAGACGATATGCTCGTAGCTGATATTTTCTAATCGCTTGCGAACAATTTCACGTGGAATGATTTCGCCGCCAACCGAAATTGATTCTGTATTAAACATAATCTCAATAGCCGATTCATAATTCTTTTTTGCCAGACCTTCGAGGTAATATGTTTCTGCACGATCCATCAAATTTTCTATTGATGATAGATGGTTATTAATAAAATAATTATTATTTATATTTGAGTATTTATTGTAGCCGTCTGACACACAACCCTCAGTCATTTCACAATCACAGGGTAGGTCATCAGGCACACAAGAGGTCGTACTTGAAACAACCTCATCAGGTTTTTCTGCGACCTGCATAGAGGTCTTTTCACACACCACATATAAATTGGAACCGGCGCTGCCGTCTTCTTTTGTTCGGTTAGTCTTTTTAATAATTCCAAGTTCAATCAAATGCTTGATGGCATTCTTTGCTTTCGTTTCGCCTATGCCGATTTTCTCGGCAATCGTATTGTATGAGGGAAAGCAAATACCATCGTCATCTGCCAGCATTAGAAGATAGCAAAGCACTCTAAATTCATAGGGATCAATCTCTGTATTGGTTATATGTTTGTTTAGTATAATCGTAAAATTTTCAGTATATATTTTCATAAAAGTATGCCTCCTTTTTGCATTAAAAAAAGTCGCATCATTTCGATACGACTTAATAGCTTATTAACTTATAGCCTTTTTGAGCAAAAGAAAAAGTACTGCTATTTTTCAATAACTGTACTTATTTCTCTCTCAATCGGCTTTTTTCGGAAACATCCTTTTGAGAAACACGCCTTTTGGCATCTTTTTTTATTGTGTCAGTGGGGGGAATGAAGCCACGGTGTGCGGATAATAAGCACCTCAGTGGATTTTAAACATACACCATCAAATACAACTTAAGCCTGCCCGTTTGCACCATATAGCACAAGACCTCAGAGCGTTGCTGCGTGGGTGCCCTAAGCGTAGCGAGGAAGTGGCCATAGGGGTGTTCAAGTCCCTATATTTCACCTATCCTGCTCTTCTCAAACACTTTCACAAGGCATACACCCAGAACTATACCGAATGCGCCCTGAACAGCATTTGCAGGTATGTTTACAACTGATGGCCCGAAGCCGTACAGAAATCCCTCAAAAACGAAATATCCCAAAACCATTATAAGCTCTGCCAGAACACCGCCTGTAATCCTCGATACAAGCTTGCCTGACTTTTCATTCATTGCTTTATATACAAAAAGTGCGCAAAGTGCCATAACTCCCTTTATAGCAAAGGTTGCGGGCACATACAGCGCATAACCCGAAAGCAAATCAGCAAGTGCCGAGCCGATAGCTGCGGCAAAGAACGCATAAAAAGGAGAAAGCACCCAACCTGAAAGAAGAACAACACAATCTCCAAGGTTTACATAGCCTTTAAGCGGAGAAGGGATTTTTATTATCATGGTGCATACGCATACAAGTGCTGCGATAAGTGCTGACATTACTATTTTGTGTGTACGGGTTTTCATTATGTATACCTTCTTTTCATGTTTTTTATTTCACATTATAACATTATTCAAATAAAAAATCAATATCTCCTTTTTTATTTTTTAATTGTAATGTGTTCTTATCTATGCTATACTAAATGCAAATACCAACGAAACGGAAGATACCTATGCAAATAAAACCCATTGCAAAAATACGCACATCCTTCCCCGAAAAGTTCGGCATACCGCGCCAAAGCGGATTGGTAGACACTATAGGGAAAATAGTATTTGAGGAAGAATACCGAAATCCCGATGCCTTAAAAGGTCTTGACGGCTACTCTCACCTGTGGCTTATATGGGATTTCTCATTAAACGAGGAGAGAAAGTGGTCTCCCACGGTAAGACCGCCTCGCCTTGGCGGAAACAAACGGGTGGGAGTATTTGCCACACGTTCTCCGTTCAGACCAAATCCCCTCGGACTATCATGTGTTAAGATACACAGCATCGTAAAAGAAGATAGTCTTGGCACGGTAATATATGTAACAGGGGCAGACCTTGCCGACGGCACAGCCATATACGATATAAAACCGTATCTGCCATACACGGACTCTCACCCCGATGCCTTGGGCGGCTTTGCGGAGGAAAAGCTCAGTCACTGTCTTGAGGTTTCCCTCGCCTGCAATGCTGATATACCCGAAGAAAACCTCACATTAATAAAGCAAATTATATCAAACGACCCAAGACCTGCGTATCAAAATAATCCTGAAAGAGCGTACAAAATGAACGTTTTAGGCTACAATGTAGAATTTAAGGCAGACGGTATAAAAGCCATCATAACTGATATTTTGTAATATTTCACGCACAAAAAGAGGTGCTGTAAAAACGAATTGTTTTTATAGCACCTTAATTTTATAATTTTGACCCCTATCATTGACAAAGAGCCACAAAAAAGAGCCACGGCATTAAGCCGTGGGCTCTCTTTTTATTATTAAGTCAAAGACTTGAGAAGCAATTATTTAAGACCAAGAGTCTGGATTGCAGTTAAGCCATAAGCATCTACTACAACACCGTCAACAACTCTGAAGAGTACGGGAGCTACCATGTAGCCATCAAGAACCTGAACTTCCTTCGCGTCGTCGCCATCACCTTCAGTTACAGTCTTATAAACATTTTCTTTCCACTCAACATCGTCTAAGAAATCACCAACAGTAATCTTATCCTTTCTGCCTGCTGCATTGTAAGTGTACTTATAAGCAGCTCCAGGTACGGACACTGTAGTTTCCATCTTAGGATCTAAATAGATGATTTCCTTGCCGTTGTTCTTCTTGGACTTTTCGTTGTAGATATAACCTTTAACGATTTCTGTATCCTTACCAAGTGCGGAAGCATCTGTGGTGAAGTCATCAAGAACATCGAAGCCGGTGATGTTGCCTTTTTCGTCTCTTGCGATACGAGCAACGATAGTGTACTTGGAAACGAGACCGTTAGCATCTGCTGCATACATAAACGCATCACCCATCTGGAGTTCAGCATCTTTCTTGTTTAAGCACTTGGACTTGTCGCCATAGCTTAATGTGAGTGTGCCTTCTTCTTCGTTCTGTACATAGGATACTACTGTTACCTTGTCACCTTCGTCATCTGTAGAAGTAGCAACCTGAGTTACAATTGCGAAGCCTGCTTCAACATTGAAGTCAACTTCTGCCTTTGTAATAACCATAGCGGTGTATTCAGCATCTTCATTCTTGAGTGCATAACCTTCGTATTCGGATTCATCTACGAGGAAGCTTATGTCTGTAGCCTTGATATCGTCGATATCAGCTTCGCCAACATAGAATACTGCAATATCATTTTCTAAAGAAGCACCGTTGATGGACTGAGCATCTGCGTTGTATTCCTTGCCTTCAAGGTCCTTAGTGGAGCCCTTAGCAGCAACGAGTTCTTTGATAGCACCCTTAGAATCTGTTTCAAATGTGATAAGTCTTGCTACATTAGCTTTAGTATCTTTAGCATCCTCGAAGAGGAACTTATCTTCTTTTACATCGATTGCGATCTTGGATTCATCAACATCCTTTGTTTCAGGATCGTCTTCACCATACACAGCTGTAAGACCGAATGCAGCAGCATTCTTTGCAAGGTAATCAACAACTGCGTCGTGATAGCTATCCTTAACATCGTAAGTTACAATGCCGTCATCCTTTGTAAGAATCTTAATCTGCCACTTGTCAGCGGAGAAAGAACCTGTAGCGATAGCACCTTCTACGATGTAACCGTAGTTTTCACCAGCAAGTGTTGCATCATATTCGATAACCTTACCTGTGATACCGATGTAGAATGTACCTTCATCACCAGCATTGAGGTCGCCTGTTGTATCTACATAGTCCTTACCATCGATTACAACATACTTGTCACCATTGGATGTGTATGTGGAATCTACAGAACCTGTTACAGCAGAGTTAGCAAGCTTAACGATTTCAATATAAGTTGTATCCTTGCTGTTGATCTTGCCGTTTGCAACATAAGCAACTACATCGTCCTTAGCAAAGTCAGCAAGTGTAAGAGCATTGCCTTCTTCGTCTACGAGGATGCGTGTTACTTCGCCATCTTCTACAGCGTCAAAATCAAACTTGATTGTGCCGTCTACGAGGAAGAGTCTGTCATTGTCAGCATCAACATCTTCTACTCTGCAGCTTGTGTAGTACTTAGCTACAACCTGATCAAAATCACCATCACTTGTGTTTTCGATAAATGTGATGATAACATCTTCTTCTTTAACAAGGTCTTCAAGCTTCTTGCCGTAAGCAGCCTTGTTGTACTCGATTTTGATTTCGTTGTCTACATCAATTTTCTTTGTCTTGTTGCTGTTTGCAGCATCGATATAGTATTCGAGTTCGCCAGTAGCTTTGTCATATGCTGCAACATCATCGGAAAGTATTGTAAGAGTTTCGCCAGCTACAGAAGGAACAACAGCAACTACTTCGTACTTCTTGCCAACCTTCTTAACATAAGCATCTACATTCTGATACTGATATGCAGCGATATCGGAAGCACCGATCTTGAAGTCAGGTGTCTTACCGTCTTTAAATTCGCCGTCATCGGAATCTTCTGTGATTTCGAAAGCAACTTCGTCAACATCTTTTGCACCAACAACACCTGTTGCGATATAGATATCCATATCTGTGAGGAGTGTTCTGTATTCCTTGTCGTTCTTACCGTTGAGAACTTCGGACTTAGCATCACTACCGTAGGATGTCTTATCCATCATAGGAGTCTTCATAGCGTTTGCTAAGATGATAGCGAGGTTACCTCTTGTAGCTGTAGCATCAGCACCTTCGGTGATCTTGTATCTGTTAGCTACATAGATAGAACCTGCGGACCAGCCGCCATTGTCGTTTGCCATGGGCTCAAAGCCTAAAGCATAAACAACGATCTTAAGAGCCTGCTGGTAGGTAAGTGTACCGCTGGGGTTGAACTTACCGCCGCCAACACCGTTAAGAATCGGGGAATCGCCAGCGCTAGCATATGCGATGTAACCGGAAGCCCAGTGGCTTGCAGGAACATCACTAAACTTTGTAGCAGCCTGTTCTGCTGCGTCAACACCCATAGCACGGCAGATTATAGCAGCCATTTCTGCTCTGGAAACTGTCTTGTCGGGGTTGAAGTTACCTGTTTCGTCTCCCTCGAATATACCGAGAGCAGACAAGAGTTCTACTGCACCTGCGTAATCAGCATCTGCAGCTACATCCTTGTAGCCTGCGAAAGCTACTGCGGAAAGCATCATGGAGAATGCGATAACAAGTGCGAGTACCTTTTTGAGATTTCTCATATTCTCAAATCCTCCTTAATAAAATTTTTTTGAAAGAGATCGACTTTTTCGTGTGTAAGCCGCATCTCTTTCATATACTGCTTAACACTTATGTCAGAGAAGTCTCTGACCTTGGCATGATTATATCACCGCATGGCGAATATAGTCAATGCCGTAATAATGGTTGTAACAAAACTGTAAAAATAGAGTAATCTATGTTACAATCCTGCCAACTTAGTGTTTTAAAGGCGCATAAAATGGCATACGCACATTAAAGCACCAATATATTTTATAATTTTATAAGCGAAATGTCAAGATGTTTTTTGGTTTTTTGTCATTTTTTGATTTGACAGCAGTGTGGGCGTATATTATAATATATGTAGATTCTCGCATTAGGGAGGATAAAGCCATGAAAATAAATGCATATGCAAAAATAAATATTTGTCTTGATGTAGTAGGGAAACGCCCCGACGGCTATCACGATGTGGATATGATAATGCAGAATATAAGCCTTTGCGACAGTATAGATATAGAAAAAACCTTTTCGGGAATTGAGCTTGGCGGAACAGGACCTCTTTCATATGACAAAACCAACCTTGCTTACAGGGCGGCAGAGCTGTTTTTTGATTCAAGCGGTATAAAGGGCGGTGCAAGAATCCACATACAAAAACGCATACCCATGTGTGCAGGTATGGCAGGCGGAAGTGCAGATGCCGCAGCAGTTCTTAAGGGACTCAATCTCCTGTACGGAAAGCCTTTAGCCTTGCCTGTTCTTACTAAGATAGGCGCAAGACTCGGTGCGGATGTACCCTTTTGTATACTGGGAAAAACCGCAAGAGCCTGCGGCATAGGCGATAAGATCACAAAGATTCCACCCCTGCCGCAAAAGAACATCCTCGTAGTCAAACCGCCCGTGGCGGTATCTACCCCCGAGGCATACGCAGGTCTTGACTTTGAAAACATGGACCATCCTGATATAGAAAAAGCCATCTGCGCCATAGAAAACGGCGATATGAATTCTCTCTATCGGGAGATGGGCAACTCCTTCGAATACAGTATATTCAGAAAGCATCCCAAAATTGCAAACATAAAAGCAAAAATGCTCGAACTTGGCGCAGATGCGTCGCTTATGAGCGGAAGCGGCTCAGCTGTGTTTGGAATTTTTGAAAATGAGGATAGACTATCCGAAGCATACAATATGTTCAAAAAAGAATACAATGAGGTTTTTAGAGCATATACTGTATAAAAACATCCATCCCTGGCAACAATTATGTTGTCAGGGATTTTTGTATAAGCAGATGCGTCAGTATCCGAACTCGCCAAAATCAAGTAAAATAGGCGTTTTTCTTCGTTGTCGGTCTTGAAATACGACAGTATTCCTGCGACCTGTCGCCTCGAAAAACAAACTATTTTATCTTGATTTTGGTTGA
>JAZURE010000001.1:0-9920 GCA_045606045.1 Clostridia bacterium | reverse complement strand
CCATAAGAAGTGTAAGCCCGAAAATTTTAAGGGTTGTTGCCAGGCCTTCAAGAAGGCTCATAGTTACTGTAACAAACATAATATCAATGCCTTTACTTTTATTTTATAACTAAGTAAAAGGCAGATTGACTCTGCCTTTTACTTACTTTATGTAATTAACTATTAAAGAGCAAGGTTAAGAGCGTATTTTTCAGCAAGTGCATCAAGTGTTCCGTCAGCCTTAAGTGCATCTATTGCAGCGTCAACTTCAGCGGTAAGAGCAGAATCAAGCTTGAAGCCGATACCGTATTCTTCTGTTGTAAGTTCGATTGAATAACCAAGGTCTGCAAAGCTTGTGCCTTCTGCTGTTGAAGCGTTTGCCATTGTGATATCAATTACACAAGCATCTGCCTGTCCGCCTGCTACTGCAAGAAGTGCATCTGTCTGTGCAGCTACAGGAGAATAGTTTTCGTCAAGACCGTTGTCTTTTATTGCTGCTTCGCCTGCGGAGCCTGCTTCTGCAGCAAACTTAAGTCCCTTTAAACTTTCTGCATCTGCATACTTTTCTATAACATCGTCTTTCATTACAACAACCTGTGCGTTCTTTACATATGCCTTGGAAACATCACAGTTCTTCTTAACTTCATCAGAAATTGTCATACCATTCCAGATACAGTCAATCTTCTTGGAATCGAGTGTTACAAACTTTGTATCCCAGTTGATTTCTACAAATTCGGGTGTAACACCAAGCTTTTCGCATACAGCTTCTGCAAATTCTGTATCGAAACCTGTAAGTTTACCGTCTTCCATGTAGTTCATGGGCTCATAAATTGTGTAACCTATAACGAGCTTTTCTGTCTCTTTATCGCCTTTTGCATCATTTGTTCCTTTTTCATTGCCGCAAGCTGCAAAAGCAAAAATCATAGTAGCTGCAAGCATAAGTGCTAAAATCTTTTTCATGGTATAAACCTCCAAAAATTATTTGATGGGTATATTATACTTCATTATATTAAAGTTGTAAAGTATTATTTTGATAAAATTTTAAAAACCTGCAAATTTCTTTGCAGGTTTCTGGTATTATACATCATAATCAAGTTTAAATTTTTCACCGCAGCCATAGTTTTCGTAAACATAATCTATGTCCTTATCGCCTCTTCCCGAAAGGCAGGCAAGAATTGAGCCTGTGCCGTGTTCTTTTGCGTATTTAATTGCAAAAGCAACTGCGTGTGCGCTCTCTATAGCAGGAATTATACCCTCATAGCGTGAAAGCAGGAAGAATGCTTCCATAGCTTCCTCATCGGATATTGTTTCGTAGTTAACTCTGCCGGCATCTCTTAAATATGCGTGCTCAGGACCTACACCGGGGTAGTCAAGTCCGCTTGCTATTGAATATACGGGAAGCGACTCACCTTTTTCGTCCTGAAGCAGATAGCTTTCAAAGCCGTGGAGTCTGCCCTTGGTACCAAACTTCATGGTAGCGGCATGGTCTCCTATGTTTTCACCCTTGCCGAGTGGTTCAATGCCGTATATATCTACGGGATCAGCAAGGAAGGGTGTAAACATACCCAGAGAATTGGAACCGCCGCCAACGCAAGCACATACCGCATCGGGCATGATACCTGTCATTTCCATAAACTGTTCTCTTGCTTCTATACCTATAACAGACTGGAAGTCACGCACCATTTTGGGGAAAGGATGGGGTCCTAATGCCGAGCCAATGCAATAGATTGCATTGTCATATTCGTTAAGATATGCTTCAAATGCAGCATCCACCGCTTCTTTTAATGTCTTAAGACCGTGTGTTACCGGTACAACATTTGCGCCGAGCATCTTCATACGAATAACATTGGGGTGCTGTTTTTCTATATCCACCTCTCCCATGTACACATCGCACTCCATACCAAAGTATGCTGCAGCCGTAGCTATGGCAACACCGTGCTGACCTGCACCCGTTTCCGCAATGAGCTTTTTCTTGCCCATATACTTTGCAAGAAGTCCCTCACCCATGCAATGATTAAGCTTGTGGGCTCCTGTGTGGTTTAAATCTTCTCTCTTTAGGTAAATCTGACAGTTTCCGAATATTTTGGAAAGTCTTTCGCAATGATAAACGGGAGTAGGTCTGCCCTGAAACTCCTTGCGGATTCTGCGAAGCTCGTTTATAAACTGTGCCGAATGGCATATTGCCTCGTACGCTCTGTCTGCCTCCTCGAATGCGGGTACGAGTTCGGGCGGAAGAAACGAACCGCCAAATTCACCAAAGTATCCGTCCTTGGAAGGAAAGTTCTTAAGATAAGTCTGAAACTCTGTGTAGTTTTTTTTCACAATAAATGCCTCCAATAAAATAGTTTTTCAGCATTACAACAAAAATACCCTTGAACGCACACATGCTGTGCTTTCAAGGGCGAATATACTCCGCGGTGCCACCTTGCTTTAAATCCTGTAGGATTTCTTAGCGGGATACCATCATATCCCCGACTTATAACGCAAGTCTTACGTCAGTGCATTTAACACTGCCCTCAACAGTCCATATTGTTCAGGGACTTCTGCGGAACTCACACCGTAATCCGCTCGCTCATAAGAAGCTTATCCTGATTTTTTTCTGTATCAACGGTTTGTTGTAATATTGATTTATTATATTATACAACCGAAAAAACAGGTTTGTCAATAGTTTTTTATTTGACATACGGTACATTTGCAGTCGTTCATATTTGACAATAAGCTTTTAAAAAGGTATACTTACCCCTGTAAGGAGGTGTCTCGGTTTGAAAAAGCGAATAACAATCGGCATCGTGGCTCATGTTGACTCAGGTAAGACAACCCTTAGCGAAGCCATGCTCTATAATTCAGGCAAAATAAGACGCCTTGGCAGAGTTGACCACAAGGACAGTTTTCTTGATAATAACGAAATAGAGAGAGACAGAGGAATTACCGTGTTTTCAAAACAGGCAGTTTTTGAATGTGAGGACACCATATTTACCCTTCTCGACACTCCCGGTCATGCCGACTTTGGTGCAGAAGCAGAACGCACATTATCCGTCCTCGACTATGCCGTGCTTGTAATAAGTGCACCCGAGGGTATACAAAGCCACACAAGAACCCTGTGGCAACTGCTCGAAAGATACAGCGTACCTACCTTTGTATTTATAAACAAAACAGACATAAGCCCCTACGAAAAAGATGAACTTATTGATATAATAAAAGATAAGCTGTCTGAAAGCCTCATGGATTTCTCCGACAGTGCAGAAATAGTGCACTCGGAGGAACTTGCAATGTGCTCTGAGGATATGATGGAAGAATTTTTAGACGGATACATCTCCCGCGAGAGTATTTGTGATGCCATAAAGGACAGAAAGCTTTTCCCCTGCATATTCGGCTCCGCACTCAAAAACAACGGTGTGGAAGAATTTATGCATATACTGTCAGAATACACCGTCTTTAATAAAAGCGGACAAGATTTTGGCGCAAAGGTATTTAAGATATCCTACGACGACAAAGGCACAAGGCTTACACACCTCAAAGTGACAAGCGGTGTACTCAAAGTAAAAAGTGTTATTGATTGTTCGGGCGAAAGCGGAAAAATAAACGAAATACGAGTATACTCGGGCAACAAATACGAAATGATATCCGAAGCCTCTGCAGGGTGTGTATGTGCCGTTACGGGGCTCGAAAACACAGCTGTCGGCAGAAACTTAGGGTGCGAAAAAGACTCACTCTCGCTTATGCTCGAGCCTGTGTTTAATTATACTGTAAAAATACTCTCACCCATAAATGATGCGGAAGCGTTTGAAGCTTTCCGCAAGCTATCGCAGGAGGAAACAAAGCTCAGCGTATCGTGGAATGAAACATTAAAGCAAATATCCGTACGCCTTATGGGCGAAATACAAACAGAGGTACTGACAAGAGTTGTGGAAGAACGTTTTGGGTTTAAAGTGGAATTTGAACGAGCTTCTGTGATATACAAAGAAACAATTGCAGATACGGTAGAGGGCGTGGGACACTATGAACCGCTGAGGCATTATGCCGAGGTGCACCTTATACTCTCCCCCGGTAAACGCGGAAGCGGAATAACATTTCAGTCCAAATGCCGTGAGGACGAACTTGCAACAAACTGGCAGAGGCTTATACTAACCCACCTTACCGAAAAAACTCACATAGGAGTCCTTACCGGCTCCCCCATCACGGATATATGCATAACACTTGCCTCAGGCAAGGCACATCTTAAGCATACGGACGGAGGAGATTTCCGTCAGGCTACCTACAGAGCTGTCCGACACGGACTCAAAAACGCAAAATCCGTTATCCTTGAGCCGTGGTATGATGTTATAATTGAGGTGCCATCGGACAATGTGGGAAGAGTTTTAAATGACATCTCCAATATGGGCGGAAGCTTTTCTCCGCCCGAAATTCATGGGGATATGTGCACAATAAATGCAAGTGCTCCTGTGAGCAAAATACAATTCTACCAGAGCGAAATTCTCTCCTTTACAAAAGGTATGGGAAGCATGTCCTGCTCACTTAAAGGATATGAGCAATGTCAAAATGAAGAAGAGGTAATAGAAAAAATCGGTTATAATTTCGATGCCGATGTGGAAAACAGCGCAGATTCCGTATTTTGCGCTCACGGAAGTGCATACAATGTAAAGTGGAACGAGGTGTACGAGCATATGCATCTTGAAAGCGCATTAAAGCCCAAAGCAGACGAAGAATATACTCCTCTTAGTCAGACAAAAAGCTTTGACGCGCGTCTTATAAGTCAAGAGGAAATCGACAGAATATTTGAAATGACCTTTGGAAAGCCTGCCAAACCCAAACACACCGTAAAAAACAGAACCGGTGATGTAAAATACAAGGGTAAGCCCATACAATTCAAGGATGAGTACATCCTTGTGGACGGATACAACATAATCTTTGCATGGGACGATTTAAAGAAGCTCGCCCACAAGGACATTGACCTTGCAAGAGAAACACTTATTACCCGACTTGTAAATTATAATGCTATAAGGGGTATCAACCTTGCCGTTGTGTTTGATGCGTACAAGGTTAAAGGAGGTCTCGGTGAAGTGGAAGAGGTAAACGGAATCAATGTAATTTACACCAAAGAAGCGGAAACTGCAGATGCATATATAGAAAAAACCTCACATAAGCTTGCAAAGGACTATAATGTAAAGGTGGCAACCTCCGATAGCCTTGAGCAGATAATCATAATGGGTGCAGGTGCCATGAGGATGAGTGCCCATGACTTTGAAAAAGAAGTAAAAATGGTCGAGGATTCAATACAACAATATATTTCGGAAAGAAAAGTATAAGGCGATGCAAAAGCATCGCCCTTTTATTAACAACAGCAGTTGTTATTGTCGGATAAAACCCAGATTATGATTATTGCTATTATTACCCAAATCCATATTCCCTGACCGAAAATACCATTGGAATTGTTGCAGCAAGAATCACAGCAATTACAGTTGTTGTTGCAGGAATCAAACATATTAATTCACCATCCCCGCATTAACATCCGCAGTCGTTTCGTGAGCAACTATTGTTGCAGCCGTCATCGTTATTCATAAAAAGAAGAATAACAAGGATTATAAACCACAAAATTGTGCTGCTTTCACCATCACAGCAGTTTCTGCCGCCAAATAAGTTAAACATATTTTTTCCTCCTTTTTGAATTAGTTACATTCTTTGTTGTTGTCACAGCAGCCGAAGAGAAGTAAGAATACTAATATAAAGAAAAGTATTCCGTCATTGGAACCAAAGAGAGTACCGCAGCATCTATTGCCAAGCATCAAGAAACACCTCCAAATATTTGATTCACTTTATAATATGCAAATTCTTCTTTCGTGGTTACTATTGACTAAAACTGTAAAAAAAGATATAATTAATCTGCATTTAAATTTATTAAATAAAGGAATAAATAACAATGAATGCTATAATTCTTACCATGTCTACAGGAAACGGACACAACATAGCCTCGTATGCATTGCAAAACTATCTCGAAGCTCAGGGCGTTGAGGTCAAGGTCATAGATGCATACAAATTTTTCAACAAACAGCTTAGTAATCTTCTGGAAAAAGGTTATCTTTTCAGTACAAAGCACATCCCCTATATATACGGAAAATTCTATAACAGTATAGAAAAACACAACCCCGAATCCAGACTTTCGTGGTCTAAATTTGCAAACAGCATTGTTTCGAGACAATTTGCAAAGTACATCTCTAAACAATCGCCCGATGTGGTAATCCCCACTCATCCCCTGGCTGCAGTCCTTATGAGTGAATATAAAAAGAAAAAACTTGTGGACACCAAAACCATAGGCATAGTAACGGATTTTTGTATTCTTCCGTACTGGGATATGGCAATTATGGATTACTACATAACTGCCAATGAGCATGTTAAATATATGCTTACCAAAAAAGGTATCCCCGAAAATAAAATCATGCCCTTGGGAATACCCATAAACCTTAAATTCTCTGCAAAAGGAGACAAAAGTGAAGCCCGAAAAAAGCTCAATATAGAGGATAAAACAACCATCTTTATAATCTCCGGAAGTATGGGCTTCGGCAATACAGAAAAATACATTAAGGATCTGGACAAAATGGATGATGACTTCCAGATAATAAGCGTATGCGGTAGAAACAAGCGCATGAAAAGGCGCATAGACAAATTAGAAACAAGGAAGAAAATATATAATTTCGGCTATGTAAGCAATGTGGATACAATAATGGATGCATCCGATGCAATTGTAACAAAACCCGGTGGTCTTACGGTAAGCGAAGCTCTGGCAAAGACGCTCCCAATTATACTTGTAGACCCCATACCCGGTCAGGAGGACAGAAACCGGGAATACCTCATAAATAACTCCCTCGCTATAGGTGTATCTCCAAACACTACTATAGACGAAGTGTTTTATCAGCTTGTAAATACCAAGGGCCGCATAGAGCACATCTGCAAAATGCAATCCGAACTGGGACGACCACTGGCAGCAAAAAGCATAGGAGACTTTATAATACAGCTCGAAAGAAGTGATAAAAATGCACAGAGATGATATACTCTTTGCTCAAAGAATACGAGAACTCAGAAAATCCTGGGGACTTACCCAACAGCAAATGGCGGATATGGTAGGTGTACGAAAGACCTCTATATCAAACTACGAATCGGGTTACGCTACCCCTACAATTTCTACTCTGAGAAGATTCATGCTTGCATTTAACTTACCTGCAAGCTATTTCGTACCCGATATGGATATACAGGCCACCGTAAAGAAAGCACAGATTTTGTACGGAACACCTATCTCCTACTACGAACCTACAAATCTTGACGGTCTAAAGACAGGCGAGCCTGCGCTTATGGATTCTTCGCTTTGTCTGCCCGCACCTCTTCACATACCCAAAACGGGCTACATATCTACAAGTGCTACCGACAACTCCATGAATAAGCTGGGCATCAAGCGCGGCACCTGTATTATAATAAATACCGAGATAAAGGAGCTATCCGACGGAGATATATTTGCTGCAATAAAAAATAATTCCTTCATAATACGAAAATATCACAATAATATAGAGGGAAGATACATGAGTGCAGAATCCACAAGGATTCCAACGGGTCTTTCCATCGAGCAAATCCCCGAAGAAAACTTCTTTGTTTTGGGAATAATAGACAGAATTATAACGAAGCTTTAGTGCAAAATCACAATAAAATTTGACAAAAGCGTTTTTTTAGTGTATAATGGGTTTGTGTTGTCACAAGATAGCACAAATACAATGGAGGAAAGCCTCGGAAAAGAGGTATGTATTTCTAATGTTAAAAAAATTGAGTATTATCGTGGCTGGCTGTGCCATATCGCTTTTTTTTGCGATTACAGCAAGTGCCGACACGGTATCGCTCGGCAAGGTGAATGCCGATGCACTTAATGTACGCAGTGCACCGACTACAGAGTGTACATCACTTGGTCTTATACCGACTGACTACGAAGTCGTAATTCTTTCTACAGAAAACGGCTGGCACAAAATTTTCTACAGCGGTGTAGACGCATATGTGTCTGCAGACTACATCATTGTTACACAAACAAATATCGAGAAAGATTTGAGTGTATATAACAATAACGGTGTTCCTGCATCAAACGGTGTTATCCCCTCTTATGCGGGTTCACAGGTTCCCGGTGAAAAGCTTATAGAGCTTGCCAAACAATACATAGGCACTCCTTATGTGTACGGCGGTATGTCCCCTGCAGGTTTTGACTGCTCAGGTTTTGTTAAGTACTGCTACTCGCTCATGGGTGTTAATGTAAACCGAGTGGCTGCTGACCAGTCTCTGAATGGTGTGGAGGTTCCCGTAGGCGATATGCGACCAGGTGATATCCTTTGCTTCAGTTCTTCCATAGGCGGAAGCTACATAGGACACACAGGTCTTTATGTGGGCAACGGATACTTTATCCACTCCCCCAGAACAGGCTACAATGTAGAAATTGTTGCACTCGATGCCACATCCTACGGAAAAAGAATCAAGAACATAAGAAGAATATTCAATTAATAAAACAAAAGGAATCTAAAATACAGATTCCTTTTGTTTTATATGTTTATTTAAAAAATAGTGTCATTTTGCAAAAATTATTTGTTAAATTGACCCATTTTTATTTTTTTCATTGACTACAGGCGAGTTTTAATATATACTTATAATAATATACAACTGATAATTACATATTGAAAGGGGATACTTATGGTAGAAAAATTTGCTTACGAAGGACTAACATTTGACGATGTGCTCCTTATACCTCAGGAATCAAACATACTTCCCAACGCTGTAGACATGAGGACAAACCTTACTCAGAGCATCCAGCTCAACATTCCTCTCATGAGCTCTGCTATGGACACTGTAACGGAATCAGCTATGGCTATAGCAATCTCCCGTGAGGGCGGTATAGGTATTATCCACAAGAACATGACAATAGAACAGCAGGCTACAGAAGTAGACAAGGTAAAAAGAAGTGAACACGGAGTTATAGTAGACCCGTTCCGCCTTTCAGAAAACCATACACTTGCCGAAGCTGATGCGCTTATGGGTAAATACAAAATAAGCGGTGTACCGATAACAGAAGAAGATGGAAGATTAAAGGGCATAATAACAAACCGCGATTTAAGATTTGAAACAGATTTTTCCAAGCCTATTAAGGAAGCTATGACTAGTGAAAACCTCGTTACAGCACCCGAAGGCACTACCATGGATGAAGCGCAGCAGATACTTAGAAGTGCCAAGATAGAAAAGCTTCCCATAGTGGACAAGAACGGCTATCTCAAAGGTCTTATAACCATAAAAGATATTGAAAAATCCGTTAAATACCCCAACTCCGCCAAGGACTCCAACGGAAGACTTCTTGCAGGTGCGGCTATAGGTATTACAGACGATGTTCTTGACCGTGTAGAAGCTCTTGTTGCCTCCAAGGTGGATGTACTCGTGCTCGACTCTGCTCACGGCCATTCCATGAACATAATGAAGTGCTTACAGAAGGTTAAAGAAGCTTTCCCTCACATACAGGTAATCGCAGGCAATATAGCAACTGCTGAAGCTGCAGAAGCTCTTATTAAAGCAGGTGCAGATGCCATAAAGGTAGGTATAGGACCCGGCTCCATATGCACAACAAGAGTTGTGGCAGGTGTTGGTGTACCTCAGGTTACTGCTATATACAACGCTTATCAGGCAGCTAAAAAATACAACATACCCGTTATCGCAGACGGCGGTATCAAATATAGCGGCGACCTTCCCAAAGCTATTGCAGCAGGTGCCGATGTAATAATGGTTGGCTCACTTCTTGCAGGATGCGAAGAAAGCCCCGGTGAATTTGAACTCTTTGAAGGAAGAAGATTCAAGGTTTACCGCGGAATGGGTTCAATCGCTGCTATGGAAAAAGGCAGTAAAGACCGTTATTTCCAGACAGGCACCAAAAAGCT